>NZ_JBODOE010000002.1:569559-580454 GCF_051913165.1 Pseudomonas sp. SM4 | reverse complement strand
TGGAAGGGCCGAACCGCAATACGCTGTTGGGGATTGCGCAGGTGGTGATGTTGGGGGAGTTGGCGGTGAACAAGGCGCTGGATAACGTCGAGTTGAAGCAGCCGGCTTAGTGCTTGTGCCTGGCTAATTCGGGATAAACGGCCAGGGAGCGAGCTCCCTGGCCACAAGATCAACGCGCCTGTCGTAGGTTCTGGCGCTGGCAATTTTCAAAGTGTGACTCTCCAAGTGATCGCATCAGCTCGAAGTCGATCAGCGAAAAGCGCTAAGGCAGCCATTTGCACCTGCCGCAAACCACCTTAACGTTGAGCGTCCGGGTGTCTCGGATCAATGCGTGGGTCGCCCCATTTCCATCCCGCGTGTGAACCGCCGGATGAACGCTCATCAACCACGTTGAACTCTCGTGTCAACGCATCCGTCCTCTGCTCTGAGGGGCTCAGGGCAATGTTGCTGCGCAGTCCCGTTAACGTTTTCAGGGAAATCTCCGGGGTGCGTGTCATGAATGCTTTCAAGAATCAGCTGACGCCTGAGCAAGAATCAAGATTGCATGCCTTGGATGCCTGGCACCGTGCGCTGGACAATCGGGCGCTGCGCATGGACTGCCCCGATGCCTACCACGACGAACTGTTGCGCCAATCTGATGAGATGGATCGGTTGGGGCTGTTGACGCTGAGCGAATGGCGCGACCTGCGAAGGGATGCGGACGAAGCGTATCGGCGGGCGGTCGCCGGTGAGGATTATCACTGAGGTCGCTGCGCTCATCTGGCGCGCGGTTTTTCATCTGATACAAAGGGGCTCATACCATGGCTAACCAGAAACCCGTGCAGCGCAGTCCATCTGCTCTGCAGTTGTTTGATGCCCGCGTGGCTTTTGATCGTGGCGCGCAGCGTGTCTCCAGGCTGTTCCTGCGGTCGCTATCCGGTTCCACTGAAAACACCGATTCAAGAAAATAGGAGGTCGCCATGCCCGAGCCGTTAACCTCATCAGGCACGCCATTTCGTTCCTGGGTCTCCCGGGTCTCAGGCTCCGGGTGGGGCGGGCTGGCATTCTGGTCAATTCTGATTGGGGTGACAGTCTTTCTATTGATCAGCGGGTATGGCGCCTTCGTCGGTGCCAATCAACAGAATCTGCACTTCGCATTTCTTGGCGGCATGTCTGGCTTCGCGGCGACGGCGTTGGGCGCTGTGGTCGCGATTGCGTTGCGCGATATCGCCGCCCGAACGCAGGACATCATGCTCGGCTTCGCCGCCGGAATGATGTTGGCCGCCAGTTCGTTTTCACTGATTCTGCCCGGCATTGAAGCGGCTCAGGCGCTTTGCGATAACCAGTTGCTTGCCGCGTGCGTGGTGGTTGCAGGGTTGGCATTGGGCGTAGCGCTGATGGTCGGTCTGGATCGATTCGTGCCTCATGAACACGAGAAAAGTGGTCGCCGTGGCCCCGAAGCGCAGCGCATCAATCGTGTCTGGCTGTTCGTCCTCGCCATCACGCTGCACAACCTGCCGGAAGGCATGGCCATTGGCGTGAGCTTCGCCAACGGCGATATGAAGGTCGGGCTCCCGCTGACCACTGCGATCGCCATTCAAGACATTCCCGAAGGCCTGGCTGTGGCATTGGCATTACGCGTGACCGGCATTTCTGCACTGCGTGCGGCACTTATCGCGGTGGGCTCGGGCTTGATGGAACCGATTGGCGCCATCGTCGGATTGGGCATTTCCAGCAGTTTTGCATTGGGCTATCCGATTGCTCTGGGGTTGGCAGCCGGCGCCATGATTTTCGTGGTGTCCCATGAGGTGATTCCCGAGACCCACAGGAACGGACACGAGACGCCGGCGACTCTGGGTTTGATGCTCGGTTTCGGAGTGATGATGTTCCTCGACACTGCTTTGGGTTAGTGACGAGCCTACGTCTCCACCCTCAATGCGATTCAGGCTTTATGAATGACTATATGTGTTTGAAACAACATCGCTGTCGCAATACTCAGGCCATCGGCCGTGGCCGTTGATCGATAAGCCAGAAAGGAAAACGACGAGACCCCTCGTTAAATGCCCGAGCAATCTCGTCGTTGCTGCGTAACCCCCGCGCTAGGTAGCCAGAACCGCTGCGCTATCGTCGATCTCCGGTACAGCGACATGAGGACTTCCGGGGGTCAGGATCACCTTGCGGCAATCTTCCTCTCGTTTATCGAAAATCCTGTAGCCCTCAGCAGCCTGCTCCAGCGACATGCGGTGGCTGATGATGACTTCGGGGGAGAGACGACCTGTCTCGATGTGCCCCAGGAGTTCAGGCAGAAACCGCTGCACATGGGTCTGGCCCATTTTGAAGGTCAGGCCCTTGTCGAACGCGTCGCCAAACAGAAAACCGTGGATGAAGCCTGAATACACGCCCGGCACGCTCACGGTGCCGCCGCGCCTTACCGCAGCAATGCATTGGCGCAGGGCTTTGCCGCTGCTGCCCTCCAGTTTCAGTGTGGCGAGCACTGTTTCGGTGGTGCTGCCTTTCGCTTCAAAACCCACCGCATCGACGGCGCCATCGACGCCGCGCATTCCTTTGGTCTGGCGAATGATGGTGTCGGCCGGATCATCATCCTCATCGAAGTTGATCGGGATCACGCCATAGGTTTTTTGCGCGTAGGCCAGACGGTAGGGGTGGTGATCGACCATGAAAATCTGCTCGGCGCCGAGCATCCGCGCGCACGCGGCGCTCAACAAACCGACAGGCCCGGCACCGTAGATGGCGAGGCTCGAACCCTGGCCAATCCCTGCATTGGTGACCGCTTGCCAAGCGGTAGGCAGGATGTCGGAAAGGAACAGAACCTTTTCATCCGACAACGTCCCCGGCACCTTGAAAGGCCCGGTGTTGGCCTTGGGTACGCGCACGTATTCCGCTTGGCCACCCGGCACTCCACCGTACATATGGCTGTAACCGAAGAGCGCAGCACCGGACGGAATCGCCTTTTTGTTGAGGATCGCTCCGCGACCGGTATTGGTTGTTTCACAGGCTGCGAACAAGTCCATCTGACAGAAAAAACAGCTGCCACAGGCAATGACGAAAGGGATCACTACTCGGTCGCCGGGTTGTACGGCGGTCACTGCTGAACCTGTCTCTTCGACGATCCCCATGAACTCATGGCCGAAGATATCGCCATGCTCGACGGTTGGAATCTTTCCCCGATAGAGGTGCAGGTCAGATCCACAGATCGCCGTCGCGGTGACGCGCAGAATGAGGTCGTCGTTTTCCTCGATCACCGGGTCAGGAACCGTGTCGACTTTGACGCTGTGCGCGCCGTGGTAGGTGAGTGCTCTCATGACGTCTTACCTGCTTCAGCGGATTGGTAAGTGGGAGAGGAGCAACCTCGAACGTAAGTTCAGAGTGTTGGCGGCGCAAATGACTAGCGGTCGGCAATGCGGGCGCTCTTATCATTTTTTAAACCTATTGGAGTGCAAGCAGGTCGACTGCTGGAGTCTGTCATTTTGGTAGTCGGAGGTTACGTATGATCGGTGTTGTGATACCTGCCCATAATGAAGAGCGGCACATCACGGCCTGCCTGACGTCTGTGCTGTTCGCCGCTGAACATCCTGCATTGGCGGGCCAGCCAGTTTGCGTAGTCGTGGTTTTAGACGATTGCACTGATCAGACCGCACAGATTGTTTCAGCGCACGGTGTCGACGGGATTGAGGTGTGTTTTCAGAACGTGGGCAAGGCGAGAGCCACCGGTGCAGATCACTTGCTCGCCGCTGGGGCGAAATGGCTTGCCTTCACCGATGCCGACACCGTTGTGCCACCCGATTGGTTGGCACGGCAGATTGAATTCAACGCTGACGCAGTTTGTGGGACGGTCGAGGTGGATAGCTGGAATGACCATGGTGATTGGGTTCGCTCAGCGTACATGGAGCATTATCAGTTCATCGAGAATCACCGGCACATTCACGGCGCCAACCTGGGCCTGAGTGCCGAGGCCTATCGGAACGCCGGCGGCTTCCAGCACCTTACTGCACACGAAGACGTCCATTTGGTTGCGGACCTCAAGAGGATTGGCGCGCATATCGTCTGGACGGCAACGAATCCTGTGATCACCAGCGCCCGCAAGGATTACAAATGTCGCGGAGGGTTTGGCGAATACTTGGCTAATCTGGGGGTGTCGCTGGGATTGCCTGCGGTTGATTCACAGGCGAGCGGGGGCATCTCTGTTTGAACTGAGGTTGCAGCAAGGGAACGCCATGACAACACACACGTTAACCGCACAAGGTTTGCCGTTGAACGTTTCGATCTGCGGACAAGGCTCGCCGCTGCTGCTACTTAATGGCCTGGGTGGCTTGATCCGTACCTTCGATACGTTGCGCGCTGAACTGGGCGATTACACGACCGTTACGCTGGACGTGCCAGGCGTAGGCCAATCGCAAATGCCCCGCTGGCCGATGCGGCTGCCGCGCTATGCCGACCTGATCGCCGAGATGCTCGAGCAATTGGGATTGGCTCAGGTCGATGTCTTCGGCGTGAGCTGGGGCGGGGCACTGGCGCAAGAGTTCGCCCTGCGTCATCCAGAAAGGGTGCGCCGGCTGATCCTCGCCGCTACCTCCGCCGGCCCGGTGATGCTGGTGAAGCCCGCCGACATCATGGAGTTTTTTGCTCGAAGCAAAACCGCCAAGCCGCGCAAAAGCGAAGGGAACCGCCATTCGATCCAGACGCTGCTGCGCTTTGGTGTGGTGAAAGGCATGCTCTCGGTTAATCCGCGGACTTACTATTATCAGCTCGCGGCGTTGGTCGGATGGACGAGTCTGCTGCGCCTGTCTCGTCTGCGCCAGCGCACGCTGATCCTCACGGGTGATCGCGACACCTTGGTGCAGATGTACAACGCACATATCCTGCGCCGTTCCCTTCGCCATGCCGAAGTGAATGTATTGAAGGGGGAAGGGCATTTTTTCGTGGTCACCAGCGCCAGGCGAACAGCAGAACTGATACGCGAATTCCTCTGCCGCCCATACGCTGATGAAGAGCCGGCACCCAGGCTCGCCCACCGCCGGTTAACGCCACGCCTGCTCTAATCCGAACGGTTGAGCGCCGTGACGGCTTCAACCTAAGCTCTCGATACGCCGGGCACGTCCATGTTGATCTTGCGCCAGAAAGCTTCAGAGAAGCTGTAAACCGAGAAAGCAATCAGCCCCAAGGCCATCACCATCAAAATCAGCCATCCAGCAGGCAAGTTCTGCAAGGCGTCGAGGGCTTCCTTCATACCGGGTGGGTCCATCGCTTGATAAGCGGAACCGCTGAGTGCCAGTAGCAAGGCAATCTCTATAAACACCACGCCACGGGCTATCAGGCCGAACCGCGACACCGGCCGGACGTAGCGCATGACGTCCTCGTCGGCTTCAAAATACTTTTCGAACGACGCCTTCCATCCCTTGATGAGGTGGGCAATCCCTACACCCAGCGGAACGAGGGCGATCAGGTACACCAACACGTTCGAGTATTCCCAGGATAAAAGATGGGCCAGCCAGTCTTTGGTTTGCCCCGCCGAATTGCCCGAGCTTTTGATGCCGCTGATCAGCAGGCCCAATGCAAAAAACGCCAGAGCGCTGTTGACGACACCTCCCGCCAACAGGCCGGCACGGATCACCAGGCCTTTGAAGTTTTTACCGTGATGATCGACATCACGCGTGGCTTGCAGGACACGCCAGGCGCCAAAAGCGAGCAGCCCCACCACCACAAGTCCCACTAAAAAATAGCCGAACGGCTGGGCCAGCAGTGCTTCGAGGCTCCGGTGGCTGTCCTTCGGTTTTGTCGAATCATGGGCTGCCAGCAAGGCGAAAATGCCGATGATCAGATAGAGCACGCCTCGAGCGGCATATCCTCCCCGAGCGAGTATTACAAGGCTGCGTTGCGCGGACATTGGATCTATTCCCGAGAGTGATACTAGAGCAGACCTTTCTCGTCGGGAGGGGTTCTGTTGCCTGATCAAGCACTGTGGCAGCGGGTCATTCCTCACTCAACTCAACCGCTTGCGCAGCGCCTTCAGCACCGCTTCGATGTGCCAGGTTTGGACGCCGATGACGATGGCTTCACCGACATCAGGCAACAACTCGATTTGCGTAGTGATGCCTTGTTCGCCAAGCAGTCGCTGCGCGTCTTCCAGGAGCCTGCGTGTGCCCGTGAGCCATAACCGTTGCGGGCCTTTCAGCAACGCGAGGGTTTGCGGGTAGGTGCACTGCAGTTTTTGGCGCAGATTGATCAGCGCCGGTTTATCAGCAGGGTCCAATGCCGGGGTCAGCACATACTGTTTGCCCGCCGCTGCATCCAGGTCGTATTTGTCCTGCAGATACTCCTCGACACTGATGCAACTGGCGACCGCCTCGTGCTCGCCGGTCACCACGTTGATCAGGTGGGCATTCACACCGACGTAGCAGAACTGCGTCATGCCGTGGACGACGTAATCCTCGCTGTTGCAGCGGATGACCCAGTAATCGCTGTGGGCGGACAGCTCACAGTTCTGAATGACAAAGCGCTCGGGTTTGCCATCTCTCATGACACCGTCAAACAAGGCGAGCACGATGGCGCACGCCTGATCTGCGGTTATCGCGGCGTTGCGCTCACTCATGCGTTGCCAAAGCCAAACAATGAACGCAGCCAGCCTGCCGACTTGCGTTCATAGAAGGGCACGGTTTGCTTGAGAAAGTAATCGCTCAGGCCGGTTTCACCTTCGCTGACGCGGTACAGATCAACGGGCTCGCCATCCGGCGCGGTGTCGCCGGCGACGTTACCGGCTTCGCGCATGATCAGTTCAATGTCGCCGTCCGCCTCGATGCCTACGATCAAGTGAGGCTTTTGATCCGTCGAGGCGTCGTGCATCAACGCCAGAAACGCACGTTTTACGTTGCGGTGTTTGGCGAGCAGTTGCGTGAGCGAGTTGATCATCTGCGTCGGGTACTCCGACGGCTGGCCGAGCAGCACTCGGGTGTCTTTTTCGACGGTGCGTTGTGTCGGTTTTTGGCCGATCGCATCGGAGAGCAGGTTGCGCACTTCTTCCGGGTAAAACTCTTTGCCATACGGCGATTTAGGGTTGAGGAAAAGCTGCGCACCGAGGGTGATTTCAAACAGGGCTCTGGCCGGGATTTCGATGTAGGACTGTTCGCTGTCGATCGACTTTTGCAGGGTTTGCAGTGAAGAGAAAAACGGGATGACCGCAGAACCATCCGGTTTTTGCCAATGCGCGATGCTGATGTTGCTGCCCGCCTCAAGATGGGCCGGGCCTTCGCCGGTACCGGTGGTGCCGAGCACGTAGATGGTTGAACTCAACAGGGTTTTGAAAAAATCCGGTCGGTGCGCGGGCTCATCCGCCGCTAGGCGCAGTGAGTGTTCGAGGGCGTTTTCTTCCTGGGTATTGGTGATGTCCATCGATCGTTCCATAAAAACAGACAGTAAGTGAATGGCAAAGAGCAGGTCAGTCGCTGCTGCACCCTAGCAGAATCCAGCGTTTGCCTTGAGCGTGTATGTCGTAGGCAAACTCCCAGAAAACCGGATAACCCGGGTGCCCCTTTACGTATCGGAAGGCACTGATGTGGTCTGCCTCATTGACGTGGGCGAGTTGCAACTCGCAAAAGCGGTCCCGCTGCGCAGTCCAGCGGGAGCAAGCTCCCTTGCCACAGTCGAATTTGCGTGTTCAGTCTTGCGGGGTAGCTATCACGTCCCACGCCCGCATGACTTGGGTGATCGCCGCATCAACGCGATCAAGCGGCGTGTCGTCTCGGGCGAGGATGGAGATGCCTTGCAGGAAGCTGTCGAACGCCGTTGCAATGGCGCGGGACTCAGGTTGGTCGGGTAATTGGCCGGCAGCGATACCACGCTCGACACACGCCAGAATCCCCGCACGCGTGCGGGCGCGGGACTGGGTGAGGGCTTCGACGACGCGGGCGTTTTCCGGGCCGGGCGCGCTCATCACGCCGAGGGTGACCATGCAGCCCTTGGGATGGCCGTCGTCACATTGCATGCGCGCCGACTGGCGCAGTGCGGTTTCGATGGCCTGGCGTGGTGGCAGGCTTGCGTCCCACAGACATTCGGTGACTTGGGCGAAGGTCGCCAGGTAACGCTGCACGCACTCATCGAACAGGGCTTCTTTGGAACCGAATGCGGCGTAGAAGCTTGGCGCGGATATGCCGCCGCCCAGTTCTGCCTTCAACAGGGCGAGGGAGGTCGAGTCGTAGCCGTGTTGCCAAAACAGTTGCATGGCCTGGTCGACGGCGTCGTCGCGATCGAATGCGCGGGGGCGACCGGTTCTCGCCATATCAAACACTCCTCGGAAAGTGATTTGGATACTAGTCGATACATAAGTCGTTGACAACGACCGGCGCCTGCCGCCAGTATTTTATATCGATCGGTATTTAAGTCTGAATTTCTCTTCTCAAGGAGTACCCCCAGTGACACCCTCACTCACTTTATCGGCCGCGCCGAAAAGCCTGCCCATCGGCGCGTTGCTCGCGCTGGCCATGACGGGCTTCATCTGCATCGTCACCGAAACCCTGCCGGCCGGCCTGTTGCCGCTGATCAGCGAAGGGTTGGCGATTTCTCCTTCGATGGCCGGCCAGATGGTGACCGCGTATGCGTTGGGTTCGGTGCTCGCGGTGATCCCCATGACCATCGCCACCCGTGGCTGGCGCCGCCGCAATGTGCTGTTGCTGACGATTGTCGGTTTCCTGCTGTTCAACTCCATCACGGCGCTGTCGTCCAACTACAGCGTGACGCTGGTGGCGCGCTTTTTTGCCGGTGTTTCGGCGGGGCTCGCGTGGAGTCTGTTGGCCGGTTACGCGCGGCGAATGGTCGAGCCCGAGCAACAGGGCAAAGCGTTGGCACTGGCCATGGTCGGCACGCCGATTGCGCTGTCACTCGGCGTGCCGCTCGGCACATGGCTGGGAGGGCTGGTGGGCTGGCGCACTGCGTTCGGGATCATGTCGGCACTGACGTTAATGCTGATCGTCTGGGTGCTGGTGAAAGTGCCCGACTACCCACCGCAACCCGCGCATCAACGTATTTCGCTGCGCAACGTACTGGCCACGCCGGGTGTGCGGCCGGTGCTGGCGGTGGTGATCAGCTGGATGCTGGCGCACAACATTCTCTACACCTACATCGCACCGTTCGTGGCACCGGCAGGGCTGGCGGATCGCGTGGATCTGGTCTTGCTGGTGTTTGGAATCGCCGCACTGGTGGGCATCTGGCTGACGGCGAAACTGGTCGAGCCGCTGCTGCGCACCACCACGCTGGTGAGCCTGGCGACCTTTGCGCTGGTGTGCGTGGCACTGGGTCTTCTTGGCCGTCTGCCGGAGGTGATCTACCTCGGTGTGGCGGTGTGGGGATTGAGTTTTGGCGGTGCGGCGACCTTGCTGCAAACGGCTTTGGCCGACGCGGCGGGTGACGGCGCAGACGTGGCGTTGTCGCTGAATGTGGTGGCCTGGAACGGCGCAATTGCCGGCAGCGGTGTGCTCGGCGGCGTGTTGCTCGACCGCTGGGGCGTCGCCTCGTTTCCATGGGCGATGGTTGTGTTGGTGGGCGTAGGGTTTGTGATTGCCTGGCGGGCGCGCGGGCATGGGTTCAAGTCCGGACCGCGCGGGGACGGGCGACCTGCAGTGGCGGGGCACTGACGTATTCGAGATGGCCTTTGCCGCGAAACGATCGGGTAGGATGCTTGCACACTGGAATAGCCTCTCCCGATCAAGGACGTGACATTTATGGAAACTCTCTTTTCTCAAGTAGGCGAGCGTTTGCACGATCGTCGATTCGCGGTGGCGGATAACTCGCAAGGGCTGTCGGGTAGTGGGACGGTGTTTCACTACCTTGTTGATGGCGTGGGTATTTCGAGTACTTATCAGGGCGGTCGGATTTGCGTGGGGCACCAGGTGGGGCGTGTGACGGGGCCGGACACGATTGAGTTGTTGTTTCATTGCCTGACGACTGAGGACGAGATTCTGTCGGGTTGGTCGCGGGGCATTGTTGGCGTGGATGACGCAGGGCGAACCACGTTGAGTTTTGTCTGGGGTTGGTTGTCGGGGGCGAGTGGGGGTGGGGAGTCGAGTTATGTTGAGGTGGTTGCGTGAACAGGAGAAGGGCATTTGATGAGTAAATTGTCAGCGATGATCGCGCAAGCACGTGCGGGGCTTTCCGTGCAGCAGCGTATTTCGGATGAAAAATGGGCGGCCATTGCGCGGCAATGTGGAGACGCAGAGGTGGCTGAAATACGCGACCGAATTGACGCGCTGAGGGCAGAGTTGGCGACGGTTGAGGATTGGGATGGCGATACTCAGGATGAGATCCACTTGGCGATTACTCGATTCACCAAGATGCTCGAGCTTGCGTCTAATTCTGTCTAGCGGTTGGATGGGCTGACGTTTTCGCTGGCAAGCCAGCTCCCACAATTTCGGAGGCGTTTTCAAAACCTGTGCCTATACGCAAAACCCTGTAGGAGTGAGCCTGCTCGCGATGGCGGTGGTTCAGTCAATGTTGATGTTGCCGGGACGGACGCTATCGCGAGCAGGCTCACTCCTACAGGGGGGTTGTGGTTTAGGCACAAAAAAGTGAGGGAGCTGGCTTGCCAGCGATGGCGGTGGGGCCGTCGACGTGGTGTTGGATGTGCTGGCCTCATCGCTGGCAAGCCAGCTCCCACAGTTTCGGCGGTGTGCTCAAAAAACTGTGCTGGGCGCAAAATCCTGTAGGAGTGAGCCTGCTCGCGATGGCGGTGGTTCAGTCAATATTGATGGTGCCGGGACGAACGCTATCGCGAGCAGGCTCACTCCTACAGGGGGTGGTGGTTCGGGCACAAAAAATGTGGGAGCTGGCTTGCCAGCGATGGCGGTGGGGCAGTCGACGTGGTGTTGGATGTGCTGGCCTCATCGCTGGCGAGCCAGCTCCCACAGTTT
>NZ_JBODOE010000002.1:380091-569459 GCF_051913165.1 Pseudomonas sp. SM4 | reverse complement strand
CCAGCGATGGCGGTGGGGCAGTCGACGTGGTGTTGGATGTGCTGGCCTCATCGCTGGCGAGCCAGCTCCCACAGTTTCTGCGGTGTGCTCAAAAATCTTTGTATGTGTGCAAAGTCCTGTAGGAGTGAGCCTGCTCGCGATGGCGGTGATTCAGTCGATATTGATGTTGCCGGGACGGACGCTATCGCGAGCAGGCTCACTCCTACAGGGGGTGGTGGTTCGGGCACGAAAACGTGTGGGAGCTGGCTTGCCAGCGATGGCGGTGGAGCAGTCGATATCGATGTTGTATGTGCTGGTCTCATCGCAGAGTGGCTTGTGCCAAACTGAAACAGCGCAAGCGTAAGTAATACCCGGCCGTTTTCGGGAGGATTATCCATAAAGTCTTTCAGCTCTTCCATAGAACTGACCTTACGTGACTACTCTGAATGGCCGCAGTGAATTGAAGAGGATCGATAATTCACTATAGGGAAAATATTACAAAATGTTGCCGCAGCATCAAGTTGTTTGTTAAATTGCGCGCCTTCGAAAATTTGGCAGGGACGCGTTATGTTTCTTATTTGGCAAGGCTGGGGCATTCTTTCGGTTTTGATTCCGCTGGTGGGGCTGATTTCTTTCGCCGGGCTTCCTAACGGGATGGGTGTAGGCGTGGGTTTGTTGGTTGCAGCTGCCGCTAACGCCTTTATCGGCCACAAGCTGAACAATCAGCCGGGCAAGACCTACATTGATCCAGCTACCGGCGGTGAAGTTGTCTTCCGCAAAAAACACACATTGTTCTTTGTGCCGATGCAGTACATGTCTGTGCTGATGGTTATTGTCGGGCTGTTTGCGTTGATTACGTTGCACTAAATACACCGCTTGAAAACGGCGCACGTGAAGTCTCAGGACTTGCGTGCGCTTTTTTATGCGCGCCGTTTAAGGGTTTCCCTGATCGCTTAGTGGTTTGCAACATGGCAAACTTTTGCCCCCTGCGCAGGCCTGTGCCATTACGCAAGTCGCGCAATACGGAATATCAGCCATGGAACTTCGGTGATCTTTACATCGGGTTCAACTCAACAAGGAAGTCGTCATGAAAGTCGCTTTGGGTCTTTTCACTCTCGCTGGATGCTTGTTCAGTTTTTCCGCTACGGCGGCGCCGACTCACGGCGAAATGTTCCAGGCGTTGGCCGAGTGCAAAGGCAATGCGCAGCAGGTCGGCGAGTTCAATGCGCTGGTGGATGCCAAGCAGTTGACCTTGGCCAAAGATGCCGCGCACACCCCGTGGGGCGGCGGTGCCTGGCAGGTGACGCCTGCGCTGTCGGTCAGCGGTGTGTCGTCGTCCACGGCGGTGATGATTGACCGTTTCGGCTTCTTCCTCCAGACCAAAAGCAGCACCCCGGCGGCGGACGCAGAGAAGCTCGCCGGTACGCTGAAACTGAAAAAAGTCCTCGATACCGGCGGCTATGTCGACTATCAACGCAGCCTCGACAATGGCGCAACGCTGCGCGTGCTGTCGACCGAAGACAAAGATGTCGATCTTTATGTCGGTTGCAGCTACCCGCAAACGGCTTCCTGAGACCGGATGTCAGTGGGGCACGCCGCGATGTTGGTGGCGTGACCCTCGTCCTCAACGGTTGACCAAACCGCCTGCCTGTTTCCATTGCTTCTGCAGAAATTCGCTGATCAGCGCGGTCACTTGCTGCTGAATGTCTTCCCGTGGCCGCGCCGCGTCACCATCCCCGCAAATGATGCCATCGCCCGGCACGTCTTCTTCGAGCAGTGCCACTGCTCCCGGTTTGCACTGTTGCAGGAAGCTGAAGTGGCTGGCGTCGTTGATCTCGACATAGTGGCTTGACGCCGCCGGCAGGCGTTTGGCGAGGTCGGCCGACTCCAACGCTGCAGGCAGATCCAGCGACGGTGCGCCCGCCGCGATCACCAGCGCCGGTACTGGCAATGCGGCGAGGCTCGCGTCGGTCATGCCGCGTGAAAATCCCAGATCCAGTGCCACCACCGCCGTGACGCGTTTATCGCGCAAGTCACTGGCCAGGCCATCTTTCAATGCCGGCGTGCTCGCAGGGTTGATCTTTTGGTAGTTGATGCAACTGGCCAGTTGCGGATGAACTGTGCAGTCACGCGCAAACAGCTCCGGATCGAAACGCGCGCCGGCGATTTCCATAGCGGTCCAGCCGCCGAGTGAATGGCCGACCACGGCAATCTCGCGCGGCGCGACCCCACCAAATTTTTCAGGTTGGGAGGTCACCGCTGCAATCGCCCGACCCAGATCAACCGGCCGCTGCCACAACTGCGCGGCTGCTTGCGGGCTGCGGTCATGAGTTGTGGTGCCGGGGTGGTTGACCGCTGCAACGATGTAACCCTTTTCGGCCAGCGCATTTGCCAGCCAGATCTGATTGCCCCAATTGCCTCGGTAACCGTGGGAGAGCACGACCAAAGGATGCTCGCCCGCCACCGGTGGCGCGTCGCGCACGGCCGCCGCGCCGACAAACACCACGTCATCGGCGATCATCTGGGCAGGGGTTTTGGCGGCTGTGGGGTACCAGACGACCAAGTCCAGCGGCCGCTGATGTTGCGCGTCCGCGAGTTTCAGGGATTGGATGCCGACCGCGTTGACGTCAGCGAGGGCGTGGCTCGCCAGGCAGGTCAACAACAGGGCACCGAGAGCAGTTTTCAATGGGGTTATCTTCCTTGGTTGAGGTGGAGGTGCAGAGCCTGGAACTTGCCGACGACTTGCATTCCATGAGCCCGAACGGACTATTGAGATCAGGTGAATGGCTGTGCAATTGCGCTCAAGGATCTTCGGTCGCGAGGGACACCTGGAGGTAGAAGTACTCTATCTGCGGCCAAGCCTTGCGCGTGTTGATGGGCGTTTCCTCGGAACCCATTCCGAGCAGATACCAGTGCCGGGTTTTTTTATCCCGATAGGAATAAAACGTCGAATCCCAACCACAGCAGATATAGCGCAGCATTGGCAATCCGAAGCGGTGGTTCAGGTAGCGCTCAGCCGCAAGGGCATCGGTGCCTCTGACGCGGTAGCGCGCGACGAAAGGTTTTCCCTGCGCGTCGAGGTCTTGGCTGCACTGCAGAAACTCGACGAATGGAGGCTTGTTGCTGAGTGTCGCGAGGAAGTCTGCGCATCGCGGCTCAGCCATGGCGCAGCCGGCAAACATGCACGCAACGGCCAAGAGAAGTTTGCTGATCCGTCTGCTCATTGCTTCTTCCGTGAGGGTCTGCCCAAGCGTCGTTTTCGGCGCCGGTCAGCTTGTTTACACGCAACCTTGGAATTTGCCAATACGCCCTCATAACATCAGCTATCCCCACGTCCCCGAGAGGAAGGACACACCATGACCACGCAAACCGAAACTGCCATTCTTGCCGGCGGCTGCTTCTGGGGCATGCAGGACCTGCTGCGGCGCTATCCCGGTGTGCTGCAGACGCGAGTCGGATACACCGGCGGCGATGTACCGAACGCGACTTACCGCAACCACGGCAACCACGCCGAAGCCATCGAAATAGTCTTCGATCCGGCCGTGATCAGCTACCGACAGATCCTTGAGTTCTTCTTCCAGATCCACGACCCGAGCACACCCAACCGCCAGGGCAACGACCTCGGCCCAAGCTATCGTTCGGCGATTTACTACCTCAGCGAAGCACAGCGCGATGTCGCCGAGGACACCGCTGCCGACGTCGACGCTTCGAAATTGTGGCCGGGGAGGGTGGTCACCGAAATCGAGCCGGCAGGCCCGTTCTGGGAAGCGGAGCCGGAACACCAGGATTACCTGGAGCGCATTCCGAATGGCTACACCTGCCACTTCATCCGCCCGAACTGGAAGCTGCCCAAGCGCGCCTGAAAATCAAATTGCCCCCTCGACGTCCGTGTGAGACGTTGAGGGCGCTGTTTATTTTTCAGGGACGAACATGACCATTCGATTGACCCAAACCCAAGACTGGAAGCTGCTCAAACACGTCCGGCTGGCCGCACTGCGGGACGCGCCGACGGCGTTCGGAGTGAGTTATGGTGGAGTGCAGTGCCCACGACTGTCTGGTTCTGACTGAACGAGATCGGCACCTGAATGTGATGATTTGCCTGCCAGTGACAGGCCGAGCGCTGACCGTCACTTCATCGGTTGTCACGGCCGGATTACTGCCTGTCGTGGCAGGCAATAATCGACAGCCTATCACCGGCGGCAATTACTCCGTCGCCGCCTCTTCCTTCAGGTTCAGGCGGAAGGCATCCCGCGCGGTTTTTCCGACGTAAGTGGTGAGCGCGTAATTCGCGGTGCCACCAATGATCACGCCGATCCCGAACGGGATCACTTTCGCGGCGGCTTTCTGAGTGAACGAAATGCCGATTTTTGCGAACAGTTCCTTGATGATCTGCAGCGTTGGGCCCTTCAGATATTGCTGAACCATGCGCACGCCGGCCTTGCTGGCGATTCGGGTGGCGCCGGTCGAACCCATCTGCTCAAGCGAGCCGTACAACGCAATGATGTACGACATGTGCTTGGCATCTTCGTTGGACATGTTGCCGTTAATGGCGACCGCCAGACACATGGTCATGTCGATCTGCAGCTTCATGCACACCGAGATATCCGCCAGCCCGCCACCGACAGCACTGACTGCCGTGCCGATACCGGGAATAACGCCCGGCAGGGCCGTAGCGGCGCCAGACGTTGCGGCCAATTTCGAGTAGCGACTGATGATCTTGTCGACGACGGCATCTTGAATCTTTTCATCCGACGCGGACGGCGCCGATTTGCGGGCTTGCGATTCGTACTGGGTGACCAGTTCGCGGGCATCTTGCGGGCTGATGGCGATGGCTTCTACCATCTTCATCAAAGAGGAACTGCTTTCTTCTTTTACTTGGGTCATACCGAATTCCATTCGTAGATTTTAATCAGTGACATGTTCACGGACGAGCGCGGGTTCCGAGAGTGCCATAACTGATATCAAAACAACATTACCTTTAGAGATTGGAATGTGGCGGGTTTTGCGAAGGGATAATTTGCCGAGGTTCAATACAGCCCATTCAAAACCCACCCGGCAATGCCTGTTCCGACCACAACCAGCCACGCTGGCAGCTTTGCGAACATCAACGCAATCAGGGCAACCAGCGCCAGGCAGAAGTCTTGTGGTTCGATAATGGCGCTCGTCCAGACAGGTTGGTAAAGCGCGGCCAACAGCAGGCCAACCACCGCGGCGTTCACCCCAGCCAAAGTGGCTTGCGCACGCAAGTTGCGTCGTAACCGCTCCCAAAAAGGCAAGGCACCGATGATCAACAGAAACGAGGGTGCAAAAATCGCCAGTAAGCAGATCACGCCACCTGCCCAGCCTGAAGGCGCGACGTTCATCGACGCACCGAGAAACGCGGCAAACGTAAACAAGGGGCCGGGCATTGCCTGCGTGGCACCATAGCCGGCCAGAAACGCTTCATTGCTAACCCAGCCAGTGGGCACAACTTCCGCTTGCAGTAGAGGCAGAACGACGTGGCCACCGCCGAACACCAAAGCGCCGGCGCGGTAAAACGCATCCACCATTGCCACGCGATGATCGGGATTCAGTTCGGCCAGCAACGGCAGGCCCATCAGCAATACCAGGAACACTGATAAACAGATCGCACCGGTTCGCCGGCTGAGGGTGATCGGCAGAGCGTCGTGCTCAACAAGTTCCGCCGGTTTGAACAGCAACAGGCCCGCCAGACCCGCGGCGAAAATCACAGCCACCTGTGCCCATGCCGACGGTGCAAGCAATGCAACACACGCGGCAATCGCCATGAGGGTAATGCGCGGCACGTCCGTGCATAGATTTCGCGCCATGCCCCACACGGCTTGAGCAACCACCGCAACGGCGACCACTTTGAGCCCATGCAGGGCGCCAGGCGAAAGCGCCGTGCCGTAACGGGCAATGCCCAGCGCAAACAAAATCAACGCAGTCGCCGACGGCAGGGTAAAACCCACCCACGCCGCCAATGCGCCATGGTATCCCGCCCGCGACATGCCCAAGGCGATGCCGACCTGGCTGCTCGCCGGGCCGGGCAGAAATTGGCAGAGCGCTACCAGATCCGCATAACTGCGTTCGCTTAGCCAATGACGCCGGAGAACAAATTCATTATGGAAGTACCCCAAGTGCGCCACCGGACCACCGAAAGAGGTCAGTCCGAGGCGCAGAAAGATCAGAAACACCGACCAGGCACTGCTTTTCTCAACGGTCTCAGGCTGAGTCATGTACCGACGTTCCTGCTTTTTACAATGGAGTGACGATAGTCTATTTCGATTTTTCTGAAGTGCTCACGGGAGGGGCGTTCTACCTTAAGCAATCGCTATGCGTAAGGCCTGTATCAAGCGTCCTGCGACATACCCTTCAACCGCACCTTCACTGGCGCCCGCTTCAAAACCTGCGCAACAAACCGATGCGTCGCCTTCGCTCACGCGGTAAACGGCAATGACACTGCCAGGCCCGCAGCCTGTGTGTCCGCTGAGGGTGTAACCACCTTCGATCGATCCTTGCATCAAACCCAGCCCATACCCCGGCGTAACCCACGGTCGCCCCGGAATCGGGCCGCCCAATGTTTTTGTTGATTGCATTTCTTCGAGCAAGTCTGTGGGGAGGAGGTGGCCGGCGAGTAGCCGATCAAGCAGTAGCGCAGCTTGCGAAAGGGGGCCGATCAACAAACCGTGATAGACCCAGCCAAGGTCATAATTCGAGCGGCTTGCCGAGTGGGTATCCTGCAGGTCGTTTCGCGTTTTAGCGAAGCGAACGTTCGACAGGCCTAAAGCGCCGAGAACGCGTTGATTGACTGCGTCTTCAAGCGACAGATCAGTCACTCGCTCAATCAGCCTGCCGACGAACAGGTAACCCACATTCGAGTAGCGCCATCCGCTTCCGGGGCTGTATCGAAGCCGGTTACCGTCAAGGCGTTGCATCATTTCATCGGCGGACCAGGCTGCCTGATGGTTAGCGACGGCGGCGTGATAGTCGGCCAATTCGCTGTAGTCGGCGAGACCTGCTTCATGGCGCAGTAGTTGGCGCAGTGTGAAGGGTTGATCAAGGATGGGGGCGTCCAGGCTGACCAAGCCGTCACGTACCAACGTCAGGGCAGTCGCCGCCAGGACTGTTTTCGTAAAACTCCACCAAGGGGTCATGAGGTTTGAGTGGTCAGTTGTTGGAGACTGGCCATTCAATACAAGTGAACTCAGCATTGGCTTCCCTAAGATGGCGAGCGGGTTGATGGGGCAACAAGATATCTCATTCGGTTTGCTCTGAGGCTGTTGGGTCGTCTGTGCGTTTGGAGCGGCTGTTTTCGCCCAGATGTGCCTGATCTATGGCAATGGCGTTTGCTACCGGGCGTTGTGCGGGATTAGATTGCTGCCCGGCGGCGTCTACTCCTGGCGTCGAAGCAACGGTGCAAGCATTCTGAGCACGGGCAGCCCGAGTCCACCTGCAGGCAGATGTCTGGTTCCGTTTCGTTCAAACCCTGGTTGTTTACTAAAAGATAATGCACATGAAGAAGCTGAGTAATGACTTCAGTGGCGCGCTGCGAACCTTTGCCTATTTCATGGCAAGTGGAAGCCACTACATGCTTAAAAACGTCGACTATCTGGAAATCTATGGCTCGGAGCCCAGCGCCATCGAAATGGTCTTTGCGATATTCGCCAACGTCATAGAGATGGACAGTGAGGGCAATGTGCTCAATTTTACCCACGCCCAGAAGAGAGCGACTGACTATCTGAGGTCATATTGCGATCCGGCGTTCAAAGTCTCACCGCCGTTTGAAGACTGGGAAATCGAACTCTATGGGCCTCCCGCTCAAGGACGCTAGAACCAGATTTTGCTCTGGCATTTCAGGGGCGGGACGATTGCTTTCGGTCGGGGGGCTGTAACCTGCGAGAGGCTCTCCCGCACTAGCCAGCCAGAATCTGACAACTCATTGAATTCGAGCACCAGGTGCCCATTGGCTGCCGTGTGCAGCGTCGGATTCATCATTCCCACAGACTGAGAAAGTGCTCATAAGCGGCGCTCTCGATTTCCAGTCTCGAATGGCTGTCCATTTGCATCCCCGTCAGGTGTTTGGCAACGGTCGGTCAACCACCGGCCTCACAACAGACTCCACGAAACCCCGACATACACACCCATCCCTTCACCCGGCGTAGACCGCGCGGCATCCAGCCCTTTGTCGTCATAGCCCGGTGTAACCGTCGCCGCATAGTGTTTGTTGGTCAGGTTGCGCATGTCCAGCCACGTTTGCCAGTCGCCCTTCGGCGCGTTGTAGCCCAGCGTTGCGCCGAACAGTGCGTAAGGGTCGGCGTAGTAGCTGTCGGCGTAATCCACCGCCACTTTCGAGACCAGTTGCGTATTCACGGCGGCGAAGAAGCCCTGTGGCCAGTCATAGCGCAATTCGCCCTGGTAGTAATGCATCGGCAGGCCGGGGAGGCGGTTGTCGCCGAAGCGCTCGTCGTCGCGATAGTGGAAGTCGCTGAAGGTGTAAGCCTGGCGCAGGCTCAACTGGCGGCCGTCGGCGGCGGACCAGAGCTTGCTGTTCAGGCTGGCCTCGACGCCTTGGTGTACGGTCGGGCTGGCGTTGAGTTCATACGGGGTGACGGCGCTGGCGTCCGGCAATACCGAGAGCAGTTCGTGGCGCACTTGCGCGTAGTACCAGGCCAGGCTCCATTCACCGATGGCGCTGTCGCCGCGGCCACCGAGTTCGAGGGTGGTCGCGGTCTGGTTTTGCAGGGTGATCGGGTCTTTCTGGGTGCCGGTGGCCGGGCCGTTGCCCGCCGGGAAGCGCACGTTGGAGCTGTAGATCAGCGACCACGGGTGCGGTGCTTCGACCGAGCGACTGAGGTTGCCGAACACTTGCAGGTCGGGCGTGATCTGGTAGCGCAGACCGATGCGCGGTGCGTAGTCCCAGTCGTTCAGGCTGGTTTTGCCGCCGCTTTGCGGGTAAGTCACGTCGCTTTCGCGGCGGGTGTAGATGGCGGCGAGGCCGGTGGTCAGCCAGAGGTCGTCGGCGATTTCCAGATCGTTGCCAAAGTGCAGGACGGTGTCCGAGCCTTGATAGGTGAAGTTGCGCATGTGTGTGCCGGGAGCGTAGCCGGCGGTATTACCGGTGGGGATGCGTACCAGCTCGCTGGCGCCGTCGTTCGGCAGGTGTTTGGTCACGCGCAGGCCGACGTTGCTGCGGCTTTCCATACCGAAAAGAGTGTCGCGGCGTTTGTAGTCGAAGGTGCCGCTGACATCGCTGTAGGCAACTTTCAGGCGGTTGGGGCCTTCGCGCAGATCCATCGGGTAATCGTGGTAGACGAGGCCGGTCTGGATGCTTGAATCGTCGTCGATGTAGAAGGTGGTCTTGTTGCCGATGAAGGTGCTGCCCGGCTGTTTGCGGCTGTCGTCGCGCGCCACATAAGACGGGTTGGCGGCGCGTGGATCGTGTTCGATGGAATGCTTGGTCACACGCCCGGCGAGGTCGTTGTCGGTCTCGCGGTAGCGGATGTAGAAGCGCGTTTCCAGATTCGGGTTGAAGCGATAACCGAAGTTGGCGATCAGGCCTTTGCTTTCGCTGGCGGTGTGATCCTGATAGCTGTCGGCGTTGGAGTCGGTGAGCGACACGTAGTAGTCGAAGTCGCCGAGCACTTGCCCCGAACTGACCTGACGCTGCTGATAACCGTGGCTGCCGGTGGCGTAGCGCACTTGCAGTTTCGGCGCGTTGTAGCCGGTGTGGCTGACGTAATCGATGGCGCCGCCCAGCGCCAGCGAACCGCGATCAAAACCGTTGGCACCGCGCAGCACTTCAACGTGATCGACCCACAGCGGTTCGAGCAATTCGTACGGCGTGCCGCCGGGGCCGGTCAATGGCAGGCCATCGAGCATCGTGTACAGCCCCGAGGCATGGGCGCCCGGCGCGCGGTTGATGCCCGAGCCGCGAATCGAGATTTTCACGCCTTCGTTGCCCGCCGACTGCGCATAGACCCCCGGCTGATAGGCCAGCACGTCCTGATTGCTGGCGACACGGCCCTGCAAGGGTTGGCGCATGTCGACCACATTGGTGGCGCCGGGCACCTGTTCGAGGCGGGCCTTGGCTTCTTCAACGCTGGCATCCGACCCACTGCGCTCATCCGCCGAAATCAGTACTTGCCCAAGCTCCAGCCCTTGAGTGTCGGCCATCGCCGGGCAGGCGAGGGCCAGGCCGAGCAGGGCGGTGGGCAGGGATTTGGGCGACGGCATCGGGAAACTCCAGCAAACAAGGGGCGGACAATGAACAGTGCGACGTAACAAAGAACGAAGGAAACACATGGCAATTTTGCTTTTTGCCCGGCAATGGCAAACCTCAGGTCGTGGGCTAACCTCACGTGTCTGGTTTGCCGCGTCAATAAACGCTTTGTTTCCGTATTCATTCGTGAGGGCTCGGTCATGGCAAAAGACAAGAAAAAGGCCGCCAAGGCGCCTGAAAATCCCAAGCTGAAAAACAAGGATTACCTCGATCAGTTGCGCAAGCTGCACGTCGAACTGGTCAAGTTGCAGGAGTGGGTGATCGCCAAGGGCGTCAAGGTCTGCATCGTTTTCGAGGGCCGCGATGGCGCCGGCAAGGGCGGGACGATCAAGGCCCTCACCGAGCGTGTCAGCCCGCGCGTCTTTCGAGTGGTGGCGCTGCCTGCGCCGACGGATCGCGAGAAGAGCCAGATGCATGTGCAGCGTTATCTGCCTTATCTGCCGGCAGGGGGCGAGGTGGTGATCTTTGATCGCAGTTGGTACAACCGCGCCGGGGTTGAGCGGGTGATGGGCTTTTGCACGGAGGATCAGGCCGACAAGTTTCTCAAGTCGATCCCGTGGGTCGAGCACGCCATCGTTCAGTCGGGGGTGATCCTGCTCAAGTATTGGCTGGAGGTCAGCCCCGAAGAGCAGACGCGTCGGCTGGAAGCGCGGATCAACGATGGCCGCAAGATCTGGAAACTGACGCCGATGGACCTCAAGTCCTACAGCCGCTGGTACGACTATTCCCGCGCGCGCGACGAGATGTTCAAACACACCGACACCGAACATGCGCCGTGGCGCGTAGCTGATTCGAACGACAAGCGCCGGGCGCGGCTGAACATCATCACCGACGTGCTCAGCCGCATTCCCTATGAGGAGGTGAAACGCGAAAAGGTGGAATTGCCCAAACGGCAGAAACCCGGCAAATACCGCGAGCCGGATTACCCCTACCAGCACGTCGCCGAAAAATTCTAGACAACCCTCTGTAGGAGCTGCCGAAGGCTGCGATCTTTTGACCTTGATCCTGAAAAACAAAATCAAAAGATCGCAGCCTTCGGCAGCTCCTACCGGTCTTGCGGAAAAATTCGACGTGCTTTTGGGGGAGGTTTTTTCGGTTAGACGACGCTGGCGCGGTTGAGGTTGCTGAGGTGGCCGGCGCCTGCTGCCTGTAATCGCGCAATGAGGTCCTGGCGCGCGGTTTGCCCGCCCGCGCGGACGTATTCCAGTTCAGCGGCGGTGATCAGCACCACCGGCACCAGTTTTACCGGCGACAGCGGCATGTCTTCCAGCAGCGTCGGGAAGTCCGGCTGCGGCGCGCCGAGCAGGACGCCGACCATGTCGTCCTCGGTGACGAACTGTGCAGGCAACTGATCGCTCATGAAATGCGATTGACTGAACCCCGGAAGCTCCAGCGACAGTGCGCCGTACTGTTGCAACTGACCGGTGATGCCGCCAGCGTTCGCCACCGTCGCGGCGATGTGCTTGAGCATTTCAAAGGCCCAGCTTTGCTGGAGCGGGGCGACATCGCCCAGCGCACCGCGTGCATGCTCGGGAATGTCGGCGGTTTCGACGAACAATTCCATCTCGAAACCATTGCTCCGGTCTTCAGGATCATCGAACGGGTCCGACAGGCCCTCGCTGGCGAGAATGATCGAATCACCACGGCGCACGATGCGATACGCCTGCCGGGTCGAAGGCCAGTCCGGGCCGCCCATGAAGCTCGGGCTGATCATGTAACCCAACACATCGCGCTCACTCACACCGACCGCGTTCCAGTGCCGATCAAGGCACGCCTGGCTGGCTTCACGCGCCGCCAGGTTGGCTTTTTCCGCCTCGCTCAGGTCGATCTCCGAGAACGATTCGTCGACGGGTTGTGCCGACGGCAACTCGGGTTTTTTCTTCGAGACGAAGAGCTTTTTAAAGAATTCCACGGGCGTTCCTTGCAAGGTAAAAATCAGCGGCGAAGTGTGCCATAAGGCCTGATCACTTCGCCCGTAACGTCTGTTCAATCACCTCGACAAACGCCTTCACCAGTGGACTGCGTTCGCGCTTGCGCGTCAGCACCAGCAAAGGCGCCGTCGCGCCGGGTTCGGCCAGTGGGCGATAGGTCACGCCGCGTTTGACCAGGGTCTGCGTGCATTGCGGCACCACCGCCACGCCACGGCCGGCAGCGACCAGCGCGATGATCGAGGTGATCTGTTTACCGGTCGGTGCCGGCAGCGGCGTCAGGCCGTTGCGGTGGTACAGCGCCGCGATGATGTCGTTCAGGCCCGAGCCGTAATCGCTGGGGAAGGCGATCAACGGGTACGCGCTCAACTCGGCCAGGGTCACCTGATCCTGCTGCGCCAGCGGGCTGTCGCTGGCAATCGCGGCCACCAGCGGTTCGTTGTCCAGGCAGATCGCCTGCACCTCCGAGTCATCGCCGGGCGGTTGCATGCGGCTCATGCCGATGTCGAGGCGGCCCTCGATGATCTGCGCCCATTGCGTGCTGGACGCGCCTTCTTCGACGGTCAGTTGCACGTCGGGATACGACGAGCAGAAGGTCTGGATGGTCTGGCTGAAAATGTCCGACAGCGCAATCGAACTCGCATAGCCCACCGCCAGATGGCCGGCTGAACCCGCTGCCAGTTTGCTGGTGATGGTGGCGGTCAGGTCGACCTGTTCCAGCACCGCCCGGGCGTAGGGCAGAAAGTGCCGGCCCTCGGACGTCAGCGTGACGTTGCGCGTGCTGCGATCGAACAGGCGAAAACCCAATTCGGTTTCCAGTGCCGAGATCTGTCGAGTCAGCGGCGGCTGGGCGATGTGCAAGCGCGCGGCGGCACGGCCAAAGTGCAGCTCGTCGCTGACGACCAGGAAGTAACGCAGACGGCGCAGATCGATCATGTTCATCCTTGGGTATCAATCGGTCGGAAATAGGTATTGGATCGTTTCGACAGCCCATCTTATAAAAGTGTTTGAAATCATTACGAACTTTTCTTATGAATCCTCGCGTGTTTTGTCCTCGGGTCGCCTTGTTTCTGTCGGGATGCGCGGCTTTCATCAACCTTTATGCCACACAAGGCCTGCTCAACGAGCTGGCCGCTGACTTTGACGTGTCGGCCCGGCAAGCCAGCTGGAGCATTACCGTCACCACCCTGGCCGTCGCCCTGACGGCGCTGTTTGTCGGTCGATTGAGTGCGCGGGCCGAGCAGCACCGGGTCATCGCCCTGGCCGCTATCCTTTTGGCGCTGCCGGCGTTATTGGCCGCATGGGCCGGCAGTTTCAGTGAGTTTCTACTCTGGCGATCCGTGCAAGGCATGCTGATTCCGGTGGTGTTCGCCACCAGCATTGCCTACATCGGCGTGCGCTGGAAGGACGGCGCGGTCACGGAAGTGACCAGCGTGTACGTCGCCGGCACCGTGCTGGGCGGTTTTTGCGGACGCTTTCTCACCGGCTGGACCACCGAGCTTGCCGATTGGCGTATGGCGCTGGCATTGCTCGCCGGGCTGAGCCTGATTCTCGGCCTGGCGATTGCCTGGTTGTTGCCGCGCAATCCACCCGCGCCAGTGCAAAGTCCCGCTGATCACAAATCAATGCCTAGCGAGCGATTCAGCAAGCCGTTGCTGGCCGCTTATGCCGTGGGTTTTTGCGTGCTGTTTGCGCAAATCGCGATGTTTACCTACGTCGGCTTGCACCTCAGTCATGCACCGTTTTCGTTGAGCACCGGTGAGCTTGGGGCGATTTATTCAGTCTTTCTGCTGGCGCTGGTGGTGGTGCCGGTTGCCGGGCGCCTCGGTAAAGCGCGGCCGCGCAGCGATTTGATCAAAGTGGCGGCGTGCCTTGGAGTGACCGGCTCGCTGCTGACGCTGACGTCGTCCTTGTGGCTGATCGTCCTGGGTCTGGCGCTCAGCTCCACCGGGGTGTTCCTCGCACAAGCCGCCGCCAATGCGTTTATCACCGCCCACGCCCGGCAAGACAAGGCCGGCGCCGTCGGCCTGTACCTCACCAGTTATTACCTGGGTGGCAGCTTCGGCGCTTTCGTGCCGGGCACGCTGTGGGAGCTGGGTGGCTGGCCGGCCTGTATTGCGCTGATTGTGATGTTCCAGGTGCTGCCACTGCTGGTGATCCGCAGCGGCTGGAAAGTCTCTGCATTGCCGGTGATCGCCGGCCCACACGCGCTGAACGCGCTCGATTCAACATCCAACAAGGAAAAAGTGAGATGACCGTGAGTAACCTGCAGACGCTGCAAAGCCAGTTGTTGAACGTGATCGAGCCGGTGCTCGAGGACATGCCGGAGGGTGTTTTGAAGCAGGCGCTGGTGGCGACATTCCGCAGCGAAGAGGCGGCCCTGCTGGACATCGAAGCGTCGTTCCAGTTGCTCACTTCGCGTCGCCATGACGCCGTGCCGTTGCGCACATTCTTCGGCAGTTGGTCGAAAACCAACAACTCGGCCGCCAGCGTCTCGGGGCTGGCCAACCGGATCACCTTGCTCGCGCGTTCGGAGCAGGGCGGGGAGGCGGCGCAACGGCTGCATCAAGTGTGCAGCAGCCTGCAACGGATCACCGACGAAGACCTCGGCGCGCTGGGCAACATTCTGCACTCCGAGCTGTTCTACAACATGGCCACACCGATCTGCGGCGACGATCAATGGTTGCTCAAGGAAAACTGCCTGCCGTCGGCACAAGCCTTCAAGGACTGGGCGGACAGCCGACGCCTGCGCGATCGCGATCTGCTGGAAGGCCTGCTGACCACACTGGTGCATGAGGTCTACACCCACGGCGAAGTCGAATTCATTCATCCGCTGTTCAAGCAATGGTTCGAGCGCGACATGGGCGTGCCGGCCGCGAAGGTGCGTTCGACAGTCGCCTGGGTGACCGTGCACACCGGTGGCACCGAGAGCAATCACTTCGCTCACGCGGTGGCAGCGGTCGAGGAATTCGTCGATGTCATGGGCATCGCCGTGGTTCAGGCGGCGGCGCAGGAAATCTTCAGCGAGTACCTGCAACGCAAGGCCACGGTCATGCGCGATTGCGCGGAACATCTGGTTTAAGTGACCGAAAATCGCTGAAACGTTCTGCAAAGTATCAATAACGACGGAATCGGTATTGGCCTGCAGCGCAGGTTTTTATCAAGATGTTGTGGCCAAGGACCGGCCTGTACTGGCCGGTCCGAAGTTCGACAAACCCCGGAAGATCGCAAGGAAGGCCGTATGCAGCTCATTGTTTTTTGCCCGCCGAAAATTATTCTCCAGCACAGCGCCGACAGCTGGTCTGCCGCGCTGGGGCGTGAGGGCGTCCTGTTGAGCTGCACGTCGCGAATGGCGGAAATCGCCGCGCATTTGGGCGAGAGCGTGCGCTTCCAGCTCTTCGACAATTTCAATGACAGTGCGCTGGTCGAGATCGATGTCTATGAGATCGCCCGCGAACTGCATGCGCCGCTGTGCGTGGCGTTGGCCGAGATCGACGTGTTGCGGGTGGCGCGGATCAATGATCGCCTCGGCATCACCCAAGGCGCGGAGGAACGCGCGATGTTTTACCGGGACAAGTTCCTGATGAAACAGCGGACCCGCCAGTGTGGCTTTGCAATTGCCGAAATGGCGCAAATCCACAACGCTACTGAAGCGGTGCGCTTTAGCGAACGCCACGGTTTTCCGGTGGTGGTCAAACCGCGCGATGGTCGTGGTTCCAACGGCGTCCAAGTGCTCAAGGACCTTGGGCAACTGACACAGTGGCTGGCCGCGCGTCCGTCCACCACCTTCCACAACCTGATGATCGAAAGCTATGTGCGCGGCAGCCATTACATCGTCAACGGCTTGTACATCGAGGGGCAACCGATCCTCGTGTCACCGGTGCGGGTGATGACCTCGGCGCTGGATTTCCTCGGTGGCAAGTCCCACGACCTGCACATGCTCGATGCGAGCAATCCGCTGCGCGAACGGCTGGTTCAGTACGCCCGTTCGCTGGTCGAAGACGTTTTACCGTCGGATCCGACGATGCTGTTTCACCTGGAATTGTTCGTTGCCGAGAACGGTGAAATCGTCCTCTGTGAAATCGCTTCGCGGTTGGGCGGGGTGTTCTTCAATCAGGAACTGACCCATGCCTGGGGTATCGATCCGCGCATGAGCTTCCTGCGTGCGCTGCAGGATCCGACCTACCGCCCCGAGCCGATGGTCGAGCCGTTGCAGATGGTCGGGCATATCAGCATCCCGCCGCGTGTCGGTCTGCTGCGTGACGTGCCGCACACCTGCACGTTGCCAAGCGTTCTCGAATACCGCATTTCGGCGAAGAAAATGACGTCTTATTCGAGCATGGAATTCACCAACTCGGAGATCCTCAACGCCATTGTGGCGGGGCGCAACGAGGCTGAGCTGCGCGACAACCTGCAGCAGGTCGAACGCTGGTTCCACGAGAGTTGCGACTGGTCCACCAGCGCCGTTGCTGCCCTGGTCTAGACCGCAGCGCCGATTCTTCCGACATCAATTGAGCTGACCTTCCCGTGCTGGACGGGACGGTCACGCCCTCAGAAAAGTGGATATCCCATGAACAAAGTGATCGAAAGCCTTATCCCGATTCCTGTGGCGGCGCTCGGCGCATGGCTCGGCTATCTGACCGGATTTCCCCTCGGCGATTTGATCGGCGCGATTTGCGCGGTGACCGCGTTGAGCAAGTTCGGCGTGCCGATGCGCATGCCGTATCCGTTCGTGGCCACGGTTCAGTTGCTGCTGGGCATCAGCGTCGGCTCCATTGTCACTGGCTCGATGATCAAGGAATTGAGCGACTTCAGCATTCTGGTCGGCCTGGTCATCTGCATGACTACACAGATTTTCGTCGGCTACAACTGGCTGCGGCGCATGGAGAAATGGGGCCACATTGAAAGCCTGCTGGGCTCGATTCCCGGGGCGATGGCGGCGGTGATGACGGTGTCGGGCGAGCAGGGGCCGGCGTCCGGGCGCATCGCGTTCGTACACATTGTGCGCTTGCTCGCGCTGCTGGCCGTGGTGACGATTATCGCCGGCGGCCACGCCGACAGCGTCACCCCGGTGCTGGGCACCCTGGACAACTACCTGGGCGTGATCCCGCCCGCGATTGCCGCCGTGGCGCTCGGTTATCTGCTGGAACGTTTCGATGTGCCGGCGCCGTACATGCTGACTGGGCTGCTTTGCACGGCCGGGGTCAATGTCGCGTTTCCGCAGGCCAATCTGCACGTGCCGGATCCTTTCGCCATCGTCGCGCTGATCCTGCTCGGTGGCTTGATCGGCATTCGCCTCAAGGACATCACCTTCAAGGATGTCGTGCGTTACATCCGCGCCGGCCTGGTGGTCACCGCGCTGACGTTCTGCACGACGCTGCTGGTGGCGTTCGTCTTCAGCAAATTGACCGGTAAACCGTTCCTCACGCTGTTCATGTCGTGGGTGCCGGGTGGCGTCGAAGTGATGACCGCCGCCGCGCTGCTGCTCAAGCTCGACCCGGCCTTCGTCATGCTCAACCACGTGGTGCGGATGTCGATCATCCACATTTCCCCGGTGTTTTTGCCCAAGCGCCTGTTGCAGGAACAACCTCAGCCCGAGCAATAACGGCTGCCTACCTTCGAATGACAAGGATTTGATCTCGATGACTGCTATTGCAATTCATGACCCTACGCTGCGCGACGGAAATCACGCGGTGTCCCATTCGCTGAGCCTTGAAGACATCGCCACCTACTGCCGCGCCGTCGATGGCTGTGGGCTGAATGTGGTGGAAGTCGGCCACGGCAACGGCCTGGGCGCATCTTCGCTGCAACTGGGGTTGGCACGTTACAAAGACACGGAAATGCTCGAAACCGCGCGGGCCAACCTGACGCAGTCGAAACTGGGCATTCACATGATCCCCGGCTTTGCGCGCTTGAGCGACATCGACACGGCCCTGAGCATCGGCGTCGAGGTGCTGCGCATCGCCTCGCATTGCACTGAAGCCAGCGTGACCGAAAGCTACATCGAACATGCGCGAGCCAAAGGCGCGTTCGTCCACGGTGTGCTGATGATGACCCACATGGTCAGTGCCGAGCGCTTGCTCGAAGAAGCCTTGAAGCAACAAGGCTACGGCGCCAACGCGCTGGTGCTGATGGATTCGGCCGGGCACTTCGACCCGGACAGCACCCGCGAAAAAATCGGCCTGCTGGCCCGTGAGTTGTCGATTCCGGTGGGCTTTCATGGCCACAACAACCTTGGCCTGGCAGTGGCCAACTCGCTGGCGGCGGCCCAGGCCGGGGCGACCATCATTGACGGTTGCATGCGCGGCTTCGGTGCCGGCGCCGGCAACACGCAGCTGGAAGTACTGTGCGCCGTCCTCGAACGCTATCAGTTCGACACCGGCGTCGACGTCTTCGGGCTGTGCCGTGCCGTCGACAGCCTGGAAGAATTCACCCCGGTCAGGACACCGACAGTGGTCAAGACCGCCAACCTGATCAGCGGCCTCTACGGGGTGTGCAGCGGCTTCGAAAAGCACGTCGCCCGGGCGGCGGCCGAGTTCCACGTCGAGCCGCGCAGAATCTACGAAGAGTTGGCCCGTTGCAACGCTGTGGCCGGTCAGGAAGACCTGATCATTTCGGTCGCCAGCCGCCTCTCTCAACCCGCCGTCGCCTGACTCTGGAGCCCCACATGACTTTGAAAACCGCGATTATCGGCAGCGGCAATATCGGCTGCGACATCCTCTGTAAAGTACTCGCTCACCCGGATCTCGATTGCACGCTGGTGGCCGGACGCTCGCCGCAATCGGCCGGCCTCGCGTTCGCCCGTGAGCGCGGCGTCGCCACCACCGCTGACGGCATCGAAGGCCTGTTCGCGCGCATCAATGACTTCGACGTGGTGTTCGATGCCACGTCGGCGACCGACCATGAAATCCATGCGCCGCGCCTGATCGACGCCGGCAAGGCGATCATCAACCTGACCCCGGCCTCGCTCGGCAGCCTGTGTGTGCCGTCGCTCAACGGCCTGGCGCTGACCGAGGCGACCAACGTCAACATGATTACGTGTGGCGGCCAGGCATCGATCCCGCTCGCCGCCGCCATCGCGCGGGCCAATCCGGGTTTGCACTACCTCGAAGTGGTGTCGTCGATCAGCGCTGAAAGCGCAGGTCCTGCGACGCGCCGCAACCTCAGCAACTACATCACCACCACCGAAAATGCGCTGAAGCACTTCACCGGCTGCGGCGACGTCAAGGCGATCCTCAACATCAACCCGGCCAAACCGAATGTGTACATGCAGACCGCGGTGTCGGCGCTGATCGAAAACATTGATATGGCGGCGACACGCCGCGAAGTCGAGCGCGCGGTAAGTCAGGTGCAGTCTGCGGTGCCGGGTTATGAAGTGATCGTCGATCTGCATTACAGCGAGGGTCGACTGTTCACCATGGTGCGCGTCGAAGGCGCGGGGGATTTCCTCGATCCAAGCGCCGGCAACCTCGACATCATCACCGCCACGGCGACGCACATGGCCGCCCTCATGGCGCGCGGTCGCGTCGCCGAACGCGCTGCCTGACCTCGGCTCACGGAGAGACTTGTATGCCTGCTCTTTCGCCCAATCTTGAATTTGCGCGGTTCTGCCCGATCCTCGGTGTTGCGCAAAAAGTCAGGGAAACCGAACACCCGGTCATCGACCTGGGTGTCGGCGTGCCAGGCTTTTTGCCGGCGCCGCACATCATCGAAGCGGCGGTCAAAGCCGCCTGCGAGCATTCCGGCGGCTATGGCGCCAGCCAGGGTGACGACGCGCTGCTCGCGGCCTATCTGGGTTACCTGCACGCGCAGGGTTTTACCCATTACGCCAAGCAGAATCTGGTGGCTGGTCTTGGCGCCAAGCACCTGTTGTTCAGCGTCTTGCGCGCGATCATTTGCCCGGGCGACGAGATCCTTGTCTCGACGCCGTGCTGGCCGACCTATTTCGACATTGCCGACCTGGTCGGGGCGGGCGTGGTCAACGTCGTCTGCACCGCCGAAACCGGCTACAAGATGACTGCGCAGGCGCTGGAAAAGGCGCTGACCCACAACGTGCGCGTGGTCATGCTCAACTCGCCGGGCAACCCGACCGGTGCAGTGTATTCGACGCAGGAGCTGGCGCAATTGGCCGAGGTCTTGCGCAAGAACGACGTGTGGATCATCTCCGACGATGTCTATCAGCGCTTCGTCTACGACATGGACAGTTGCCCAAACCTGCTGTCTGTCGCACCGGACCTGAGCGCGCGCATCATCAAGATCGACAGCGTCTCCAAGCTCTATGGCATGCCGGGCTGGCGGGTCGGATTGCTGGCGGCCGATGCGCGCATTGCCACGGCGGTGACCACGCTCAACTCCAATTCGATCTCGAACATCCCGCCGATTCCCGCTGCTGCCGCAGCTGCGGCGTTCAATGGCGATCAGGGATTTTCTTTTGCGGCCCGAGATCGTTTGGCCGCGCAGCGCCAAGCGTTGCTCAACGAACTGGAAGACGCGCCCCATCTGCGGTTTTGCCCGCCTGAGGGAGCGTTCTATCTGTTCATGGACATCCGCCAAGCGCTGGGCAAATCGTTGCGCGGTCAATTGATCGCAGACGACGAGGCGTTCTGCTCGGTGCTGCTTGAGGCGTACGGCGTGGCGCTGATTCCGGGGAGTTTTTTCGGCGCGCCGGGCCATGCGCGATTGTCCTATTCGGGCGATCCGGAGCAGGTCCAGGCCGGCGCCGTGCGTTTGAAAGCGTTCCTCAGCGCCCTCGAGTGACAGTGTGCGGGCAGGGCGGCTGAAGCCAACGTTGGAAGCGGTTCACTATAAGGAAATACCTTGATGAAAAGTGCCTTTGCAATCGTCGGCTGCGGCGCGACGGCTGTCGCATTCCTGCAACGCCATCTCGATCGCGTCGCTGCCGGCAGCGCGCCGGCCGGGGTGATTTACCTGTTCGAAAAACGCCAGGACTTTGGCCCGGGCGCTGCTTATGAAGCCGACCTGCAGAGCAATATTCTCAACACCAAAACCGCTTTCATCACGCCTTTTCCCGACCAGTCGGGGCATTTTCAACGCTGGCTGGAAGAACACCCGAGCGCCTGGCGCAGCGCGTTCCCCGCGTTTCAACCGGCGGCGGAAAGCTTTGCGCCGCGCGCATTGTTTGGCGTTTACCTGCAACATCAGATCAGGAAAATCGTCCTGCGTGGCGCGTCACTCGGCTGCCAGATCGTGTTGATGCACGCGGAAGTCTGCGCCATCGATCCGATCGACGGCACCGAGACCGTGCGCACGCGCTGCGGGGTGAGTATTGCCACGCAAAAGGTCTTGTTGTTCTGTGGCCCGCTGGGCAAGAAAATCGATCCGGCTCGGCACGATGCACGCGTCTTGCCGACGCCCTATCCGGTATCGCGCCTGCTCAGGGTCATTGACCCGGACGAGCGCGTGGCGGTGATCGGTGCGCGCTTGAGCGCCATCGACACGGTGATTGCCTTGATCGAAGGTGGGCACCGTGGGCCGATTCGCATGCATTCGCGCAGCGGCTATTTTCCGGTGGTGCGCGGCACCCAGGAGCGCGTCGAACTCAAGTACCTGACACGCGAGGGCGTGCGTGCGCTGGTTGCGCAAAACGGGCCGCTGCAGATCAGTGATCTGGTTGCGCTGTTTCGCAAGGAACTGGCCGCGCATGACCCGGCTTCGACCACGGCGGTGATCCCGATGCCGGCGCCGCCGACGGACGTGCTGCGCTTTATCGAGGACGAACTCAACGTCTCCCGGGCGCCGCGCATCTGGCAGGCGATTCTCTATGCCACCAACGGCTTTATCGAACACGTGTGGCAAGCGCTGGACGACGGCGCACAGGCGCGGTTCATGAGCGAATATTTCAGCTTCTTCATGGCCTATCGCGTGTCGATCCCAAGCGAAAATGCGCGCAAGATTCTTAGCTACCTGCGCAGCGGCCAGCTCGAATTCGTCGCCGGCGCGTTTGCTTCAGCGCCGGCAGATGCGCAAGGCCTGACATTGCAGGGCGCAGGCTGGGCGCACGTTTACGATCGGCTGATCCACGCCACAGGTTTTCCGCGCGACGCGCAATTGCTCGACTCGGCGTTGCTCGCTGCGCTGATCAAGAACGGCACGGCCACGGCGCATGCCATGGGCGGCATCTGCGTCGACCCCGACAGCTATCGCCTTGAGGGCCGGGCCGCAGGCACGCGGCAGATCTATGCGGTGGGCGAACTCACGGTCGGGCAGTTCTTCTTCACCTCGGCACTGGAAATCAACGGCCGCCACGCCTTTCGCTGTGCCGACGCGATGCAGTGGCAAGGGCAGTCCCAGCGACTGGAGCGCCTGGAAGAGCACGTTTGAAAAAAGCCTGACTGCAAGGCACCACGGCGCCACCCGTCGACTGCGCTGAACGTCGCGAACGTACCTCTCTCTACCGAATGAGCCTTCAGGAGAGAGTCCCTATGTTCGATCAGCAAAAAAAACAATCACTGGCGGCATGGCGCAAACTGGCAACCCAATCGCAGATGCGCCTGGACCCGGAAGAACAATACGACGAGTTGCTCAAAGCCGCCGACGAAATGGAAGAGCAGGGGCTGATCACCAGCGCCGAGTGGCGCCAGTTGGTTCGCGATGCCGGCAGCGTCTTCACCGGTACGCAATAGCGCTGGGCGCGGCAATAAAAAAGGCTCGGCCAATGGCCGAGCCTCGTAGGGGTGAGGTTTACGCCGCCATGTTGCCCGCCGCCATGTCTTTCTTGCAGCTGGCTTTCATGGCTTCCATTTGAGCGCCCAGCTCATCGAGTTTGGCTTTGCCCAAGAGTTTTTTCGCTTGCGGGAACATCTCGGTTTCTTCCTCTTCAATGTGATGTTCCAGCAACTCCTTGACGACCTTGACCCGTCCCGCAAACTCAGGGGAACCCGGATCGGTGATTTTCAGATCCGGCAGCACCAGCGAGTCGACGGTGCGATGCTCTTCCTTCGCTTCGAAGTACATGATGTCCTGTTCCTTGGTGCCGGCAGCTTTGAAGGCGGGGTAGAGAATTTCTTCTTCGAGGCGCGTGTGAATTGAAATCTCCATCTCCAGTTTGCCCAACAGCTCCATGCGTTTTTTCAGGGCCCGCTCAGTCGATTCGCTGAGCTGAGTGAGGAGCGCTTTGACTTTTTCATGATCGGCTTTGAGCAGGTCGATGGCATTCATGGGGTATTCCTCTGCTGTCATGGCATAAACACGGGCGGTCGTTTTCGACACGCTAACGCTGTAAACCTGCGCATTTGCCGTGCCAACCCTGGCTGCTCGTTGCAGGTGTCTAGGTCGGTAGTGCCGTGCGCACGGGGCCATTGGCCGTCATGCAGCCTGCATGAAAGGGGGCCGGAGGAGGTTGCAAATAACCGTGGCGAAGGTGGCCGAAAGCGTTTTTGCGGGCAGCGGCCATTCAGGTCACGCGACCTTTTCGGCTGGTGGCCGAGCCCGCCGAATGCGAGTCTCTGGAGGCATTTAGCAGATCGGCAAAAGCGGCCTTGTCGATCGGCCGGCTCATGAAGTAACCCTGCACTTCGTTGCACTGATCCTTGCCGAGAATCGCCAGTTGTTCTTCGGTCTCGACGCCTTCAGCGGTGACGGTCAGGCCCATGGCTTTGCCCAATCCGATGATCGCTTGCACCACCGCGCGGTCGTTGGTGCCGCTGCTGATCGAGGCGATGAAACGCTTGTCGATCTTGATCCCGTCGAACGGATAGGCACGCAGGTAGCCGAGGGATGAATAACCAGTGCCGAAGTCATCCATGTTCAGGCGCACGCCCAGTTCCTTGAGGGCATTCATGGTGGTCAGCGCGCCGTCGGTGTCGTTGAGCATCACGTTCTCGGTGATCTCCAGTTCCAGCCGACTGGCCGGGAAGCGTGTCTGGATCAGCACTTCGCGGACTTCCTCGACCACGTCGCTGGCGGCAAACTGCGCGGGGGACAGGTTGACCGACAGCAGAATGTCTTCCGGCCACGCCAGCGCAGTTTCGCAGGCTTCGCGCAAGACCCAGCGGCCCAGCGGAACAATCAGGTCGGTCTGCTCCGCCAGCGGAATGAACAGGTCCGGGCCGAGCAGGCCCTTGCTCGGATGCTGCCAGCGCACCAGCGCTTCGACCGAGACAATCTGCTTGCCATCGACCTTGTAGCGCGGTTGATAGTGGAGGACGAATTCGTCGTGCTGCAGCGCATGGCGCAAGTCATCCTCCATTTGCCGGCGCGTCTGGATCTGGTCGCTCATGTGCGCTTCGAAATAGCACCAGGTGTTTTTGCCTTCGGACTTGGCCTGGTACAGCGCGATGTCGGCGTAGCGGATCAGTTCACTGGGCACGTAACCGTGGCGACGGCTGAGGGCGATGCCGATGCTGGCGCCGACGTACAGCGGGTGATGCTCGAAGACGATCGGCTGGTGCAGGCTGCCGATCAGGCGCGTGCAGAATTTGTCGATCTCGTGGCGGCTGTCCATGCCGTTGAGCACCACGACAAACTCATCGCCGCCGAGCCGGGCGACGATGTCATGTTCGCGGGTGCATTCGCGCAGGCGCGCGGCGACTTCCTGCAACACCGCGTCGCCGGCCGGATGGCCGAGTGAATCGTTGATCGGTTTGAAATTGTCCAGATCGATCATCAACAGCGCCAGCGCCGGCGCGTGCTCTTTGAGCAGCAGGGCGTCATCCAGATAGCGCGCGAGCTTGTTGCGGTTGGGCAGGCCGGTCAGCGCGTCGTGCATCGACAGGTGCTGAATTTGCGCGTGGGCGGCGACTTCGTCGGTGATGTCGCTGGCCGTGCCGCGATAGCCTGTCACGCTGTGTTTATCGTAGATCGGACGGGCGGACAGACGACAATGCCGTGGCTGGCCGGAGTCATCGCGGTAGGTGCAGCGCAAGTCGCTGGCATTGCTTTCTTCGGCGAGTTTGCGCAGCCACAACTCCAGCGGCGTGGTGTCGCAGAACAGCAGTTGGCCGATGTCTTGCCCCAGCCACAGGGGTTGCGGGTAACCGGTGACCTCGCTGAAACGTGCCGACAAATAAGTCAGCGAGAGGTCGCGGTCGACTTCCCAGATCCAGTCCGAGGCGGCTTCGGCCACTGCGCGAAAGCGCTCTTCACTGGCCTCAAGCCCACGGTTGGCGGTTTCCAGTGCTTGATTCGAGGCCTGCATCACCTGAAAGCTCTGGTCGACGTATTGCGAGGAGCGCAGGGCATGGCGCAGGAAGTACGCGGTCAGCAGCATCAGCACGAGCATCGTCGCGCCCAGAGTTGGCAACAACGACCACAACAGGTTTTGCCCCGGCCGCTCCAGGTCGGCGATCAGGCTGTATCCGGTGCTGTCCAGCGCCACCCTGGGACGGTCGGGAGCGAGGGTTTCATCCGGGGCCAGGGTCAGGTTTTTGAGGCCATAACCGCTGCCGATCAGGCGCAGTTTGGTCGGCGTCAGTTTGTCGATGAACACCAGCACCGAGGTTTGCCTAGGGTCGCCCAGCGGCCGTTCATCATTAGGAATGATCGCGGCGGCCGAGACCAGCGCCGGCCAGCCCTCGAACAGTGAGTAGCGGCTGACGGGCTGGCTCAGGTCACTTTGCCCCTGAACCTGATCCACCAGTTCGGCGGTGGGCAGTTGCAGGAACGTGGACAGGTCGGCATCGACCAGTTGCCCGCGCACCACGGCGTATTTGCTGCGCTCGCGATCCTGCACGAATACGCCGTCGTAGCCGTCGGTAGTGAACAGGGTTTTGCCGATGTTCTGTTCGGTGTAGGCCCAATTTGTGTCGACCTCACCGCTCAAGTGCTCGTAGGCCGTGGTCCAGTAGGCGTAGCTGGTGATGTAGTTTTTTGACGCGGTGATGCGGTTTTCCAGGGCGCGGGCCGAGTAAAACCGGGTTTTGTCGATGTCCTCACGGTCGAGGCGGTTGGTAATACCCAGCAGCACGAAGGTCGCTGCCACCACCCCCGTAACGAACAGCGCGCCAACAGCGATGACCAGACGCCGGGTGACGACGCTTTGCCGGGGTGGAAGAGGCGCCGCATAGCTGGAAATGTCCATGTGCTCATCCTTGATCCGCTGTCTGTTGAATCTAGAACCCTGGCGCGCACGCAATGTTCAGATTCTTCTATGCGACTCCCTGAAAAGCGTAGTGAACCCGCTGCAATTTGCCCGTTAAAGGCCGGGTTGCCGATCAGCGGTGAATCCCGAAAGCACAAGACTTCCCGCTGAAAAACCGGATAATGCCGCCATTCGTTTAGCCGTATTCTGGTAATCCCGCATGGAAATCAAGGTCAACTTTCTCGACAACCTTCGACTTGAAGCCAAGTTCGACGACTTCACGGTGATCGCCGATCAGCCCATTCGCTACAAGGGCGATGGCTCGGCACCGGGGCCGTTCGACTACTTCCTGGCGTCGTCGGCCTTGTGCGCGGCCTACTTCGTGAAGTTGTACTGCGACACCCGCAATATTCCGACAGAGAACATTCGTCTGTCGCAGAACAACATCGTCGACCCGGAGAACCGCTACAACCAGATCTTCAAGATCCAGGTCGAGTTGCCGGCAGACATCTCCGACAAGGATCGCCAAGGCATCCTGCGCTCCATCGACCGTTGCACGGTGAAGAAGGTGGTGCAGACCGGCCCCGAGTTCATCATCGAAGAAGTCGACAACCTCGACGCCGATGCGCAGGCCTTGTTGATGCCAGCTTCAAGTTCCGACGCGGGCACTTACATTGCCGGCAAGGACCTGCCGCTGGAGCAGACCATCGCCAACATGTCGGGCATCCTTGCCGACCTCGGGATGAAGATCGAAATCGCTTCGTGGCGCAACATCGTGCCCAACGTCTGGTCGCTGCACATTCGCGATGCGCATTCGCCGATGTGCTTCACCAACGGCAAGGGTGCAACCAAAGAAGGCGCACTGGCTTCGGCATTGGGCGAATTCATCGAGCGCCTGAACTGCAACTTCTTCTATAACGATCAGTTCTGGGGCGAAGAGATCGGCAACGCCGAGTTCGTCCACTATCCGGACGAACAATGGTTCAAACCGGGGCCGAAAGACGAGTTGCCGAGCGAAATCCTCGATGAATACACCCTGAAGATTTACAACCGCGACGGCGAGCTGCGTGGCTCGAACCTGTTCGACACCAACTCCGGCAACACCCAGCGCGGCATCTGCTCGCTGCCGTTTGTGCGCCAGTCGGACAATGAAGTGGTGTATTTCCCGTCCAACCTGATCGAAAACCTCTACCTCAGTAACGGCATGAGCGCCGGCAACACGCTCGCCGAAGCGCAGGTGCAGTGCCTCTCGGAAATCTTCGAACGCGCGGTCAAACGCGAAATCCTCGAAGGCGAAATGGCCCTGCCGGACGTGCCGCAGGAAGTCCTGGAAAAATACCCGAGCATCCTCGCCGGCATCAAAGGCCTGGAAGAGCAGGGCTTCCCGGTGCTGGTCAAGGACGCCTCGCTGGGCGGTGAATTCCCGGTGATGTGCGTGACCCTGATGAACCCGCGCACCGGCGGCGTATTTGCCTCGTTCGGCGCGCACCCGAGCCTGGAAGTGGCGCTGGAACGCAGCCTCACTGAATTGCTCCAGGGCCGCAGTTTCGAAGGCCTGAATGACTTGCCGCAGCCGACGTTCTCGGGTCAGGCCGTCACCGAGCCGAACAACTTTGTCGAGCACTTCATCGATTCCAGCGGTGTGGTGTCGTGGCGTTTCTTCAGCGACAAGCCTGATTTCGAATTCGTCGAGTGGGACTTCTCGGGCCAGGGTGAAAACTCCAATGCCGAAGAAGCCGCGACGCTGTTCGCCATCCTCGAAGACATGGGCAAAGAAGTCTACATGGCGGTCTACGAGCACATCGGTGCCAAGGCCTGCCGGATTCTGGTGCCGGATTACTCGGAGATCTACCCGGTCGAAGACCTGATCTGGGACAACACCAACAAAGCCCTGCAATTCCGTGCCGACATCCTCAACCTGCACAACCTCAGCAAGGTCGGCCTGCGCAACCTCGCCCAAGGCCTGGAAAACAGCGAGCTGGACGATTACACCGAAATCACCACGCTGATCGGCGTCGAGTTCGACGACAACACGCCGTGGGGCAAGCTGACCATTCTGGAACTGCGCCTGCTGATCTGCCTCGCACTGCAGAAGTACGATCAGGCCAAGGATCTGGTCGAAGCGTTCCTGCAATACAACGACAACACCGTCGAGCGCGGCTTGTTCTATCAAGCGGTGAACGTGGTGCTGGAGATGGAACTGGACGAGGATCTGCAACTGGAAGACTACGAAGCCAACTTCCGCCGCATGTTCGGCAACGAGCGCATGGACGCGGCGATCGGTTCGGTCAACGGCAGCGTGCGCTTCTACGGCCTGACCCCGACGAGCATGAAACTGGAAGGCCTCGACCGGCATTTGCGCTTGATCGAGAGCTACCAGAAACTGCACACGGCGCGGGCGAATGTGACGGCTTTGTCGCGTTAAATGCTCTGTAAAAAAAGCACCTTCGGGTGCTTTTTTTATGCCTGATTTTTGCCGTGACACATCATGTCGGACTTGCGGAACCTCTGTGGAAACTAGCCCTGCTAGCGATGAAGGCTCTGCGATGTATCAGTCGAACCCACAATCCGGCAGCACCAAATCAACCTTTGCTTCGTCCAATTGGAGGCCAAGTGCTAGCATCTGTGCCAAGCGCCTAAGGTGATGGGCAATGATTCAAATCAAGGAGAACTGCAGATGGCGGAAAAGATAGTGAAGTCCAAACTGGTCAACTTTCTTGTGGCTGACGTTGAAGTGAATCACGACGAGATCGGCGAGTTTTACGATGACGTTGGTGCGGGCAATGTCGGCGTTCTGGCGCATGTCATGGAAGCTTTCCAGCACGCATATGGCGGTTTGTGGGTTGGCGGGACGATGGTCCTGACCCGGACGGCCATTCACCTCAACGCCAATGCCATGAACCGCCTGGTTCAGGACGGTACGCTGGATATCGAGATTCCGATCGGCATGATCCGCAAGGTCAGCAATGAAGGCGGCTTCTTCACCAAGATCATCCGTCTGGACACCGATGCCGGCAGCGTCAAGTTTCGCTGCTATGGCGCCAAAGAGGTGGTCGCGCTGATCGAAAAGATGATCGTGCCGCGGGTGTCGATTGCCGTGCTAAAGCGGGCGCTGTAGGGCGCTCTGGCCTTACGACGAACGATCACCTGCTGTCTGGAGCAGTCGGGCAAGTTCACTGCGCAACCGGCCATGCTCTTTTTCATCGTAAGGCAATGCGTTCTTCCAGTCATAGAACCAGGCTGGCATCTTGCGTTTGTCGTCTGGCTCGTGGGCGTAGCGGGGAAACAGGTGGCAATGCAGTTCGGGCTCGGAATTGCCAAGTATTTCGTAGTTCATGCGCTGGGCGCCGGTGGCCTGCAAGACGGCATCTCCAATACGCACCATGTCGAGCAGGTAAACCGCGCGGGCTTCTGCATCCAGATCGTTCAGACTCGGGACGACGGGATCGGGCAGCAACAGGCAGTAACCGGTTAGAAACTGCACATCGCCCATGACAGCCCAACCCGAGGGCATGCGGCAGATGACCTTGTCGTTGGTGCCGTTGCGGGCCATTTCGACGCGTTGTGAGATAAGTGACATTCAAAGTCCTTGATGAGGTTGTCGAGCGTTGGAATCCGGATCACGCCACGCAGTTTGGCCGGGCGGCTGCAGCGGTCCAAATTCTGCGTGCGGCAAAACGTTACTTTTTGTTTGTTGACTGAGAGCGACGATGACTTGCAAACAACTCGATGACATCCTCCGCGATCATCTCACAGTGATTTTCTGTGGCATCAATCCCGGCCTGATCGCCGCCGCGCAAGGCCACCACTTCGCCGGGCGCGGTAATCGTTTTTGGCGCACGCTGCATTTGGCCGGTTTCACATCTGAGGAAATCAAACCCGAGCATGACCGGACGATTCTTCAATACGATTGCGGACTAACGGCAGTGGTAGAGCGCCCGACGGCGCGGGCGGATCAGCTCTCCCGTGCGGAGTTTGCCGCGGCGGCCCAAGCCTTCGAGCGGAAGATAGAAACCTGCGCGCCGCGTTTTGTCGCGTTCCTCGGCAAAGCAGCGTTTGCCGCATTGTCCGGTCAGCGTGAGGTGCAATGGGGCTTGCAGGCCACCACGTTCGGTGGCGCGACAGTGTGGGTGCTGCCCAACCCGAGCGGGCGCAATCTGGCCTTTTCGCTTGAGCAGTTGGTGGCCGCTTACACTGCGCTGCGTGTCGTTACCAATACTTAGCGACCATGTGCAGCATCGGCCAGTTGCGCGGTGTCGACCCGCACAAACACCGAATCGCCCACCGCCGTCAGCACATCACCGGCAAACACCTCGCAAATCACCCGGGTCTTGCGCCCGACGTCGCCTTCGACTTTCGCCCGCAAGGTCAGGGTGACGCCCATGGGCGTCGGTTTTATGAATTTGATGCCGAGGTTACCGGTCACGCAGTCGATGCGCGGCAGGCTGCCGGGTTCGCGCTGTTCGGCGCGGTAGTGGTAGGCCATCGCCGTCCAGTTGGAGTGGCAATCGACCAGCATCGCGATCAGCCCGCCGTAGACCAGGTCGGGCCAGCCGCAGTATTTGGCGTCTGGCTCGTGCTCGGCGAGGACGTGCACGCCATCTTCATGCCAGTGGCTTTTGATGTGCAGGCCATGGGGGTTGCTGCTGCCGCAGCCGTAGCAAACGCCTTCTGGCGCGGCGCTGTCTTGCAGGGAAGTGTCGAGGCTGGACATGGTGGTGGTCATCCTTGTGTGGGGAGCCCGGTCAGGCGCAGGCGGTTGCGACCGCCGCGTTTGGACTCGTAGAGCGCGACATCGCCTTGTTCGATCAACGCCGTGAGGCTGGCGGGCGGTTGTTCGAACAGACTGGCGCCGATGCTCAACGTGACGGCTTCGGGCGTGGGGAATGTCTGTGAGGTGGTGCGCAGAAACTGTTCGCGCAGGCTGTTGCCCAGCTCGACGATGCGCTCGTTTGAGGCGCCGCCCAGCAGAATGACAAACTCGTCGCCGCCCAGGCGTGCGGTCAATGCATTGCGCGGTAGCAGCGAGCGGATCATTTCGCTCAATGCAATCAACAGACGATCGCCCGCGGTATGGCCGTATTGGTCGTTGACCAGTTTGAAGTTGTCGATGTCGATCAGCAGCAGGGCGCCGGGGCGTTCTGCGCAGACGTCGGCGAGCAGGCGCGCGGCGCGTTTCTCCAGGGCGCGGCGATTGTAGAGGGCCGTCAGCGGGTCACGTTCGGCGAGGCGTGCGATCTCTTTTTCCCGGCGGTAGCGTTCGGTGCCGGTCATCGACAGCGCGATCAACATGATCGCCATGGCACCTTCGACCAGCGAAATCTGGATGATCTCGCCGCGAAATGCCGCCAGATCGATCAGCGTGCCGGGGATGACCACCGTCAGGGCCTTGGCGACATAGAAGCTTCCGTGAATCAGCAGCACATAGCGCAGTTGCACCGCGCCCACGCTCAGCGATTTGCCATGCGGGCGCAGCAAAGTGCTTGCCTTGAGCGTTGCCAGCGCCACCAGCAGCGAGTTGGCCGCGAGCATGACTTTTGACCACAGTGGCCCGTCGGGCAATAACAACATCACCAGCCAGATGAGGAAGATCAGGTACCAGCCGCGGGACAGACGTATCTGGGTGAAGCGCGCAACGCCCAGCAGAAACAGAAAGTGCGCGGTGACCAGCAGGCCGTTGGCGAACCAGATGCCGATCAGCAAAAAGCCGCTGCTGCGCAGCAGGGCGAGGGTGGAACCGACGGTAATGGTGGCGAAACCGGCGCTCCAGAACAGCAGCGAAGGTTCGCGGATGCTCCGCCATTCGATCGCCAGGTACAGCGCGGCAGCGGCTGCGAGGGCGATGGAAAGGGTCAGCATCGTTGGCGGGTCGAGCGGCATTTCTGGGCGAGCCTGTCTGAGGGGCAGTGAGACGGGCGATTGTAAGCGTTTGCAGGGTTTTTTCGCAGAGGCCGTGTTGCCGCGCAGACCACTGGCAGCGAGGCGGGCGCGAACGGCATGCGCCGCCGCGCCGATGGCGCACTGACTGGCTCAGCGGGACACCTGCGGTTCGACCGCCGGCAAGTCTAGTCGGTCATTGCTGCGGCGTGAGCCAGGTGTCCACTACCCGACGATCCAGCTCTTCCCAGTACGCCATGCCCAACACCCGGGTGGTGTTCAGACCGCGCAGATAACCGCGTAACTGATGGGCGGTGTCGCGGATCAGTTGCGGGTCTTGGGGGGGGGTGTCCAGCAATACGTTTTCGTACTGGACCAGGTACTCCGCCACTCGCTCGCGAAAGTCGGGCAGGACGGCGTCTCGGATCAGGTCGAACGTTCTCAAAGAGGGGGCCCTCATTCATGTTTTTCTAGTTGTAGTGAGTGTGTATCAGTCTGTACGTCGCGCAACTATTGCTAGAAGTAATAGTGACCATCAATAAACGCAAGTTCTGCTTTGTTGGCAATGGGCGGAAAATCGCCTCCATCGAACACGCAGCTCAAGGAATTTGCGCGATGAACACTTTGACTCGACTGGCTCTGGTCGCCCTGCTGATGGGCGGAGCGGTTGCCGCTGCACCGGCCTACGCGGACGATGCCCGGTCGTGTCATTTGCAACCCATCGCTGGCAGCAGTGCAACCTTGCGTCATTCGCAAACGGTGGGTGTGGTGTACAGCGAGAACACCCTGGAGAACCTGCAATACCTTGAGCGTTACCACGCGATGGCCGCCAACGGTGCAAAAGATGCGCTCGACTCGCGTATCCGTGAAGCCTTCGTCGGCAGTTCCGATCCGGAACTGGCCATCGACTGGTTGATGAGTTCGCTGCAGCAACAGTTTTTGTCGGTGACCGTCTACGACAGCCTTGATGCGCTGGTCCAGGCCCACCCGGACATCGTGGTCAAGCTCGATACTTTCAACCGCTTGCTGACCCAACGCAACAGCCTGGTGGAAGCGCGATTTACTGCGCGGTTCTACGACGCTGACCTGCAATACATCGGCAAGGCCGAAGGCGCGGTGGAACAGCAGTTGCCTTCGGTCTGGGTGCACAACCAGGCCGCACCGGCGATCGCTGCACAGATCGACAAGCAGCGTGACCTGCAATTTGCCGCGTTAAAGCAATTCGATGTGTCGCTCAAGGCGCTGGTGGCGTCGAGCTGAACACTTAAAACATAAATGGCAACGGCGGCTCCGTGAGGCTGAACCGTTGCCGGTTGAACCGAACCTTTATATTCAGGATTACGCCGATGCGTCTTTTATTTGTGCCTGCCATGGCTGTTGCTTCCTTGTTGCTCGCCGGTTGTGCCTCTGCGCCGAACAACCCGACCCTGACCTTGCAGACCAGCAAGACCCCGGCGCAATACGCCGATTGTGTGGTGCCGAAGCTGCAGGGCAGCGCGCTGAATCCGACCGTCTCGCAAACCCAGCGCAGCTACCGGATTGTCGTGCCGAGCAAGATTTCCGCCGACAACGTGCTGGAAGCCTACAAGGCCGGCACTGGCGGCAAGGTGTTCCTGTATGAGCGTCACTTGCTGGCTTCGAACTACCTGCCTTCGAGTTTTGAGCGCGCCGCTCAGGACTGCATCTGATTAAACCCCGTACACATCTGTGAAAGAGCTCCTTTGGTTGGCCGCAACCAACCAATTTTTTGCCCCGCGCCTTCATTCGGTCGCGGGGTTTTTTTTGCCTTGGGATTGCGCAGTCAGGCGATGTCGATCACGACCTTGCCGACGCCGGTGCCTTGCTCGACGGCATCGTGGGCCTGGCGGGCTTCGCTGAGGCTGAAGCGCTGCGGATGCATCAATGGCTTGACCTTGCCTTCTTCGATCAGCCGCGTGGCATAACCGAGAATGTCGGCGTGGTGCTTGCGGCCTGTGCCGGTGAGCATCGGCAACAGCACGAAAATCCCCGACAGCGTCGCACTGCGCAGTGAACCGGTGGCCAGGTTGTGGGTGCCGAACGCGGCGCAACTGCTGACGTGACCATAAAGAGCAATCGCGGCAAACGAATCGTCGAGGCTCTTGCCGCCGACGGTGTCGTAGATCACGTCGAAACCTTTGCCGCCGGTGTACTGGTTCACGTAGTGCTCGACCGACTCGGTGCGATAGTCGATCGCCGTGGCGCCGTAACCTTCGACAATCGCGCGCTTGCCCGGTGACACCGTGGCGAACACTTCCGCGCCCAGCGCCTTGGCAATTTGCACGGCCATGTGGCCGACACCGCCCGCGCCGCCATGCACCAGCACTTTCTGACCGGCGTGGACGTGGGCGCGATCGACCAGACCTTCCCAGGCGGTGAGGAATACCAGCGGAATCGCTGCCGCTTCACGAAACCCGAGGTTTTTCGGCTTGCGCGAGACCAGATCGGCATCCACCGCGAGGTATTCGGTCAGCGAGCCCGGCAAGCCGCGTACGCCACCGACCATGCCGTAGACTTCATCGCCGACGGCAAAATGCGTGACGTCGCTGCCCACGGCTTCGATCACCCCGGCCATGTCCGTGCCGAGTATCGCCGGCAGCTCGGGCGTGGCGTACGGCGCGTTGCCGGAGCGGATCTTGTAGTCGATCGGGTTGACGCCACTGGCGATGACCCGCACCAACACTTCATGGGCTTGCGGCTGAGGACGGTCGATGTGCGCTTCACGGAAGACCTTGTCGGCGTAGTCATCGAGGATCAACGCACGAATAGTCGGTTGGCTCATTACCTTGCCTCGCTGTCATTTTCAGAGAAGCCGCTATGTTGGTAGCGGCTGGGCGGTTTGTCGACCCCTGAAACGGGACGCAGGCTGTAGGCAAAATCCGACGGTTGAAAGTGCTCGCGGGTGTCCATGCGTACCCCGCGCAAGGGCGCCGTTTGCACCTCTGAGGCATAGAGCGTCTGCGCGCAATAACTGATCAGCAGGGTGCGTCGACGTGCGCCGCTCAGGTTCAAACTGCCCGCATGCACCAGGTCGACATCAAAAACCAGAATGTCCCCGGCACAGCCCGATAGCTGCACACACTCGCCGGTGTCATCGATGTCCAGAGACGTTGCTTGCGGCTCGGGGCGGTGGCTGCCGGGCACAATGCGTGTCGCCCCGTTAGCGGGGCCGTAATCGTCGAGATACGCCAGGGCGTTGACCCTGTCGCCGGGGCGTTGCGCCGACAGGTCGCGATGCAGCAGTTGATGGCCGCCACCGCCGAGCGGCTCGCGACCCTCCACTTGCGCCAGAAAAAATCGCTCGCCAATCAGTTCGCCGACCACTGCCAGTAACTGCGGTAGACGGCACGTCGCCTGAATTCGCACGTCGAGGTCCAACTGTGAATGGCGCCAGTCCACCCCGCGAGGTGTCGGCCATTGGGTCGACGGTTTCACACCGGCCTCGAACACCGCACGCAACTCATTCAGCCATTGTCTCGGGATGGCCTGGCGGAGCAGGGCAAAACCCTCGCGATGCAGGTGTTGGCGGTCGGTCATGATTTCCTCTGGGCGATGGCTGCGCTACGCAACAAGGTATAGCCGCCCAAGCAAGAGACCGCCTGGCTGCTGTAACATGCAGCACCACTTTGACCACGAGCAGCGAAAATGGATTCTCACTCGATACTGGCGTTCACCCTGGTTGGCGCGATTGCCATTGCCAGCCCCGGGCCGGCAACTTTGATGGCAATCAACAACAGTCTGGCGCACGGGCAGCGCAGCACGATCTGGTCTTCGCTGGGCAATGCCAGCGGTTTGTTCTGCCTGTCGGCGGCGGCGATGCTGGGGTTGGGCGCGCTGCTGGCCAGTTCGGAGATTCTTTTCAACGCGGTGAAGATCATCGGCGCCGGCTACCTGTTTTATCTCGGGGTCAAGCAGCTGTTCAAAAAGGGCCCGATGCTGCCAGAGGGGCTCGAAGGTGAGGCGACCAAGGCCCGGCCAACGCGCGGCAAACTCTACAAGTCGGCTTTTTTGACGGCGGTGACCAACCCCAAGGCAACGATGTTTTTCACTGCATTGTTTCCGCAATTCATCGATCAGGGCGCCGCGTTGCTGCCGCAGTTCCTGATTCTGACCTCGATCTTCATGGCGTTGTCGGTGTCGTCGTTGAGTATCTATGCCGCATTGGCGTCTCGCGCCAAGGGCGTGTTGACCCGCCCGGCGCTGTCGCGTTGGGTCAGCCGGGTGGTGGGCACAACGTTCATTGGTTTCGGCGCGGCGATTCTGACCATGCGCCGGCAGACGGTGTAACCGTCAAAGCCGACTCATACCCACTTGAACTGCGCCGGGAACCGCGCGACAAAGCAGGTTCCCGATTCAGCGGTTGAGGTGACGCTCAACGTGCCGTTGTGCGCCGCCGCAATCTGCGCGGCGATATAAAGCCCCAGTCCCAATCCCTCGTTACGCTGCCCGGCTTCGGACCGGGAAAACGGTTCGAACAGCAGTGGCATTAATTGCGCTGAAATCGGTGTGCCTTGATTGGTCAGCGAAATCACGATTTCATCGTTCTCAGCGAAAGCGTTGAGGATGATCGGCGCGCTGGTCGAGCCATGGGTGGCCGCGTTGCCCAGCAGATTGGACAGCAACTGGCTGATGCGCAGCGCATCGCAATAGACGCCGCTCGGCACGTTCAGCGTGTGCGTGAACGTCGCCCGCGGGTGCGAAACCTGCACCTCTTCAAGGGTTTGCTGCAGCGTCTGTTGCAGGTCATCCACCAGTTTGCGCTGGACCGGAATCCCGTCGCCCAAGCGTCCACGGGCAAAGTCGAGGATGTTTTCGATCAATACGCCCATGCGCACCGAGCTCTTGCGGATCGCCGACAGCAGATTGAGCGAGCGTTTCTCTTCGGTCCTGGTTTCCAGCAGGTCGGCGCTCATGCGAATCGCGCTCAACGGTGTACGCAGGTCATGCCCGAGGACCGCGATGAACTGTTCGCGCAGCCGGCCCAGCTCATTGGCATTGCTCAGTTCGGCTTTTGTCGCTTCGAGATGACTTTGCGTGTCGAGGCTCATCGCAATCAGTTGGGCGAACAGGGTCAGGGTTTTCGCGATGGCCGGCTCGTCGAGGTTCGCCGGGACTGAGTCGATGGCGCACAGCGTGCCGAAAAAGTCGCCATTGGCTTTGACGATGGGAATGGAGATGTAGCTTTCCAGGCCATAGGTTTTCGGCGTGTGGTGCAGCGAAAAAACCGGGTGGGTGCTGGCATGGCCGAAGATGACCGGCTGCTGGTGTTGGCGGATTTCATGGCAGATGGTCGATTCGAGCACCAGCTCGCCACCGGGCTTGAGCCCGAAATCGATCGAGTCGTCGACCGCGCAGGCCACCCAGTTTTTCTCGGTGACCCGCGCCACCGCCGCGAAGCGCATGCCCGTGAGGTGTTTGACCATGCTCAGGATCACGGGCACCGAGTCAATGCTGCGGATGGCTTCAATGTCGGAGGAGAACGCAGGGTTGGTCATGGGCTGGCGCTTCGAGTGGGTATCGAGGCAGAGACTATCCCTTATTGCCAGCCATGACTAATGCGTCGGACTTAGAACCTGTATTTGGCCGTCAGCATGTAGCTGCGTGGATTGCCGTAGTTGTCGGTGGAACCCCAGGTGGTGTTATAGCCAATGGAGGAGTAGTAGACGCGGTCGAAGATGTTGTTCGCGTTGACCTGCAGATCCAGGTGTTTGTTGACTTCATAACCGGCCATCAAGTCGGTGACGGCGTAGCTGCCCTGTTCGAGGCGATAGGTGCTGTTGGCGACCGGAACGTCGTTGTACAGGCGGCTCTGCCAGTAGACGTTGCCACCGATACGGAATTTCTCCAGTGGGCCTTGCAGGCGATACATCGTCGACACCTTGAACAGGTGCTCGGGGATGTCGGTTTTGAAGCGCTGGTTATCGTTGTCGGGATTTTCATCCTTGATGTAATGCGCGCGGGTGAAGGTGTAGCCGGCGCCGACTTGCCAGTTTTCGGTCAGGGCACCTTGCAGTTCCATGTCCACGCCTTGGCTGCGCACCTTGCCGGAGGCCTGGTAGCAGGTCATGACCGGGCAACCGAGCTGGGTGGCAGCGAGGGCGGCGCGGTTGGTCTGGTCCATCTGGAACACGGCCAGACTGGCGTTGAGCGCGCCATTGAAGTATTCGCCCTTGATGCCGACCTCGTAGTTCTCGCCGACGATCGGGTCGAGCACTTTGCCGGAGAGGTCTTTGGAGGTCTGCGGGGTAAAGATGTCGGTGTAGCTGGCGTATACCGAATGGTGATCGTCGAGTTTGTAGATCAGACCGGAGTAGCGCGTCAGATTGCGGGTGACCTTGTAGTCGCCATCACCGGTGCGGTCATCGTAGTCGTACCAGTCCAGACGACCGCCGAGGATCAGCGTCAGCGGATCGGCGAGGCTCAGGCGCGTGGTCAGGTAGACGGCATCTTGCGTGGTCACCGTGCGGGTTTTGCTGTCGCGCACGAAGTTCGGTTTTGGCGCGCCGATGGGCCACGCGGTAGTGTACGGGTCGTACTCTTTGGAGGTCGCATCGTAGACACGGTCGCTGGCGCCGACGACCAGTTCGTGGGTGCGGCCGAAGGCTTCGAACGGGCCGCTGGCGAAGGCGTCGAACGCGGTTTGTTTGTCGGTGTTATGCGACTGATAGGCGGTGGTTTCCAGCGGGCCGTTGTAACGCGACAGGTAGGTGCCGGAGAACTCGCCATTGAGGGTCGAGGATGAGCCGGCGAGGTGCAGTTTCCAGTCGTTGTCGAAGCGGTGCTCGATTTCACCGAACACGGTGTCGATCTGCAGCTTCTTGTTTTCCCAGTCGGTGCCCGGGTAGGTGGAGCGGGGCAGGTCGAGGTGGTGGCCGTCGGCGCCGAGCGGCAGGCCGCCCCAGAAATAGTTGGTCTGTTCGTTCTGGCGTGAGAAGCCCAGGGTGGCTGTGGTGCTGTCGCTCAGGTCGGCTTCACCGATGGCGTAGAACAGGCCGTGTTCGTTTTGTTCTTTGTCGCGGAAGCTGTCCGCGCCCTGATAGGAACTCACCACCCGGCCGCGCAGCGTACCGCTTTCATTGAGCGGGCTGGAGGCGTCGATTTCGCCACGGTAATCATCCCAGCTGCCAGCCGCGCCGGTCAGGGTCACTTGCTGATCGGCCGTCGGACGCTTGCGCACCATGTTGATCGCCGCCGAAGGGTTGCCGGCGCCTGTGACGAGGCCGGTCGCACCGCGCACGATTTCGACGCGGTCGAACATTGCCAGGTTTGGCTGCACGGCCATCGAGAATGGCGAGTAAGTGCTCGGCAGGCCGTCGTACATGATGGTGTCGATGTCGAAACCGCGCGAACTGTAAGTCTGTCGCCCCGGGCCGCTGGACTGATTGAGGAACAGACCCGGTGTGGCCTTCACCACATCGTTGATGCTGGTCATACCCTGGTCGTCCATGCGCTGACGGGTGACAACGGTCACCGCCTGCGGCGTTTCGCGCATGGTCAGCGACAACTTGGTCGCCGTCTGCATCGGGCCGGTGGTGTAGGAGTCCGTGCCTTCAGTGGTGCTGCCCATCTGCGTGGCGCCGATTTCAGTGGCACCGAGTTCCAGCGTGGTGGCCGGCGCAGGGTTTGCCGGCGTGGCGGGCGACGCATCATCGGCCATGACCGGTGCGATGCTGGCCATACAAATAGCGACGGCCAAGAGGTTGGGCGAAAGGTTGGAACGACGGTGAATTGTGTGAAACGACATCAATCTGCTTCCCCAGGTAATACCAAAACGAATCTGATGCATGCGCGTGTAAGAAGTATTCGCATTAGCATGTCAGATTGATTCGCCCGAAGAAAGCCGTACGAGTCAGATAGTTAACGAATTTTTCACATTTGCCGAATGGCAGCCTTGCACCACCACCGATCCCCTGTAGGAGCTGCCGCAGGCTGCGATCTTTTGATCTTCTGTTTAATTTTGGGAAAGCAAGATCAAAAGATCGCAGCCTGCGGCAGCTTCTACAGGGAGGTTGCGGGGTTAGTCGAGGTCTTGGGCCTGATGGCGCTCGGGCACTTGCGTGTCTTCATCGCCCCATGTGCGGTTGACGCGCATTCCGCGAATCACTGCAGGTCGATCGGCGATGACTTGTGCCCAGCGTTGCACATGGGTGTATTCCTGCGCGGACAAGAACTCCGCCGCCGAATAGACATTGTTGCGAACCAGTTGCCCGTACCAGGCCCAGACCGCGATGTCGGCAATGGTGTAGCGGTCGCCGGCCAGATAAGGGCTCTCGGCCAGGCGTCGATCCAGCACATCCAGCTGCCGTTTGGTTTCCATGGTGAAACGGTTGATCGGGTATTCGAGCTTCTCCGGCGCATACGCGTAAAAATGCCCGAAGCCCCCGCCCAGATACGGCGCCGCGCCCATTTGCCAGAACAGCCAGTTGAGGGTTTCGGTGCGTCCGGCAGGATCCTTGGGCAGGAAGGCGCCGAATTTTTCGGCCAGGTACAGCAGGATCGAACCCGACTCGAACACCCGAATCGGCGGCTCGACACTGCGATCCAGCAGCGCCGGAATCTTCGAATTCGGATTGATCTCGACAAAGCCGCTGGAGAACTGATCACCCTCGCCGATGCGGATCAGCCACGCGTCGTACTCGGCATCGGTGTGCCCGAGTGCCAGCAACTCTTCCAACAGAATCGTCACCTTCACGCCATTGGGCGTAGCCAGCGAATACAGCTGCAGCGGATGTTTGCCCACGGGTAGCGCTTTGTCATGCGTCGGCCCGGCAGTCGGGCGATTGATGTTGGCGAACTGGCCACCGGATGGCGCTTCATTTTTCCAGACCTTGGGCGGTACGTAGGACGCTTTGCTCATGAAACGGACCTCGTCGAATGCTGGCGGAGAAGAGATCGAACACCGTATGAAAAAATCTCGCCGGGTGCCAGCGCGATCGGCGTTATTTCATGTTGGACGGCGGCGATGACGGCTGCGGGGCGTGCGGCTTTTTTTGCATTTCACCTGCAGTCCATTTACCGCAGCGTGGGGCAGTCAAAACACTTGAGTGAGTTCGGGTCGAATGAAAGGTTGGCGATCGTGCTGGCTTCAGCGACTTGCAGCCACTCGCTCGCAACGCTTGAAGTTTCCCTGACCACCCACTGCTGTGGCGCGGTCCAGGCCAGCTCGATGTAGGGGCCTGCCAATTCGGCTGTCGCGATGAGCATGTCGACCTCGTCTGCGGGGCCCGGACACATGCCGCCGACGGCAAAGGGCACGCGTTCAGTGATCAGGCGTTCGAGCATTCGTACTTGCTCGGCGTGCGACGCAAAGGCGATGCGAAGCTCTTTGGCATTCGCCAGCGCGAACCGCAGCTCTCCCGCATCGGCGCCGTTCGCGGTAATCGATGCCAGATGCAGCGGGGGGTGGCCTGAGCCTTTGGCGTAGCGTAATCGGGTCACGGCAAATCCCTTCGGCTGAGTAGTTGAGGGTGGGTGTTTTCCATCGGCCAGCGCGCGGCCAGATGCTCAAGCAGATAATCGATGAACGCTTTGACCTTCGGCGTCAGCGCCGCACGCTCCTGCACGCAGGCATAGATTTCCATCGGTTCGGCAACCGCCTGCGCCGCGTTGGCGCCGGGTTCGAATAACGCCAGCAACTGGCCGCTGGCGAGAAAGGGCGCGGCGACAAATTCTGCCAGTCGGGTGATGCCCGCGCCGTGGATTGCCATTTGCGCCAGGGCGTCGATGTCATCGCTGATCGCCGTCGCGTTGATAGGCGCGTCGTAGCGCTGGCCGTCGCGAATGAAACTCCAGCGCAGAAAACGCCCGTCCAACGGATAACGAAACGCCAGGCAGGCATGCTGGTGCAGCTCATCCGGCGTGCTTGGCCGGCCCGCGCGTTGCAGGTAGGCGGGCGAGGCGCAGAGGATGAAGGGCAGGGCAACGATCTTGCGCGCGACGATGCCTTCTTCCAGTTGCGGCTTGATCCGCAGGCTCAGGTCGATGCCGTCGTGGATGTGGCTGATCTTGCCGTCCGTGGTCGACAACTCGACCAGCAGACGCGGGTGCAGCGCTGCAAAACCGGCGATCAGCGGCGCCAGCACATGGCGGCCGAACGCAGACGTCGAGGCGATGCTCAGTCGGCCTTGCAGCACGGTTTCAGCGACGCAGATCGAGCTTTGTGCCGATTCCAGATCCGCGGCGATGCGCTTGACCTTTTCGTAGTACAGCGCGCCGTTTTCGGTGAGCGCCATGCTGCGCGTGGTGCGTTGCAACAGGCGTACGCCGAGGTGGGTTTCAAGGCGATTGAGCGTCTGGCTGACGGCCGCTGCGCTGACACCCAGGCTTTTCGCGGCGCCGACAATCGAGCCGGATTCGACCACTTTGATAAAACTGGCAATCGCCGCTAACAGATTCATCCTTGGCCTGCCGAGAAGGGTTGATTCGTAAGTTGTGCTTTATAAAGTACCTGCGTTTGCCCGTCTAGTTGACGCGCAACCGCTTTGCTAAGGTGCCCGCTCCCTGTCAACGGATGGATGCGCCTTATGAATCAACAAACCAGTCCCGAAGCGGTTTACCTGAGTCGGCGCAAGCTGTCGGCACGGACCACGCCGTATGTGTTTGCCCTGTACATGGCGACGATCATGGCCTTCCTCATGTCGCTGGTGATCACGGCCAGCAACTCGGGCATTGATAACGATTACCTGAGTAATGCCTTGCACGCCTACAAGCTGGCGATGCCGGTGGCGTTCCTGTGCATCCTTGTCGTTCGGCCGATCGTGATCAAACTGGTCGCATGGACCGTGCATCCGCACCGCTGAAGGCTATTTGCCCCAGTATTGCTGCACCGCCCCTTGCGCGCCTTGCACCGGATCCTGCGCGGGAAACGGCAGTTGCTCGATGGCGCGCAATTGCGCCTCGCTCGGCGCCTCACGGCAGATATCGGCGTGCTGCCCCGGCGGATAAGCGCCGACCACCAGAAAGTCTGCGCTGCAGCCGAGGTTGCAATGGCCGGTGCCGGCAGGCAGCAGCAACACATCGCCGGCGCTGACCTCCAGCACGTGCCCATGCGGGCCACCGAGCATCAGCCGCGCGTGGCCAGCGGCGACGCCCAGCACTTCATGGCCTTCGGTGTGATAGTGATGGAAGTCGTAAATCCCATAGCGCCATTGCGCCGGCCAGCCGTTGGCGTCAAAGGTGCGCTCGAACAATGCCGCCGGATCGCGGCCCTCGATTGCGATCGCTTGCGGATAGACCAGCACCGGCAAGTGCGGGTTGTTCGGTACCCAGTCGTTACGCTCAAGCAGCAAGGTCTGTACTTCAGTCATCGTGCGTCCTCCGCCGGTTATTCAACATCGACCGCGCACAAAGGCCTTCGCCTCAGAAAAACTCGTCAAGCAGCTGATAAAAGGCAATCCGGCGCTGATCGGGTTGCACGCCGTACGCCTCGAAAAATGCCGGCAACCACTGCTCACCAAGGTTATCGGTAATGCTGTGAGCGGCCAGCGCAAGGTCCTGATAACGGTCGGCAACGCCCAGGCGTCCACAGTCGACAAAACCGCTGAAACGGCCATGTTCGGCGAGCAGGTTGGGCAGGCACGCATCGCCATGCGTCACCACCAGGTCTTCGTGTGGCGGGCGTTCGGCGAGCAACTGTTGGAACACGTCTTCAGCGCTGCGGCCGAGGCGGGCGTCGTCGAAGTCCTCTTCATCGATCAGGCCTGCCCGGACGTGCTCGCGGGCCAGTGGGATTTTCTTGTCGAGGCAGTGATCGAACGGGCAGCTGTCGATCGCCACCGCGTGCAATTCGCGCAAGGCTTGCGCCGTGAGCGTGACGATTTGTAGCGGTGAGAGCTGTTCGCTGCTGGCCAGATCGCGCCCTGGCACGGCGGTCATCAATAACCAGTTGTGCTCGGCTTCAGTGGTCGTTTCCAGTACCCGTGGTGCCGGCAGATCAAGCGTTTCAAGCCAGCGCAGGCGTTGTACTTCGCCGGGTAGTTCGCCCCACGTCATCACTTGCTCGCACTTCACGAACAGCGCCGCTGAGTCGGCAGGGCTGATGCGCCAGACGTCGGCGCGCGATTCGCCGATGGTTTGTTGTTCGATGACAGCATCAGCAAATGTGCGCCGCCATGCATCAGGTAAGTTCATTGTCATTCGTCCTTTGCGATCACTGGGTCGGGCGCCATTGTGCCTTCGGGCAGTCGATGATGTCGTGCAAATCAATCGAAACTTCGGCGCCGAAGCGGCTGTCCAGACCCTTACACCTCCCGGCGGGTACTTCGCCGGGAATGCTTCACGCACCGGTGAAAAGCGAGGATCGAGATGACGATGACAGTGGGAGATTTTCTGGTTGAACGGCTCAGCCAATGGGGCGTCACGCGGATTTTTGGTTATCCGGGCGACGGCATCAATGGCGTGTTCGGGGCGTTGAGCCGGGCCAAGGGAAAGATCGAATTCGTTCAGGCGCGGCATGAGGAAATGGCCGCGTTCATGGCTTCGGCGCACGCCAAGTTCACCGGCGAACTGGGCGTGTGCATTGCCACGTCCGGTCCGGGGGCGTCGCACCTGATCACCGGGCTCTACGATGCGCGCATGGACCACATGCCGGTGCTGGCGATTGTCGGCCAACAGGCACGCACGGCGCTGGGCAGTCACTATCAGCAGGAACTCGATCTGGTGTCGATGTTCAAGGACGTCGCCGGCGCGTTTGTGCAACAGGCTTCGGCACCGTCGCAGGTGCGCCATCTGCTCGACCGCGCCGTGCGTACGGCAGTGGGCGAACGGCGTGTCACGGCAATCATCCTGCCCAATGATTTGCAGGATCTTGAATACCAGGCGCCGGCCCGTGCGCATGGCACCGCGCATTCCGGCGTCGGTTATAGCAAACCGAAAGTGCTGCCTTACGAGGCGGATTTGCAGCGTGCGGCAGACGTTTTGAACGCGGGCGAAAAGGTTGCGATTCTGGTCGGTGCGGGCGCGTTGCAGGCAACCGATGAAGTGATCGCCGTGGCGGAAAAACTCGGCGCCGGCGTCGCCAAGGCGCTACTCGGTAAAGCGGCGCTGCCGGATGATTTGCCGTGGGTGACCGGCAGCATTGGCCTGCTCGGCACTGAGCCCAGCTACAAGTTGATGACCGAATGCGACACCTTGCTGATGATCGGTTCGGGTTTCCCGTATGCCGAGTTTCTGCCCAAAGAAGGGCAGGCGCGCGGCGTGCAGATCGATTTGCAACCCGACATGCTCAGCCTGCGCTACCCGATGGAGGTCAATCTGGTCGGCGACGCCGCCGAAACCCTCAACGCCTTGTTGCCGCTGCTGGAACAGAAAACCTCGAACAAGTGGCGCAAGAAGGTTGAAGGCTGGCGCGGCAGCTGGGAGAAAACCCTGGAAAAACGCGCCATGGCCAAGGCTGACCCGGTCAACCCGCAAAGGGTGGTGTATGAGCTGTCGCCGCGTTTGCCCGAGCAAGCGATCATCACCAGCGACTCCGGCTCGTGCGCGAACTGGTTTGCCCGCGACCTGAAAATCCGCCGTGGCATGCAGTGCTCGTTGTCCGGTGGGCTGGCGTCGATGGGCGCCGCTGTGCCTTATGCGATCGCCGCGAAATTCGCCTACCCGGAGCGCTCGGTGATTGCGCTGGTGGGCGACGGCGCGATGCAGATGAACAACATGGCCGAGCTGATCACCGTCGCCAAATACTGGCGGCAGTGGGCGAGCCCGAAATGGATCTGCGCGGTGTTCAATAACGAGGACCTTAATCAGGTGACGTGGGAGCAGCGGGTGATGGAGGGCGATCCGAAATTCGAAGCGTCGCAAAGTATTCCGGACGTGCCTTATCACCTCTTTGCCATTTCCATTGGCCTGAAAGGCATTTTCGTGGATCGCGAAGAGGATGTTGCCGGCGCGTGGGAGCAGGCGTTGGCTTCGGACGTACCGGTGCTGATCGAATTCAAGACCGACCCGAACGTGCCGCCGCTGCCGCCGCACATCAAGCTTGAGCAAGCGAAGAAATTCGCCACGACACTGCTCAAGGGCGATCCGGACGAAGCGGGAATTCTGATGCAAACCGCCAAGCAAGTGCTCGGCTCGGTACTTCCCGGCAAAAAATAAACTCAACACTCCCCCCCTGTAGGAGCTGCCGAAGGCTGCGATCTTTTGATGTTGTTTTTAAGATCAACAGATCGCAGCCTTCGGCAGCTCCTACAGGGGTATTTGATACTGAGGGTATTTGGGTGATTTTCATTGGTTGTGCGGGGTGGAGCCTGGGGCGTGAGCATTGGCCGGAATTTCCGGCTGACGGCACGCACCTGCAACGCTACGCCGCTCGGTTCAACAGCGTGGAAATCAACAGCTCGTTCTATCGTCCGCATCGCCGCTCCACTTATGAGCGCTGGGCAGACTCGGTGCCGGAAGGGTTTCGCTTTTCGGTAAAAATCCCCAAACAGATCAGCCATGAGCGTCGTTTGCTGGACTGCGAAGATGCGCTCGATGAGTTTCTGTCGCAGTGCAGTGGTTTGGGTGATCGGTTGGGTTGTCTATTGCTGCAACTGCCGCCGTCACTGGCGTTTGATGCGGCCAGTACCGAGGCATTCTTCAAGACGTTGCGTCAGCGCTTCGACGGCGCCGTTGTCCTGGAACCGCGTCACGAGTCGTGGGTGAGTGCCGAACCATTGCTGATGGCTTATCGGATCGCTCAGGCAGCGGTCGATCCTTCGCGAATCAGCAGTGATACTTCACCGTCCGGCTGTCAGGGCATCCGCTATTGGCGGCTGCACGGTTCACCGCGCCTTTATCACAGTGCCTACGAGGTCGCTTATCTGCAAAGGCTCGCCCAAGCCTTGCAGGCCGCCGATACGCATGGCGCCGCGACCTGGTGCATATTTGACAACACCGCCAATGGCGCAGCGACAGGCAACGCGTTGGCCCTGGCGGCGTTGCTGCACGGTTAGTCTCAGACCGACAGGTGCTCATACAAAATCGTCGCACCGACGATCATCAACACGACACCGCCGACGATTTCGGCACGCTTGCCGACGACCGCGCCCAACACCCGGCCGAGCATCACGCCGAGGGTCACCATGGTCATGGTCGCCAGGCCAATGGCTGCTGCCGCCACCCAGATATTCACGTCGACAAACGCCAGGCCAACGCCCACGGCGAGGGCGTCGATGCTGGTGGCAATTGCGGTGACCGCGAGGATCAGGAAGGAGTGCGAGCCGGGTTTGTCTTCTTGCTCTTCTTCGTGCTTCAGGCCGTTGTAGATCATGTGCAGGCCGAGGATGACCAGCAGGGTGAAGGCGATCCAGTGATCCCATTCGGCTACCCAACGGCTCGCGGCCTGACCGATCAGCCAGCCGATGATGGGGGTGATGGCTTCGATCACGCCGAAGATCAAGCCGGTGCGCAGGGCTTCGCTCAAGCGCGGCTTGTGCAGGCTCGAGCCTTTGCCGATGGCGGCGGCGAACGCATCCGTGGACATGGCCAGGGCGAGAAATATGAGGGAAACAGGATTCACGGGGGTTACTTCCAGTCGGGCTATGAGTCAACGACACAACCACACGCCCGACTTCAGGCATGGATGTGTCGTCGGTCTCACCAACCAAAAGGTGTTCGCACCACGGCATGTTGCCGAGAATGTTGATACGAACGCATCCGCATGGCGCGGAAACAGGCTACTCCCCAACGAGGTGCGCGATTTTAGGCGGGCACACATGAAAATTTCGTCAAAAACCCTCAATCCCTCCTGAACACGCAAACCCCTGTGGTGAGGCATCCACCAGTATTTGGTGGGGAGCAGGTGGGTGGTCTAGAGCTTTGCAATGTTGACTGCTGAGGCCCCGTCATCATCAAGGCGACACCACAGACAAGTGAACACAAACCCTGTGGTGAGGGGATTCATCCCCGATGTGGTGCGAAGCGTCCCCAAAACAGCGCTTCTGCGCAGCTCATCGGGGATAAATCCCCTCACCACAGGTTAGGCATTCACTGCAGTAATTGGCGGCGAGAAGGTGGGCGGTTTAGAGTTTTCCCACTGGCTGGCTGCCGCCCCGTCATCATCAAGGCGACACCATAGACAAGTGAACACAAACCCTGTGGTGAGGGGATTCATCCCCGACGGGGTGCGAAGCGCCCGCAAAAACAGCGCTGCTGCGCAGCTCATCGGGGATAAATCCCCTCACCACAGGTTAGGCATCCACCAGAAATTGGTGGGGAGTAGGTGGGTGGTCTAGAGCATTTGCAATGCTGACTGCTGCCGCCCCGTCATCATCAAGGCGACACCACAGACAAGTGAGCACAAATCCCCTCACCACAGGTTAGGCATCCACCAGAAATTGGTGGGGAGCAGGTGGGCGGTTTAGAGTTTTTCCACTGGCTGGCTGCCGCCCCGTCATCATCAAGGCGACACCACAGACACGTGAACACAAACCCTGTGGTGAGGGGATTCATCCCCGACGGGGTGCGAAGCGCCCGCAAAAATGGAGCTGCTGCGCAGCTCATCGGGGATAAATCCTTCACCACAGACAACCGGGTTAATTACCGTCCGCCACTTTGCGTTCAATCTCATCGATCTTGCGCTGCAACGTTTCGGCGTCCTGCTCTTTGACGCGGGTTGAGGTCGGCGTGATGACTTCGTCCACAGCCTTGGTGTCGTCATCGCGGTCCTCAAGATCACGCTCGACCACATTCACCGGTTTGCCGGAAGTATCGGTAGGCGGGGCATTCGAGGTTTTATCGTCATTGCTGTTCATGTCGTTGACCTCCAGGGTGTAACCATTGGAGGAGCGCGTTCACCGGACGTTCGATATTTCTGCCACCACACAACAGTCCTGTAGGAGCTGCCGAAGGCTGCGATCTTTTGATCTTGATCTTTAAAAAACAAGATCAAAAGATCGCAGCCTGCGGCAGCTCCTACAGGGGATGGGTCAGTCTTTGAGGATGTCGCGGTCTTTGGTTTCCGGCAGGAAGAACGTGCCGAGTACCGCGGTCATCACGGCGATCACGATCGGGTACCACAAGCCGTAATAGATGTCCCCGGTGGCCGCGACCATGGCGAACGCCACCGTCGGCAGGAAGCCGCCAAACCAGCCGTTGCCGATGTGATACGGCAGCGACATCGAGGTGTAGCGGATGCGGGTCGGGAACAGTTCGACCAGCCATGCGGCAATCGGGCCGTACACCATGGTCACGTAGATCACCAGCACCGTCAGCAGGAGCAGCACCATCGGATAGTTGGTTTTCGCCGGATCGGCTTTTTCGGGATAACCGGCGTCCTTGAGCGCGCTGCCGAGGGTCGCGGTGAAGGCGTCGTTGCGGGTTTTGAAGTCCGCTGCCGGCAAAGCGCTGCCCTCGAAACTTTCGACGACTTTGTCACCAATGCGCACCTGGGCAACGGTGCCCGGCTCGGCGATCACGTTCTCATAAGGGATCGCCCGTTTCGCCAGCAAGGTCTTCGCCAGGTCACAGGAACTGGTGAATTTGGCCTTGCCCACCGGGTCGAACTGGAACGAGCACTGATCCGGATTGGCGATGACTTTGACCGGGTTTTTTTCCTGAGCGATGAACACATCGGGGTTGCCGTACTGAGTCAGCGCATGGAAGATCGGGAAGTACGTCAGCGCCGCCAGTATGCAGCCGACCATGATGATCGGCTTGCGCCCGATGCGGTCGGAGAGGCTGCCGAAAATCACGAAAAACGGCGTACCGATCAGCAACGAACCGGCGATCAGCAAATTGGCGGTTTGCGGGTCGATTTTCAGCGTCTGCAACAGAAAGAACAACGCATAGAACTGCCCGGTGTACCAGACCACCGCTTGCCCGGCAGTGCCGCCAAGCAACGACATGATCACCACTTTGAGGTTGTCCCAACGGGCAAAGGACTCAGTCAGCGGCGCCTTGGATGCCTTGCCTTCGGCCTTCATTTTCTGGAACACCGGCGACTCGCTCAGTTGCAGGCGGATGTACACCGAGACGATCAGCAACAGGATCGACAGCAGGAACGGAATGCGCCAGCCCCACGCTTCAAACGCTTCCGTGCCCAGCGCCGTGCGGCAGGCAAGAATCACCAGCAGCGAGAGGAACAGGCCCAGGGTCGCAGTGGTTTGAATCCATGAGGTGAAAAAGCCGCGTCGATTGCGTGGTGCGTGTTCGGCCACGTAGGTTGCCGCGCCGCCGTACTCACCGCCTAACGCCAGGCCTTGCAGCAGGCGCAGGGTGATCAGAATGACTGGCGCGGCGACGCCAATGGTCGCGTAGCCCGGCAACAGGCCGACAATCGCGGTCGAGACACCCATGATGACGATGGTGATCAGGAAGGTGTGCTTGCGCCCGATCATGTCGCCCAGCCGGCCGAACACAATCGCGCCGAACGGCCGCACCGCAAACCCGGCGGCGAAGGCGAGCAGGGCAAAGATAAACGCCGTGGTTTCGTTGACGCCGGCAAAGAAGTGCTTGGCGATGATCGCCGCCAGTGAGCCATACAGGTAAAAGTCGTACCACTCGAAAACCGTACCGAGGGACGAGGCGAAGATGACCTTGCGCTCCTCCTTGGTGATGCCGCCGCTGCGCGGTGGACTGCCGGTGGACGCTGTGTCGATTGTAGCCATGGGTGTTCTCCGTCATGCTTATTGTTGAAGGCCGGAGTCCCCCGATACTGCTTATCGCACTCTGGCCTTGGGGCTAATGCCGCAATTGCTCTTGCGTGAAACTTGCACAGTCTGGCTGCCTCGCATTGCTGCAAGGTTTCCTGAAGCATAATCAGCTTCTGGCAGATATCCACTCGTGTACTTGCCCGTAGTGGCAATTAAAGATCACCGGCTTGCGGTCGATAACTGCCGACCCGCCTAAATCAGAATTCACCTTTCAGGGAAGATGCCCATGAATGCTTCATTGCAGAGCGCTGCCGCGCAAATCCGTCAGGCCGTCCGAGTCGCCACCGAAGGTCTGGTGGGGCGCGAACAGTTGGCCGAACTGATTGTTCTGGCCGCTGTGGCGCAGGAGCATATTCTGGTCATCGGCCCGCCAGGCACGGCCAAAAGTGCAGTCGTGCGGCGCGTGGCGCAGTCCATGGGCGGGCGCTATTTCGAATACCTGCTGGGGCGTTTTACCGAACCGTCGGAACTGTTCGGTGCGGTCGACCTGAAAAAGCTTCGCGAAGGCACGGTGGAAACCGACGTCAGCGGCATGCTGCCAGAAGCCGACATCGTCTTCCTCGATGAAGTGTTCCTCGGCTCGACGGCGATTCTCAATACCTTGCTCGGCGTGCTCAACGAACGGCGCTTCCGTCGTGGGCACACGCAGATTCAGTGTCCGCTGCGCGTGTGCGTCGGCGCCTCCAATGGCTTGCCGGACGACGAAGCGCTGGCGGCATTTGGTGACCGCTTCCTGCTGCACCTGTTTGTTGAATCGGTGCCGGACAATCAGCTCGAAGCGATGCTCGCCGGCGGCTGGCAATCGGAGCAGCGTCCGGTTCAGCAGTTGCTCGGCCTGAGCCAACTGGACACCTTGGGCCAGGCCCTGAAAAGCGTCGATCTGAGCATGGTTCGCCCAGCGCTGGCCCAGGCCATCCGCCGATTGCGCGAAGCCGGCATTCAGTTGTCCGACCGCCGCATCGTCAAGTCCCAGCGCCTGATCGCCGCCGCCGCGTTGCTCGGTGGCCGTCTCGCTGCCAGCGCCGCCGATCTGTGGCCGCTGCTGTATGTGCTGCCGACCAAGGAAGCCCAGCAGCATGGCCGCGAAGTGCTGCGCGAGATGTTCACGCAGTCGAGCAACCGGCATTTGTTCAGTGCGGTGGAGGAGGCGACCCTGCAACCGATGTCGCGGGTCAGCCGCCTGGTGGAAACTGCCGAGGATTATCTGGCGCGCAGCGAACCACCGGCCAGCGCCTTGCTCGAAGGCCTGCTGCGTGAGATTGACGCCAACTTCGACGACCTGACCATTCCGGCAACGTTGCAGGACGTGCGCGGCCAGCTCGCACGTTTGCTGACGACGGCTGCATGAGCGTCAACGCCAATCAATGGCGCCCGCGCCCGGTGCCGGTCGAACCGCAGGCCGCCGTGGCCTGGGGTGAAGTCGCGCGGCGCCTGCATGCGCGATTGTTATCGATGCCCGCTGAACAGGCGTCGCGCCTGAACGCCACGGCCAATCGCGATGTGTTGCTGGTGAGCGGTGCGGCGGCGGATCTGCCGTGGGTCGATGGCGTCGCCTATGCGGCGATGGACGAACGTGCGCCGGGGCTCTGGTTGCCGACCCATTGGCAACCCGAAGTGCCGACAGACCTGCTGGCGCTGGCGTTGTCGAAGAAGTTCTCGCGGGCGCCGCTGTTGCTGTGGCGTGACCCTCCCGCCGTGGTGCCCCTCGACCGGCAATTGCCGGTGACGGCCGAGCACTTGCAACGCATTGACGATTTTTGGGCGGGACGCTGATGCAGTTACCTGAAACCCTGCAACCGTGGCGCGAATGGCTGCAATGGTTTGCCCCGGAGCAACTGCCGCTGTTCGCCGATCTGCTTGGGCGGCTCAACCCGGTGCTGGGGCCGTTGCGCGGTCTGCAACAGGGCGGCGTGCCTGAGCCGGATGGCCTGGGCGATTTGCAGCGGCGCGGGCCGTATGAGCGGCTGCTGGGCAGTGAATGGCTGTTGGCCGATGAAGTGCCCGAAGAGTTTCTGCGCCGCGCGGTGGTCGGCGAACATCTGTTTCTTGCGCCGCAATACCGCGCGCAGCAAGCCAGTCGCCAGATGGTCGTGCTGTTCGACGCCGGGCCATTACAGCTGGGCGCGCCACGCCTGGTGCATCTGGCGCTGCTGATCCTGCTGGCCCGTCGCGCCAACGAGGCGGGCGCCGAACTGCGCTGGGGCATTTTGCAGCAGGCGCCGCAGTTGCATGGCGTCGATTCGGCGGCGCAGCTCAAACACCTGCTCAACGCACGCACGTTTCACACGGCCGGCGACGAGCACTGGCAAGCCTGGCGCGACTGGCTGCGCAGTGCGGCCATGCCGGTCGGCGAGTGCTGGCTGGTCGGGCAACGCTTGCCGGCCACCGATCGCCAGACGTGCAGCCATCGCGTGCAGATCGCGCGCAGCCTCGATGGCCAGAGTCTGTCGGTGCATTTGCAGTCGACGCACACCCGTCGAGTCGTGCTGCCGATGCCCGATGAACGCCCGGCAGTGCAACTGCTTAAAGGCCAGTTCGCAGGCGAAGTCGTCAACGCCGCGCCGGCCGCCAAGGGCAGTGTGCCGCGGGTTTCGCTGACGTTGCAGCCGGTGATTTCGAGTGCCGGCAGCCATGTCGCGTTGAAGATGCTTGATGAGCCTGGTCTGGTCGTCATCAAGTTGCCGGCGAAGCACCAGAAAAAACCCTTGGAAGTGCGCTGCAAACTCTGGCGTGTCGGGACTACACCGCTGACGGCGCTGTTCTTCGGGCGCGCAATCGGCGCGGTGTTGAGCGATCAGTTTCAGCTGACGTTCTGGAGTATGCCCGGTCTGAAACCGGTCGATAAACCGAGCCTGGAACAGTTGAAGCTGCCGCCGGGCACGGCCAACTTTCTCCCGGCCATTGGTCTGCAAGGACATGGCTGCAGCCGTTTGTATCTGCTCGATACCCAAGGGCATCTGGCGTTTTGGGTGGTGAAAAACGCGAAAGACACGGCCACGCCGGGCACCGGGCAGACGCATCGTCTGGCGGAGGGGGTGATTGGCATGGCCAGGGTGGGGCGCGATGCGATGGGTTACGTGCGCCGTGAAGATAATCGGCTGTATGCCCATTCGGTCAATTCGCAGGGCCAGGTTTCGTCTGCTCATCTGGCGGGAATTGCCGATGGCGTCAGCCAAGTGTTGTTTGCCGCCAGTTACCACTGGCACCACGGTTGCGGCGGCTGCGCGTTGCTCACGCTGAAAAACCAATGTGAGAGCTGGCGCGTGATGTTGCTCAAGGAGTCACCGCTAGAGGTACAACGCATTGAACTGGCCCCGGGCTGGAAAGGCATCGGTTTGTTGTATGAGGGCGACGAGCGCTTTGCGCTGCTGATGCTCAGCCCCAATCAACAGGCCATCGTCCTGCACCGCGGTGGCGATCAGGAAACCCTGTTCACCACCAGCGATGTGATTGCCAAGGTCAGCTTCTGCCCGTTGAGCGGTTTGGTCGCGGCGCTGACCAGCAGCCGCGAGTTACTGGTGTATGCAGTGCCCCAGCGCCTGCTGCAGTTGCAGGTCTTTTGTAATGAACAAGCGGGAAACAGGGACGGCAGCGATGCTTGAACAAGCAGCAGGATTGATCCGTCGCCCGGCCTTGACCGGTCACCAGCACATTGAAGGGCTGTGGTTTTCTGCTGAGCGCTTTGCGCCGGACGAGCGCGCACAGTTGATTCTCGAACACTGGCAGACCGGCGCCAGTGCCTATCGTTTTGCAGACGGAGACCTATTGCGTCTACGTCAGCCCATGGCGGTGCACTGCGAAGCCTTGCGCGGCTGGCCGTTGATTCGTCAGGGTCACACGCTGAGTTCAGCGTTGTTCGACCCGCAGGAAATACGCGACCTGCCGAGCGCCGATCTGTGGCTGGTACGCGGCAGCCAGGTCAGTGCCTTGCATCTGCGCGATGCGGTGGCGTTGGCGCCGGAGGAGTGGCTGGATGTCAGTCACCTCACGTTGCTCGACACCTATGACTGTCGCCAGGCGCTGCCGCCACCGGTGCTCGAACCGATGGAGGTCACCACCGATGTGCGCGAGATACTCGGCAAAAACCTGAAACCGGTCAGCCCCGAGCAGCAAAAGACGTTGCAGGCACTGCTGGCGCGTCAGCAGCAGGCGTCGACGGCCTCGCCCGATGCTGGGATGTCACCCGCGAGCGCTGGCTGGACGCCGCCGGATACCAGGCCCTTGCCGTGGTTGAAGCTCAGTGTGACGTTGGTGTTGCTGGTGGCCGTGTTCTGGATGGGTACGCAGGGCCAGCACAGCACTGTGAATGCTTTGACACCTGCGCGAGAGACGCCGCTGTCCGTGCAAATCAGTGGCGTGGTGCTTGGCACGCTGATCGGCGGGGTGGCGTTGACCCTGTTGCTGATGGGCCTGCGGCATCTGTTGCGGCGCGTGGCGTCACTGCCGCTGCAAAGCGTGCCGAGCCGATCGCCCGCAGGCGTCGAGACGCGTGCTCGAGCGCCCGCAGGCATCGCAGCGCGTGCTCAACCGGGGAAACACAAACCAGCGTTGTGGCGGCGCTGGGTGACGCGCATGACTCAACATTCACGTCTGTCTGCGCTTTACGGCAGACGCCAGGCCGCGTACATGCAGCGCATGTTCGAGATGTTCGAGAACGGTGATCTGGAAGAAGCGCTGCGCCATGCGATTCCGTTGCGTGGTGGGCCGCACAGCGGTGAGCAGTCGTTCGGCACGCCACAGCGACGCCAGGATCTGTCGATCAGCCAACACCAGGGCTTGGCGCGCTCAATGGTCTTCGAACAGGACATCGAGGCGCACCTGCGGCAGATCTACCGACAGACCTTCGAACGGCTGGAACGTGCAGGCCGCATCGAAGAGGCGGTGTTTGTCCTCGCCGAATTGCTCAAGGCGCAGCAGGAAGCGCTCGACTGCCTGGAAAAACACGGGCGCCAGCAACAGGCCGCTGACCTCGCTCTGGCCTGGGACATGCCCGCCGCGACCATCGTGCGGTTGCTGTGCCTGGCCGGGAACTGGCAGCGCGCCTTGCTGGTAGCGCGGCGCGACGACGCGTTTGCCGACACCGTGACGATGCTCCAGGATAAATGGCCGCAGCACGCCGCGCGTCTGCGCCTGGAGTGGGCCGAATCATTGGCGCGCAAGGGTCTCTGGCTGCAAGCCGTCGAGGCCGTCTGGCCGCTGACGGCCGAGCGCGGGCAGGCCACGCAATGGCTGTTGAATGCTGAAAAAGCCGGCGGCAGCCTCGCCGTTGGCGCGCTAGTGAAACGGGCGATTCTGCTACCCGACACCTTGCTGGCTTACGCCGATCAGGTCGAACAATTGCGCGATGACCCGCAACGCTTCGCCGAGCGCGCGGCGCTGGCCGATAGCTTGTTGCAGCACAAGGCGCACGCCAGCGAGCTGGCCTGGCTGGCGGGTGCCACCGTCCACGCGATCATTGCCGACCAGATGGACGGGCGGGGGCGCCTGTCATTGGTGCAATTGCAGGCACTGGTCAGCATGAGCAAGGACAAACTCTTGCAGGCCGATCTGCCGCAGCATTTGCCTGCGCGACCTGCGCCCTACACGCAAGTCAAAGGCAGCGAGCCCCTGCAATGGACTGCGCCGAGCATGGGCAGTCGGGCGATCCTCGATGCGGTGCTGTTGGATGATCAGCGCTACTTGCTCGCGTTGGGGGAGGCTGGGGCAGTGGTGGTGGATGCGCACGGCAAGACGCTGTACCAATTCGCGATGCCTGCACAACACATCGTTCTGGCCCATGGGCGGCAGGTGGCATTGGTTGTTGCCCGGCGCGACGAGGTCTGGCGCATCAGCAAGCTGGATCTGGTCACGCGCATTGCAACGGATCTGGGCGTACAGGTGTTTGATGTGTTCGGCCGCTCATTCAACGGCTCGAACTGGACCCTCGGTCGCGGGCGACAACTGCGGGTGGTGGATGTCGATCGCGGGTTTGAAACCCTTTGGCATGTGAGTGACCTGCCTGGTCAGATCAGCGACTTGAAAGATGACGCATCGCGAGAATTTCTCTGGCTGACTGATCCGCAAAAGGGCGTGGAGTTGTGGCATTACCAACTGCCTGAACGGCGACTGGCGAGCCGCTCGCCGGTGCCTCCGCTGGGTTTTGATGACCGCTATGTACTCAGCGCCACCGGGGCCGTGAAGTTTATGCGGGTGCGGCACCAGGACGGCGAAGCTGCCGTACTGGTGCTGGAAGGACCGCAGGAGCGTAACGAATATCCCTTGCCTGATTGTGACGCCCGGGCCGATCTGGATGAACGGGTGGACGTTCAGTTGCATGAGCACTGGATGATGGTCGGTTACCCGCTCAACGAGCACGCCATGCGCTGGCACTTCATTACCAAGGGCAGCCAGCGGCTATCTGCCACGCTGCAATGGCCTCGGCAGGGTGTGCGGGTACGTGGTGTCGGCGCCGATTACTTGCTGTTCGATGATCAGGGCCGCTTGAGTCATCTCAACGTCGACACGGTCACGCAACACAACCTTGCGTTGAACTGAGTGGGTGAGCCGGCCTAAGCCTTGACCCAGCGTTGGCGGCTCCACGCACTCAACCAGTCCACCACGAACACCAGCACCAGCATGGCCAGAATCACCGTGCTGGCTTGCGCCTCCTGAAACAGGCTCAGGCTCACGTAGAGCATTTGTCCCAGTCCACCGGCGCCGACAAAACCGAGCACGCTGGCCATGCGGATGTTGTTTTCCCAGCGGTACAAAATGTAGGCGAGCAATTGCGGCGCGAGATTCGGCAGGGTGCCGTAGCAGAAAGCCAGAATCGGATTGCCGCCCTGCAAGCGAATGGCTTCAGCCGGTTGCGGCGGGGTGTTTTCCAGTGCTTCGGCGAACAACCGGCCAAGTACCCCGGTGGTGTGCAGGGCGAGGGCGAGGGTGCCAGCGTTGGGGCCGAGGCCGGCCGCGAGCACCATCAACGCCGCCCAGACCAGTTCCGGAATTGCCCGCAGGCCATTGAGCAACAGACGCGAAGCGCTTTGCAGCGGCCAGCCAAAACGCCCGGCAGCCGGCAGCGCAAGGACGATGCCGAACACCGCCGCGAGCAATGTGCCGAGGGCCGACATGGCCAGGGTTTCCATCGAACCGTGCAGGATCGCTTTGAGGTAATCCGCGCTCAAGTCCGGGCTGAGAAAGCGCTGCACATACGCGCCCATCTGCTTGAGGCTGGTGGCGCTGCCGAGTTCACCGAGGTCCAGCCCAAGATAGGTGAACGAAGCGATGACCGCCGCACCAATCGTGGCGATCAGCAGCAAGTTGATCAGACGATTCATGTCAGCCTCCAGCGCAGCAAACGGCTGAGCTGGTCAGCGCCTAATACCAGAATCAGGAACGACAGCAGAATACTGGCGACTTCACCGCCGGCGAACATGCGGATCGACAGGTCGATCTGCTGCCCCAATCCCCCTGCGCCGACAAAGCCCATCACCACCGAAGCGCGGATCGCACATTCCCAGCGATAAACCGTGTACGACAGCAATTCCGCCGCGACATTGGGCAACGTGCCGTAAGCAAACGCCGCCAGCCGACCGCTGCCAGCCTGCAACAACGCGTGGGCCGGACGTTGGTCGGTGGATTCGAAAATCTCCGCGTAGACCTTGCCGAGCATGCCGCTATAAGTGATGGCAATGGCCAGCACACCGGCCGCCGGTCCCAGCCCTACGGCGCGCACAAACAACAGCGCCCAGACGATTTCCGGCACGCTGCGCAAAAAGATCAGCAAGCCGCGAACCGGCCAGCGCAACAAGCGCCCCAACCGACTGGGCACGCCACCTCTTGACGCGGCGGACAGCGACAGCGCGCGACTGGCAAGCAGGCCCGCCGGTATCGCCAGCAACAGCGCCAATGCCATGCCAGCGGTGGCGATGGCCAGGGTTTGCAAAGTGGCTTTGAGCAGTATCTGCAGAAACGCTTCGTCGTGCGCCGGTGGCCAGAATTGCGCAACAAAACGGCCCATTTCATTTTGGCTGTCCGGCAGCAGGACGCCGAGGTTCAACTCGCTGAGCTGAATGCCCGGCCACAGCAAGGCAATCGCCAGCAACGTGAGGATCAGTCTTGGCCACGCGGCCGGGTCCCGTGAATCGGCTTTCAGCATCGGGGAATCTGCACAGTCAAAGGCGTAGGTGCTGCGGTCGGCGATTGCAGTTTTTCGTTGGCGTACAGCGCATCGAGCATCTCATGGCTGACTTGCGCGGAAGGGCTGTCGAAGAGGATCTGCCCATCGCGCAGGCCGATGATGCGCGGGAAGTGCGACAACGCCAGGTCCACCGCGTGCAGGCTCGCCACCAGGGTGACGTTGTGCTCACGGGCGTGGCGCGAAAGGATCGACAGCGTGTGCCCGGCCATCACCGGGTCCATCGCCGACACCGGCTCGTCCGCCAGCAGAACTTCCGGCGCCTGATACAACACCCGCGCAATGCCCACGCGTTGCAGCTGGCCGCCCGACAGTTGCTGGCAATGGGCAAACAGCTTGTCGCCCAGATCCAGTCGCGCCAACGCCGCGCGCGCACCTGCCACGTCCAATGGATGCAACAGGTTCAACAGGCTTTTACCCAGACTCCACTGACCGAGCTTGCCGGCCAGCACCGCCGTGACCACGCGCTGACGTGGCGGCAGCGGCGGCGCCTGATGCACCAGACCGATGCGCGCACGCAGGCGTTGGCGTAGGCGGGCGGACAAGTGCCAGGCGCGTTCGCCGAGCACTTCGATTTCGCCGCTGCTGGGCCGCAATGCGGTGGCCAGCAGGTTGAGCAGACTCGATTTGCCAGCCCCGGACGGGCCGATGATGGCGACCTGTTCGCCGGCGCCAATCTGTACGTCGACACCGCGCAGGGCATCGACGCCATTGGCGTGGCGCAGGCTGCCCTGTTTGAGGCTCAGGGTCATTTCAGCAGTTCGGCGGCGCGGGCGGCTTCCTCGATGCCCTTGTAGTTTTCAGGCTTGGTGTCGATGAAACGGCTGGCGGCCTGCAAGTCCAGAATCTTCTTCTGCTCAGGGTTGGCCGGGTCCAGGTCAAGGAAGGCTTTTTTGATCTTCGCTGCGAGCGCCGGATCAAGGGTGCCACGCACGGTCCAGTTGTAATCGAAGTAGGTCGGCGTGGTGGCGAAGACTTTCACCTTGTTGGTGTCGACCTTGCCGGCATCCACCAGTTTCTGCCAGACGCTGGCGTTGAGTACGCCGGCGTCGACCTTGCCGGCCTGCACCCAGGCCACGGTCGCATCGTGCGCGCCGGAGTAGGCGACGCGGCTGAAATACGCTTCCGGCTTGATGCCGTCGTTTTTCAGCATGAAATAACGCGGCATCAGGCTGCCCGAGGTCGACGACACCGAACCGAAGGCGAAGGTCTTGCCTTTCAGGTCAGCGAGGCTTTTCACGTTCGGGTCAGCGGTAATGAATTTACTGGTGAACTGCGCATCCTGTTCACGCTGCACCAGTGGGATCACCGGGGTGGTGGCATCAGTCTTCAGACGCGCCTGAACAAAGGTGAAACCGCCCAGCCAGGCCATGTCCAGGCGGTCGGTGGCCAGCGCTTCAACCACGGCCGGGTAATCGGCCACGGGCACGAACTGCACCTTCATGCCCAATTGCTGTTCCAGATAGGCACCCAGCGGCTCGAACTTGCGCAGCAATTCGGTCGGGGCTTCATCGGGAATCGCGCTGACGCGCAGAACGTCGGCGGCGTGAGTCACCAGCGCAGAAAAGGACAGGGCCAGGCCGGCGGTCAGTGCCAGGGTTCGCTTGAACATGGAAATCTCCGTTTCATAGGCATCAAAAGGGGTGAACAGCTGAAAAAGGGCGCTACGTGAGGGTAGACGAATCGGCGAGGTTATACGTACTCACACGCGCAAAGGCCAGCGCCATGGGCCTGGCGCCGTCAAAAACGTTCATCGAGGATCGCCGGCAGGGTGAGTTCTTTGACGTAACTGGCCGACGACAAGCTGAGGATCATGCGCACCGCCTCGACGACATCGTGCACGGGAACCAGATGTCCCTCGCCACGCTGCTGTGCCAGGTCTCGTGGGGTGCTCAGCGCGTCTTCGGTGTTCAGATACCCAAGATTGAGGCAAGTCACCGCCAACCGCTGTTGCCGGTAGCCTTCGCGCAATGAATCAGCGATTCCGCGCAGGGCGAATTTCGAGGCGCCGAAGGCGACTTCCGGGCGACCGCTTTGCGGCAACCCAGAGGTTGAGCCTGTGAGGATGATTCTAGGTTGAGGGCTTTTCAGCAGAAGCGGGAGCAGGCGTTTGATCAACAGGATCGTTGAAGTGATGTTGCAACCGATGATGGCTTGCAGTTCGTCGTCTGCGGTTTCGAGAAACTCATACGCCGGGTCGAAGGCAAACTCCTCCCAGATCCCCAGGTTGTAAATCAGCGTATCCAGCCCGTCGTCGGCAACAGCCTGCGCGATATCGTGCGCGGCTTTGACCGGGTCCATCAGGTTGGCTTCCACCCAGCGCAGCTGGCGCCCGGCATCGCTGAGCAAACCCTCGGGGCGGGTGCGGGAAACACCGATCAACGTGTCTCCCCCGTTTCCCAAGCCTTCAATCAAAGCCCTGCCCAATCCTTTACTGGCACCCACCACCAAAATGTTCATCGATCCTCTCCCTGATCTGCTGACTGATGTGGGTGAGCATGCAAACAGACGACCTCTGAAATGGCAAACGAATGGGTGTGTCCGGATATTTACCAGCGCTCAGCGCGGGCTAAAGGTTATTCGGTCGCTTCAAACGCAGCGTGATATTTGACTTCACCCGTCGGAAAGTCAGCCCCGAATGACAGCGTTTGGAAGTACTCCTGCGGAACGCCTGGCAATGTCAGTTCAGGCTGATGCTTGAAGCCGAAGCGCCCGTAATAGTCGGGATTGCCCAATACCACACAACCGACGCCGCCCAGGCTTTGCAGTTGCGCCAGTGCAGCTTTCATCAATGCCGAGCCGATGCCCTGGTGCTGACGCTCAGGCCAGACCGAAATCGGGCCAAGGCCGTACCAACCGGTAGCGCCAGAGGAAATCGTCACAGGTGAAATCGCCACGTGGCCGATGATCTTGCCGTCTTCCACGGCGACCAGCGACACGCTCAGTTGGCCTGCGTTGCGCAGTGCAGTGACGATGAACTGCTCGGTATGGCTTGAGTGCTCTTCGTTACGGAATGCGGCCTCGGTGAGTTGGCTGATGGTGTCGAGGTCGTCGCTGTGTTCGTTGCGAACAGTCAGGTTCATGCTGATTTTTTCCCGGGTGTCGTGGTCGATAAGCGCTCGCAGCGCGGCGAAGATCGGTTCGGCGCTGGTGTGTTTTTGCCCGTAGGTCAGATTGAAGCGGTAGTCGAAATCCGCCGGGTTCTGGCCCTGAGTGTGTTGCAGCAGGGTCTCCAGCTTGTCCAGCGCCTTGACCGCTTTGGCCTCGGCTGACTGGGCGTGTTCGTAGTCGTCCCACAACGCGAGAATTTCGTTTCTCAGAACGTCATCGAGCGCGCGGGTGAGCAGCAGGAGGTCGTTGCGCTCGTGTTCGCTCTTGTCGGGAAAGGCTGCCTGGTTGACTGCGGGGATGTCACCGTTGATCGCTTCGCCCAAGTCGTGAATCACACACATCTTCAGCACTTTTAGCAGGTCGAGCCCGGCCAGTTCATCGGCGAAGACAATCGCCATCAGGCACAGGCGCCAACTGTGTTCGGCGGTGCTTTCGGTGCGGCCGCTTGAGGTGTGTGCGCTTCGGAGAACGTCCTTGAGCTTTTCTGCTTCACGCAGGAATTCAAGGCGTCCGCTGATTTTTTCGAGGTCCATAAATTTGCCCGGTGGTGGAACCGAGCAGCAAGCCTAGAGCCGATGCGATTGAGCGTCCACGCATAAAATATGCGTTCAGAGCGTCTCGACCAGCCGCGCAGCAGTGCCGTCAGACAAGGGGATACGCGTCCAGCGGCACAGGCTTTGACGGATCGGCACGAGGTCGGAGTCGTTGCTGCCGGTGATGAATTCCAGCGCCGGCGGTGCCTGAAGTTCGCGCCAACCCAGCGTGTCGAGCGCCTGTTCGTTGCTGGCGATTTCTGCAGTGACGAAACGCCACAGTGATTGCCCGAGCAATTGGCTCAACGGGCTGGCAAATTGCGCGGCACGGGCCGGGGAGCAAGCGAGCAAACGGTGAGTCAGGTCGCAGACCAGATGCACCGGTCGCGCGCTGTCGCACACCAGCCGGGCGAGGGCTTGGTCGGCGGCGGTGTCGAGACGAGCGGCGAGCAGTTGCTCAAGCTGTAAATGCGCCGCCGGCTCCATCGACTGCACGCCACTCTCCCAGCGGGAAATCGTCGATTGGGTGACATTGAACAGTTGCGCCGCGTGGCTTTGTTTGACGCGATGCAACAAACGCCAGCGACGCAGGGCGATGCCGGGCAGGGCGGGTTTGAGCAATGAATCAGACATGACGGGTGTCGGGACAGATTGAAGGGCCGACAGTCTGAAGACCGCCGGCCTGCGTTGCAAATCCACCTGACGATCAGGCCGCGTCGGGCAGCCTGGCAATCACCTTGATCTCGAAATCAAAACCATACAGCCAGGTCACGCCAACCGCGGTTACGGTCGGATGCGGCGCATCGCCCCAGAACTCCGTCAGCACGACATTCCAGATCGTCTCGAACTTTGACTGCGGATCAACGATGAACACGGTGACATCGACCACATCGTCGAAGCTGCAACCGGCCTCATCAAGGATTGCATTGAGGTTGTGGAAAGCCTGCCGCACCTGATCCTGCAGATCGGGCTCTGGTGTGCCGTCCTCGGTGCTGCCGACCTGGCCGGAGACAAACAGAAAACCGTTGGAGCGAATCGCTGGCGAGTAGCGATTGCGCTCATAAAGTGTGCGCCGGGCGGGCGGGAAAACCACATCGCGCTGAGTCATGGGAGTGTCTCCATCAGTGAGTTGATGAAGCCACTTTAGGTATTTGCAGGCGGGCGATAAACGCGCAAGCTTGGCGTTCACTGTTTGTAAATCCCGAACAATCGAGGCGCGCACCTTGGATCGATTTGACGCAATGCAGGCGTTTGCCCGGGTAGTCGAGGCGGGGAGTTTCACCAAGGCTGCCGAAACCCTGCACATGAGCAAGACCACCGTCACTCAACTGGTGCAGCAACTGGAGGCGCGGTTGCGGGTGAAGTTGCTCAACCGCACCACGCGCAAGGTCAATGTCACCGCCGATGGCGCCGCTTATTACGAGCGGGTGATCAAGCTGCTGGCCGACCTCGATGATGCCGAAACCAGCCTGCCCGGCGCGGCGGCATTGCCCAGAGGCCGATTGCGCGTGGACGTGCCGAGCCCGTTGGCGCGCTTGATCCTGATCCCCGCGCTGCCCGAGTTTCACGCACGCTACCCGGATATCCAGATCGACATGGGCGTCAGTGACCGCATCGTCGACATCATCGATGAAAACGTCGATTGCGTGGTGCGTGGCGGCGAATTACTCGATCAGTCGTTGAGGGCGCGCAAGGTCGCCGATCTGCCGTTGGGCGTGTTCGCCGCGCCGGCTTATCTGGCTCGATCAGGCACGCCAGAGCATCCGCGCGAACTGGAAGATTCCCATCATCGTGTGGTCGGTTTCCTCTGGGCGCGCACCGGCAAACCGCTACCGTACGCCTTGCACAAGGCCAGCGAAAACCTGCACATCAAGGGCCGCCACGTGTTGGCGGTCGACGACGGCAATGCCTATCTCGCGGCGGGGCTGGCCGGCATGGGCGTGCTGTGGTTGCCCAAGTACATGTCCGGCGAGCACGAGGCGCGGGGCGAATTGCTGCCGCTGTTCGCCGACTGGCAGCTGGAGCCGATGCCGCTGTACGTCGCGTATCCGCCGAACCGCCATGTCAGCCTCAAGCTGCGCGTGTTCATCGACTGGGTGGTCGAGGTGATGGCGCTGCATGCGCCGGTTATTGATCGCTGAGGTTATTGATCAGCCACTCGCTGAAGCTGCGCGCCATCGGCTCCTGATCACTGTCGCGATGGGTCAGCAACGCCCAGTTCGGCCCGCGAATGGTGCCTTCGACCAAGGGGTGCAACAGACCATCAGCGCGTGCCTGACGGCTGAGCAGCTGGCTCACCAAGGCAATGCCGAGCCCCGAACACGCGGCGTCGAGCAGCAACCCCGGATCGGAGAAATTCAGCCCCTGGTCCTGCTGGCCGACATCGATTCCGGCCTCGACCGCCCAGTGACTCCAGTCCATTTCCCGTTCGCCATGCAACGTTGTGCGCTGTGACGGCGGTAGTGCGATAACACGCGGATGACAGGCCGGGTAGAGGCGATCGGCGAGCAGCACTTTGAAGCTGCATTCGGCCTGTGAACTGATGTCGTCGCGCACCGCCAAATCGATAGTCTGCGTGGCCATGTCCGGCACTTCATCGGTGCTGTAGATCCACAGATCAACCTCGGGGTGTTGCTGGCGAAAGTCCGCCAGTCGCGGCAGCAACCAATGCCGGGCAAACGCTGGTGTGGTGTTGAGCACCAGTTGATTGGGCTTCTGATACTGGCCCAAACGACGAATGCCCACGGCCAGTTGCTGCAGCATCGCTTGTGTGGTGCTGAGCAAATCGTGGCCGGCATCGGTCAGCGCCACGCTGCGTCCGCTGCGAAAAAACAGCGGCTGCTCCAGGTACGCCTCAAGGCTGCGGATCTGCTGACTGATCGCCGATTGCGTGAGGCTCAACTCTTCCGCGGCCTTGTGAAAACTGCCCAGCCGGGCGGCTGCTTCAAAGCCGCGCAGGGAACTGAGCGGCGGCCAGTGTTTAAGCATATCGATAAGCTCCGCTAATCAGTTGTCTGCTAAATCCATCGTTTGTTTGCCGATTTTACGGCCCGTAGCATAAGCGTATTGAACACAGTGGCTTAACTAGCGAGGCTTATCATGCAGCACAACGACAATAAAAACAGCGCCTGGATGATGCCGGCAGAGTGGGTGACCCATGCCGCGACGTGGATGGTCTGGCCGCACAACAAGACGTTGTGGGAATCGGGTTGGCGCGTGACATTGGCGCAAGTGCAGGACGATTTCGCTCGCGTCGCCAATGCCATCGCCCGTTTCGAACCAGTGAAACTGGTGGTCGATCCATCGGCCATTGCCAGCGCCAAAGCGTTGTGCGGGCCGAACATTGAGCTGATCCCGTTGGCAGTAAATGACAGTTGGTGCCGTGACTCTGGCCCGACGTTTGTCTGCCATCCGCAGCAAGGAATGGCTGGCGTGAGTTGGCGCTTCAACGCCTGGGGTGGCAAGTCGGCGCACGATCTGGACGAAAGCCTGGCGCGCCGCGCGCTCAATCACCTCGGCCTGGAATGCTTCGGTACGCCGCTGAGCAACGAGGGCGGGGCGATTCATGTCGATGGCCAAGGCACGTTGATCACCACGGAATCCGTGCTGCTCAATCCCAACCGTAATCCGGGCATGAACAAAGCCGAGATGGAAGAGATTTTCAGCCGCTTGCTCGGCGTGAAGAAAACCATCTGGCTGCCGGGCGATCCGGATCACGTCACCGGCGACATGACCGACGGCCACGTCGATGGTGTCTGCGCCTTTGCCCGCCCCGGCGTGTTGCTGGTGGATGCAACGCACGATCAGTCGTCGGTATACGCCGAGGTGGCGCGGGAAAATCGTCGTGCGCTGGAGCTGGCCACCGATGCGCAAGGACGCCGGTTCGAGCTGATCGAACTGTTCGAAGCCACCGACGCGGTCGACAGCGAAGCCGAAGTGTTCTGCGCCTCGTACACCAATTTCTACATCGCCAACGGCGCGATCATCATGCCGGCTTACGGTATCAAGGCGGACAACGTCGCGGCGAACGTGCTGGAAAAAGCCTTCCCCGGCCGCGAAGTGGTGCCGGTGCAAATCAATCATCTGGCCCATGGCGGCGGCGGTGTGCATTGCATCACCCAGCAGCAGCCAGCTTGGCCGGTGAAGGGTTGAAACCATGACAACGCTGACCATTGCTACCACCCAAATGCCGTGCACCTGGGATTTACCCGGCAACCTTGATCGCGCCGAGCAACTCGTCCGCGATGCGGCGCAGCAGGGCGCGCAAGTGATCCTCTTGCAAGAGCTGTTCGCCACGCCATATTTCTGCATCGAACAAAGCCATAAACACATGGCGTTGGCCGAGGAGTATCGCGACAGCCGCGTGCTGGCGCGCTTCGCTGCACTGGCCCGCGAGTTGGGCGTGGTGTTGCCGCTGAGCTGGTTCGAGAAGGCCGGCAACGCTTACTTCAATTCGCTGAGCGTGGCCGATGCCGACGGGCGCTTGTTGGGCGTGTATCGCAAGACCCACATCCCCAACGCCATTGGCTATCAGGAGAAGGAATATTTCAGCCCCGGCGATACCGGTTTCAAAGTCTGGGACACCGCGTTTGGTCGTCTCGGCGTGGGCATCTGCTGGGATCAATGGTTCCCGGAAACCGCGCGTTGTCTGGCGTTGATGGGGGCAGAGGTGCTGCTGTATCCGACCGCCATCGGTTCGGAACCGGGCTGCGCGGCGCTGGATTCACGCGACCATTGGCAGATGACCATGCGCGGCCACGCCGCTGCCAATCTGCTGCCGGTGGTGGCGTCGAACCGCGTTGGTCGCGAAACGGCGACCACTGATTCGAGCCTGCAAATGAGCTTCTACGGCTCGTCGTTCATCAGCGATCACAAAGGCCAGTTACTCGCCGCTGCCGACCGCGACAGCACTGGCTTTTTACTGCAAAGCGTCGATCTGACGGCCATGCGCGAAGAGCGTTTGAGCTGGGGCATCTACCGCGACCGTCGTCCGGAAATGTATGGGCCGCTGCTGAGTCAGGACGGTCGCCACCTTCATGCACGCTGGAACACTCAAGGGGTTTGATATGGCTACCAATCACAAGTGTTTGCTCGGCGCGCTGGGCCTGGCATTGATCTGCGTGATGCCGTCGCTGCACGCCGAAGACAAAACCCTGCGGCTGTACAACTGGGCCGATTATTTTGCCGAAGACACGCTGAGCCGCTTTACCGCCGAAACCGGGATCAAGGTGATTTACGACGTCATGGACGGCAGCGAAACGCTGGAAGCGAAGATGCTTTCCGGCGGCAGCGGGTACGACCTGATCTTCCCCGGTGACACCGTTGCCGAGCGCTTGATGCGCGCCGGCAGCCTGATGCCGCTGGATCAATCGAAGCTGACGGAACTGGCCGACATCGAACCCGGTTTGCAGAAACTGCGCAGCCACTACGAGCACTCCAGCAAAGCCACGGTGCCTTACACCTGGGGAACCATCGGCCTGACCTACAACGAAGAACAGATCAAAAAGCGCATGGCTGATGCGCCGGTGAACAGCCTCGACATGTTGTTCAAACCCGAGCTGGCGGCGAAGTTTGCCGACTGCGGGATCTCAATGATCGACTCGCCGGACGAAGCACTGGCGGTGGTGCTCAATTACCTCGGTCGCGATCCGCGCAGCGGCAAAGCCGAGGATCTGGCAGCGGCCAGTGAGTTGCTGATGAAGTTGCGTCCGTACATCCGCAAATTCCAGTCGCAACCGGTGACCGATCTGGTCAATGGCAACCTGTGCCTGTCGCTGGGTTACAGCGGCGACATGACCCAGGCCCAACGCACCTCGGACAGCGCCGGGAAACACACGAAGTTTCAGTACCGTGTACCTCGCGAAGGCACCACGGTGTGGATGGACACCATGGCCATTCCGGTCGACGCCAGACACCCGGAATACGCCTACGCGTTCATCAACTTCGTCATGCGTCCGCAGAACATGGCCGCGATCAGTAACTTTACCGGTTACCCGACTTCCAACGTCAAGGCCCGTGCGAACGTCGATGTAAGCATGCGCGACAACCCGGACATCTACCTCGACGAAGCGACCTATGCTCGTTTGATTCCGGGCAAGGACATCCCCCAGGCCGACATGCGCGCACGCATGCGCACCTGGACCAAATTCAAGACTGCCACTGGCCAATGATCCACGGCCGGCGTGTTCGCCGGCCATGTTTTTACAGGAATAAACAGCATGTCGACTCGTCGTGAGTTCATCAAACAAGTAACGGTTGCCGCCGGTGTGAGCGCCGCGTTTATGGGCCTCGGCCTGTCGCCGGGCAAGGTGCTCGCGGCCGCACAGGGTCGCTGGTTCATGCCTGACGAAGGCGACAAACACGAACGCGCTTATATCGCCTTCGGCGCGCAGGACGCGATCTGGGAAGATTTCACCGAAGACGTTCAGCAAGCCCTCGGCCGTGTTGCTCGCGCCATCGCCCGGTATGAGCCGGTCACGGTGTTCTGCCGCAAGAACGAGCGCAGCATTGCTGAAGATTATTGTGGGACGAGCAATATCACCTATGTCACCGCAGCACTCGACGACATCTGGATGCGCGACATCGGCGCCAATTTCGTCATCGATGACAAGGGCGGTTTGGGCGCGGTTGATTTCAACTTCAACGGTTGGGGCAACAAGCAGCAGCACAGCAAGGACGCGAAGATTGCCGGATTGGTTGCCGACGACGCGCAAGCCACTTACATCCGCACTGATCTGGTGGGCGAGGGCGGGGGCATCGAAGTCGACGGCCACGGCACCGCAATCATGACCGAGAGCAGCTGGATCAACCGCAACCGCAATCCCGACTGGAGCAAGGCCGATGTTGAAGCGGAACTGAAAGAACGCCTGGGTCTGCGCAAAATCATCTGGCTGCCGGGGATCAAGGGCAAGGACATCACCGACGCCCACGTCGACTTCTACGCACGCTTCATCAAGCCTGGCGTGGTGATCGCCAACCTCGACACCGACCCTCAATCCTATGATCACAAGGTCACGCTGGCGCACCTGGACATCCTCAGGAACGCCACCGACGCCGACGGGCGCAAATTGCAGATCCACACGATTTCGCCGCCACTCAATCCGCGCAAAAGCAAGTTCAGCAAAAACAACCCGGACTTCGCTGCCGGCTACATCAACTACTTCGTGATCAACGGCGCGATCATCGCCCCGGAATTTGGCGATAAAGCGGCGGACAAAAAGGCGTTCGACCTGTTGTCCGAACTGTACCCGGACCGCGACATCGTCCAATTGAACATCGATGCCATCGCCGCCGGTGGCGGCGGGATTCACTGCGTCACCAGCCATCAACCACAGGCGTGATTGACTCTGACGCGGATCAAGCCAACTATCGGCGCATAACAACATGACCGATGGACCCGAACTTGATCGAACGACGCCAATTCAGCGGAGGCATGAAGGGGAAAAACCTCCGCTATCTGAATGAGCAAAGCCCGGATAGCCCACGCCTGACCCGCACCGGTTTTCTGCTGCTTGAACACTTTTCGCTGCCGGCGTTTACCCAAGCGCTGGACACGGTTGTGACGACCAATCTGCTGCGGCCGGGGTTGTTTGCCTCGCGCACGTTCGGCTTGGGCGACGGCGAAGTGGTCAGTGACCTGGGACTGGTGATTCGGCCCGATGCGCGGCTTGATTTGTCAGCACTTGAGGCGCTGGATCTGCTGGTGGTGTGCGGTGGTTATCGCACCGAGTTGCGCGCGAGTGACGAGTTCATTCATTTGCTCAAAGCGGCGGCGGAGCGCGGTATCAGCCTTGCCGGGTTGTGGAATGGATCGTGGTTCCTCGGGCGCGCCGGATTGCTCGACGGCTATCGCTGCGCCATTCACCCGGAACATCGCCCGGCACTGACTGAAATCGCCAAGAGCACCCACGTCAGCAGCGAACCCTACGTGATTGATCGTGACCGCCTCACGGCATCAAGTCCGTCCGGGGCGTTTCACATGGCGCTGGACTGGATCAAAAGCTTGCACGGCAAAGCGTTGGTCGAGGGCATTGAAGACATTCTGGCGTTTGAAGAATCGCGTTACCGACGGATCAAACCGGATGAAAACATCTGCGTCAGCGCGCCGCTGCGGGAAGTGGTGAAGCTGATGGATGCCAATCTGGAAGAGCCGTTGGAGCTGGAGCAACTGGCGGTGTACGCCGGACGCTCGCGTCGGCAACTGGAGCGATTGTTCAAGGAACAACTGGGCACCACGCCGCAGCGCTATTACCTCGAACTGCGGATTACCGAGGCGCGGCGTTTGTTGCAGCACACCGAGCTGTCGCAGGTTGAGGTGCTGGTGGCTTGCGGATTCGTATCGCCGAGCCATTTCAGCAAGTGCTACAGCGCGTTCTTTGGTTATCGCCCTTCAAAGGAAAAACGGCTGGTCAAATAACACCGGTCGTTGCCTGCGCGTACGCCAGAATCCACCGGCTTACGCGCCTTGAGGCGAGCTGTAGTGTTTCCCTGTCACTGCAAAACAGTGATCGGGTTTGGTAGCGCGTTTCTTGACAAGAGTACGCCATCACCTCTAGCAATCGGCGGGCTTAAGGGTGTCTGAACTGGCGCCATCGCGAGCAGGCTCACTCCTACAAGGGTACGCATTTCAAATGTAGGAGTGAGCCTGCTCACGATGACGCCAGTCCGGGCAAAAAATCTGCAAGACTCTTACACCGCCTCTGACCATCCCGCGAGCCTCAATCTCACCTCAAATAGTCAAGCAGTCAGCCTTTTGCGGCTGACTGCTTTTTTGTTTCTTCAGGTGGTGAGTGTTGATCACAGCCTTGGCGAACGCCTGCGGCAGGTTGTCTCGAAGCGTGGATTGATGAATCGTTTGGCGCCCGTACCCAAGGTGAAACATGGTGGTGAAACGCACTGATCATCGTCTGAATCAGTGAAAAATAATAAGTCGCTGTTTTAAAACAAAAAATATTTCACTTCGTGCTTCCCAAACTGAATAAACCTTGGTAAATTGCGCCCCGTTCTCACAGCGAACCTAACGAAGTAGCTGGAAAGAGCAGTAGGGGCGTCGCCAAGCGGTAAGGCAGCAGGTTTTGATCCTGCCATGCGTTGGTTCGAATCCAGCCGCCCCTGCCATATTCGAAAAAACGCCAACTTCGCAAGAAGTTGGCGTTTTTTTATGCCTGCGATTTGGCTAGGCTTGGTGAAATGGGCGTGCGCGGCGCCGAAGCACCGCGCACGCCATCCACTCAGTGCGGTGCGCGCGGAATGGTTTTCATCAGGTCTTCAGGGCTGATGTGGCCGACCACGCTGCCCGGTTGCGGCAGGTTGAGGATGTGGCCCTTCATCTTGCCGATGATGTGCATTTCGCACGGCTTGCAATCGAACTTCAGCGTCAGCACTTCATCGCCGTGGATCAACTGCATCGGCGCGACTTTGGTGCGCACGCCGGTCACGCCTTTCGCCTGTTTCGGGCACAGGTTGAAGGAGAAGCGCAGGCAGTGCTTGGTGATCATTACCGGCACTTCGCCCGCTTCTTCGTGCGCTTCGTACGCCGCGTCGATCAGCTTCACGCCGTGACGGTGGTAGAAGTCGCGCGCCTTCTGGTTGTAGACGTTGGCGAGGAAGGTCAGGTGCGAATCCGGGTACACCGGCGGCGGGCTGGTTTCGGCTTTACGGCCGCCACGCGGATGAGCGGCGACACGCGCTGCAGTCAGGTTCTCGATCACTTCACGGCGCAGGGCTTTGAGCTGCGAGTTGGGGATGAAGAACGCCTGTGGCGCATCCAGCTTGATGTCGGTGGCGTGGTACTGCGTGGTGCCGAGCTGGCCGAGCAGGTCGCGCAACTGTTCCAGTGCTTGCTCAGGCTTGTTGGCGACGCCGAACGGGCCGTTGAGGGTGACGCTGGCGCTGATGCCTTCTTCACTGGTGGCGGTGACTTCCAGCTGTTCTTCACGCAGACGTGCGACCCAGCTCAGGGCGACGCGACGCTCGGACGAGGTCTTCTGCAGCGCCTGTTGCCAGTTGTGGTCGAGGTTGCGATTGAGCGGGTGATTCGGGCGCAGCTTGAACAGGCCTTCGGGCATTTCGTTCGGCTCGACGCGATAGCGGTAGCGCTTCTCGCCGTCTTCTTCGAACTCGCCTTTGGCTTCAGCGATGTTGGCGCGGAAACCGACCACTTCGCGTTTGACCAGCACGTTCAAGCCGTCGCCGTTGGACAGCGGTTCGTGGGTCACGACCTGCATGTCACGCTTGCCGACTTTCTCGACAGTGCCCACCGGCAGGCCGGTGAAGGTCGGCGAGTCGAAGGCGCCGATGTCGATCTTGCGATCAGTAACGAAATAATCGGTGCTGCCGCGGTGGAAAGTCTTTTCCGGGTCGGGCAGGAAGAAATGCGCGGTGCGGCCGCTGGAAGCGCGGGCCAGGTCCGGGCGATCTTCGAGGACGTCGTCGAGGCGCTGGCGGTAATAGGCGGTGATGTTCTTCACATAGCCCATGTCCTTGTAGCGACCTTCGATCTTGAACGAACGCACGCCGGCTTCGACCAGTGCGCGGATGTTGGCGCTCTGGTTGTTGTCCTTCATCGACAGCAGGTGTTTTTCGTAGGCGATCACGCCACCCTTTTCATCTTTGAGGGTGTACGGCAAGCGGCACGCTTGCGAGCAGTCGCCACGGTTGGCGCTGCGGCCGGTCTGCGCATGGGAGATGTTGCACTGGCCGGAGAAGGCTACGCACAAGGCGCCATGGATGAAGAATTCGATGGCAGCGTCGGTTTCGTCGGCGATTGCGCGGATTTCTTGCAGGTTCAGCTCACGGGCCAATACCAGTTGCGAGAAGCCGGCCTGATCGAGGAACTTCGCTCGCTCAAGGGTGCGGATGTCGGTCTGGGTCGAGGCGTGCAGCTCGATCGGCGGAATGTCCAGCTCCATCACGCCCAGATCCTGAACGATCAGCGCGTCGACACCGGCGTCGTACAACTGATGGATCAGCTTGCGGGCCGGTTCCAGTTCGTTGTCGTGCAGGATGGTGTTGATGGTGGTGAAAATGCGCGCGTGGTAACGGCGGGCGAATTCGACCAGTTCAGCGATTTCGCCGACTTCGTTGCAGGCGTTGTGGCGCGCACCGAAGCTTGGGCCGCCGATGTACACGGCGTCGGCGCCGTGCAGGATCGCCTCACGGGCGATGGCGACATCGCGGGCAGGGCTGAGCAATTCCAGATGATGCTTGGGCAAGGACATAGTTTTTTTAGTCAGGCTGTCACGGTTAGACGCGCATTCTAGCGCCGAATCGCGTGCTCGGCACGCCCGTGCTGCCCGATGGCACCGAGCCCTTGTAGGAGCTGCGGCACGCTGCGATCTTTTGACCTTTTCAGATCAAGATCAAGAGATCGCAGCCTCGTTTCACTCGACAGCTCCTACAGGGGCTGGGGTGGTGGGTCAGGCCTTGGCGGCCATGGCGGTGACTTCTACGCGCATGCCTTCAACGGCCAGGGAAGCTACGCCAACGGCGGCGCGTACCGGCCATGGTTTGGCGAAGAAGCGCTTGTACACTTCATTGAACGCAGCGCGGTCGGCCATGTCGGTCAGGTAGATGGTCAGGTGCATCACGCGGTCCATCGAACTGCCGGCGCGCTCCAGGGCAACCTTCAGCGCTTGCAGCGTGCATTCGCTTTGCAGGGTGATATCGCCCAGTTCCAGGCTGCCATCGGCATGGGTCGGAATCTGCGTGGACATCATGATCCCGTTGAACGTGGTGACGTCCGAAGAAATGGAGTCCGCGTCCGGATCGGGAGTGAACGTGATGTCTTGGTTGGCCATGGGTGATCCCTTGTGTGAGCGACTAAGAATCGCGCCAGTTTACAGATTCCCGGCGGACATGGCCCGTTTGCCCATTCGGCATCCTGTTTCTGCGCGTAATGGGTGACGCAGTCGCCACGGCTGCACAGAAGGTCTAGCGATTGGTCAGACGGGCTGCGTCGCCGCTTCTGCCGCCATGGCCGCAAGGACGCTGGGCCGGGCGGCGATGCGCTGCATGTAGCCAGCAAGCGCAGGCCAGTGTTCGATGTCGATGTTGAACGTCGGCAGCCACGTCAGCACGGTAAACAGATAGGCATCAGCCACACCGAAGGTGCCCATCAGGTAATCCTGATCAGCGAGCGTGCGGTTGAGGTAGTCCAGGCGCTTGAACAGCTTGTCCTGGAAAATCGTTTTGACCGTGGGCGGAATCTGCGCATTGAACAGCGGGGCGCTGGCGCCATGAATTTCCGTGCTGATGAAATTCAGATGTTCCTGCAAGCGTGCGCGCTCCCAGGTGCCGTTTGCCGGAGCCAGCGTGTTGCCGGGGACTTGATCGACGAGGAACTGCACAATCGCCGGGCCCTCCGTCAATACTTCGCCATTGTCCAACTGCAAGGCTGCGACGTAACCCTTGGGGTTGATCTCGCGGAAGTCGCGACCGTCGGCGGTGCGTTTGCTTTGGTTATTGACGCGAACCAACTCGAAGGGCAGACCCAGTTCCCGCAGCACAATGTGCGGCGACAACGAGCAGGTCATCGGGGCGAAATACAGTTTCATGGCGCTTCCTTGTTGAGGGCAGGCCGTCAGAATCTATTGCCGCCGCAGGATTCGCAAAGGTCATTTATGCTGCTAGCGTATGACAAAATCTCATGAGTGCGGATTTCTCCATGGTCGCCGGACTGCCTTCTTTGAATGGTTTGCGAGCTTTTGAATGCGCCGCCCGCCATATGAGTTTTACCAAAGCCGCTGAAGAGTTGAACGTCACGCAAACCGCCATCAGTCATCAGATTCGTCGACTCGAAGACGAGTTGGGCGTGCAACTGTTTCTGCGGCTCAAGGAGGGGCTGACGCTCAGTGAGCACGGGCAGGCTTATTTGCCCGGCGTTCGCGCCGCGTTTCATGAACTGCGCTATTCGACGGAGCAATTGTTGGCGTCGTCTAACAACAGCGTGCTGACCATCAATACGTTGGTGTCGGTGGCATCGAAGTGGTTGCTGCCGCGACTGCCGTCGTTCCAGCAGGCGTTTGCCGATATCGATGTGCGTGTCAGCGCCTCCACTGACCTGGTGGATTTTCGCAAGGGCGGCATTGATGCGGCAATTCGTTATGGGCGGGGCGACTGGAAGGGCTTGCGCGCCGATTTTCTGATGTCTGACGAGATTTTTCCGGTGTGCAGCCCGGCATTGCTCAACGGCGCAAAAGCCTTGAGCGTGCCGGCGGATCTGGCCCATCACACCCTGCTGCAAGTCAGTGGCGTGACCGCTGATGACTGGAGTACCTGGCTCGGCGCAGCTGGTCAGCCCGCACAATTGGCCGCTGGACCTCGGTTGACTTTCGACCTGGCGATGATGGCGGTGCAGGCTGCGATTGACGGGCAGGGCGTGTGTATCGGGCGTTCGACCTATGTGGATGATGACCTGCGCGCGGGTCGTCTGGTGGCGCCGTTTGATCTGCGCTTGCAAGACGATCTGGGCTTCTATCTGGTAACACCCCGTGAAACCGCAGAGACGAAAAAGATCGTGGCTTTCAGGACTTGGCTGTTGGCGCAGCGGTGAAACAGCGGGGCTTCTGTATAAGCGGGTGAACAAGCAGTTCCAAACCTTCAGTGCGGTAGGTTGATTGCACGGGTGACTCGCAGATGGCACCAGCGTCTATGCAACTCTGCGGTTCAGAAGTAATAAGGACATTACGTGTTTCGAACAGCCATTCTGTTGGCCCTGATCACTTTGAGCGGTTGCGCCGCGACCGCCACGCGCATGGATTACATCCATCGATGCCCCTACATCGGCGTTCGCTTTGATTGGTGGCTAGTTGAAATTTCCAACGGCACAGTGATTCCCTTCGTGCTAATCGACGCGCCGTTTTCCTTGGTAGTCGATACGCTGTTTTATCCGTTCGAGTATCAGTACAGTTGCAATCTCTGAACGCATCGCACGGGCTTAATGCAGCGTGACAACCCTGCGACTTTCGCCAATGCGGATTCTGTCGAGCGCCCGGTTCAATGCATCAAGGGCGTCGAGCAGTGCTTTGGCTTCGGCCTCACGACCGTCGCCCCAAAGACGTTCGGCCATTTTGTTCAAGGCCTGGATGGAGCGCTCTATGTCAGCCGCCGTGGCGGCCTCTTTACTGACGGGCTGTTTCTTCGTCATTCGTGAATCCTTCTTACATCAACACTAGTCGCCGAGGAGGCATCATTGCACGACTCTAAATATCTGGACGATCTTTGCAGCCGGTTCAATGCGGGAGACCCCCTGGAGTTTGTTTTTTTCTGGGGCCACCAACGCAGTAAAAAAGGCGTCAGCGCTTCGTGTTTCAGCCAATGGTACGAAGCCGAATTCGCCGTCGACGGGCAACGCTACCTGACCGCCGAGCATTTCATGATGGCTGAGAAAGCTGCGCTGTTTGGTGACGAGGACATTCGCGCGCAAGTACTGCAGGCGCCGACGCCCAATGCCGCCAAAGCTCTGGGCCGCAAAGTGCGCGGGTTCAACGAGCAAGATTGGCTGCAACAGCGTTATGCGATTGTCGTGCGGGCCAACCGTGCGAAGTTTGCGCAAAACCCTGAGTTGAATGCGTTTCTCAAGGACACGGGTTCACGGATTATTGTCGAGGCCAGCCCGGTTGACAGCATTTGGGGCATCGGTCTGACCAAAGACGATGAACAGGCCAATGATCCTAATCGGTGGAAGGGGCTGAACTTGCTCGGGTTTGCACTTATGCAAGTGCGTGACGAGAACTGATCGGTCAGGTGACTTGCCGCTTGCAGTAGCGTCTACAGCCAACACACTGGAAGTAATAAGGAAGTTACGTGCTAAGGAAGTTCTTGTTGATTGTGGCCATCTCGCAATTGAGTGGCTGCGCATGGATAGCTGCCAATGCCCTCAGTCCCATTACCTGCTTCAACGGCACGAAAGCCGAGTTCGAAGACATGATGCCCTTGGTAGGGCCGCTGATTATTATCGACTTGCCCTTTACCCTGGTGGCCGACACGCTTTCGGTGCCGGCGTGTTTGATGTAGGTCGCTGCCTGTGAGCCAGCCAGCCGAGGCAGATCTTTGGAAACGAAGACAGGTCTGCGTGTAGGAGCTGTCGAGTGAAACGAGGCTGCGATCTTTTGATCTCGCCTGAGAAGATCAAAAGATCGCAGCGTGCCGCAGCTCCTACAGGCTTTGCCGTGGCATTGGCGCTCTGCCGCGACGGTTAGTCAGCAGCAAAGCTGACAACAATCCCAGCAGGCAGGCGCCGTAGATGCCGAATACCGTCCTAAAGTAGTCCCGGGTTTCACCGGGAGCCACGCAGCTGTAGCTGTAACCCTCGTCATCCTGAGTGACGCCCGGCGCTTCGGTCAGGTCGACTGTTGTCTTGGGAAGTTGCTCATCGGGATTTCCCAGGGTTGTCCAGGTTTGTGCCGACAGTTGATTCATCGCTGCCAGTTGCCCGGTATTGCAACGGTTAAACGCATACGTAGCGAACGTCATCGCGCAAAATACCGGAACTAATATCAGCGCCACGTAATAACGCTGAGTGGGCAGTACGCGTACCACCATCAGCCCGGCAACGAAGCCAGAGAGCAATAGACTGATCCAGAACATCCACGCGCCGCTCCAGCTTTCAGGTGTCAGCAACATAATCGCATAGGGCAGGACAAAGCTCTTTAGCAGTATGCACAGGGCTGCTGCCAGGACGGCAACGAGTAGAGGCTTGATCAGCATTAATCGGTGAGGCGATCCGTTATCACGTGTTGTCCTGTCCATGGAAAAAATCGAGCGCGGATGCTGCCGTAATTGCCATTGATCTGCAAGACCGGTCGAACCTGGTGTTTACGCTTCGACGTCGGGCTTTGCGCGATCCAGACAGTGTTGATCGCAGTCGACGACGCCACCCGGTGCGGTGAAAAGGCGTTTTACGTTAAGCTGCGGACTTTATCAGCAAAGGGAGTTGAGTCATGTTCGCGCGAATCATTGTCGGTGTTTTGATCGGCCTGGCAGCCGGTCTGTTTCTGAGTGGAAAGTTTACCTTCGAGGAAAAGACGCATCAGATCATCAAGGTTTTTATCGCCATTGTTGCCATCGCCTTTATCGCTTCTTCTTTCATGTTCGGCGCAATGTTCGGGGTGATGGCGGTAATCGAGATTGCCGGTGGTTACTTTGCGTACACCAAGTTGGCGCAAGGGCGCATAGAGAAGTCGTGAAGTCTCTTGGGCCGCAAGCTGGCGAACATCAGCGATGCTACAGTTCTACCTCCAATAGCGAAGGAATCGCACAATGGCAGTGAAAACGTTTGTCTTCAGCCTGAAAACCAAGAGCGGCAACGGCATGAGTAATGTGCTGCAGAACGGCACCGATCAGAGAGACGCTGAGCGCAAAATCCTCGAGAAATATCCCGGCGCAACCATTCGCGAAGTCCGCCAGCAGTGATGATAAAGCCCAGCCACTGGCTGGGCTTTATCGTTTGTACTCGGTCGATGCGACATTCCCCGCTGTCTGTTGCGTAGCGGTACACATCAATAAAAAACAAAGCAGCACCGCACTGCGTCTCGCCTCATCGTGACGTATCCACTCAGTGTAAAGGGTCACGGCGCTACAATCGTTTCCTTTTTTCCATGGATTGGCAGATGAAAAGCCTGGAAGACTTGATAGACAACCACGACAGCGCCTTACCGCTCGTGAAAGACATGTTGGCCGAAGCCACCCGCAATCATCAATTGCTGCCGCCGTCCGCCGATAACGCAAGAGTATTGTTCGCGCTGCAGGTCACGACGAGATCAACGTTGGGCGCCATTGCTTACGAGACGGGCGGTTTATTGATCGACCATGGATGGTTGCGCGTACTGGGTTCCGGGCATCGGCAATTATCGCGCAATCTCGCAGACTGGAACGATGGCCGTGGGCAAGGGTATTTGCTGGTCGCCGATGATGCCGTTGGCGGGTTCTTTGCCATCAATGGTGGCGGGCTGGGTGATGACGTGGGCGCGATGTATTACTGGGCTCCCGACACTTTGCAGTGGGAACCATTGGAGATCGGTTACAGCGACTTTCTTGGCTGGGCCTTGAGCGAGCGCATTGCCGACTTCTACGACGGTTTGCGTTGGACGGGCTGGCAGGATGACTTGCAGGCACTGAGCGCCGATCAATGTTTTTCCTTTTTCCCGTTTCTGTGGACGCAGGAAGGCTCTATCGAAAAGAGCCGTCGTACGAGGGTCGATGTCATTGAGCAGTTTGAAATGAATGTCGCAGCGAAAGAGGGTTGAAATCAGCCTGGTGCAAAGACCTTTCCTGAAACGGCATGGTTGGTGTTCTTTCCGACTATCAGCCTGATCGCATCGACAGTTTCGTCGAGTTCCGAACGCCTGATTCTCTATCGGCCCATGAAGCTTTTTGTCATGGGCCGTTTTTGTTGGGCGGCTCGCAAGCCCACTGTCTACTCCCGCCCCTGTCTGCCAATCCCCCCTTCAAAAAACACCTCATAAAAAAAACCGATACCTGCTTAAGGATTTCCCAGAGGCGGGGCAGGCACGTGCGGCCTTAGAGTCACGCCAACGCTCGACAGTCGTTGCCTGTCTACTGACTGCCTCAATGCCTCAGTCTGTCGGGCACTTCACAACAATAAGAAGGTGCAAGCATGCGTAACGAAACGGTCGACATCAAGGCGTGGATCGACAACCGGCCGGTTGGCCGCTATCAGTGGCTGATCATGGGGCTGTGCTTTTTCATTGTGCTTTTCGATGGCTTCGACGTGGCAGTGATGGGCTTTATCGCACCTTCGCTGATCCAGGAATGGGGCCTGTCGAAAGCGGCGTTCGGCCCGGTGATGAGCGCCGGTATGGTTGGACTGGCGATCGGCGCCCTGACCGCCGGCCCTTACGCCGATCGGCTCGGCCGTAAAAAGGTACTGCTGACGGCAGTGACTGGCTTCAGCGTGTTGAGCCTGCTCTGCGCTTTCGCTCGCAATCCTTACGAACTGGCAGCCCTGCGCTTGCTTACCGGCGTGGCATTGGGGGCGGCATTGCCCAACACCACCACGTTGCTTGCCGAATATTTGCCGCAGCGTAATCGGTCGTTGTTCATCACGATCATGTTCACCGGTTTCAACATGGGCTCGGGATTAGGCGGGTTTCTCGCGGCGTGGCTGATTCCCCATCACGGCTGGCAGTCGGTGTTGCTCGCTGGCGGGATGCTGCCGATGTTGCTGCTGCCGCTGATGTGGTTGCTGTTGCCGGAGTCGGCGCGTTTTCTGGCTGCGCGCAATGCGCCCGCCAGCCAGATCGCCAAGGTATTGAACAAGCTGGGCGGTACGTTCAGCGCGGCGACGACATTCGTCATCGCCGAACCGCAGGCGCAACAGAAAGCCCCGCTGCGGTTGTTGTTCACCGAGCAATATCGCTTTGGCACGCTCGCGCTGTGGGCGACGTACTTCATGGGTTTGCTGGTGATCTACCTGACCATGGGCTGGATGCCGACCCTGCTGCGCGAAGGCGGTCTGTCCATTGAACGCGCCGCGACCATCACCGGCCTGTTCCAGATTGGCGGCACCGTCGGCGCCATTGTGGTTGGCTGGGCGATGGATCGACGTAATCCGAATACGGTGATTGCTACGTCTTATGCGTTGGGCGGCGCTTTCATCCTGCTGCTGGGTGCGTTCAGCCTCGAATCCAGCCTGCTGGCGTTCGGTGTGGTAGCCGCAGGTTTCTGCATGAGCGGAGCGCAAACCGGCCTCAATGCATTCGCGCCGGGCTACTACCCGACAGACTGTCGTGCCACCGGCGTCAGCTGGATGCTGGGTATCGGTCGCTTCGGGGCTATCTTTGGTTCACTCATCGGTGGTGCGGTGCTCAGCCTCGGGCTGGGTTTGCCGCTGCTGTTCGCGCTGTTGAGTGTGCCGGCCTTTATCGCCGCACTGGCGATCCTGGCCAACGGTCATGCACGGCGCCGAGTCAATCGGGCCTTGCTGGCGCATTAATCTTTTTCGACAAAGGAACTCGTTATGGCACGCATCATTGGTGGCCTCGCTGTATCCCACACCCCGACCATCGGCTTCGCGGTCGATCACGACAAACAGCATGAGGCCGCCTGGGCACCGATTTTTCGCGGCTTCGAGCCGATCAAAGTGTGGCTGAAGGAGCAGCAGCCGGATGTACTGTTTTACATCTTCAATGACCACGTTACGTCGTTTTTCTTTGATCACTACGGTGCGTTTTCTCTCGGGGTCGATGAGCGTTACGAAGTGGCAGACGAGGGCGGCAATCCGCGTGAACTGCCGGGCATCGGCGGCCACGCGGCGCTGTCACGACACATCGGCGAAAGCCTGGTGGCGGATGAATTCGACATGAGTTTCTTCCGTGACAAACCGCTCGACCATGGCTTTTTTTCGCCGATGTCGGCGCTGTTGCCGTGCGAGCCGGATTGGCCGGTGGAAATCGTGCCGCTGCAGGTCGGCGTTTTGCAATTCCCGGTGCCGAGTGCGCGGCGTTGCTACAAGTTGGGCCAGGCACTGCGTCGGGCGATCGAAAGCTATCCCGAGGATCTGAAGGTGGCTATCGTCGCGACCGGAGGCGTGTCCCATCAAGTACACGGCGAGCGCTGCGGTTTCAATAATCCGGAGTGGGACGAGCAGTTCATTGATCTGCTGGTCAATGATCCGCAACGCCTCACTGAGATGACCCACGCTGAATACGCCACGTTGGGAGGCATGGAAGGCTCGGAGGTGATCACCTGGCTGATCATGCGTGGCGCGCTGTCGGCCACGGTTAAAAACCTGCATCAGGATTACTACCTGCCGTCGATGACCGGCATTGCCACGCTGTTGCTGGAAAACCAGGATCGCCCGGTTCCCGCCGACGTGACCGCGCGGCACCTGCAGCACATGCATCACCAGTTGGCCGGGATCGAAAAGCTTGAAGGAACGTATCCGTTCACGCTGGAACGCAGCGCCAAAGGCTATCGGTTGAACAAGTTCCTGCACCGCATGATCGAGCCAGACTGGCGTCAGCGTTTCCTTGATCAGCCGCAAGCCTTGTTCGATGAGGCCGGACTCAGCGATGAAGAGCAGGAATTGCTGCGTCGTCGTGACTGGCGCGGCTTGATCCACTACGGGGCGATTTTCTTTGTGCTGGAAAAACTCGCCGCCGTGCTCGGCGTGCCCAATCTGCAGATCTACGCGGCGATGCGTGGACAAAGCCTGGAGGAGTTCATGAAAACCCGTAACCAGCAGGTGCTTTATTCGGTCGCCGGTAAAACGCCGCGCTAACACTTCAGCTTCACCAGCGGCTCGTTCCGGGCCGCTTTCGCAACACCCCTGAATGACTTCACTGCGCCTCTTTCCTGCGGGCGCAGCGGACTGTTTCAGCCAAAAAAACGGATAACAATAACAATGAAAATCACCGCCAATACCCGCGTAGTCTTCACGCTGTCCGCTGTTTGTGCGCTGCCTGTCGAGGCAAGTGCCGCAGGCTTTATGGATGACGCCAGTGCCAATCTCAATCTGCGTAACTTCTACATCAATCGCAATTTCACCAACCCCGCCTATGCGCAGGGCAAAGCCGAAGAGTGGACGCAAAACTTCATTCTCGACGCCCGATCCGGCTTTACCCAGGGCACGGTGGGATTTGGAGTGGATGTGCTGGGTCTGTATTCGCTCAAACTCGATGGCGGCCAAGGCACTGGGGGCACCCAGTTGCTGCCACTGGACAGCGATGGACGACCAGCCAATGAGTTCGGCCGCCTGGCCGTTGCAGGAAAAATGAAAGTCGGCAAAACCGAAATCAAGGTTGGCGAATGGATGCCGGTGCTGCCGATCCTGCGTTCCGACGACGGACGCTCATTGCCTCAAACCTTTCGTGGCGGCCAGCTGACGTCGCAAGACATCGACGGTCTGACGCTGTATGGCGGGCAGTTCCGGCAGAACAGCCCGCGCAACGATTCGAGCATGGAAGACATGTTCATGCAGGGCAAAACCGCGTTCACCTCTGATCGCTTCAATTTTGTCGGCGGCGAATACGCGTTCAACGACAAACGCACGATGATTGGTGCGTGGAATGCTCAGCTCAAGGACATCTACCAGCAGCAATATCTGCAATTGGTGCACAGTCAGCCACTTGGCGGCTGGACGCTGGGCGCCAACCTCGGCTACTTCTGGGGGCGTGAAGATGGCAGTGCTCGTGCCGGGGATCTGGACAACCGTACCTTTTCGGCGCTGCTGTCGGCGCGCCACGGTGGCAACACCTTTTACCTCGGTCTGCAGAAACTCAGCGGGGACGATGCGTGGATGAGGGTCAATGGCACCAGTGGCGGCACACTGGCCAACGACAGTTACAACAACAGCTACGACAACGCCCGGGAGAAATCCTGGCAACTGCGTCACGACTATAACTTCGTCGTCCTCGGCGTGCCCGGGTTGACGCTGATGAACCGCTACATCCGCGGCGACAACGTGCACAGCGGTGCGATCACAGATGGCAAGGAGTGGGGACGAGAATCCGAGTTGGGCTATACGCTGCAAAGCGGCACATTCAAGAATCTCAACGTGCGCTGGCGCAACTCAAGCATTCGTCGCGATTACAGCAGCAACGAGTTCGACGAGAATCGCTTGATCATCAGCTACCCGTTGAGCCTGTTGTAATCGCGCCATCGGCCTGCACGCGGATCACCCGGCGGATCATGTCCATCAGTGCCTGAGCCACCGGTGAGTGCAGGCAGCCGTTGCGATAGGTCAGGCCGATGGCCCGGGCGGTCTGTTTCAATTCCAGCGGCAGGATGCACAGCTCGCCCGAAGCGATTTCCTGCTCCAATTGATGCGCCGAGACGGCCGCGAGCATGTCCGAGCGCAACAGCAGCCCGCGAATGATCGCCATGTCGGCGCTTTCCACCACCGGTCGAGGCGCCGCCATCCCGAATCCGCCAAAGCAATCCTCGAGCATCTGTCGCGCCGGCGAGCCCGCGCGTGGCAAAACCCAGCGCGCTTGGCCGAGATGCGCCTGCAAGTCACTTGTGGCGCAGAGCGGATGATCACGTCGCGCGAGCACCACCATTTCTTCGCTCAGCAGTGCCTCACCCACCAGGTCACTGGCGTAGGCCGATGAGCGCAACGCACCAAAAATGAAATCGACATCACCGGCGCGCAAGTCGCTCGCCAACAGGTCGAACGGACTCTCGTTGGTGATCACTTGAATGCCCGGATGTGCTTCGACCAGTTGCACGATGGCTTCCGGCAGGATTCGCGTGCGGCCAAGGGGCAGGGCGCCGACGTGGACCACGCCGTGCAGGGCGCCGCGAATGGCGGTGATGTCGGTTTCAATATGGCGTAATTCGTTCAGCGCACGGCGGATCGCAAAAAGAATCTCATGACTCGCACGCGTCGGTTGCAAGCCGCGCGGGGTGCGCTCGAACAGTGAATGACCGCAGCCGTTTTCCAGCACTTTCAGGGTTGAACTGACGGCCGGCTGACTCAACCCCAGCAGGCTGGCCACGGTCTGCATGTGTTGGGTTTCGCAGAGTTTGACGAACACTTGCAGGCGTCGCGCCTGGAACAGATAAAGCGGCTCGACCGCTGCCTTGTCGCCATGGCCGAGCAACTTCGGCACCGCCTCAAGCTCGGCCAGAACCCGTCGCGCGCGGGGCAACAGGCGCACGCCGAAATCGGTCAAACGCATACCATTGGCATGACGTTCGAACAGCGTCACCGCAAGGTGTTGTTCAAGTTCGGAGATGGACCGGGTGACTACCGATTGCGCCCGGTACAACGCCACCGAAGCCTTGGAAACGCTGCCGTGATCCGCCACCCGGACGAAGGCGCGTACGTGCATCAGACTGGGCAGTTCAGGGGTTTCCATGGGGCAAGGACTCTGCAGGCTGGCGGATCAGGCGACTATGCAACTGCGCTGTTCGAGTGGCAATAAAAAAAACGCATACCTCAAACACTCGAACGCATTACTCCACCGGCAGGCCGCGATGCGATGCTTTTGGCAACCGCAGGAGGAGAATCCGCAATGACCCCATCATCCAAAAACGCGCTGGTTGTCAGCGCCCACTCTGCCGATTTCGTCTGGCGTGCCGGTGGTGCCATCGCCTTGCACGCGCAGCAAGGTTACAACGTCCACATCGTCTGCCTGTCGTTCGGCGAACGCGGTGAGTCCGCCAAGCTGTGGCGCAAAGGCGAGATGAGCGAAGACACAGTCAAAACCGCGCGCCGCGAAGAGGCTCAGGCTGCCGCCGATATTCTCGGCGCCAGTGTCGAGTTCTTCGATATCGGCGATTACCCGATGCGCGCCGACAAGGAAACCCTGTTCCGCCTGGCCGATGTGTTTCGCCGGGTGCAACCGGAATTCGTCCTCAGCCATTCCCTCAAGGATCCCTACAACTACGACCATCCGCTGGCGATGAATCTGACGCAGGAGGCGCGCATCATCGCTCAGGCTGAAGGCTATAAACCCGGTGAAAAAATCATTGGTGCGCCGCCGGTGTACAGCTTCGAACCGCATCAGCCCGAACAGTGCGAATGGCGTCCCGATGTGCTGCTCGACATCACCGAGGTCTGGGACAAGAAGTACGCGGCCATCCAGTGCATGGCCGGTCAGGAACACCTGTGGGAGTACTACACCCGCGTCGCCCTGCAGCGCGGTGTGCAGGCCAAACGAAATGTCGGAATCACCTCGACCCGCAACATTGTTTATGGCGAGGGCTACCAGAGCATCTTCCCGCGCGTCACGGAGAATCTGGCATGAGCGAACATATCGGCAAGACCGGCATTGTCGTGCGCCATATCCCGCGAGCCGAAGCGGCGCTGGTCGATGAACTGAGAAGTTTTGGGGTGGCGACCATTCATGAAGCGCAGGGGCGCAAGGGGCTGTTCGCTGCTTCGATCAGGCCGATTCAGCAGGGCACGGCGATCAGTGGTTCAGTGGTGACCGTGCTGGTCGCACCGGGCGACAACTGGATGTTTCATGTGGCCATGGAGCAATGCCGCCCTGGCGACATTCTGGTGGTCGCACCGAGTTCACCGTGCACCGACGGCTACTTCGGCGACCTGCTGGCGACCTCGTTGAAGGCACACGGCGTGCGTGCGTTGGTGATCGACGCCGGGGTTCGCGATACCCACACCTTGCGTGAAATGGGCTTCCCGGTCTGGTCCCGCGCGATCAGTGCCCAAGGCACGATCAAAGAAACCCTTGGCTCGGTCAACCTGCCACTGGTGTGTGGCGGTCAACTGGTGCATCCGGGCGATGTGGTCGTCGCCGATGATGACGGTGTGGTCGTGGTGCGTCGCAGCGAAGTGCCGCATGTCGTCGAAGCCAGTCGTGCGCGGGCCGATCTGGAAGAGCAGAAGGCTGTGCGTCTGGCCAATGGCGAGTTGGGGCTCGACATCTACAACATGCGCGCACGTCTGGCTGAAAAGGGTTTGCGGTATGTCGACAGCCTTGAAGAATTGGGGGACTGAGCATGGCGCAGACTCGCATTCCCTGCCTGCTGATGCGCGGCGGCACGTCGAAAGGTGCCTATTTTCTTGCCAGTGATCTACCGCAAGAGCCAGCGCTGCGCGACCGCGTGTTGCTGGCGGTGATGGGCTCGCCGGATGCGCGGCAGATCGACGGCATCGGTGGCGGCGATTCGCTGACCAGCAAGGTGGCGATTATCGGAGCGTCGAGCCGTGAGGGCGCGGATGTCGACTACCTGTTTGCCCAAGTGCTGGTGGAGGAGGCGCGCGTCGATTATGGACAGAACTGCGGGAACATCCTCGCGGGTGTCGGCCCGTTTGCCATTGAACGCGGATTGGTTGCAGTCACGACGGACGTAACGCCGGTGCGAATCTACATGGCAAACACCGGACAGATCGCCATCGCCCATGTGCCGACGCCCGATGGCGAGGTTCGCTATCACGGTGACGCCAGAATCGACGGGGTTCCGGGCCAGGCGGCAGCGTTGATCGTCGAATTCGAAGAGGTCGCCGGCTCCAGTTGCGGCGCCTTACTGCCGACCGGCAACGCGCGAGACGTCATCGACGGCGTTGAAGTGACCTGCATCGATAACGGCATGCCGGTGGTGCTGATCCGCGCGCAAGACGTAGGCCGAAGCGGTGATGAAAGCCCCGCGCAACTCGACGCCGATGCCCTTTTAAAACAGCGTCTGGAGTCGATCCGCCTGCAAGCGGGGGCGCGCATGAACCTGGGGGATGTGCGCCTGCGCAACGTACCGAAAATGTGCCTGATTGCACCGCCGCAGGCCGGTGGCGCAATCAGCACACGCAGCTTCATTCCTCATCGCTGCCACACCAGTATTGGTGTGTTCGGCGCCGTCAGCGTGGCAGCAGCTTGCCTGCTCGAAGACAGTGTGGCGGCGGCCATGGCGGTTACCGGGGAGGGCGATGCGAGACGGCTGTCGATCGAACACCCGACGGGTGAGTTCACAGTGGCGTTGCACTTGAAGGAGGGGCACCTTGCCGGTTGCGGACTGATGCGCACGGCGCGGTTATTGTTCGACGGCGTGGTCTGCATTCCTTCGGCTGTCTGGCGTGCTGCAAGCGTTCGTTGAACTGGGCTTCGAATGCGGCGTAGCAGGCAACCCTCAGAAATGACAAAGCCCCGAATCAAGCGGCGCTTTGTTGTACATCCTGTTGAGCAATTCTCACGCCACAGCTTTGGCCTGCGCCTTGATAGCTGTTTTGCGATACGTCAGCAATACGATGCCGGTGACCACAATCACTCCGCCCAGAATCTGCCCCGCACTGAGCATTTGATCCAGCACCATCCAGCCCATCAACAACGTCGCCAGTGGCTCGATGTTCATCACCGGCGCATTGCGTGGCATGTCCAGCCGCGGCACGGAAATGAACAGTACGATAAAACCGGTGCCGTACAGCACCACCAAAGTGGCGAGGGCCAGCCATCCGGTTGCGGTCGCGGGCAGGTTCAGTCCACCTGGCAAGGCGCCGGTCAATCCCGCCAGATTGACGCTGCTGAAGACGATGAAAATGGTCAAGAGGCTGCGCGCCGAGCCCCGTACCTGAGACAACTTGTGATCGGTGATCCACAGCGCGCACGCGAACACGCTGGCGGCGCAAAACGCGAGCGCAATGCCCAACCACCAGTGCGCCCCGACCTGGGTTGCGTTCGACAGACGCCCCGGAACATCCAGCACAAACACCAGGCCCAGCAGAATCAAAGCCATCAGTGCAGCGGTGCGTGCGGTGGGTCTTGGGCCGCCCGTGGCCCAGGTCAGCAAGGCCAACAGGATCGGAAACACGTTGGCCACCAGCAACGCCACCGCCACCGGGACCCGCGCGACGGCAGAGTACAGGCACAGGCTTTGCGCGGTAATCAGCAGACCCAAGAGCAATTGCCAGCGCCACGCACCTGCCGGCAACCGCAGGCTTTGTCTCTGCCACAGCACCAGGATGGCGAGCACCAGCAAGGTCCCGCCAGAACGCAGCAAAATCGCCAGCAACACGCCCGCGCCATCATCAAAAGCGACCCGCGCCGCCACATGATTACCGGCGAACGCACAGCCCATGCACAACAGAATGATCACGGCGAGATGGCGGGGGAAGGGCGGCGGTAGGGTTGGCGCAGAGACAGGACGGGACATGGCAGCTCTCAAACGGTGCCAAGCCACTGGGTTTGGCGGGTGGGTTTTTATTATGTTGTCGTACAACCTCGTCGATTTTTACCGCATTTGTTTAGGAGCGGCAAGCGGGTTTCTGAAGTGGTTCGCGTTATTTAGGGGTTTAGGTTGTTTTGCGGGTGCCGATGAAAGTGGTAGAGATCGTATGACTTGAGGTTTGCAGCGCTTCGTCTGTCAAAGACAGATCTGCGATCAGGAGACCGCAGACTCAGCGGAGTGTTTGGCCTGGGCAACGCTAAGCTCACTCGGCAAGCTCGCCCCATTCTTCGCTGCCAGAATTTCGGCCATCACACTGACGGCGATTTCCGCCGGTGTCTTGCTGCCGATGTAAATGCCGATCGGTCCGTGCAGTCGCGCGAGTGAGGCCTGGGTCTGGCCAAAGTGCTCGATCAGGCGTTCGCGGCGCAGTTGGCTGTTGCGCCGCGAGCCGATGGCGCCGATGTAAAACGCCGGCCCATGGAGGGCTTCGAGCAGTGCCAGATCGTCGAGTTTGGGGTCATGACTCAAGGCGACGATGCAGGTTCTGAGATCGACCGCGAAGTCGCGGACCACGTCATCGGGCATGCCGACGATGCGCTCGACGCCGTCCACCGCCCACGTCTCGATGTATTCCGGACGGGGATCGCACACCGCGACCTTGAAACCGTTGAACAACGCCATGGTGGCCAGGTACTCGGCCAGCGCGCCGGCACCGATCATCAGCATCCTGTAACCCGGTCCCAGCGTGTTGAGCATCCGCCGGCCGTCGAAACTGAACTGCTCCGGCGTCACCGTGGGTTGCAGGGTGATTTGACCGGACGCCACGGCAAGGCTGCGCCGCACCAGTTGTCCGGCATCCAGATGGGCCAACAGTTGATCCAGCGATTGCCAGCAGGGGTTGAACTCGAGGACCAGTTCAAGCGTACCGCCACAGGGCAAGCCGAAGCGATGCGCCTCATCAGCACTGACGCCGTAACGCACCACATCCGGTGCGCTGTCGCTCAAGCCGTTGCCCCCATGAGCGGTGGTGTAGCGATGAATCAGATCGTCCTCGATGCAGCCGCCGGACACGCTGCCGACCACGCGACCGTCGTTACGCAAGGCCATCATCGACCCTGTCGGACGCGGTGAAGAACCCCAAGTGCGCGCCACGGTGGCGAGCAGTACACGCTCGCCAGCGGCGAGCCAGTCCCGCGCCGTGCGCAGGACCAGCAAGTCGATGCTTTCCATCACACTCTCCTCTAACGCATGTGCAGGATGATCGGGCTGCTGCTGGCCGGATCGGTGTGTTCACGCAGCTTGGCAACCGTCTGCGCATCCACAGCACCACCCTGATTGCCCCAGGTGCTGCGCATGAAGGTCAGCAGTTCGGCGATCTGCTGATCCGACAACTGCTCACGGAAGGCCGGCATGCGATAGGCGTCCGGCACCCCGGCAGCGACAACACGCTGCGAACCATTGAGGGTGATGTTGATCGCCGAGGCGCTTTCCTTGGCCAGTGCAGAAGTCGCGCCGGCCAGCGGCGGCATCCATTGCGCTTGGCCCTTGCCGTCCAGACCATGGCAGGAAGCACAGCGCGTCACGTAGGTATGAGCACCGGACGCGTCCAGACGTTCCGCTGCCGATACCGCCTGATACTGCCAAGGTGCGCCATCCCGCTCGCGATCCCCGGGCAGCGACTTCAGATAACGGGCAATGGCCGTCAGATCGTCATCGCTCATGAACTGCGTGGAGTTGTTGAACGCTTCGGTCATCGAACCGTAGACCACCGCATGTTTATTGCGACCGGTCTTGAGGAACTGCACGATCTGCGCCTCGCTCCAGCGGCCCAGGCCGGTGTTGTGATCATCACGCAGGCTCGGCGCGTACCAGCCATCGAGCAAGGCGCCGGCGAGGAACGGTGCAGCGGATTCATCCAGTGCCTTCTCGTTGAACGCCAGGCCGCGCGGGGTATGGCAACTGCCGCAATGCCCGGCGCCCTGAACGAGGTAAGCGCCGCGGTTCCACGTTTCATCCTGCGACGGTTTGGCGGCATACGGTTGGGCATCGACAAACACGCCGTTCCACAGTGCGATCGGCCAGCGCAGGTTCAGCGGAAAGGGAATGGCACTCGGGATGTTCGCCTGTTTCACCGGCGCCACGCCTTTCATGAAGAACGCATACAGCGCCCGCACGTCGTCATCGCTGAGCTTGGCATAGGACGGGTAGGGCATCGCCGGGTACAGACGGCGACTGCCGGGTGCCACGCCATGGCGCACGGCGCGGTCGAAGTCCGCGAGGCTGTAGTGACCGATACCGGTTTGCGTGTCCGGGGTGATATTGGTCGCATGGATCGCGCCCAGCGGCGTGGCCATTTCCAGGCCACCGGCAAATGGCGCACCGCCCGGCACACTGTGGCAGGCCACACAATCACTGAGCCTGGCGACGTATTCGCCCCGTGCGACCAGTGCCGGATCGATGTCGGCCACCGCCGTCTGATGGTTTTCGAGAGGCGAGGCGGGCTCGCGAGTGACATACCAGGCCAGCAGGCCTGCCGCGACTAGGCACGGCACTGCCAGCCAGCCAGCGGTTCTTGCGAATCGGCTGTTATTCATGAACGCTCCGGCGCTGATCAGGTGAAAGTGTGTCGGCTCATGGGCAGGCTGCGCACCCGCTGACCGGTTAGCCTTGCCACCGCGTTAGCGACGGCGGGCGCGACCGCAGGCAACGGTGGTTCGCCGATGCCACCCATTTTTTCTCCACTCTCCACCACACGCACGTGCACCCGCGCCATCCGCGCAGGCGGCAGGATCGGATACAGGTCGTAGTTGCGCGCCCGGGGTTTGCCATCAATCCACACGGCTTCTTCCACCAGCGTCTGCGACAGTCCCAGCGCCACGGCGCCGTTCACCTGAGCCTCGACAATCGCCGGGTTGACGATGCTGCCGGGATCAATCGCCTGCCAGATGTCGTGTACCTTGACCTGGCCGTTCTCGATGGACACCTCGGCGATCACCGCCGTCTCTGTACCAAACGGCGATGCCATGGCCACGCCGCGCGCCCGTCGGCTGCCATCCTCAGCGGTAAACGGTCCGCGCTTCCAGCCACCCGATAGTTCACCCACCGCTTGCAGCAGCGTGGTCAGGCGTTTGTTGTCGCGCAGCAAATGCAGACGCAAGTCGAACGGGTCTTTGCCGCCCTTGTCAGCGAGTTCATCAAGAAACGATTCATAGAAGAAGTCGTTCAGCGAGTTGCCCACCGAACGCCAGTAACCGAGCATCGCCGGGCCTTTGACGTAGATCTGCGCGATACGTTTGTTGGGGATCGCGTAGGACTTGCCCGACAAGCCTTCAAGCGCCGTAGGGTCGAGTTTCTCCCCTTGCTTGCCGGCGAGGGCCTCGGTCGGCCCTTCGGTGGCACTGACCGCTTCGATTGCCAGCGGCCAGCCGTCGTTGTCCAGCGCAGCGCGGAAATTCACTGCTGCAACCGGGCGGAGCACGTCACGCAGGAACTCTTCCTCGCGACTCCAGATCAGTTTGACCGGTCGGCCAACGGCCTTGGACAGCGCAATCGCCTGCGGATAGGGACTGGCCGAGTCGTAGAGAAAATGCCGACCGAAGAACCCGCCCAGCAGCGGCGAATGCAAGGTGATGCGTGAAAGATCGAGGCCCGTGCGTTTGGCGATGTCGGCACGGAACATGTCCGGCGCCTGATTCGGCAGCCAGATCTCCAGCGAGCCGTCCGGATTGAATCGGGCCAGTGCCGAAGGTGGCTCCAACTGTCCGTGGTTCAGGTATTGGTTGTGGTAAGTGGCGTCGATGCGGGTCTTGGTTTCCTTGAGGATCGACGCCACGTCGCCTTGGTTTTCATCATCTTTGGCCGGGCCTTTATCTTCTGCGAGGCGCTTGAACCAGCCATCGCTGGAAAAGTCGGCGGGCATCGGCCGCACGTTGCTGTCGGCCGTTGGCTCTTGCCAATCGACCTGAATCGCCTCGACTGCACGCTTGGCGTGCCACCAGCGCTCGGCGACCACCGCCACGGCGCCCGGCAGACGATGCACGGAATGCACGCCTTTCATTGCCTTGACCTGGTCTTCGTTGCGCAGCTTGCCCACCGTCATCCCCAGGCGCGGGGCATGTTGCACGGCGGCATGGAGCATGTCGTCGACTTTCAGATCGATGCTGTAGAGCGCCTTGCCCGTGGATTTATCGTAGGCATCGACGCGCTTCACCGGTTTGCCGATCCAGCGGAACGTGCTCGGATCCCGTAGCGTCACGGAGGCCGGATCGGGAACCGGCAGATCCATCGCGCGCTCGGCCAGCTCACCGTAGGCCAGCGAGCGGCCCGACTTGGCATGCACAACCTTGCCGGGCTCGGTGCTCAACTCACTCACCGGCACCCCGAGTTGCTGCGCGCCCGCCTGCAACAACATAGTGCGGGCGAGGGCGCCGAGGCGGCGCATGACCGGGTAACTCATGCGCACCGACATGCTGCCGCCGGTGATGCGCATGCCGTTGTCCATCACCACATAAGCCTCGCCGGGTGGGGCGGCTTCGACGAGGAAGGTCGCCGGGTCGGCATCCAGTTCTTCACCGACGATCTGCGCCATCGCGGTGAACGTGCCTTGTCCGCCTTCCATGAACGGGCAGAGCAGGCGCACGCGATTGTCCGGGCGGATTTCCAGAAACGCCGGGACCTGCGTGCCGCGCTCGGCACTGGCCACTGCAGCCGCTGCTTGCGCGCGTGTCGAGCCGAGCGGCAGGCCAAAGCCGAGGACCAGTGCGCCGACGGCGGTGCCGGTCAGGAAACGTCTGCGCGATACATTGATCGGTTCGTGCAGATCAAGCGCCGAGGCTTGCTGTGAAGGGTCGATACGAACGTTCATCACGCTTCTCCCTTGCCGGCAAGCTCATGCACCGCAGCGTGGATGGCGTTGTACGTGCCACACCGGCACAGATTGACCATCGCCGCCTCGATCTGCGCATCACTCGGCTTGGGGTTTTGTTTGAGCAGCGCGGTGGCGGCCATCACCTGCCCGGACTGGCAGTAACCGCATTGGGCGACCTGCAGATCGACCCAGGTCGAGACCACCCGTTTGCCCACTTCATCGGTTTCGATGGCTTCAATGGTGGTGACTTCCCGGCCGACCACACCAGCCACCGGGGTGACGCACGAGCGCACCACATTGCCGTCCACCAGCACCGAGCAGGCGCCGCATTGCGCCAGACCGCAGCCGTACTTGGTGCCGGTCATGCCCAGATCATCGCGGATCACCCACAGCAGGGGCGTATCGGCGTCGGCATCGACCTGATAGGTCTTCTGGTTGATTCGTAGTTCCATGGTTCACCCGCTTGATCATCGGTTGAGGTGCTTTGTTATTAGCGGTGACACGCGGCGAGGCGCATCACCGGTGAAGCTGGTTGTTCGTTCAAATCGTTGCGGTGCCGAGCGCTTCTGCCTCAAGTGGTTGCCCACGCAGCAGCGCCATGTCACGACTTGGCGCGGTGCCGAACAGACGGCCGTATTCGCGGCTGAACTGCGAAGGACTTTCATACCCGACGGCAAATGCCGCCCGCGAAACGTCCAGGCGCTCCATCAGCATCAGCCGACGGGCCTCGTTCAGACGCATCCACTTCTGGTACTGCAGCGGACTCATGCCAGTCAGTTGGCGAAAGTGCAGGTGAAAAGTAGGCGCGCTCATCTGCACCCGCGCGGCCAGATCGTCGATACGCAGGGCAGCGGTGTAGTTGACCTTCAGCCAGTCGATGGCTTTGGCGATGCGGTACCCCTGACCGTCGACGGCAGTGATCTGCCGCAACCGCGCGCCTTGATCGGTGTTGAGCAGTCGGTAGTGGATTTCGCGCAGAATCAGCGGCGCCAGCACCGGGATCGCCTCCGGCTCATCGAGCAATGCCAGCAGGCGATCGAGCGCGCCTTCCAGGGCGGACGACAGGCTGCCGATCCCGGCGCCCGTCCCCGTTGATTGCTGGCGCTTGGCAGGCAAGCCACTTTTGGTGATGACCTCGGCGAGCATGCTGACATCCAGTTTCAGCACGAGGCCGACACAGGGCTGTGTGGGGCTGGCGAGCATCACTTCGGAGTTGGCGGGCAGATCCAGCGAAGTGACCAGAAACCGCGAAGGGTCATAGCGGTAGCCCTCACCACCGACCCACAGGCGTTTTTCGCCACGGCCCACCAGAATCAGGCTCGGTTCGATCATGCACACGGCGGGGGGCGCCGGCTGGTCGCGGCGAAACAGCGACAGGCCGGGTATGGCGGTGGCGAAGTCACCCGGTGCGTTCACGCGCGGGTCGATGTTCAACGCCAGCGTTGATTCATGGCGCGGGGAGATATGAATCATGGTCGGTCGCTCCTGTTGAGCGAACTCTAATCCGCCGGGCAGACGTTTCCTATCCATCCCCCTGCATCCTCAGAGGATCAGGCAAGCATTCAAGAGGAATGCGCTAGAGCGGCAGCGGATCGACCGGGAGAATGTGTCGAACTGTTACAGGGGCATGCCCTTGCAGGCATCCAATCGTTCCAACCCCTGCGCATCACCCCTCTACGCTTTTCGCGCAACACAGGTAGTTCTCATGACAATTGCTTCTACAGAAAAACGCGGCTGGAGCGCCGTGCTGGCCATGTCGTTGGCCGCATTCGCCCTGGTCGCTTCAGAATTCATGCCCGTCAGCCTGCTGACGCCCATTGCAGCCGACCTGCACATCACCGAAGGCCAGGCCGGGCAGGGGATTTCGGTGTCCGGTGGCTTCGCCTTGATCACCAGCCTGTTGATTGCCTCGGTCGCCGCGCGCGTCGAGCGCAAGAGGTTATTGCTGTCTCTGACCTTGCTGATGATCGTTTCAGGCACGGTCGTCGCGCTCGCGCCGGGTTACCCTTCCTTCATGATTGGACGAGCCTTGATCGGGATAGCCATCGGCGGGTTCTGGTCATTGTCGGCGGCGACTGCCATGCGTCTGGTACCGCCGGGGCAAGTGTCCCGAGCGCTGGCGATCGTCAACAGTGGTAACGCTCTGGCGACGGTCATCGCAGCCCCGGCGGGCAGCTTTCTTGGTTCGTTGATCGGCTGGCGCGGTGCATTTTTCTGTGTGGTTCCGGTCGCGGCGCTGGCGGCCGTGTGGCTGATGATCAGTCTTCCGTCTTTCAAGGCCGAGAAACCTCGGGCGGGCAGCGGCAACGTGCTGCGCCTGATGAAACGGCTGCCGGTTGCGCTGGGGATGGTCGCCGTCAGCGTATTTTTCATGGGGCAGTTCATGTTGTTCACGTACCTGCGGCCATTTCTGGAGGGCGTGACAGGGGTCAGTGTCTCAACACTGTCGTTCATGCTGCTGGGGCTGGGACTTGCAGGTTTTATCGGCACCTTTCTGATCGAAAGATTCATCGGCAATGGCCTCTACCGCACGCTGACCATTATCCCTTTGATCATGGCGGTCATCGCACTGGCCCTGGTGAACTTCGGTGCCTCGCCGCTGTTGACCGCATTGCTGCTCGGTCTGTGGGGGCTGGTCGCCACTGCGGCTCCCGTTGGCTGGTGGACATGGCTGGCCCAGACCCTTCCTGATGATGCCGAAGCCGGTGGCGGCTTGCTGGTGGCCATTGTGCAACTGGCGATCGCCGCAGGGGCCATCGTCGGCGGCCTGGCGTTTGATCTGAGCGGGTACAAAGCCACATTCGAGCTCAGTGCGGTCGTGTTGGTGGCAGCGTCCGTGCTTGCGTGGCTGGCGGGTCGCAGTGCCGATGAAGTTCATCTTGCCGGGTCGAACGCGGCAGCCTGACGAGTCCGTGCATCGGCGAGTCCTGTGGCCATGGCTAATGCTCATCGCTGAACGCAAGCTCTGTTCGAATGGCGCCATACAAAATGGCGCCTGCGATGCAAAGCCGTTGCTGAAAAAGCAATAGTCATTTGCGATTCCGCCGGATTGTTGCCGCCATCCGCCGAAGTTAGCATCGGTTCATCGCTGCAACTCATCAGGCCTTCGGCGCGAGTTCGAGACAGTCCGCATCGTCAACCTGCCGCTCCGCTGATCGTCATCACTCTCGATCTACTTCGGATACTCCAATGTCGACACTCTTCAATGAAATGCGCCTGGGCGACACCACGCTCAAAAACCGTATCGTCATGGCGCCGCTGACCCGTTCGCGTGCACCGCATGACGCCGCCGATGAACGCGTGGCGTTGTATTACGCACAACGTGCCACTGCAGGCTTGATCGTCAGTGAGGGCACGCCGATTTCCCGTGAGGGTCAGGGTTATCTGTTCAACCCAGGTATCTTCACTGCCGAGCAGATCGCTGGCTGGCGCCTCACTACCGACTCGGTGCATGCGGTGGGTGGCAAGATGTTTGCGCAGATCTGGCACGTCGGTCGCGTCTCGCACCCGTCGATTCAGGACGGTGGAAAATTGCCGGTGAGCGCCACGTCGAAGCGAGCAGTCGGCGCGACAGCGTTCGGTTACGACGCTGACGGCAAGCCGGCGCTGGTAGAGCCGCCGGCGCCACGCCAACTGGAAACGGCCGAGGTTTCGCGGATCGTCGGCGAGTTTGCGCAGGCTGCGGAAAACGCGATCAAGGCGGGTTTCGATGGCGTGGAAATTCACGGCGCCAATGGTTATTTGTTCGAGCAGTTCATGAACCCGCTGGTCAATGACCGAACCGATCAGTACTCGGCGGATCAGTTGGAAAATCGTCTGCGCTTTACGCTGGAAGTGATCGATGCCGTGGTTGCGCGGATTGGCGCGGGCCGGGTCGGTATTCGTATTTCGCCGTATGGCCAGTTGTTCGATATGCCGCTGTATGAGCAGATCGATGAAACCTATACCGCACTGGCAACAGAGATTGGCGCGCGGCAGTTGGCTTACGTGCATGTGATGGATCAGTCCGGGTTTCCTGCGCCGGGTACCGAGGGCGGTGGCGGCGGGCCGAAGGCAACATTCCTTGATTTGCTGTCGACCATCCAATCGAAACTGCCGGACACGGCGCTGATTCTGGCGGGCGGCATGTCGCGCCAGCGTGCGGAGGATCTGATCAAGGACGGCATCATCGACCTCGCCGCGTTCGGCACCGCTTACATCAGCAACCCTGATCTGGTGGCGCGGCTGCAAAACAACTGGCCGCTGACCGAAGCCAGGCGTGAAACCTTCTACGGCGGCGGGGCCGAGGGTTATGTAGATTACCCGCCTTACAAAGGCTAAGTAGCCGCTGAAGTATTGGCAGCCGCCACCGTTATTCGGGGCGGCTGCTTTTTCATGTCTGCTGCAAACAGCCCTGAAAAAATCTCGCGGCGGGACAAGCAGACGAAGTTCTGCTGTAGTGCAAATCAACTGTTCTCGATGATCGGAATTCCTTATGCACCTCAAAGCGCACCGGTACTTCGCCATGGTCGCCGTGACTGGAAGCTTTTCGGCGACAGCTCGGCACTTCCGCGTGCCGGCGTCCTCCGTTTCGCGATTCATCGCGGCGCTGGAGCGCGAGGTCGGTCAGCAGCTGCTGTATCGAAATACCCGTGCGGTCAAACTGACGGACGCGGGGGAGCGCTATTACCTGCAGATCCGTGAAGTGCTCGAACTGCTCGATGCCGCCGATGAGGAAATCACCGGCAAGGGGGGCGAGGTTCGTGGACTTGTGCGGATTAACGCGCCGGTTGCGTTCGGCAGCCTGCACATCGTCAAACTGTTGAACGGACTGTATGACCAGTATCCCGAGCTGACGGTCGAGCTGACGGTCACCGATGCTTTTATCGACCCGATTCAGGAGGGCGCCGACATCATTTTTCGGGTCGGACGATTGGGCGACTCTGGATTGATCGGCCGCAAAATCTGCGATCAGCAATACGTCTTGTGTGCCAGTGCAGACTATATAGCGAAGCATGGCCAACCCGCGTCGCCGCAGGATCTGCGCAATCATGCCTGCCTGGTCTACAAGGGGACCGGCGGGGCGCAGCGCTGGTACTTCAGAAAGCCTGGCAGCGACGCGGCCGAGCTCATCGACGTCCACGGCCCGCTTCGAAGCAACAATGGTCAGGTCTTGGTGGAAGCCGCGCTGGCGGGCAGGGGGATCGTGTTTTTTCCCTCCTGGCTGTTTAGCCGCGAGCGTTTCGTCAGCCGGCAGCTCATTCGGCTTTTACCGGATTGGGAAGGATCGGTGAAGCAAACGCCCAGTCAGATCCATCTGCTTTCGCCGGAGAATCGTCTGCGTTCGCAGAAGGTACGCGCGGTATGGGACTACTTCATTAAAGCGATCGGCACTCCGCCTTATTGGGATGATTTGGGGGATTCTCGGGGCGAGGGTGATGTTTAGGCGTTTTCAAAATTCTGACCGATTGCGGCATGCCATCCTCGCACTGACCAACACCATTTGGCCGCCGGAATGAAAGCACTTTGAAATTCAAAAGTGCTCGATGGCTAGCGTTCAAATCTTCCAAACGCCGGATGCATTCTTTCACTCCAAACCCCACGCAATGACGCCATTCGCCCGAATGCGCACGCTGGGCTCCACGTATTTGCCTAAGGCCTATCGCGTGAGTAGAATGCGATTAATTATCAATTATGTACTTTCCGGGATTCCGATGGGCAGCGACGAAACGCTAGATACTGCAGATCTGGGGCTGCTCTATCGCACCCACCATTCGTGGTTGCACGGCTGGCTGATCCGACGCATTGGATGTCGCGATAACGCTGCAGATCTGGCGCAGGACACCTTTGTACGTCTGCTCAAATCGCGTCAGTCCAGCCCCTTGCGCGAGCCACGCGCCTATTTGAGCAGCATCGCCCGCGGGCTGATGATTGATCAGTATCGTCGTCGCGAACTCGAACGTGCCTACCTGGAAAGCGTCACGCTGCTGCCTCAACACGAGGTTCCCTCGGAAGAAAGCCGGCTGCTGATTCTGGATGCGCTCGAGCGCATAGACCGCATGCTCGGTCTGCTCAAACCGAGAGTTCGCCAGGCGTTTTTATTTGCCCGACTCGACGGTCTGACGTGCGCGCAAATCGCCGAAAAGCTGGGTGTTTCCCGCGCGACGGTGGAACGCGACCTGGCCACGGCCCTGCAACACTGCTATCGCTTGCGTTATGTCGAGTCGTGAGTCGCAGGCGCTGGATCCGGCCATTGTCGAGCAGGCGATCCAATGGCTGGTGCGCCTTCGCTTCAATCAGGCCGATGAACCCACACAGCGTGCTTTTGAGCACTGGCTGCAGCAGCGCCCGGAGCATGTGTTGGCGTGGCAGCGTGTGGAAACGCTTGGGGACGAATTCGCAGGCGTGCCGGTTCAACTGGCCCGACAAACCCTCAATGGCAGCGATAAAGGAATGCGCCGGCGGGAAAGCCTGAAGCTGCTGGGCCTATTGGCGACTGTTGGCGCTGCAGCCTGGCTCGGCCGCGACTACACACCCGTCCCCGCCATGCTTGCGCAACAACGCAGTAGCACCGGCGAGCAGCGACGCGTCCAGCTCGATGACGGCAGCCTTATCCAGCTCAATAGCGACAGTGCTGTCGACAGTGATTTCGATGCTCAGCGACGGCTGATCATCCTGCGACGTGGTGAAATCATCGTGAACGTCGGCGCGGATGAACACTCGGCGCACACGCGTCCCTTCTGGGTACAAACCCGTGACGGGATCATGCGCGCTCAGAGTTCGCGCTTTCTGGCTCGCGAACGTGACGATGGCACGCTGGTCGCGGCTCAGGAAGGGTCAGTCACGGTTTTCCCCGGCTCCAGCCAAACGCCTGCGGGCCGCAGCGTCCAGGCAGGCAATCAGCTGCTGTTCACATCAAGTGGCGCCCGCATGGTCCGGGACAACGGCCTTGATCCATGGAGCTGGGGCGACGGGGTAATCAGTGCGCGCAATATGCGCCTCAATGATTTCATTGTGGAGTTGTCGCGTTATCGTCCCGGCGTATTGCGCTGCGCCGACGAGGTCGCTGATCTCCGCGTTTCCGGCACCTTTCAGCTCGCCGACAACGATCAAGTCCTGGCATTGATCGCGCAATCACTGCATTTGCACATTGATTATCGGACCCGTTATTGGGTGACCGTGACCGCTGCCACCTGAGTCCATCACAACTTTTTTGCGCCGCCTGAAAAATAATGAGGTGGTTTCGCATTCTCGTTCGACTTCTAAGGAAGGCCGGAATACAGGCCAGTCTGCCGATGTCCTTTCTTGGAGCGAGAAAATGAGTTCGTCCCCGGTTTCACAGCGCCATCCCTTAAATCGTGCCTTGCAGGGCGCGATGTTGGGTTTGATCGTCAGCAGCTATGCATTGCCGTCGTTGGCGCAAACGTCGAGCGCTGACCACAGCAATCCAGTCAAGCAGTGGAATATCGCGGCCGGCCCACTGGCGCCGGCGCTTGACCGTTTTGCGCGCGAGGCCGGCATCAGTCTTTCCTACGACGCCTCGCGTGTGGCGAACCGCACCACTGCTGGCGTGAATGGCACGCTTGAAACGTCGGCCGCGCTGTCATCGTTGCTGCAGGGCAGCGAATTGCAGATCGAACAGCAAGGCCCGAATGCCTACCTGTTGGTCCCACAAGCCAAGACCGCCGGCCCGCTGGAACTCGACGCAACGGACGTCGAGGACTATCGCCTCGCACCCCTCATCATCAATGCCAAGGTCAGGGTCAGTGCCGACGACGACGCCAACTCGGTGGTCGCCAAGGAGCTCTGGGTTGGCGGCAAGGTAGCAACCAGCATTCTCAATACCCCGGCATCGGTGTCGGTTGTTACCAACAGGGAAATGGAACAGCGCAGCGTCAGCACCACGGAAGAGGCGCTGCAATACACGCCCGGCGTGATCACTGACTTCTATGGTACGGATGACCGCAACGACTATTTCCAGATCCGCGGCTTTCAGGCCACAACCTACCGTGACGGCTTGACCCTGAGTTCGATGCGCGGCGTACGCGAGGATCCATTCGCATACGAGCGCATCGAGATTCTGCGTGGCGCCAACTCCACGCTGTTTGGCCCCGCGGACCCGGGCGGTTCGGTGAATTTCGTGACCAAACAGCCGCGCTTCGAGCAGTTTGGCCAAGGCTATGTGACCTACGGTTCGTTTGACCATGTCGAGACAGGCATCGATGTCGGGGATGCGCTGAACGACGAGAAAACCCTCGCTGGGCGCTTTACTGCCAAAGGCCAGAACAGCGACCGCGAATACGATCACTCGCAGGACGACAACCAGTTGTTTATGGGTGGCCTCACCTGGGCACCGACGGATTACACGTCGGCGACGATGATTCTGGACTACCTGAAAACCGAAAGTTCGCCCAACAGTGGTGGCTATCCGCTGGACAAGGAATACGACCGCAAGAAGTTTTATGGCGAGCCCAGCTACAACTTTCACGATGTCGAGCGCACCAGCCTCAGCGGCAACGTCACCCATGACTTCGACAACGGCTTCGTACTGCGCAGCAATCTGCGCTACAGCAAGTTGACCGATGATTTTGGCTACGTCTATCTGAGCGACAGCGCCGCACGCGTCGGTACCACGGTTGACCGCTATCAGTTTGGCACGGACACCGAAGCCGACCAGTTCAACGGCAATCTGATGCTGCAATACGATGCCCGCTTCGAGAACATCGACAGCAGCAGCCTGGTGGGCGTGGAGTACCTCGATTCGACCACCAGGGAAAGCTCGGTCTACGCCCCGACGACCTCGATTGACATTGCAAACCCCGTGTTCACTGGGGTTTCACGCTCAATCGCGCCGTATGCCGTCAACAAGCGAGACGCGACCACCAAGGCCGTATTCCTCCAGCAGAACCTGTCGTTCTTCGAGCGTTTCATCGTCACCGGCGGTGTGCGCAACGACTCGATGGACCTGACCAGCAAAGGCCTGGAACCCACTGAGAAAGACACCTTCTCCGAAACCTCCTACCGAGGTGCGCTGACCTATATCGTCAACGATGAAGTGTCCACCTATGTGAGCATGGTCGAATCCGTTTCGCCGCCGCAGGTTGGCGTCACGCCGCAGACCGGCAGGCAGTACGAGATAGGCGTGAAGTATGCGCCGATGGGGATGGACGCCCTGTTCTCCGCAGCCGTTTATGACCTGACCCAGGAAAACGTCACCATCGCCGTGGTGCTGCCGAGCGGCATCATTGAGCAACAGACGGTAGGCGAATCGCGTGCGCGTGGCCTCGACCTGGAGGCCAAGGCGCAGGTGACGCAGAACCTCAGCTTGATCGGTGGTTACTCCTACATGGAGTCCGAGGTACAGCGCGGTTCGTTGTACGACGGTAGTTCCCTGAAGGGTAATGAATTCGCCACGGCACCCAAGCATTCCGCTTCGCTCTGGAGTTATTACGACGTGCCTGCCACGGATGTCAGCGTTGGCCTGGGTGCGCGCTACGTCGGCTCTTACTACTTCGATGCCGCCAACTCCGACAAAAGCGATGGCACCACGCTGTTCGACGCCGCGTTCAACTACAAGATCGCCAAGGGCACCGACCTAGCGGTCAACCTCAGCAACCTGCTGGATGAGCAGCACGTGGTCGGTTCCGGCACCGCGAACTTCTACAACCCGGGTCGCGAGATTACCGCCAAAGTGAGTTACAAGTGGTAAGCAGGCGTGTAGGCCTTTTTCCCCTGTAGGAAGCGGTGCCCGCTTTACGGCGGGCACCGTCAACCTGGCCAAAACCCGCCGCTCATTGCTGGAAGCCGCTGGCCACTCAGATCAGGACTTAAGGTGCGGCTGAGCGGTTCTTCCCCTGCGTACACGGATTAAAGCTCTCGCGAATACTTTGGCTGGTTCCTACATAGGCTTGGGTACCTGGAACCGCCACAGCCGAGTAATTCTTGCGATCGGTTTCCCTGATAAAACTTCCTTGCTCAGCCGTGAAGCTCTCAGTGTTTGGTGGTACCAGTACGTTCAGAAACTGGGCCTTCTTGTCGAGGGCCAAGGCACCTCCTGGGGTAATCGGCGCCAGCATGGCGAACCACCGATCACTGAACAGGTAGAAAATATCGGCTGCGGCTCTGCCACTTCGCAGGTGGGCACACTGCACATCGCTGGCGTTGATGACTTCAGCCTGCTGGTACATGCCGCCCTTGTACAAGGCCAGTACTAGCTTGCTCTTGGTCAGCACACCCAGGCCTTGCTTGGGTTTGCACACTTGCAAATCGCCATAGGCAGACAAGCACCAGTTGGTCTCGGTGATAGTGACGATTTCATCTGCGTTGAGCTTCAGATCGTGCTCGATATTGGCGCGGGCTTCCGGGGTTTCATAGGGGATGGTGCATGCGCTTAATAGAGCTGCGAGGGTAAGGGCGAGTAGCGGGGTTCTCATCAAGCGTCCTTTGCTGCTGGAAGGTACATATAAATGACGAATATTTTTTTGCGAATCTTCGCGGCGGGGAATTATACAGATCGCGCTGCGTTCGAAACGCTGCTGGAGAATCTGCCAAGGCTCGTCGTTTGAATTTCTCGAAAGCTCGCGAGCGAAGTCTGATCTCCAGTTCGAACCAAAGACGCTGCCAAGCATCGGCGTCCTTGACGGCAGTGTCCTGCCACAGGAACTCTGTTTGTGCGACAAACGCCGCCCGTGTAATCAGCATCTTCTGATGCTCGTTCGTCGAGCGTTTTCCAGTCATTTCTGACACTCAATGAACGATTCCTACAAGTCGTGTTACAGCGCTGAACCTGTGCTCGCCAGCCTCTTTATAAAACATCTGTGCCCGGATAGAGATCCGCAGGTGGATGGTAATCGGGATCCTCGAAGCGGCTATTGTTGTAATGGGTTTTGGCCGTCGGCCCTTCGCCCTTGTACGTCACCTGCGAGTTTGGCGTGAGATGCCACCCGTCGCCGTCCTTGTCGCGCTCGATCAGTGACGGGTACAACGTACAGGTGCCTGCGGAACCTGATGTCAGCCTGAACTGGTAAAAGCGCCCGGCCTGGGGCGTGAACTTCGTCGTGACGGAGCAGGTTTGCGTGCGCGCGCCCTCCCAGAACATACCCACGTGCGTTTCGATTCCGGGGCGGACCCGGGTTTCGTAATAGTCCGACGTGAGGTTTTGCCCTGCTTTGGGCATACCTTCATCCTGCGTGTGGATGAACGGAAGCGGCCCACTGCGAATGACGCCGCCCGAACGCTTACCGTTTTCGTACTGGTACAGATCGGCATGCTGAGTGAAATTGACGATACGTATCCAGGCAGGGTCGGGCTGGTTTTCAGGTGCGGTGAAGTAATCGGTGTGGGGGAAATACTGGCAGCCTGCGAACAACGGCAGAGTCAGCAGGCAGAGCGTAGAGCGAATCGACATGGAGCCTGTCCTTTTGCAAAGTCAGGGTAGAGACCGCAGGAAAGAAGGAGCATTGCGGGAAAGGTGAAAAAAATCGTTGGGGCGGTAAGCGACAGCAGGGGGAGGGCGCCGCCCGGGCGTTCTGAGAGCCAACTGATAGCTGCAATATCGTCTACATTCCAAGAAGCATTTCATTCCATGGAGGCTGTAATGACGGTAATTCGCTTTCTCGTAACGTCTTTTACGTGCCTCGCTTTGGCGGTGGGCTCGGTGCCTGCAATGTCAGATCCGGGCAATGGAAATGGCAAAGGCAACGGAAAGGGTGCGCCACAGAATAGTCAGGCGCACGGGAATCAGGGAAATAAAGGTAAAGGGTCTGGCTCGGGCAACCTGGACCGCGCGCCCATTGTTGATCGATCTGGCGTCTTGGGTGTGATTGACGGCTACCGGAGCTACTGGAATCCGGGCTCTTCGCTTCCACCCGGCATACAGAAAAACCTGGCGAGAGGAAAGCCGCTGCCACCGGGCATCGCCAAGAAGCTGGATGGAAGGTTGGCTGGCAAGCTACCCCATTATGATGGCTACGAGTGGCAACAGGCGGGTACTGACTTGATTCTGGTTGCGATCGCCACGGGCATCATTTATGAAGTTCTCAACGACGCATTTGATTAGTAAAACTCAGGTTCAATCCATCTCATCGCGCGGGTCTCGCTTCAGCTCGGAAAAACTTTTATCGCGAAACATCCGCGCCACGTTTTTACTTATCTGCACTGTGTGGCGCGGACTTTCCATGTACCATCAGCGCGGGCTGATGCTGCCCGCCGCTCGCTTCCGAAAGGAAAGGTGAAAGCATTGCTTCTCTTCCCAGATCCTGTCGCATCTCTTGAGAGTCGAGGTTTGGCAACGCGAGCACCAAAATGCCTCGACGACAGGAGGAACGATGTTTTCAATCGAACAAGCCAAGCAGATGGCCAAGAAATTGCGTGCTTCGCTAGAGTCGCGCAATCAAACAGTGAGTCACTCCGCGGCTCTGGAAACAGTGGCGCACCAGTTGGGCTACAAGGACTGGAACACTGCATCAGCGATGCTTCCCCAGGAAGTTACCCAGCCCGCCATGACATTCGACAAAGCCATCCCGATATTGCGGATGTTCGACGAAACCAAGGCGCGCGAGTTCTACCTTGATTTTCTTGGTTTCAGCGTCGAATTCGAGCACCGGTTCGAAGCGGATCTACCGCTGTACCTGGGCATCAGCCGCAACGGTCTGCAACTCCATCTTTCCGAACATCATGGCGATGCGAGCCCGGGATCGACGATATTCGTCCCGATGCAAAACATCGAACTGCTCCGGGACGAATTACAGAGCAAACGATACGGCTACGGACGTCCGGATATTGTTCAACAGGGCTGGGGTCAGGTTCTGGAGGTTTATGACCCATTCGGCAATCGAATTCGATTCTGCCAAAGCTGATCATGGTTTGCGGGCTGGGGAGACCTGGTTCGCTTTGGTTCGATTGTTGCTCTTAGTGGGGGGCAGTAATCGGCCATTAGCAGTAACTTGCACAACACCAATAAATTATCTTACAAAGCATTGCGGCCTGTAAGAGCAATACCATAAATTGATCTGACTTGATAATCGTATTTCGTACAGCTAGATCGAGCCAATAATCGTTGGACATAAGCATCATAAAGTCCACCATCAGGACATAATATCTCCAAGGAGCTAGTCTTTATTTGTTCACTCGCTTGCCCAAGGTGATCAACAATATTTTTAGCTTGATCGGCCAATATTGCCAGTTTAGCGGCATTTCGATCATTATTCAAAACCATAAGATCTACAGATTTCATAAAGTTTCTAGCTGCAGAAAATTGATGCTGAGATTTTTGGAATGTTTTCAGGAATTGGTAATCAATAGGGATCGAGCTCAATTTATCTAAAACTTGGCTCCATGGGTAGTTGATGATTCCCTGATTTCGATGCTGTGATGTAACAAGCTCTCGCCATCTCGAACCACTGTCCGTAATCAATACCGAACCAGTCACCTGTGCCACAAACAGCGCCATTTCATAATTAGGCCCCATCCTGAATTGGATGAACTGACCACCTTCACCAGAATTCATCTGCTGTAACATCATTAGTGGAGAGGCTTCTGCATGGTGTTCCAGTTCGGACACGGTTTCTGCTGCATCATTTTTAGTTAACCCAAACTGATCAACTAGTGCTTTAATTTTTGCGTCTCTAGGCATCATTGCTATCGAATTTAAAAAGTCCTCGATCGCTAAAGTGTAATGTAAAAGCTGGTCTTGCTCGCAGAGAATATCTTTAGTGCGATCTTGAGATCGCTCGACAGCCATTTCCATCATAGCTCTCATCAGATCGAGGTCAAACTCTACTGGATTAGGGATCAGATTTACCAAGCCGAGCCCTATGAGTGGCTCCAACTCAAGCATGAACAGAAACTCCTTTAATGCCTGGTACCTGTATTTTTGGGGCGATTTAGTAGGGCTAAATTCCGGTTTGATATTATTGGAATTGGTTATTGGTGACTCTATTAGAAGTTCGTCAAACATAGATGCCATAGGTAGCGCATGTGCACTAATAACTCTAACATCTAATGGCCCTGTATAAAGACCTCGAAATTTTCCATCAGATTTTGGTAGCAACGAATAAATATCGGTTTCACGTGGCCATAAGGTAGAGTAAAAATCGTAAATACTGGATATCTGGCTATCGGATAGCTCGCGTCGGACGTCCAGCCATGTTTTACCACTATTGAAACCAAGGACATCGCGAATGCAGTTGCAAAATGCAAGATTTCTCTCTCGAATACTTGCGACTTCCCAAGTGGCTCGCAGATCATTGGGAACGTTTCGACAGCAATTTTTATACTTTTGTCCGCTACCGCAGCCACAAAGATCATTACGTCCAATCTGAGTTTCCTCGATATTCTTACTCAGAAACTTGTTTTGTGGTGTTGTTCGACCAAACGCATCCTGATAATGAACGAAGCCATTTTCAAATTTGGCATACATTTCCCCGCCAAATTTGTACAGTTTGTCAGCTGGAGGCAAGAGAACCTGCCTTATATCAGCCCAATTACAAGTCAATTCGTTTTCAGGGTGAAGCCATTCCTCTGCTCCAGCAGCTACAGTGAATTGGGCTCTACTCTTGATTACGTGATTAATCTGGGCGACCTCACCTGCTGTCAGCCTGCGAGATTTAATAAACTCAATGGTGTTGACCATGCTTTGACGAGCGCGGGTGGCATTGGTTCGTTGCGCAAGCGCATTGACGTTGTCAGGATCTTTGGCATATTCAAAATTCGTCAGAATTAAGCAGCGATTCTTATCCAGCGGAAATATTGTTTGTGAGCCCTTTAAAGAAATATCCGGGTCGTTGGGATATTCGCATAATTTCGATTCAGGAGGACATCTATGGTTGTAGATCGTGACGGGATGGTCCGAAACGATGAATTTAACATCCGAATCTTCAGCAGAAACTAGCTCCCTTACGCCTTCCGCCCATAAAGTGCAGTGTATTGAGCGTAACGATTGCATTTCCATCATTAGCTGTGACTGGCTTAGTTCTGGATATTTACTTCTAATCCAGTCCAAACCTTTCGGAGTTCGTAGTTTTTGCGCATCAAGATAGATGAATAAATTCTGAAAATTATGATGCCATTGAGATTGATCGTCAGTCAGGAATGCTCGAACGGCTTTAGAGCCATTATCATCAATGGGGCCAAATAGTTTTTGCTCAATATCGTCATTAACATCGGCACCGAAAAAAGTCGAATAGAGATCTACTTTATAGAATTCTTGAGCGGATGTATGCCACTTCTTAGAGTAAACCGTCTTGGCCTCACCATTTTTCAGGTCAATGTCACGGCGCTTTAGAAAGCAGAGCTGATTATCTCGTGCATGCAAAAAACCCTTCTGATACCATTGTGCGACATAATGATTGTCCCTCGTTTTGTTCATTAAAGTCACCGTCAAGTATAAATTGGTTTAATTTGCTCAGTTGGGATATTTAAAATTTAAGAATCTAAAATTAAATTATTGCTGATGGTGCGTAATAATAGTCAAATTGTTCACGCTTAAGCAATAGTCGATTTCATGCTTTACTGGAAAGACAGTCGGGATTTTTTCAGTTCGCAAGCTGCCTTGAGCTGCCATTAACTGCCCCTCGTGAATAGCAGGTACGAATCGAACTGCCATCCTGCGCGACACATCAGACTGCGCTGACCTCCGAAATACTTGATTTATCTTTTAGTCACTCTGCTTAGCCGGAGAAAAATCGACAATTCCGCTACCGAGTTCACCGCTAGTAAGTTTGCTAATTTGAATCGTTATTTTGGATAAAAAATTACTTTTTGTTGCCATCCATTTCAGTAGTTCTACCTTCTCCGCTCCCCCAGAAATATTGTCATCGCCGGTTTTGTGGGACTTGAGGAGATCCTGAACGACGCCAGCAGCAAAATCAGGAATGCTCAGCAGGTCATCCAAGTGAGACTTTCCATCGAATGACTTACCGAATCCAACGAGATCAAATTTATGTTTAGAATACATACCAAGCGTCCGGAGAAATATTTGCTGCGTATCCGCGAAATCTCTGTCCCGAGCGTTTTCGTTGATAGCATCGTTGTCACAATACCAAAGCAGGCGTTGATTTTTTCTCGTGGTGAGAGCGGTAAACAAGGCAATTGAATGACAAACACGGAGAACTTTCTCTCCTGCCGCGCCTCTCCATTTACCTAGACCCATAGAAAAAAGTTGGTCCTCTATAAGCTGATGTGCTTGCTTTTTTGAAACACCAAAAACTGTATCGATCTGCTTGTCGATAGCAATTGTAATAATTGCGGCGTGGATAAATTTATCCACGAGGTGAAGAAACTCGGGTAGAGCTCGGCTCCTTGGTCCATAACCCAAGTCTTTGAATGCAAACTCGCTATAGGGGTTTAATAAGCCATGTTTTTGTCTTAGTTTGTCAAGCTGCTCCATAAACGGGCCGATTTTGTTATAAGCTAAGATCAGAAACGAATAGGTGTGAAAGTGTGCGCCCGGATGCTCACCACCGAAGTCGGACATCACAGCAATTTTTTCGTCATCGGAAAAATCTGGCAGTTCATCTAGCTGCCCCACAGCCACAGCAAGAAGTTGTGAAAATTGCGGGTATTCCGCTGTAATCACTGACAGGTCGAAGGGGGAGTTTTTTCTGATTTTTTGTATGCTTCTGGCGTCGCTAATTTTTTGTCCTGCCATAACCGCAGATCCCAAATGAATATTTTCCTGATAGTACTCATTTGAGCGAGGCTGGTGAACAGCTCACTTCATTGAAATGAATTGCCCCAGATTTCGTAGCTCTCCATCCGAATGGCTTTGTCGGAATCCGTCTCTGAGTTGGATGTCTCCTATTGGCCGAAAGCAGCCCTTCAATAAGGGTGGCTTTGGTCTAAATTAGTAATGGTTTGTACGAGAAAACCAGGAAAAAATCAGGCATTTCCCTCGAATAAACATATCTCGGCAAGCGCGTTTAAATTACACAACCCGTTACGCCACAAAGGCTACAACGCCTTGCGCCGTTGCCTACGCGTACGCCAGAATCCGCCGGCATACACGACTATGCAGCGGGCTATATCGTTTCCCCGTCACTGAAAAACAGTGATCGGGTTTGGTAGCCCGGTGTTAGTTGTACAGCCCACTGTCGTCGAGGTTTCTCGCTCGATTATGGTGGCCATGTATAGGGCGTCCTAGGGCGCGCCGGAGCCTAACACCCGGTCTACCAACCTCTGCATGGCCACCACCCTTCGTTTGGTAGCGAAAGGGTGAAGCCTCCACTAATAGTGTTAGGAGCTTCATCTATGTTCAAAGTTACCCCAAACCCACCGGACGCCGATCCGATCCCGTACGACCCAACGCTTGAGCCTCAAAAGATACGAGAGGCGACCGACCGGGCCATCAATTTCTATCTCAACCCCGGTTCACTGAAGCTCTCAATCCCATCCCGCAAAACCAGCAAGATCTTTCTCATTGATCCCGCCGTGGACGAAGAAACCCTACTCCTCGAAGCCTGCGAGTCGTTGGCCGCCGCCAGTGACATGGCACGTGACATGAGCGATGTCGTCGACAACTCCCAACGCCGAACCATGCTGATGCTGCATCAGGTGATCATGCTGAGTGAGTTGATGGTGAATCGAGTCCTGGATGGTCGCCGCTTGCCGAACTAAGCGCTGCGTCATTGACGGCTAGGCCGCGAACTCTGTGTAGGAGCTGCCGTAGGCTGCGATCTTTTGATTTTGATTGTTGAAGAGCAGATCAAGGGATCGCAGCCTGCGGCAGCTCCTACAGGGTGGGGATTCATATTTCTTTTGGAGTGCCTTGATGGGCGCTTGTGGAGTTTCAGTTGATGTCCGAAACCACTAACAGTCCGCCGGTGACAGATCCGGCGTCGCCGTATGAATCATTCGATTCGAAGAAGCTTAATGCGGCGGCAGAGCGGGCGCTTGATCATTATCTTGCGCCTGAGAAGATCATGGCGACGCCTTACAGCCCCAGCACTTTGTTCATGGTTAACCCGCAATCCGACACTGAAACCTTGTTGGTCAATGCCTGTGAGTCTTTGGCCTCGGCGACGGTGATGCTGGGTGATTTTGCCGGGATGCTGGAAGGGCCGAACCGCAATACGTTGTTGGGGATTGCGCAGGTGGTGATGTTGGGGGAGTTGGCGGTGAACAAGGCGTTGGATAACGTCGAGTTGAAGCAGCCGGCCTAGGTTTTGTGCCTGGTTGATTCGGAATAAGTGGCCAGGGAGCAAGGTCCCCAGCCACGAAAAAAACGCGCAAAAGGGGGACGGGTTTATTGTCTGAAATAAATCCGTCTCCCTTTTTTGGGTGTGATGCAGAGTACTGTCAATGTACCGAGCAGGAGAGGGTGACTCATCTCATTTATCCTCCAGAAGCTTCAAGGCGCGATCAAAGTCGAACAGTTCTACCTGCACCGCGACCTGTGCCAGTCGCTCTGCCAACGCCCGAGTGAGTGGCATGTTGCGCAGTCCCGCAAGCGCGTCCAAAGCCGCCGTGTCACCTTCATCCAGAAGCCCCACGAGCCTGTTCAGTTGCTCGTTGATTGCCGAGTCGTTCTGCAGGTCATCACCTGTACCGGCCGATTTGTCTGCCTTGAGGTCGGCCAGGGCCGCCAGGGTCGGGAGCAAGCAATGCTCGACCTGCGTCGCTAGCGCTTGCACTACCGTAGCCGGTTCGCCGTCCTGACAGGCCTGTTCCAGCAAAGCGCAGGCCTGCGCCACTGCCTTGGCGCCGATGTTGCCGGCGGTGCCGCGCAAACTGTGCGCCAGCCGTGCGGCAGCACCAGGATCCGGATCGATCCGTGCCGCCTGAAATTGCTTGGCAAAATCTGTCTGAGTATCGCGAAACTTGCAGAGCAGACGTAAGTAGAGATCCCGCCGCCCCATGCAGGTGGCGAGTCCCGCAGCCAGGTCAATGCCCTCAAGACGATCTGGCAAGCCATCGGCGAAACCTGCGCTCAGCGATGCTTGAGCGGCTCGGGGCTTGATCCATTTTGCCATTGTGGCGAACATGGTTTCGACATTGAGTGGCTTGGAGATATGGTCGTTCATACCGCATTCGAGCGCGCGCTCGCGGTCACCGTCCATTGCGTTGGCGGTCATGGCGATCACTGGCAGAGTGCTGAAGCGCGGTTGCTGGCGAATTTTTCGGGTGGCCGTGTAGCCATCCATCACCGGCATCTGGCAATCCATCAGTACGCCATCGAAGTCGCCATCCTCGCCGAGAATATCCAACGCCTCTTGGCCGTGCGTGGCGAGTCGCAAGCGTATGCCGACACTTTCCAGCAGCTCGCTGGCCAGTTCCTGATTCAGCTCATTGTCTTCGACCAAGAGCAGCCGGGCGCCATTTAGACTGGCTACGGTACTGGCATTCTCTTGGGTGCGTTCGCCAGCCCGAGTATTGCTTTGCGTGTCTCTGTCCAGCACTACACCGACGGCTTCGAGTAATGAGGACGGCGTGACGGGTTTGGTCAGAACCACCGGTAACTGGATGCCCTGGCGTTCGGCTTCTTCGCGGGCTTCTTCGCGGCCAAAAGCGGTGATCATGATGACCGATGGGGTGCGCATCAGACTGGCGGACTGCATTTTGCTCACGGCTTCCATGCCATCCATGCCCGGCATGCGCCAGTCCATCAAGACCAGATCGTAAGGCAGCACCTTATGCTCGGCGTCGGCCAACATGTGCAGCGCCAGACTACCGCTCTGTGCGACGTCCACTTCCAGGCCAAAGCTGCGCGCCATGCCCGAGAGGATTTCACGGGCACTGGCGTTGTCATCCACGACAAGAACACGCATGCCTGACAGCTCGCCAGCCTTGAACATACGAGGTGGCAGAACATTTTGCTGTACGCCGAGTTGTACCTGGAAGTGGAACGTGGAGCCGACTCCCGGCTCGCTCTCGACCCAGATTCGGCCGGCCATCAGCTCCACCAGTTTCCTGGAAATAGACAATCCCAAACCGGTGCCGCCATATTTGCGGGTGATCGAAGTGTCCGCCTGACTGAACGACTGGAACAGGCGTGAACACTGTTCGACAGTCATGCCGATGCCGGTGTCGCGCACCCAGAAATGCAGCTGCACGCTGTCCGTGAGCGTGCCAATTGCTTCCACGCCGACCACGATGTCGCCGTGCTCGGTGAACTTGGCCGCGTTGTTGCCGAGGTTGATCAGCACTTGCCCCAGCCGCAGGGGATCGCCGAGCAGGGCTGTGGGCAAGTCGGGCGGGATCTGAAACAACAACTCCAGACCCTTGTCCTCGGTCTTCAGGCCAATCATGGCGGCGAAGCTGTCGAGCACGTCTTCCAGGCGGAAAGGCACCTGTTCGAGGCTCATCCGGCCGGCCTCGATCTTGGAAAAATCGAGGATGTCGTTGATGATCCCCAGCAGATTCTCCGCCGAGCGGTGCACCTTTTCTATGTAGTTGCGCTGACGATTATCCAGTTCGGTGCGCAGCGCCAAGTGGCTCATGCCGATGATGGCGTTCATCGGCGTGCGGATCTCATGGCTCATGTTGGCGAGAAACTCGCTCTTGGCCTGAGTCGCCTCTTCGGCCGTGGCCCTGGCCTCTGCCAGTGCCGTGACGTCGATGTTGATGCCGGTTGCGCGCAAAGGCTTGCCGTCCGCCGTGCGGGAAAAACGGTTGAGCGAGCGGAACGTGCGCACCTGCCCATCGTTTTTGCGCACGATGCGAAAGTCGAATTCGACGCGATCATTATCACTCTGCACGGCGCTCTCAAACGTACTACTGACCCGCGCCAAATCGTCGGGATGCACCAGCGCCTGCCAGTGCGCCAGCGTGCCACCGAAGCCGCCAGGCTCCAGACCAAACAGGGTTTCGAGTTGGGGAGTCCAATAGTTTGTGCCGCTGACCAGATCGACGTCGAACAAACCGATGTCACCGGACTCCTGTGCCAGGTTCAGGCGATCGCTGGCAGTGCGCAGCCTGGCCTCCATTGCCCTGCGCTCACTGACATCGCGCACCGAGGCGCACACGCAGACGCCACGACCCTCCAGACGGGGCAAGTGGGAAAGGCCGATTTCCACGGAGAACAGGCTGCCGTCTTTGCGCACGCCGCTCAGATCGTCCAGATCGCCGCCCATTTGCCGGGTTCCGCCGCTGGCAATGAACCCGTCGCGTAACTTGACATGCCGCTCGCGGGCAGCCTGCGGTACCAGACGCTCAATGCTGGCGCCAATCAGCTCGCCCGGTGAGTAGCCAAACAAAGTGTCCATTTGCGGGTTGGTCATCAGGATGCGGCCGTCGGCTCCCAACACCAGCATGCCATCCGGTGCCGCCTCGATGATGCCGCGGTACCAGGCCTCGGTGGCGCGCAGTGCGACCTGCTGGGCCTCCAGCTCGCTGGCCTGATGTTCCAGTTGCAAGGCTTGCGCGCCCATTTCGTCTGCCTGGCGGCGAGTTTCCAAGAGCAGCGCCTGGGCTGCCTCACTGCGTTCCATAATGGCCATGGCACCGGCCAGCCTGGGCAGAACTTCTTGCAGCAGCAGCGCTTGGTTCTCTTCCAGTTGGCGAAAACCGGCCATTTCCATAACCCCGAGCAGGCGTTCGCCACGCAGCACGGGCTGCACCAGCAGATGGCTGGCGGCAGTTGCGCCCAACTGCGCGCGCACATGCCAGAACGATTCGGGCAGATCCTCAAGCTGACGGGGTTGGCGATCCAGCGCGCACTGGCCAAGCAACCCTTCACCGAGTTCAAGCTCGGCGGGCAACGGGTGCTCACTGTCCACCGCATAACCGCCGACTAATTGCAGGCGCGACGCGCCCTCATAAAGCACGTAAAGCGCCCCCTGGCACATGCCCAGACGGGGCGCGATGCGGCTGAAAAAAGCCTGGGCCAATTGTTGCGGCGTCTCGGCCTGTTGCAGATCGACTTGCAGGAGCGAGGCGTGAGCTTTCACCCAGCGTTGGCGCTCAAGCTGACAAGCCTCCACCTGCAGCGTGGCAATGGCCCGCGCCAGATCGCCGGTTTCGTTGCGCAGGTCGGTGTGCGGGATCTGGCCGTCGAGCTTGCCCGACGCCAATTCGTCCACGGCCACACGTACGCGATTCAGCGGCACGCGAATGGAATAACTGACCAGCCAGGTCAACAGCAAGGCCAGTGCCGAACCACCCAGCAGCAAGATGTACGTGATCGTAGTACTGCGCTCTGCGTACTCAGCCAGGTTCTTCGCTGTATCGTGGATGTCGGCTTCCTTGTTCCTTTCGATTTGGGTGAGCAGCCCGTCGCCGCCCTGTTCCAGCGCAAGAAAGTCCTTACTGTTGAGCAACATCAACGCCTGCCCCAGAGAGCCTTTGCCGGCCAATTCCAGTGCTTCATCGCCATCTTTTTGCAGACGCTGCAATAACACTTCGAATTCCACCAGGCTGCTGATGCTGCTCTGTCGGCGCAGTGTCGGGCGAACCTGCTCCAGCGCTTCGTGGAGTCGCTGTTGGGCGACATCCATCTGGGCTCTGGCGCTGATTCGAATGTCCGCATTGTTGGTTGCGATTGCACGTTGCATGGCGAGCAACAGATGCGGCAACTGCACCCGAACTTCCTGCACATGCTGGATACCCACCAGATCCTGTTGGTACAACTGCTGCATTTCATTTTTGAGCGAATACTGGGTGCGCAGGCTTTGCACGCCCAATATCAGGATCAATATCAGCAGCGCAGCGAAGCCGATGATCAATTTACTGCGCAGAGACAGGCGCTCGAGCATCTCGAACAGTCTGTTCATAAACGGCCTCTTTCAACGGGATGTGCAAACGGATGCGCGGGGCTCAGGGCCGGTCGGCAATCTGCTCAAGCAGGGCTAACTGCCTGGCCATGTCCTGGTCGCTGTCGGCGAATTGCTCGGCAATTGCGCGAAACTGCTCGGCATTGGCGAGAAACACGTCACAGATGTCCGGATCAAAATGCGAGCCCCGGCCTTCGCGGATGATTTTCACTGCCTGCTCATGGGGCATGCCGGGCTTGTACACGCGGCGGCTGATCAACGCATCGTAGACATCTGCCACGGCCATCAACCTCGCGCTGATCGGGATGTCGTCGGTGGCCACGCCTTGCGGATAGCCACTGCCATCCCACTTTTCCTGATGGCCGTAGGCAATTTCCTTGGCCAAATGAAGGAAGTCGACGTTTATGCCTAATTGATCCTCCGCGTGCTGGATGGCGTCGCGCCCCAATGTGGTGTGGGTCTTCATGACCTCGAATTCTTCCGGGGTCAGCCGTCCCGGTTTGAGCAGGATACGATCGGGAATGCCAATCTTGCCGATATCGTGCAGCGGTGCCGATTTGAAGAGCAGCTTGATGGTCTCGTCGTCAAGGAAGTGCCGGAAGCGCGGGTGATTGCGCAACAGTTCAGCCAGCCGTTTGATGTAGTGCTGGGTGCGGCGAATGTGGTTGCCGGTTTCGTTGTCACGGGTTTCGGCCAGCGAGGCCATCGCGTGGATCGTGACATCCTGGATGGCGATCACCTCGCGGGTACGCCGTTGCACTTCCTGCTCCAGAAAATCGTTCTGATTGCGCAGGAAATCGGCAACGGCCTTGAGCTTGATCTGCGTCTCGACCCTGGCCATGAGCACCGGGGGGATGATCGGCTTGGTGATGTAATCCGCAGCACCGAGGCTCAAGCCGCGAATCTCGTCCTCCGTGGCGGTCATGGAGGTCAGGAAAATGATCGGTATATGGCGAATGCGGGCATCAAGTTTGAGCTGCTCGGCAACGTCATAACCGGACAGCCCCGGCATCATGATGTCCAGCAGGATCAGGTCGGGAAGGGGGTCGGCCTGTAGAAGGCGCAAGGCTTTCTCGCCACTGTTGGCGGCCTTGACCCGATATTTGTCCTTCAGCAACTCAGCGATCAACATCAGGTTGTCGGGGGTGTCGTCGACCACCAGAACGGTCGCTGATGGATAAACGCCCTGAGTGCTATCCATGTTTGTTGGCTCCCTTGCCAGACGATTAAAGAGTGGGCGTAAGTGCACCAATCTCTTGCTGGCAAGCGTAGCTAGAAAAGCTGCAATCGCTAGGTGGAGATCTGTAAGGTCGGTTCGAACAGGCACTAAATCGAATGTCTGTTACTGGCCAAAAGCGTTCCTGCTTAATGGCCATTCAGGCGTTAATGGGAATTTGTGTTAATTGCGAATGGGTTTGTATAGCATGCGCGGGAGTTTTTGGCGGATTTACTCCCTGTATTGGCCTATTCGTAAAGGTTTCTCTCTTCATGCGTCGTACCCTGCTTTCCATTTGTGTGCTGCAAGTGTTGTCGCCTGCCTCTTGGGCTGAACAAACGGAGGGATCTCCCTCAACGCTGGAGTTGGACGCAACCGATGTTATCGGTACTGCGAATTACGAAAGGGCGGACGGCCCGGTGCAGGGTTATCGGGCGACTCGCTCAGCCAGTGCCACACGCACCGACACGTCGATCCACGAAACCCCGCAATCGATCAGTGTGGTTTCGAAAGACGCGGTCGAGGATCTGGGCGCCACCCGTTTGCAGGACGCGCTTGATTACGCCGGGGGCGTTGGGCGGGCGAACAATTTTGGTGGTCAGGGCCTGACCACATTTACCGTGCGTGGCTTCACCACCGGCGAGTTTTATCGCAACGGTTTTCCGATCAACCGCGGCTATCCGAACATGCCGGATGCCAACACCATTGAACGCCTCGAAGTGCTGCGCGGCCCGGCCACCATGCTTTACGGTCGGGGTGATCCTGGCGGTACCTTCAACGTGGTGTCCAAACAGCCGTTGCCCGAGCGCACCGTCACCCTGGGTAGCCAGCTCAACGATCAGGGCATGAAGCGCGGCACGCTGGACGCTTCCGGTCCGCTCGACGAGGAAGGGCGTCTGGCCTATCGGCTGAACGTAGTGGGCGAGGGCGGCGACACCTTTCGCGATCACGTCGAAACCGAGCGCTACGGCATCGCGCCGGTGCTCACCTGGCAGGCAACCGATGCGACCAAGCTGGTTTTCGAAGGCGATTTCATGCGCAACAACGCGCCTCTGGATCGAGGCGTTACCCGCTACGCGAAACAGACAGGTACCGCCTCGCGCGACAGTTTTTTTGGCGAAAAAGACGCAGGCAAACTGCATAACGACAACAACATGGCGCAACTGCGTTTCGAGCACATGCTCAACGACGACTGGACGCTGGGCGGCGGTTTTCAGTGGCTCGACGGATCGCTCAAGGGCAACGCCATCGAGGCCAACGGTATTGCCGCTGACGGTCGCACCCTGGGGCGCAATTTCAACTATCGCAAGCTGGAGTGGACCGACAAGGATACCCAGCTCAATCTGACCGGGCATTTCGATACCGCAGGTTTGCAGCACACCTTGCTTACCGGCATCGAGTATGAGGATTACGACTACAAGTCGATCATTCAACGCTCCAGCGGAGCCGTCGGTGCGTATCCGATCGACATCTTCGACCCGGTGTACGGCCAGCCGCGTCCGGCACTCACCCGCACGCCGACTCACGACAAGGAAAACCTCAAGACGTATGCCGCGTTTGTGCAGGATCAGGTGGCGTTGACCGACAAACTGAAAGTGCTGGCCGGAGCGCGTTTCGAACGCTTCGAACATGACTACGAAACCTACGTGCCCGGCGCCAAGAGTTGGCAGGCGAGTGACAACGCGGTGACACCGCGCATCGGCGTCACCTACGACTTGACCGACACATTGGCGGTTTATGCTGACACCGCTCGCTCCTTCAAGCCGAACACCGGCGCCAGCCGCCAGGGCGGTGGGTTCGAGCCGGAGAAAGGCAAGTCCTACGAAATGGGGATCAAGTGGGAAGCGCTGGATCAGCAGTTGAGTGTCGACGCGGCGGTCTATCAAATCGAAAAGCGCAACGTGTTGACCACCGACCCTGTTGATTCAACCTTCAGCGTTGCGGCCGGTGAGGTGCGCAGCCGTGGTTTCGACGTCAACGTTGCCGGCAACCTGACGCCCGAATGGCGCGTGATTGGCGGCTACGCCTATGTCGATGCCGAAGTGACCAAAGACAACGTACTGCGCTCTGGCACGCGACTGATGAATATCCCGAAAAACAGCTTCAGCCTGCTGAATATGTATGAGTTCCAGGACGGCACCCTCAAAGGGCTAGGCTTGGGCACCGGGCTCAAGTACGTCGACGAGCGCGCCGGACAAACTGCCAACACGGCGTTTTCGATGGGCAGCTACACCGTTGTCGACCTGCTCAGCTTCTACAAGATCAATGACAAGGTGCGGCTCAATCTTGACGTGAAAAACCTCTTTGATCGTGACTATGAAGAGGGCGCATTCGGTAACGTCTACGCCTATCCGGGGGCGCCGCGGACAGTGCAGGTTGGTATTTCCTATAGCTTGTAGCCTGGAGTGTTGGTGAACGCTGTAGTGGTCAACTAATCCCGGACACGACGTTAATTTTTCCTCGGCCTGAGCCGGGGCCAGCTCATTATTGAACTGATGCGGTCTAATCCAGTTGTACCGATGCATCAGGTAATGGCTGATGTCGCGATTCGCTTCTTGAGCTGTGATGTAGCCCACGTTCGGTATCCATTCAGTTTTCAAGCTGCGTAACACATGCTCCATCGGCGCATTATCCCAGCAGTTTCCACGACGGCTCATGTTGGCGCATGCGGTAACGCCAGAGCCGTTGGCGAAACTGGCGGCTGCCATTTTGCGAGCCCTGATCCGAGTGAAACTGAAGCCCTTGAGGCCTGCCACGCTGTTCGTAGGCCATGTCCAACGCGTTGATGACCAGGTCCGCATCCGGCTTGTTCGACAGCGCCCAACTCACCACTCGGCCGGCACGCACTACGACTACGACGAGCGCGGCAACCAGATCCAGCGCTGGCACAACGGCCAACGTAGCGACCTGCGTTGGGACCTGTTTGATCGACTGGTGCATTTCGAAGACCCCCGCCTCGGCGTAGATTTCGCCTACGACGCACTGGGACGCCGCCTGCACAAAAACTCGCGCGCGCACTACAAACAGCGTCCAGAAGCAGGTTCCCTCTGGAACAGAAACGAACACGCGCGCAAATAACGCGAACTCGGCTGCGGCTTTACCTTGTACGGTTGGGATGGCGATACCCTCGCCTTTGAAAGCAGTCCGGCGCAGAGCGATGGCGAACCGGGTCGCACAGTGCACTACGTCTTCGAACCGGGGACTTTTGTCCCAGTTGCACAGGCTTTACGGCATGCGCCAATTGATCTGATTGGGCTGCCGGATTACAGCGGTGAATACAGCCTTGATGAAGATCCAGTGTGGAATCACAAGGCAACGGCATTACCGTTTGATGCGTTGGCCTGGTACCAATGTGATCACCTGGGGACGCCGCAGGAGCTGACCGATTCACAAGGCAATGTGGCCTGGACCGCGCAGTACAAGGCGTGGGGGCAGGTGACAGAGCAGCGCTCGGAGTGGGCGCGGCAGCATGATGTGATGAACCCGATACGGTTTCAGGGTCAATATCACGATCATGAGACGGGGCTGCATTACAACCGGCATCGGTACTATGATCCAGGAGTTGGTCGTTTCATTAGCAAAGACCCGATCGGTTACATGGGAGGGCTAAATCTTTATGCTTATGCACCAAATCCGACGGGTTGGGTCGATAGTCTTGGTTTGAGTGCAACATGCCCATGTGAATGTAATAAAGTACTTGAAGCTGAAGGTGTGGTGACAGGTCGTCATGGTGATCTTCGAAAAATAGGGGGGCTCCAAGACTCCCACCACATCTATCAGGATGCGTCGATGAATGGAATTTCAGGTTATAAATACAATGATGCGCCAGCGATAAGCCTTCAAGGAAGAAACCCAGACGGAACCACTCGGGGAACTCCGCACTATAATGCTAATCGAGCCCAAGATAAGGCATCAACTGCCGGCCTGCTAGGAAGTGAAACTGTCGTAGCTTTCAAGTCGCTCCGTGCCGCGGGACTGAGTCCGAAGGCAGCGAAGTGCGCGACACTACAGGCTCGTGGCTATTTCACCGGAATTAAGGCCAACGCGGGTACCAACACCGCAACACCTTCCAAGAGACGGAGTCGATAAATGAGTACACCCACTAATCACCAAGCTTATGCCAAGACCAAATCGCTTGTAGAGGCCATCAATCGCCGTGACTCCTCTACGCTTGAGCAAAATTTTGGAATATCTAGCGCGGTTGCTGATGAAATTTATGAGTGTATCGATGAATTTTTCGATAAAGCCACCAGTATATCCATCGCACCTGAAGAAAAAGCTTTTGATTCAAGCAAGCAAGGTCGCCCTTACATTGATGTATATGAAACTAATGAAAAAGCACTCGGGTTAGAATGCGTTCTTTTTGCTGATGGTGCACCCGGTGAAGCTATCCTACACCTCGAGGTTTCCGAGGTTAATGGGGAGCTGATGGTGTATTACAAGTATATTGGTTCTTGATGGCTCACAGAAATATTTAAATTAGCACGGTCACTAAATGCCGTTGAGTACTAATGCACCGTTTAAGAGAGTTGCTCCATGAAAGATGTTATCCGGCTGGGCGACTCCACAACTCACGGTGGCAAAGTTCTTGAAGCATTCTCCCAGACCGACCTAAACGGCAAACCTATAGCTGGGATGGGTCACAAGGTAAGTTGCCCTCTGTGCAAAGGAATTTTTCCAATCGCCGAGGGCAGCAGGGTCTATACCGTAGATGGCACGCCAATTGCGCTGGACGGCATGAAAACCGCTTGTGGGGCTGCACTGATTGCGAGTGGTCCTAAAGGGGCGGTTGTCGGCTGAAGCTTAGAGGATTTGTACGCCCTGAATGAAGCCGTTGACGGTGAAACAGAGTTCGCTCTGTAGTGGTCAACTAATCCCGGACACGACGTTAAGTTTTTTCTCGGCCCGCGCCGGGGCCAGTCCGTTGTTGAATTGGTGCGGTCTAATCTAGTTCATCCCAAGGTTAGGAAAGCCCTAAAGGCTGTGCCGAAGGATCAACGTGAGCCATGGCATGGCAAGTGTGCAGAAATCGAGTGCCTGAGCCGATCCTATGACGCGGGAATGGATCCCGCGGGCGGTACAAGCGGAGCCGTCAATATTGGTACCTCGGGCAAGGGGCATGGAACCGCTAAAAAGGCGGGTCGCTCCTGTAGCTCCGTACTCACAACACTTGGAGTCCACCATGATTAGTCATGAGCAAATCGTTCATTTTTCAGAGCAGTTGAGTAAAAGTAAGGCTGAAGCCGAAGCGGCTCGGAACATGATGAAGTTTATGTGCGCGGGCGTAGGTTTGGTTCTTCAGGACGAAGAAGTGTCCCCAATTGTCAAAAGCGCGTTTGCAGCTGCGCACAAATACTGGTTTGAAGGGGGGGGAATGAAAAGGAGTTGAATGCCGCCAGAGTTAAATGCTGGGATTTTCTGGAAGCGAAAGGGCGCGATGTCGACATTGAAGATAACGAGGACGCTGCTGTAAGAGCTTTATTTTGCGTCATGTATCCTGACAGAGTTTCGGATGAAGATTTCGTGCAAGAGTCTTTTGAGTGGTTTTTTGAGATGATCAACAGGATTGGCGATTTCAGTCAGGCGTTTGAAAAGCTTGCTACGAAAGTAGCCCTCAAGGGAGGGGCCTGACCATAAAAGGCCTAAGCGCTGGCTGCCACAACCGAGGTAGCTCAGTAAAAGTGATATCCATTTACTGGTCTAAAGTCGACATTATGAATCGCACTGGTTTCGCAGGCATAACTGGCTCGTTAATTTTGTCGGTTCTCTACCGTTCACAGCGGGCGGGAATCGGCCAAAAGCGGTTAATTGCCAGTGTCTGCCTTGGCCGATAGCGGTCGGTCAAAAGCGGCAACTATCGGCCAACAGCGGACTCACAATTAGGCATGAAAGCACCTAGGGACTCCTGGACAATTCAGTGTTCTAGGCAGGCTTCAGGGCGCATGGGTTTGTTAAGGATAGGAGTTTCATAGGGCACGTTTCCCTATGCAAGGAGATTGGTCGTTAACACCGGCAGACTGCTTTTTGAAAATGGTCTCGCGAAGATGCTTTTCCACAGTATTCCAGGGGGTCTTGGCGTCTACTGCGCTTAGCATCCAGGCTCCAACAGCTATGGGATCATTGGAATACACGTGATCCCCGTTTCTGGCATAGGTCAGAAGCCAGCCAGGATATTTATCGTTGAAGCTGTGCTCGTCACCACCATGCTTATCCTTGGCCTGCACTCGATAATTATAGGCCTGGGTAAGGACCGCATAATGACGCCCTTCAACAACTTCCTCTTTCCGGCAGGTGTGAGCTGGGGAGAAAGAGTCTTGGAAGATGTGAAATATACTGCCCAGCGCCACATCATGGGTGCGCTTATTTCGTTCATCGAGAGGAACGCCAGATCGGGCAAATAGCGTCCGAATCTTTACGTTTTTTTGCTCAACACATTGATTTAAAGCGATTGACGGTAGTCCCAGGCTTGCTTCGATTTGCGGTGTGAGTGGGGAGTCAACGGGCGTATCCCCCGTTGCCACGTCATAAGCAAACCTAATCCAGGCGAGAGCCAACCTTGTGGTCTCTTCTAGTTGGGCCTCATCACTAGCATCGCCGGGCATTTGGCTAGACATGAAGTGGAGGTACTGAAGATTGCCATAGTGAGAGTTCCAGCCAAGGTGATTCTTCCCTTCAACTTCGCAGCCTTCACGGCCCCCAGCGTACTTTTTAGATTCCGGTTTGAACTGGCCACTCAGATTCCACAGTCCATCTCTGAAGTCTTTGCTTTCACCCCAGGTGTACATCAACGGGTCATCATTCCACCAACTGCCATATATGATGGCAAGGGTCTTGTGAGGATACGAGCTTGGTGGCTTATTCCACTCTGGGTCTTTCATGTATTCAAAAATTAGTTGCCTTGGTTTGGAGTCGTCCGTCTGTTTATTGCGGCTTAGGAAGCCTTCAAAATTTGCACCGCGGTATTCGTCAATAGCAAAATTTGTCATGTGCTCATGGACCGTGCCCTTCGAGTATTTGCCATTGGCAAACCCTGCAACTAAGTCCGCTTTCTTGCACTGATTCCAGGCTCTTATCGGTGCTTGATCTAAATAATTCGAGCTGTAGACCAGCACACGTAGACATGGGTTTATTTCAAAAGCCATTCCAGTTGATGAGGAGAGGGCGCAAGCCCCTGCGATGGAGATTGCTGCGGTCAGCTTGGTGTATTTCATAGCGTCCCTGCTGTGATGATGGTATTTCAGCACCATGCTAGTTGGGTGCCGTCAAAATACAAGCCGATTAGCCCATGACTACTTATGAAACCGAGCTTAGTCCAGCATAGTGGTTTGATCTATCAGATCTATCAGATCTATCAGATCTATCAGATCTATCAGATCTGCCAAAGGTAAACTGGACTACCCCCGCTCCAGTAGACATTTTCCAACCCCATAATGAGGCGCGCTCAAACGCCTCGGGACTGACACCACCCAAGTGACTGTGGCGGGTGCGGGCTCAGCGGCTTGCTAATGTCCGCTACTCGCCGATCTCTGCCTGTCGTGAGGGCCGTAATCGGCCCAAAACGGAGCCTCCAAGCAAGAATGTTTGCGTCAGCTACGCTATTCCACCAAGCACGATACTGAAAGCGAGGATTGGGATGACAGTTGGCCGCAGAGATGATCTAGCCTATTCCATCCTGTTAATCACTCCGGTTCTCCTTTACGCCAGTATAGGTGCGAACCCGCTGTATTCAGGCAGTGGTTACCTTGTTGCAGTCCCCGCAGCCGTGTTCGTACTGGGCTCGATTTTTCGAACGCCTGCCCTGTTTCTGACTGGTACGACAGCCGCGGCGGTGGCCACACTGTTGATCTACATGAACATCATCGCCAGCCTCGACCACCCCGAAGGGTTGTTTGGGCTCGGGCATCTGTTCTCAATGCCCGGCATGTTGGTGGGTGCATCAGCGTCGGCCTGGCTGTTGAGATACCGCGTGAAAGCAAGTTTGCCATGGATCGTCGCGGGCATTGGCTTTCTGGGAACTGCCTTGGGATTCATGGTCGCCCAGATGGTTATGTGCAACACCCTGATGTATTGCGGACCGCTTTCATTTGGGGGTTAACGCAGGAACCGAACTTCCCCTTCTGGCTGAAAGCAGGCGGGTATTACCTTGTTTCAGCTACGCCAGGAGGCCAGCTTTCATAGAAAGAGCAGCCTACAGGTATCGGGTTGCCATCCATATGGTATGCGGCCCATGCCAATAGGTGTGCCATGCGTTCTGCAGCAACTGGCGACAGTCTGCAAGATTCTCTGACTTCGTCTAGTCGTACTCGCAAACATCGAGGTGGCGTCGAACCCCGGAAAATCCGCCAAGATAGAGATAGAACTCGTCGAGAAGGATACCCACGCCTGGAACACCATAGGTGCCGGCCACACCTGGTGCCTCCTCATATATGGCCTTCACATCATGGCCTTCCAAGGCCGCGACAGCGGTTAGTACATCGCAAAAAGTATCTTTCATGCTGTTGCTGACCCAGAGGTCATAGCTGTTGCCGATAATGATGGGCGCGCCCATGAGTCTTACTCTGATTTCGATAATGGAATGCTGAAGAAGAGACGGATTCAGCCATGTCGGCAATTTTCAATAGGCCGTCTCCCCTCCGATTATTATCGTTTTGGGCTGGAAAAGGCCATGCGTGGGCGGCTGCTCTTGGCCGGAAGCAGCCTGTTGAAGGTTGCCCCATACCTGAGTGTCGAGGTCCATCCAGTGATGTGGAAAGGATAGGGTTGCGGAAATGCCCGAAAAGATGCGGAAACGATCCATAGAGAGAGGAGCAAAATTCTTGAATGTCAGAAACGACAAAGCCCTGAATAATCAGGGCTTTGTCGGTACCAAATATGGCGGAGGCGATGGGATTCGAACTCATGGACCTGTTACAGTCGACGGTTTTCAAGACCGTTGCCTTAAACCACTCGGCCACACCTCCGTTGCGTTGCGGGCGCCATAATACCTGAATGAAACACACTGTCAAACTCTCTGCATGGCTTGTTACAGAGCGTCTGTTATGATCTTTGCGACTGAACGTTTCAAACCAACAGGAGTGTCGCCATGCGCGAACAGGATTACGCAGTTAATAACAGCGTGCAGGCTGAGCAGCTAGAGGTTAGCCGCGTCCTGCGCAACACTTACGGCCTACTGGCGCTGACCCTCGCATTCAGCGGTGTGATGGCTTTCGTCGCTCAGCAGATGCGTGTTGGCTACCCGAATATTTTCGTGGTGCTGATCGGCTTCTACGGGCTGTTCTTCCTCACCAACAAACTCCGTGATTCCGCGTGGGGCCTGGTATCCGCGTTTGCGCTGACCGGTTTCATGGGTTTCCTGCTCGGCCCGATCCTCAACCGTTACCTGGGCATGCAGGGCGGCGCTGAAGTTGTCAGTTCGGCGTTCGCGATGACGGCGCTGGTGTTCGGTGGTCTGTCGGCTTACGTGCTGATCACTCGCAAGGACATGAGCTTCCTCGGTGGTTTCATCACCGCCGGTTTCTTCGTCCTGCTGGGTGCAACGCTGGCAAGCTTCTTCTTCCAGATCAGCGGCCTGCAACTGGCGATCAGCGCAGGTTTCGTGCTGTTCTCGTCGGTGTGCATCCTGTTCCAGACCAGCGCCATCATTCACGGCGGCGAGCGTAACTACATCATGGCGACCATCAGCCTGTATGTATCGATCTACAACCTGTTCATCAGCTTGTTGCAGATCTTCGGCATCATGAGCCGCGACGACTGATCGCAGCCTGTGAAGCAACAAAAAACCCGCTTAGGCGGGTTTTTTTTCGGCTGCAGGAAAGCACAGGGGGATTAGTTGATGACGATGCTGCCGTCGGTACTTTGCCGATACAGGGTATAGGGCAGCAGCAGGGTATCGAGTGCTCCGGACACCACCGCGTCAACCAATAATCCTGGGACAGCCGTGTTGTAGTCGTTTGCGTCCTTGCCCTCGCCCAAAGGCGCATGCAGGCTGCAAAAATCGTACATGACACCGCTGTAGATCCGAGGGACTGCGCCGCAATAGGATTTCTGCTTCTTCAAGCCATCCGCTGCCGCCTGATCGCTGCGCACGACCGTCTGAACCGTGCCACAACCCACCAGCATCAACGCTGCCAGCACCATTAACTGAATTCTCATCGCCGCCAATCCTTCGCCGGAAAAAACTCAATCTACGCTGAACGTGCAGAAATAGCACTTAAGCCATCGGTGGCAGTCGGCGCTTGACGGGGGTCTTCTTGACGATCGCGGTATTGGTTTCCGCCAAGGTGTTCAAGCGGTCGAGGAGGGTGTCCAGTTGCTCCATCGAGCGCACGTGCAAGCGGGCGATAAAGCAGTCCTCACCGGTGACCTTGTCGCACTCGGTGAATTCGGGGATGGACATGATCTGCCGCTCCACCTCTTGCAATTGCCCCGGCAGTGGCCGCACGCGCACGATTGCCTGCAACTGGTAGCCAAAGCATTTCGGGTCGATCTCGACGGTGTAGCCCTTGAGCACACCACGTTCCTCCAGGCGCCGCAGACGCTCGGCCACGCTGGGCGACGACAACCCGCTGATGTGCGCCAGCGCCTTGAGCGAGCGCCGCGAATCCTCCATCAATGCGCTGATGAGGATCTGATCAATATCGTCGGTCATGGGGAAACTCCTGGATTAGGCAAATGAGCAAAACTACCCACGATAAAAAAGGCAGATGGCGAGTTTAGCCTGCTTTTTGCGCTGGAGCGGTGCCGTCTCGGCTTGGCATACTTTTGCCATGCTTTCGCCTAATGCTCAGGAGATTAATGATGGACAAATCCACCCGTCGCGGCTCGTTGGAGATGACCGCTGCCATGCTGATCTCCGGAACGATCGGCTGGTTCGTGCTGGTGTCCGGGCAACCCGTACTCGACGTGGTGTTCTGGCGCTGCGTATTCGGCGCCGCGACTCTGTTACTGATCTGCGCGGCATTCGGCTTTTTGCGTCCGGGCATTCTGACCCGTACTACCTTTCTGCTCGCCATACTCAGCGGCGTAGCCATCGTCGGCAACTGGCTGCTGCTGTTTGCCTCGTATTCGCGGGCCTCGATTGCCATTGGTACGGCGGTGTACAACGTGCAGCCGTTCATGTTGGTCGGATTGGCGGCGCTGTTGCTTGGCGAAAAAATCACCCTGCAAAAGTTGTTCTGGCTAGGGATTTCTTTTGCCGGAATGCTGGCGATTGTCAGCGCTCATGGCACGCAGGGCGAGAGCGGCAGCGACTATTTGTTGGGCATTGCTCTGGCGTTGGGCGCAGCCTTGCTCTATGCGATCGCGGCACTGATCATCAAGCGCCTGACGGGCACGCCGCCACACCTGATCGCGCTGATTCAAGTGTGCACCGGGGTGTTGCTGCTGGCACCGTTCGCGCAGGTCAGCGCGTTGCCGCAGGCGCCGAGCGCCTGGGCCAGCCTGATCACTTTGGGCATCGTACACACCGGCCTGATGTATGTGCTGCTGTACGGCGCGATTCAGAAATTGCCGACGGCGCTGACCGGCGCGCTGTCTTTCATCTACCCGATCGCCGCGATCTTCGTTGACTGGTTCGCGTTCGGCCACCACCTGCAGCCACTGCAATGGCTCGGCGTGGTGGCGATACTGCTGGCGGCTGCGGGCATGCAACAGGGCTGGGGCTTCAAGTCGAGCGCGAGTGTCGTCGCGCGGCCTTAAATGGACTTGATCAGTTCTTTGAACACGCCTTTGAGTTGCTGATTGCCAGCATCGACCAGATGGTTGTCGTCGAAATACAACGGCACGCCGTCCCGCGAGCCCATGCAGTTGCCGTTCGGGCACAGGTAAGGCGTTGGATCGATCACTGTTGCGTTGCACTGCCTGGCGGCGGCTTCAATGGTGAAATTGGCGATTCTGTTGCGTTTTTGATAGTCGACCAGCGGGACGGAAATGTCGGACGCCTGCTGAAACAAACGCTGATTGAGATTCAAGCCTTTGTAAACACTGAAAGGCATTTCCGGGATCGGCCTGACGATGTAAACCGGGTGGTTTTGCGCAATCTCGCACACGGTTTTGCTGTATTCGGCCACATAGGCATCGACAAAAGCCGATTCGCCGGGCGCCACTTGCTCGGGAAAGCGAATGCGGTAGCTGTTGTTTCTGCCTGGATCGGCATACAGCGCCGCCCGACTGAACAGCACCACCGGCACCCCCTGGTATGAGTGTTTCAGCACTTCAAGCTTTTCGTGATTGAACGCAAGGCACTGGCTTTGCAGAGGCTTGTCGCGCATCTCGAAGTTCTGCAGGGGCGGGCAGCCGCCGCGGGACCACGACAGGGCGGCTTGCGGGTTGTCTATCTGTACGGCGGCGGCAGTCGATTGCGCATGACTGTCGCCGAACAAAATCACCGAGACTTCACCCGTGCCCAGTTTGCAGTCCGCCGCCGCGTAGGCGTTCGGGTAGCATTCCTGCGGGTACAACTTGCTGGTGTACTGCGGTTGACCGAGGTCGACAAACGCCAATCGCGCGCCTGGATATTGCTTGACCAGCGATGACGTCATCGCCGCCACGGCAATGACCCCGACCGTCAGTGAGGCAAATTTGAACAGCGTTCGCGGGGCTGTCGAAACCTTCTTGACCTTCGATTCGACACAGTAGAAAGACAGGGCACCCAACAGCAATGAACAAGCGATCGCCCCCAGCACATGCGGCCAACTGCTCAACAGACCACACAGGTACAACAGCACCACCAGCGGCCAGTGCCAGAGGTAAACGGAGTAGGAGATGCTGCCGATAAACTGCAAGACTCTGCTGCGACTGAACAGCGACTGGGTGTTGCCGTAGATCACCAGCATCGTCCCCAGTACGGGCAACAGCGCCAGGTAACCCGGCCAGAGATCATCTTCGGAAAAGCACAGCACGCTGATGAAGATGGCGACCAGGCCCAGGCCTTCGCAGAGTGAACCGTTGCGCTGGCTGAGACGCAGCGGAAACAGGAAGACCAGGCCTCCAGCGATCATTTCCCAGGCACGCGTCGGCAGCATGTAAAAGGCAAAAATCGGCTTTGTCTGCGACAACACCACCGACGCCCCGAACGAAATCAATGCCAGCACGAGCAGCGCACGTCTGGTTTTTTCTGCGCCCAGGTATTTGTAGAGCCCCATGATCAGCACGGGATAGAGCATGTAGAACTGCCACTCCACCGACAGCGACCACGTGTGCAGCAGCCAGTTCTCGTGCAAGGGCGCGTCGAAATAATTGCCGTCTTTGGCAAACAGGAAATTGGAGCTGAACAACAGGCTGCTTTTGATCGCGCGGATCGACTCGCGGAAATCATCCAGCGGCAGGTACACGTAACCGAAGATCAGCAGTGCCACGCACAACGTCAGCAGCGCCGGAATGATCCGCCGGGCTCGGGAGGCGTAGAACCCGAGGAGGGAGAATTTCTGTTGTTGCAGGTCTGTGTAGATGATTCCGGTCATCAGAAATCCGGAAATCACGAAAAACACGTCGACGCCGGCAAACCCGCCGTCAAAACCCTGGATCTTGAAGTGAAAGAGCACCACCGAGAGAACGGCCAGTGCCCGTAACGCATTGATATTCTTCCTGAACTGCATATGTGCATCCATGTCACTGACGTTGCGATGGCGCATTGTAGTGATCATGTCGGCGTTGTTACATGGAAATTATGCCGAGTGGCTCAGATGTTCCAGTGCGGGGCGGTTTTCGCCAGGCGTTGGCGCATTTCGCCGATGTTGGCGGCCAGTTGTCGCGTCAACAGTCGGTAGCCATCCAGCGCGCTGTACACCGGTGCATCGAGGCTGGCGTCGGGCAACTCCATTGGCCGCTCCAACCGCTGCGAGGCGCCGCTCTTCAACGCCCGCGCCATGCCGATCAACTGCACGCGAATCTGCCGGTGCTCGGCCTTCAGCGCTGATTGCAGATGGGCCATGGCTTCTGGATCGTTGGCATCCGGTCGCGTGTTGCCGAGGATTTCCAATGTGCTGATGCACATGCGCAGGTTGCGCTGGATGGCATCGAGTTCGGTCATGGAAATCTTCACTTCCTTGGACACCGACGGCATCAGTGAGCGTAATTGCACCATCACCGCGCCGAGACGGCCCATCAATTTCAAATGTTCATCGGCGCTGACCGGTTGGCCGCCGATGATCCGCCCATACACCGTAGCGCAATCACGCAGGGCATCGGCTAGGTTGTAGCGCCACGAATACACCGCGTAGAGCGGCAGGGCAAAAGAGAAGGCCAGAGCGAGGGCAATCCCGATGAGAATGTCGACGCCGCGCCACAAACCATCGGTGATCGGGTTGTCGCCATGCCCGGCGACGATAAACACGGTGATCGCCGAGAGCAGGGCGGTGTAGCCTCCTTTGCCGATGGCGTGATAAGAGAAAAAACCGCAGACCACCGCCATCGCAAAATACGTCAGCCAGGGCATGCCGAGCCACGCCTGCTGCGCCACCAGCAGCAAACCAACGCCCGCGCCGATCAAGGTGCCGGTCGCCCGTTCCGCAGCTTTCTTGCCAATGTTGCCGTGATGCTGCAAACCGCCGATCACCACCAGCATGGTCACCGAGGCCCATTCACCGTGGGGCAGGTTGATGCCGGTGGTCAGCAGGATGGTTGCCAGCAACCCGAGGGCCACGCGCACCGCATGGATCAGCCGCGCGTGGCGATAACGTCGATAAGGATCAAGCAACGGACGCAGGACACGGCGCAGCAAGGGCGGCAGTCGATGGGTGCTGTAAGTACTCAGTGCGGGCCTCTCGTTATTCGGCTTCAGGTCAATGGAAAGGAAAAATGTAATTCATCCAGGCCGACATGCGCAGCAGGATTTTGCGCATCGCGCCAATATGGTGAAAGTGCTGACTGTACAGCGCCGCCTGGCCATAGGCGCCGCCGGGCATTTGCTTGCTGTACTGGGCGAAGTCGGGATCGGTGATTTCAATGATCACCGGCACGCGCCCGGCGGGCGGCGAACCGGTATAGCCGATCAGCGTGCCGGACGGTTGCACCTGGCCTTCGGCGATCACCCCTATGACATTTTTTACCCGGCCGGCAAACACTTTGCCGGGAATGCCGTCGAACGCCACTTCCGCCTCATCGCCCACGGTCAGACGCAGCAGGCTGTTCTGGCGCATCCACGCGGCGAAATACTGGCCTTCTTCGGGGATGAACACCATCGAGGGGCGTAACGGCAACTTGCTCGCCATCATCCCCGGACGCAGCGAAACATGGGTGACAAAGCCTTTGCTTGGTGCGCGAACGGTGGTGTTGTCCAGTTCAAATTGGGCGTTGTCCAGTTGCGCCTGCAGATCATCGGTGCGGGCGATGGCGGCATCCAGTTCACGTTGCGTGCCGAAGTTGCGCCGGATCAGTTCAGTGATCCGGTAGCGATCACCCTTGGCGGCAATCAGTTGGGCCTTGAGCGACTTCACCCGGTTTTGAAACGGCGTAGGGTCGATGCGAAACAGCACGTCGCCTTTTTCCAGCGGCTCGTTCCCCTTCACCGGCACGTCGATCACCTGGCCGCTAACGATGGGAATAACCGGCACAGAAACGAAGTACGTGCGCGCCACCTCGGAGTAGGGGTGGTTGTAGTTCATGGTGAAAATCAAGGCGCCGATCAGCAGAATGCCGCCGAGTACGGCCGTGGGTACCGTCCATTTGTTCAGCGGGATGCGGAAGATCTTGAACAGTGCGACGCAGAACGCGGCGTAAGTCAGGATAAGGAGCAGATCCATGGTGTTCAGCCCTCCCTGTTGTGGGGGGCAGTGGCGTTCAGCGCTTCGAGTCGTTCGATGCGATCTTTTAGTTCGACCACCTGTTGCTCAAGGTGAATGACGTGGTTTTGCACGGATTTGCCGTCACCGAACCCCCAGCCGCGATCTTCTCGATAGGCCATGGCCCAGATCCACAAAAACGGCCAGAGCGCATGCAGCGTGAACAGACTGACCCAGCCAGTGGCGTGGATTGCATCCTGATGCGGATGGTTACGGTGGACGGCGATTTCATACGGTATGTCATGCAACACGATGATCCCGTAAAAAAGCACAAGCCCTACAAACACCAAAATACCTAGCGCAAAGTAATCAAGCATGATCAAGCTCCCGGCATCCAGCACAGTGCTGGGATCAGTGTAGACACTGATTGGCCGGGCGCTTGGCCACATTGGGTCATAACCGGATGCTGTCTCCTTTGTGCTTATTTGCGATCCGGGTGACGGCTGCTCAGAAAATGTAATCAGTGGTCAGGAAGCTCGAATCACGGCCGCGAATGATCTCGCTGATCAAGTCCTTGTTACTGTCCTGGAACTTGGTTGCCACCAGCGTACGGATCGAGAATACCCGCAGCGCATCGTGTACCGAGAGCGTACCTTCGGCGGAATTTTTGCGGCCGTTGAACGGGTAAGTGTCCGGGCCGCGCTGGCACTGGGCATTGAGGTTGATCCGCCCGACCTGGTTGGCAAACGTATCGACCAGACGACCCACCGCCACCGGGTTGGTGCCGAAGATGCTCAACTGCTGACCGAAGTCCGACTCCAGCACGTAGTCGATCACGGTGTCGAGATGACGATAGGGCACGATCGGCACAACCGGGCCGAATTGTTCTTCCTGATACACGCGCATCTGCGGGTTCACCGGGTACAGCACCGCCGGGTAGAAGAACGACTCGCGGGATTCGCCACCATTGGGGTTGACCACTTCGGCACCTTTGGCTCGCGCGTCGGCCACCAAGCCATGCAGGTAATCGACCTTGCCCGACTCCGGCAACGGCGTCAGCGACACGCCGCTGTCCCACGGCATGCCCGGCTTCAGCGTGGTCAGTTTGGCGTTGAATTTTTCGATGAAACTGTCGACGACATCTTCGTGGACGAAGAGGATTTTCAGCGCGGTGCAGCGCTGGCCATTGAATGACAGCGAACCGGTGACGGCTTCGCTGACGGCGTTGTCGAGATCGACCTCCGGCAAGACGATGCCCGGATTTTTCGCGTCCAGACCCAGCGCTGCACGCAAGCGGTGTGGTTTGGGGTGCAGCTTTTTCAGGTCGCTGGCGGCCTTGTTGGTGCCGATAAACGCGAAGATGTCGATCTTGCCGCTGGCCATCAGCGCGCTGACGGTTTCGCGGCCACTGCCGTAGATGACGTTGATCACGCCGGTCGGGAAGCTGTCGCGGAACGCTTCCAGCAACGGACGAATCAACAGCACGCCGAGCTTGGCCGGTTTGAACACCACGGTGTTGCCCATGATCAGCGCCGGGATCAGCGTGGTGAAGGTTTCATTCAGCGGATAGTTGTAAGGGCCCATGCACAGCGCGACGCCGAGCGGCACGCGGCGGATCTGGCCGAGGGTGTCCTGTTCCAGCTCGAAACGGCTGGAACGGCGGTCGAGTTCCTTGAGCGCATTGATGGTGTCGACGATGTAATCGCAGGTGCGATCAAACTCTTTTTCCGAGTCCTTGAGGTTCTTGCCGATTTCCCACATCAGCAGCTTCACCACCGCGTCACGTTGCTGACGCATGCGCCCGAGGAACGCTTCGACGTGCTGGATGCGTTCGGCCACGCGCATGGTCGGCCACAGGCCTTGGCCACGGTCGTAGGCGCGCACGGCGGCGTCAAGGGCGGTGAGCGCGGTGTCGGCGTCGAGCAGCGGCGTACTGCCGAGGATGACTTGTTCGTCGCCGTTTTCACCGTGCAGATAGACCGGGCTGCGCACGGTGGCGAGCGGGCCGTCCCAGCGGCGCAATTGGCCGTCGACGAGATATTCGCGTTGCTCGACCTGACCGTCGAGGCGGTATTTTTCCGGGATGTCGCTGACAGAAGGGAACAGGTTGCCAAGGATGTTTGCTGTGGTCATGTCGCTACCCCGTGTTGATGTCCGCATGCAGAGCTAAAAGTCTCTACAGGTTATACGCCTGAATGCGCCGAAATTTAAACCCGCAAATGTCACCCGAATGTCACGCAAACGCGTACAGCAGAGCAGGCCTCCACACATGATCGTTCCCACGCTCTGCGTGGGAATGCCTCAAGGGACGCTCCGCGTTCCAAGCGGACGCAGAGCGTCCAGGGCTGCATTCCCACGCGGAGCGTGGGAACGATCATCTTCAGGTAATGGGCTGGCCCCGTTTGCCCCCCTCACTGTCCCGCAATGCCCTCAACCCGCTGTTGTCGCTGCCTTAAGGTGTGGGCATAACAACAAGCGAGGCTTTTATGCGGGCAATCCGACTCACTTTGCTGCTGGCCTTGGCCATGGCGCTGCCTGGCTGCGGCGACGACCCCAACCCCCCAGCCAGCGCCAACAGCAACGCCATGCCCAAAGACCCGGCGCTGGCACAGATCTACGCCAACAGTTGCCAGTTGTGCCACGCCAACCCCGCCGCCAACGCGCCACTCACCGGTGACCGCAAAGCCTGGGAGCCGCGCATTCAGCAGGGCACCGACACGCTGCTCGACCACGCCATCAATGGCTACAACGGCATGCCGCCGATGGGCCAGTGCGTCGAGTGCAGCGAAGAACAATTCCTGCAATTGATCGGCTTCATGGCCGACCAGCCCCTCCCACAATAAGGTGCCCGGCATGACCATGGATCTGACACGGCGTCAGTTGTTGCAGCGGGCAAGTATTGTCGGTGCGTTCAGCGCATTGGCGAGCCACCCGGCATTGGGCCAGTTGATGCGCGCGCCACGCCTGATCCCGTGGCGCAACTGGTCGGGCGGGCAGAATTGCCTGCCGGCGGCGCGGCTGGCACCGAAAAATCTCGACGAACTGACGACCGTCATCAAACAGGCGCAAGGCAAGATTCGCCCGGTCGGTTCGGCGCATTCGTTCAGTGCGCTGGTGCCCACCGACGGCACGCTGTTGTCGCTGAGCTACTTCAACGGTTTGCTCGAGCATGACGCGAAAACCCTGCAAGCCGAATTCGCCGCCGGCACGCCGATGTCACGCATGGGCATGCCGCTGAAAGACATCGGTCAGGCGCTGCAAAACATGGCCGACATCGATTACCAAACCCTCGCCGGGGCAATCTCGACCTCGACCCACGGCACTGGCAAAAACTTCCAGTCCTACTCGGCCCACGTCTGCGGCATGCAACTGGTAACGGCCAGTGGCGAGGTGCTCGACTGCGATAGCCAACGCCATCCCGAAGTATTCAACGCCGCGCGGGTTTCCCTTGGCGCCCTCGGTGTGGCGACGAAAATCCGCCTGCAAAACCGCCCGGCCTATCGCCTGCGCGAACGCCAATGGATCGCCAAGACCGAAGAGCTGCTCGAAGACATCGACAAGAACACGAGGGAAAACCAGCACTGGGAAATGCTCGTGGTCACTCATTCCGACTACGCCTTGTCCATCGCCCTCAACGAAACCGACGACCCGGCCACGCCGCCGATCAGCCCGGAAGAAGAGGGCGGTAACGAGTTCGTCACCCTGATCGAGAAGATCGACAAGTACGGCAGCGACTTCCCCGACCTGCGCCGCACGATGCTCAACAGCCTGCGCCATCTGGCCAGTTTCGATGATCGCGTCGGCGACTCGTTCGACATCTACGCCAACGTGCGCACCGTGCGGTTCAATGAAATGGAATACTCGGTGCCGGCTGAACATGGCCCGGCGTGTCTGCGCGAGATTCTCAAGCTGATTCAGGACAAGGACCTGCGCACCTGGTTTCCCATTGAGTACCGCTACGTCAAGTCTGACGATATTCCGCTGAGCATGTTCGAGGGCCGCGACAGTTGTTCGATCTCGGTGCACCAGCATTACCAGATGGATCATCACAACTTCTTTGCGGCGGTCGAGCCGATCTTCTGGAAGTACAACGGCCGTCCACACTGGGGCAAGTTGCACACGCTCAACGCGAAGAACCTGCAACCGCTGTACCCGCGCTGGCGTGAATTTGTCGATGTACGCCAGGCGCTCGATCCCAGTGGGCGCTTTCTCAATGCGCATTTGTCGTCGATTCTGGGGGTGAGCTGATGGCCGTTAATCGACGCAGTTTTCTCCTTGGCACTGTGGGTGTCGGCGCTTTGCTGGTAGGTGTTGGCGCATGGCTGCGACCGGGGGATCGCGGCGCGCCGTACGACGATTATTTTCGTGCGCTGAACAATGAGTTGAAGGGTAAAGGTCCGATGCGTCCGGTGCTGCTGATTGATCTGGATCGCCTCGATCACAACATCGATGTGGTGATGCAATCGGTCAAGCGTGGCGGCAAACAGTTGCGGTTGGTGGAGAAGTCACTGCCATCGCCTGGGTTGTTGAGCTACATCGCGCAACGTGCCGGCACGCAGAAGCTGATGTCGTTTCATCAGCCGTTTCTCAATCACGATGCGCAGGTATTTGCGCAGTCCGACATTCTGCTCGGCAAGCCGTTGCCGGTGCGCTCGGCAGAGCTGTTCTACCAAACCCACAAAGGCCCGTTCGACCCCTCGAGGCAGCTGCAATGGCTGCTCGACGGGCCGGAGCGCTTGCAGCAATACCTCAAGCTCGCACAGGGTCTGGGCACGCGGATGCGCATCAGCATCGAGCTGGACGTCGGCCTGCATCGTGGCGGCGTCAGCGACTTGAATAGGCTGGGGCAGATGCTCACGTTGATCAGCGCCAATCCACAGCATCTGGAATTCGCCGGATTCATGGGTTACGACCCGTTCGTGGGCATGGGCGTGCCGGGCATTCTCGGTTCGCCCGAGGAACTGTTCGCCAAGGTCATGGTGACTTATCAGCGTTGCGTCGATTTCACCCGCCAGCAGTTTCCCGCGTTGTGGCATGACGGCTTGTGCCTGAATACCGCCGGCAGCCCGAGTTACCGCATTCACGAAAACGAAAAACTCAGCACGGAAGTGTCGGTGGGCACGGCGATGCTCAAACCGACGCACTACGATTTGCCGTCGCTGACCGAGCACGTGCCAGCGACCTACATCGCCACGCCCGTGCTGAAAAGCACCGGCGCGGTGAACATCCCGGCGCTGGACGACAAGTCGAAACTGTTCTCGTGGTGGGACGCCAACCAGCGCCAGACCTTCTTCATCTACGGCGGCAACTGGATGGCCGAATTCGAATCGCCCCAGGGTTTACAGAGCAACAGCGTCTACGGACGCAGCTCCAATCAAGAGATGGTCAATGGCTCCAGCGCTGTCGGCCTGACGATAGAAGATCAAGTCTTCCTGCGCCCGACCCAGACCGAAGCCGTGCTCCTGCAATTTGGCGACCTGCTGGCGGTGCGCAACGGCAAAATCGTCGACACCTGGCCCGTCTACACCTGAACAGCAAAGATCAAAAGATCGCAGCCTGCGGCAGCTCCTACATGGGATCGCATTTCAATGTAGGAGCTGCCGAAGGCTGCGATCTTTTGATCTTGATCCCCATCCAGTAATGAAGCTTTTATGACAAAAGTTCGGTAGCACATCGCCAGTCCGGTCATGCCTATGTAACGCGCTTGAGGAGCCCAACGGGGCGCTTTTCACAAGCCGAGGCGGGACGCCGGGAGTGAGGCAATGGGGACTATGGAACGCTACTCGAAAGTGGGCATGCAGGAACTCGATCAACGCCTGTCGAAGATCGTCGAAGCCGCGCGCAAGAAGCCGGTTTCGGTGTATCGCTACGGCGCGCCGTGGGTCTGGATCGTCTCGCAGGATGACTGGCAGGGCGCTTTGAAAGAGGTCTCCAGCTACATTCCGCCGGGCCATTCGCTGGTGTTGCTGCGCCCGCAGATCGACGACTTGCTCGATGCCCACCGTGACCTCCTGCTCGACCTCGATGCCGAGCCCGGCATGCTGATCCCTGCGCAAACGGTCATGCACATCCTGCTTCTGCAACTGCTGTATTCGGTGCCCAGCGAGCAGCAACTGTATGAACAGCTCAACTACAACCTGCTGTTCCGCTGGTTCGCAGGTCTTGGCCTGAACCAGAAAGTCTGGAGTTTCAACGTCCTCAGTCGCGACATCACCACGTTGCTCAACGAGCCACGGGCGGTGCTGCTCATTCAAAAAATCATCGGCGAAGTGTTCTGCGGTGCCTTGCTGCAAATGCCCGAGTTCTCGCTGAACTTCGCGCTGCTGCACACGTGGCTGGGCAAGCACGCCTGTGCCCCGCACGTCAGCAATTAACAGCGGCAACACACCAGGCGCGCAAGCGCCAACAGGTCATCGCGAATTCAGGGGGTAGTGTGGAACCGATTTTCAAGTCACGGCTGGCGCTGTGGGGCTGGCTGCTGGTGACGGCGGGCGCGCAGCCGGCATTGGCCGAGGAGGCTGCCGACAACGCAGCGGCGCAGCGTCTGGTCGACGTCAACGAATACTTCGTGCGCGGCAATACCGTGCTCGATGCGCGGGCGATCGAAGAGGCGGTGTACCCGTTTCTCGGCCCGCAAAAAGCCCTCACGGATATCGAAGGCGCGCGCGACGCGTTGCAAAAAGCCTATCAGGAGCGCGGCTATCAGTCGGTGTTCGTCGAGCTGCCGGAGCAAGCCGTCGCCGACGGCATCGTCTATCTGCAAGTCAGCGAAACCAAGGTCGGCCGCGTCCGTGTGGTCGGCGCCAAACACTATTCGCCGCTGGACATTCGCGACGACGTGCCGGCGCTGAAAGAGGGTGAGGTGCCGGACTTTGCCAAGGTTCAGGGTGAACTGGCGCAGCTCAATAAAACCCCGGGCCGGCAAGTCATGCCGCTGGTGCGCGAAGGTCAGCGTCCCGGCACCATGGACGTCGATTTGCAGGTCGAGGATCAGAACCCGTGGACCGCCAGCGTCGGCCTCAACAACGATTACAGCGCCGACACGGAAAAGCTGCGCACCGTCACCAGCCTCGGCTACAACAACCTTTGGCAGCTCGGCCACAGCGTCAACCTGACGTTCTTCACCGCGCCACAGGAAACCGACAACGCCAAGGTCTGGTCGGGCTCCTACAGCGCGCCGCTGACCGATCGCTGGAGCGTGCAGTTCTCCGGTTACCAGTCCGACAGCAACGTCGCCACCATCGGCGGCAGCAACGTGCTCGGCAAGGGCCACAGCTACGGCGTCTCGGCGATTTATACGCTGCCATCGAGCGGCAACTGGTCGAACTCGTTGTCGGCCGGCATCGACTTCAAGGACTTCGACGAACGCCTGACCCTCTCCGGCGAAAGCGACAAAGTCCCACTGCAATACGCACCGTTCACCTTCGCCTACAACGGCTATCGCTACACCGAGAAGAGCCAGCTCGGCCTCGGTCTGAGCCTGGTTGCCGCCACTCGCAGCATCTTCGGTTACGGCAGCTCCGACGAAGATTTCGACTACAAACGCTACCGCGCCAAACCGAGTTTCGCCGTGCTCAAGGGCGACACGAATTACACGTGGACCTTCGACAGCGACTGGCAAAGCGCAAGCAAAGCCGCGTTCCAGCTCGCCTCCGGGCCGTTGGTTTCCAACGAACAATTCTCCGCCGGTGGCGCCACTTCAGTACGCGGCTATCTGGCTGCCGAACGCACCGGCGATGACGGTTTGCTGCTCAGTCAGGAACTGCGCACGCCATCACTGGCCAAGTACGCCGGCACATGGATGCAGCACTGGCGTTTCTACGCCTTTGCCGAAGGCGCGCAACTGTACCTGCGCGACGAGCTGCCGGATCAGGACGCCAGTTATGCCTTGGCCAGCGTCGGCCTCGGCACCCGCGCCAGCCTGAGCAAATGGCTGTCCGGCAGCCTCGACTGGGGCTACCCGCTACTCGAAGGGCCGAACACCTCGAAACAGGAATCGCGCCTGCACTTCAACCTTCAAGCCACTTTCTGACAAGGAGCACGTTCATGCAGCGCCTCTTCCTTTCGTTGTTGATCTGCCTGGGCTTCGTGCTCCCGGCCACGGCTCAGGCCTGGTGGCAGGACGACTGGCACTACCGCAAACAGATTGCCGTCGACACCACGCCACAAGGCGCGGCGATCAATCAGGCCCTCGGCCGCACCGCGCTGCTGGTGCGCCTGCACACCGGCAACTTCACCTTTGACGGCGTGAAGGAGGACGGCTCGGATCTGCGCTTTGTCGCCGCCGATGACAAGACCGTGCTCAATCATCAGATCGAAAGCTTCGACGCGCTGATGGGCATGGCGCTGGTCTGGGTCGATGTGCCGAATGTCGAGGGCGGTCAGCGCCAGGACATCTGGATGTATTACGGCAATCAAAAGGCCCCGGCGACCGGCAACGGCCAACTGACCTTCGACCCCAATTACACCGCGCTCTATCACTTCGACGGCGCCACCGGCACCCCGGCCAAAGACACCACCGCCTATGGCAACACGGCGCAAAGTGCGACCGGCGCGGCGATTGACGGTGTAGTAGGGCGCGCGTTGCAGTTCAGCGGTCAGCCGTTGTTGCTGCCGGCCAGCCCTTCGCTGCAACACAACGCTGGCAGTGCGTTCACCTTCAGCGCCTGGCTGCGTCTGGATCAGGCCAGTGGCGAACAACTGATTCTCGCCCGTCGTGAAGGCGCCAACAGTCTGCTGATCGGTGCAAACCAAGGCGTGCCGTTTATAGAAATTGATGGCCAACGTGCCGTCGCCACGCAAGCGCTGAATCCTGGCCAATGGCAACACGTTGCGCTGACTGCTGAAGGCGCCAAAGTCACCCTGTACATCAATGGCCGCGAAGGCGCGACCTTCGCTCAGGCGATGCCGGCCTTCAACTCGGTCATGGCCATCGGCGCCGATCTGCACGAAGGTCCGTTCCAGCCGTTCGTGGGCGCCATCGACGAACTGCGCCTGTCGAAAGTCGCCCGTCCGGCACCGCTGTTGCTGGCTGACGCTACCTCGCAAGGCGCCGAGTCGAAACTGGTCGCTTACGGTGTCGACGAAGAGCAGTCCGGTTTCGGTTTCGGCAGCCTCGGTTTCCTGCTCAACGCGGTGCCCATCGACGCCTGGGTGATCATCGCCGTGCTGGTGCTGATGATGTTCCAGTCGTGGATCATCATGCTGCGCAAGAACCGCAGCCTCAGCCGTGTGTCTGCCGCCAACGAAGACTTCCGCGTGCAATTCGCCAAGGTCGGCACGCGTCTGGAGATGTTCGCCGACGACGCGCAACTCGCCCAGCGTTTGCAGCATTCGTCGCTGTGGCGCCTGTACCTGGTGGCCGTCAAAGAGATCCGCACCCGCCGCGAGCAGGGCGCCGATACCTCGTCGGTTTCCGCAGCGACCATCGAAGCGATCCGCTGCTCGATGGACGGCGTGCGTACCCGCGAAAACCAGCAGCTCAGCTCGAAACTCTCGACCCTGTCCAACGCCATCGCCGGTGGCCCGTACATCGGCCTGCTCGGCACGGTGCTGGGGATCATGGTGGTGTTCCTCGGCACCGCGATGGCCGGCGACGTCAACATCAACGCCATCGCGCCGGGCATGGCTGCCGCGTTGCTCGCCACCGCCATGGGCCTGTTCGTCGCGATCCCGGCGCTGTTTGGCTACAACCGCCTGATCACCCGCAACAAGGAAGTCAGCGCCGACATGCGCGTGTTCGTCGACGAGTTCATCACCCGGCTGGCGGAGATGCACGGCGAGAGCCAGTTCAGTGAGGCGTCGCATCGCGGCCATCACGCCAACCATTCCGTACCGGCCTGAGGAACACTGACATGGCGTCCGTAAATGCCTCCCACGACGATGACGAAGATGCCGCGGTGGACAGCATCAACATTACCCCGCTGGTCGACGTGCTGATGGTGGTGCTGGTGATGTTCATCCTCACCGCCACTGCACAGGTTTCCGGGATCCAGATCAACCTGCCCAAGGCCAGCGCCTCCGTGTCGCTGTCCGAGGCCAAGACCAAGGCAATTTCGGTCAACGACGGCGGCCAGGTGTTCCTCGACGCTTACCCGGTGACGCTGGCCGAGCTGGAAGAACGCCTGCGCATCGAGAAGGCGCAGAGCCCGGACTTCCCGGTGATCGTGCGCGGTGATGCGACCGTGCAATACCAGAAAGTCATCGAAGTGCTGGACCTGTTGCGCCGGCTCGAACTGTCCCAGGTCGGTCTTGTGACCGGCAAACCGAGTCAGGGCTGAGTCATGACTGCACAACTCCCGATCGAGCCGCTGCCCGTGAAAAAACCGGCGCTGCGTTACGCCAAGTGGGGCGCCGGATTGCTGATCGGCGCGCTTGCGGCGTGGTTCCTGTGGCAGTGGGCGAATGACATGAGCGGCATCCGCCGCGAAGCGCCGAAGGTGCCGACGATCATTCCGTTGCCGCCACCACCTCCACCGCCCCCTGAGAAACCGCCGGAGCCAGAAACCCCGGTCGAAGAAAAAGTCGTCGAGCCGGAACCGACACCCGAGCCAGAAGAGGTCAAGCCCGAAGAGGAAGCCCCGCCATCACCGGCGGACGATCTGGCCAACCCGATGCAAATGGACGGCGACGCTCAGTCCGGTAACGACGCTTTCAACATCGGCGCGGGCAAGGGCGGCGGCATGGCTGGCACTGGTGGTGGGCGTTTGGGCACGGGGACGTACAGCCAGTTTCTGGCGTTCACCTTCCAGCGTTTGCTGCGCGAGAACCCTGAGCTGCGCAACCTCGCGTTCTCGTTGCAGGCCGATGTGTGGCTGAGCAGCGTCGGCGAGATCACCCGCGTCGAACTGATCAAGTCCAGCGGCAATCCCGAGATTGATACGCAGGTGCTGGCCGCGCTACGCGGTGCTTCGGCCCTGAGCGAACGGCCTCCGGCCTCCATCACTTTGCCTGTGCGCCTGTCCCTGCAAGGGCGGCGTCCGGGTTAACCCTCATTTTTAAAGCTTCGCCAAAAGGAGTTGTGTGCAGATGATTTCCAACGTGAATCGATTGTCCCTGGCGGTCGGCATGGTCATCGCGACCTTGGTCGGTCAGGCGGCGGCAGCGCCTGCGCCCTCGGAGAACGCCACGATCAATCTGATCCGCTTGCTGGTCGAGCAGGGCATTTTGAAACAGGACAAGGCCGACGCACTGATCGCTCAGGCGCAGAACGAAGCCGCGCAAGCCAAGCAGGCTGCGGCATCGACCGCCGTAGCCGCCGGCCCGGTGGCGGCGCCGGGCGATGTGCGTGTGCAATACGTGCCGGCCGCGGTGCGCGACCAGATCCGCGATCAGGTCAAGGCCGAAGTCATGGCCACCGCCAAACAGGAAAACTGGGCCGCGCCCAACAGCTTCCCGGAATGGGCTGCGCGCATCAGTTTCGACGGCGACATTCGCCTGCGCGACGAATCGCGCTACTACTCGGATAACAACAGCAACGAAATCGTCGACTTCGCCAAGCTCAATAACAACGGCCCGTACGACGTAAACCCCAACAGCAGCACCAGCCTGCCGCCGCTGCTCAACACCCGCGAAGACCGCACCAATCAGTTCCGCATCCGCGCACGGCTGGGCATGAAAGCGGTGATCTCGCCGGAATGGACCGCCGGTATTCGCATCGGCACCGGCTCGGACAACAACCCGGTATCGACCACGCAAAGCCTCGGCGGTGGTTTCGCCAAGAAAGACATCTGGCTCGATCAGGGTTACCTCAACTGGAAGCCGACGGATGAGCTGACCTTGACCGGCGGGCGCTTCGCCAACCCGTTCATGTCCACCGACATGCTCTATTCCAACGACTTGAATTTCGACGGCGTGGCGGCGATTTTCGACCACAAGCTCAACCGCGATTGGGGCGTGTTCGGCACCGTCGGCGCGTTCCCGGTGGACTACACCAACGACACCACCAGCAGCAACGGTTTCGACAAGGAAGAGAGCGACAACAAGTGGCTGTACGGTGCGCAAGTCGGCGCCAAGTGGGCGATCAACAGCAACAACCGCCTGAAGGGCGCACTGGCTTACTACCGTTTCGACGACATTCAGGGCGAACGCTCCAGCCCTTGCGAACCGTGGGCCGGCGCGCCGGGTTGCGACAGCGATGGCAGCCGCGCGGCGTTCATGCAGAAGGGCAACAGCGTGTTCCTGCTGCGCGACATCACCCCGAACCCGCTCAACCCGAGCACCACGCCGCAACCGCAATACGTCGGCCTGGCCTCCGAGTTCAACCTGCTTGATCTCAACGTGGTGTGGGACGCCGACCTGCCGCAAGACTTCAAGTTGCGCAGCCAGGGCAACTACATCCACAACTTGAGCTACGACGAAGGCGACATGCGCAAGCGCTCGGCCGGGCAGATCGTCAACAACCTCGACAGCAACGGCAACATCGAAAGCGGCGCCAATGCGTGGATGGTGCAGTTCACCCTCGGCAGTGCGCTGGAGCTGAAGAAGCAGGGCGACTGGAACATGTTCGCCGGCTACAAATACATCCAGCCGGATGCCTTGCCGGACGGTTTCAACGACTCGTCGTTCCACCTCGGCGGCACCAACGCCAAGGGCTATTTCATCGGCGGCAACTACGGTCTGGCGAAGAACGTTTATGCGACGGGTCGCTGGATGAGCACCGAAGCGGTGTACGGCGCGCCGTTCGACATCGACGTCTTGCAGCTTGAGCTCAACACGCGCTTCTAAGGCGCCGGGAGAGGGTTATGAAAACGCGTTTGTTATCGCTTGGGCTTGGGTTGTTGATCGCCACCGGGGCGAGTGCCGAAGGCATGGAAGAGCGCTTGCGCACCCAGTTGCGCAGCACCGCCCAGCAGTTGCAGGCCCTGCAAAGCCAGCAAGCCCAGGCCAGCGCCGCGCAACTGGCGGCGCAGAACGAGGTCAAGGCAGCGCAGGCGCAGATCAAGCAATTGACCGCCGAACTGGCCAAAGCCAAAGGCGTCGCCGAGCAACTGGCCGGGCAGCAACAGAGCCTGCACAGCCAGGCGCAGGCGCAAGTGGCGGCCAGCGCCGAGCAGACCGGCAAGTTCAAAAAAGCCTATGACGAGCTGTTGGTCATGGCCCGTGCCAAAGAGGTAGAACGGTCTAAGCTTCAAGCGCAATTGACTGAACGTGACACACAAGTGCAGCAATGTTCAGTCAAGAATCAGCAGATGTACGGCGTCGCCAAACAGATCCTCACCGCCTACGAAAACATCGATGTGGCCGAGGTAATGAAGATCCGCCAGCCCTTCGCGGGCAGCGCCCGGGTCAAGTTCGATGAACTGGCCCAAGGTTTCGGTGATGACCTTTACAAGACTCAATTCGACGCGCCGCAAGCCGCGCTCTCGCACTGATTTAAAAGACGGATAAACAAGGAAGAAACGATGACTCAATTGATCACCCACGTATCGCCAAAATCCCTGACCGAAGTCCTGCAAGCCGCCGGTTATCGCGTCAACGAAACCGAGCAGAACGGCATCGTCCAGTTGCTCAGCGCCAGCCAGGGCATTGGTTACGCCGTGCGTTTCGGCAATCCGGCGGTGGAGCAGGGCAGCTACGTCGATTTCACCTTCAGCTGTGCACTGCGCGTACAGGGTGAGTTGCCCAAGGGAGTGGCCGAGCAGTGGAACGCCACGCGCCGTTTCGCGCGGTTGTCGTTGCAGGGCGAGTTTCTGGTGATGGAAATGGACGTAGTGGTGGCCGCGGGTGTGAGCAACGATCATCTGCGCGGCAATCTGGAACTGTGGGATCGCCTGTTGCAGGAGTTCATCGTTTATCTGCGTGATTTCACTCAGGCCGGTACGGCGCAAACCGCGAAAGTCGCCGTCGCCGAGCAAGAGGAAGTCGCGCTGTGAAAAAGCCTGCCATGGTGATCAGCGCCGCTGCGGTGGCGCTGTTGGTGGTGGCCGTGGCGCTGGTGGTGCGACCGGGCAGTGACCCGGTCGCCGCGCAGCAATCGTCGCCACTGGCGGCGGTTGCTACGGGGCCAGCGGTGGCGCGTCTGGGTAATCAGCAGGTGTCGCCTGAGGAATTGCAGGCATTGCTGGCGACAGTTCCACCGGAAACCCGCGAGCAATTGCGCGGTAATCGTGAAGCGCTGGAACGCTGGCTTCGTGCACGTCTGGCCGAGAAAGCGGTACTGGAACAGGCTGATGCGCAAGGCTGGGCACAGCGTCCGGATGTGGCGCGGCAGACCCGGGCAGCCACCGAGCAGATCGTCTTTCGTGATTACTTGCGCTCGGTCAGCGAAGTGCCAAAAGATTACCCGAGTGCGGCTGAATTGCAGCAGGCCTATGACGCCGGCAAGGCGAATTGGCAGACCCCGGCGTTGTACCGGGTCAGTCAGATTTTCCTCGGGGTGAGCGATCCGCAAGCGCTGGAAGCGGTGCGCAAACAGGCTACGGAGTTGAGCAAAAAAGCTCAGGCGATGCCGGCGGAATTTGCTGCACTGGCGACTCAATATTCGCAGGATCGAGTGACCGCTGAACGCGGCGGTGATAGCGGTTTGCAGCCGTTGCAACAACTGGTGCCGGAAGTACGTGGCGCCGTCGCTCGGCTCAAGGTCGGCGCCGTTTCCGAGCCCGTGCAAAGCGCTGCCGGGTTTCACGTGATCAAACTCACCGAGCAACAACCGGCGCGCACGGCGAGCCTTGATGAATTGCGCGATCAACTGACCCAGGCCCTGCGCGGCCAGCGTCAGGAACAGATCGCCCAGGCCTACCTGGACGGCATGCTCGACACCGCCACGCTGAGCATCGACGGCGCCGAACTCAACAAAGTCCTCGAGGCAAAACGCTGATTTCGCCATCACTGCATCCCCCTGTGGGAGCTGGCTTGCCAGCGATGGCGGAGTGTCAGGCACAAGTGAAGTTGGATGTGCCGACCTCATCGCTGGCAAGCCAGCTCCCACACGGGGATGTGTGGACATCCAAAAAATACAAAGATCGACAGGGAGTCATCGATGTCATTCACCGAACCCGCAGGACGACAGGGCAGCGCCGAGTATCGTTGGGCGCAGGACAAAGGCGATTGCTGGCTGGAGCATGCCGCAACGATCGATGCCGAGATTGCGCAATATTTTCTGGTGAGCGCCCGCTGCGGCTGCTTCATGCAGGCGGCGCGCAGCCTCAACGTGCGTTCGACCCTGCTGCGCAAACAACTGGCGCAGCTCGAACAAGACCTGCAGCACTCGTTGTTCAGCTTTCAGGGCAGTGCCCTGAGCCTGACCCGCGAAGGTCAGCAATTGCAGGCCAGACTGGTGGCGTTGGCCCACGAGCGCACATTGCCGGTGGTCGAACAACCGCTGATTCGCCTGGCCGTCGCCGAATCGATCCTGCATGACATCCTCGGCCGTGATCTGATCGCTTTGCTGCGCCGCAACGCCAGTGTGCGTCTGGACATCATTGCGCTGGACAGCGAGTTGTCCTTGCGCGCGGTCAGTGCCGATGTCGTGCTCTGGCTGGCCCACGGTGAAACCCCGCATCCCGGCCCGACCTTCGCAACGGGTGCAGCGCAACGCCTGGCGCGCCTGGACTATCTGCCGCACATCGCCAAACGCTACTCCCGCGTCACCGCGCGCCCGGACACTACCGACGATCTGGCCGATTTCATGCTGGTGCAATGGCAACACGATCGACAGATCGACAGCTTTCGCCCCTGGAATACGCTGGTTGAACAACGGCTGGCCGGCGTGGTGCAAATGCAATCCTACGAGCTGATGCTGGAAATGATCCGCTGCAGCGCATGCATCGGTTTACTGCCGACCTACATGAGTCGCTTTGATCGGGGACTGGTGGCGTTGCCGGGCCTGTTCGACGAACCCATGCAGTTACAGGCATGGCTGGCGGTGAATGCCGAATCCGAGCGGGTACCCGAAGTGCAAACCCTGATCGAGCTGATCCACCACACCTTCAACGAGCGCCGGGAGTGGTTTCAGGCGTGAGGCGGGTCGGGGTTGCCCGACGCCGGCGTCAGTCACCTGGCAATCAGTGACCGCCGAGGTTTTCGTCAACCGTCTGCACGGACGACCACGGCGTATCGGGGTCCGGACCGTTACCCAGTTGATCGGTGACGGTGAAGGAGAAGCTGAGTTTGCGATCCACACGCCTGGCCTTGTCGAGAAACGCGCGGTCGACAGTCAGGAGAATGCTTGTAGGTGCCGCCGAACCGGGGTTCGGCGGCTGCGGCGCTTCGTCTTTGCTCACGCTGACGTTGAGGTGTTCATCGTTGCATTTCAGGCTGATGCGGTCATAGGCGCGGCAGTAGGGGTAGGACACGCTGAGCTGCGCGCTGACGAAATCTGCGCCGGCGCCGTTTTTGATGGCGTCGGGAAGCACCAGGGCCAGTTCGGAGTGTCCGCCCGGGTAGCGTGTTTGATGTTTCAGGCCTGGGCGGACGGCGTTGTAAAGAACCCTCAATGCAGGTTCGGAAGTACCGATGTGCTGGCGCTTGCGCTCGACCGTGTAATACAGCTCGTTGACCCGGTCCGGCTGTAACCGACCGGTGGGAATACGCAAAAAAATGCACGCGTCCGGGTCCTCAACCGTTTGCGCGCTCAGCAAGGCGGCTTCCCCTTGCAGCCACAGGGTCATGACATCACCTGATTTGAGTGTGCCTGACAATGGCGGATCGACCTTGACCTCGGCACCTTTGCCATCACTGACCAGGTCGTAGGCGTTCAGCGGCACACCGATATGTGCGCCTTCGACGGGAGTGGTCTGGCCCTTGACCCTTGGCGGGTAAAAAATGGTGACGACGAACGGATCGGAAGTGGTCACTGAAGGACGCTCCTATGTATGCGCGGCAGGACTTATCAAAGCGTTTTTTGCGGGGGAATGCACCTGTCAGGTCTGACAGGTGGGGCGAGTTTGTGCCCGGCAGTGAACTGTTTTGAGTTGAGAGTCTTGAACAATTAGAAGCTGGATCAAACTATCGCAGCCTTCGGCAGCACCTGCTGTTTGTGCGGGTTTGAGGTTACGGTTTAGAGTGGTCGGCCACACAGCGACCACGGAAGGACCTGCCATGCCTGAACACAACGACGCCATTCATATCGCGCGTTTCAACGAAAGCCACGTCGAGGGCATCACTGCGCTGTACAACGATCCGTTCGTGACTCGGCAGGTGCTGCAAATGCCGTTTCAGTCCACCGAGGTTTGGCGCAAACGCGTGATGCCGGACAATGAGCGAGTGGTGCAACTGGTGGCGCTGCATCAGGGCGTGGTGATTGGCAATCTCGGGCTGGAAAACTATTCACGGATCCGGCGCAGCCACGCCGGCAGTATCGGCATGGGTGTCGCCGTGGCATGGCAGCGTAAAGGGGTCGGTTCCCGGTTGCTGGCGGCGGCGCTGGAGGTGGCCGACAACTGGATGAATCTGCACCGCGTCGAACTGTCGGTGTACGCCGATAACGAGGCGGCGATCGGTCTCTACCGTAAATTCGGCTTCGAGACCGAGGGGCTGTTCCGTGACTACGCGGTGCGCGACGGGCAATGGGTGGACACCTTGAGCATGGCGCGCTTGCGCCACGTCGCCAAAGCCTGAATCAGTCGCCCAAGGCGAACGCCACCGCCGACTGCGCATGCAGCTCGGTGGTGTCGAGCAGGGGCACAGCGCTGTGTTCGGGTTTGATCAGCAGGCCGATTTCCGTGCAGCCGAGAATGATCGCTTGAGCACCGCGCGCGGTCAGCGATTCAATCACCTGCCGGTAGGTCTGGCGCGATATCTCGCTGATGACGCCCACGCAGAGTTCTTCATAAATGATCCGGTGTACGTCCCTGCGCTCGGCGTCGTCCGGTATCAACACGGTCAACCCCCGGGCAATCAAGCGCTGCTTGAGGAAGTCCTGCTCCATGGTGAATGCAGTCCCCAGCAGCCCGACGGTCCGTGCTTCGATATCCAGCGCCGCCTGGGCGGCCGGTTCGGCAATGTGCAGGAACGGAATGGCGATCGCCGCCTGAATCTGCTCCGCGACCTTGTGCATGGTGTTGGTACACAGCACCACGCACTCCGCACCGCCTGCTTGCAGCCTGCGGGCGGCGTCCACCAGAATCGCTGCGGCATCGTCCCAGCGCCCGGCGTGCTGGGCTTGTTCGACCGGGCCGAAGTCGACGCTGTACATCAATAGCTGTGCAGAGCGCAGTGGCCCGAGGCGGTCGCGCACTTGCTGATTGATCAGTCGATAGTATTCAGCGCTGGACTCCCAGCTCATGCCGCCGATCAGGCCGATGGTACGCATTGAAATTCCTCGGGCAATGACCCGGTGGGTATGTCCGGGTCTGCCCGCAGTGTCCATGTGTTCAACGCGTGTTGCCAGCGCCAATCAACTGTATCGCTGATCTTTTACCCAAGTGTCATGGTGCGGGCTCCGGCAACGGCTCCGTGTGGTTGCAACCTGCTGCCAAGGTTTTGTCGTAGCCGACATCCGGACGACCTGGTTCGATAAACCATTCCGGTTTGTCGCGAGCGATCGCCAGATGGCAAATCACCTGATGGCGCATGCCATGGGTGTTGGCCCAATAGCGGCTGTTGGAGTAGTCGCGCGTCAGTTCATCCCACAGAAACGGTGTCGAGTCGGGTTGGGTTTCACGGCCGCAGGGCGTCGGTGTAATCGCAAACGACCATTGGTGGTCCCGGTAAACCCACTTGGCGCTTTGAATGTATCTATCGCAGCGCACAACGGTGATCGAGGTGCGGTCGGAGGCCGTTTTCAGCGCTTGCGCCTGTGCAACTGAACCGAGCCCCATGAGCAAACCGATGCTTGCCGCCGCGTACATCAGGCCATTTGCAAACGTGCGGGAGCGGCTCATTGCGTCACCGCCTGATCGGCTGCATCGTAGGTGAACGTGGCGGTGCCGATATTCGCGGCAGAGGGGGTCAGACGAATGATCGGCACGACGATTTTCGGGTTGGTCGAATTATGAAAATCCTTCTGGTTGTATTGGGCGTCGGCCAGGCCTTTGTTGTCCCCACCGTAGATATAGAAGAAGGCCATGAGCGGAAACTGATTCGGGGGGGCACTTTGCGTGCAGGACTTTTTCGGATCGGTCGAGGTCGGGTCGCACCAGGTCTTGACCAGCAGTTCGTTGTGTTCATTGACGCCACTGACGCCTGCCAGGCCTCTGGCGCGTATGGATTGATAGAAGGCCGGCGCTGCCAGGTGATTGCGACCATCACTGACATCGAAGGCGCATTGACGCTGGTTGGGGTTGCCACCGGGTATTGACCAGACCGCATACCATTGCTCTGCGGTGGTTACGCCAGCGTTTTGGCAAAGTCGGCTCTGGGTGGGGTAGTCAGGGTGAGCAACGCAGACGGCATTGGTGTTGCGGGTTGTTGTCCAGGCGTCATATGGATAAGCGCACAGGTAGTCGAGATCGTATTTTTCCTTGGGGGCGCCGAAGATCGGAAAGATGATATAGCCGTTATTGTTCCCCCATGCCAGGCGCCCGAAGTTGGCATCCTTGCGTAGATAGGAAAAGGACACGCCGCCACTTTTCACAGAGGTGGGGCTGGGATCCCAGACCTTGTACTTCTGGGCCGGATCTTTCTCGGTGACCCTCAGAGTCACGCCTGAACAGAGAAAGGCTGGTCGCGAATCAATGCCATTGCAGTTGGCGGATGTCAGCCCGTAAAGCCGGGTGAGCTCTGTCGCGACAGCGGCGCCATCGAGGACTTGAATGTCGCGGGTGCTGACGATCTCGGGCGGTTGGGTCGCGGTCTGTACGCACCCGGCCAATAAAGCGATAACCAGTAAACCGAATATTTTACGCATGACGAATTCCTTGTCGTGGTGGGACAACGTTTGCAGAGACTTTCAGTGAGCGATTTGCGCGTGGTCGAGTACGGTTACAGCGTGACTCGCAGGCACCACGAAAAAATGATGGGATCAGTGCTGCCCACCCGTTTCAGCGTGTAGTTGAACAACACGTCCTTCCCCCGGTTCTCCGTGAGCCACGCCGACGGAACCGCAACATCGGTGTAATTCGCCTGCCCGATGTACAACTCGTCGCCATAACGGGTGGTGACACCGTGCAGCGCGATCCGGTATTTGTAAGTGGCTTCAAGCGTCGGGTAATAAATTCGCAGATTGGTCTTGGCAGCGTTCAGAGTCGGTTCCGGGAGGGCGTGTTTTTGCGCTGTGATTCGAAGATCGAGCTCCTTGGAAGGGACGTCGGTGGTGGTACCTGGCAACTGGACCGTATACGAAACCTTTGCATTGCTGCGGATGCTGTCGACCACTTCCAGTCGCGGCACTTTGAAGGTCAGGATTTGCCCAGGCGTGTTGACTGTCTGGGCATCACTGATCCATCTGAAATTACGACCGGCGAATATGGCTTTGACGCGTTGCCCGGTGTTGGAGCCGGTGTACGCAACCTCGACAGTGGCGAAATCCTCTCGATAGAAGTCGCGCTCGAAATTGATGACCGTGCCATTTGCGTCCTTGGCTTCCAGCACTTTCGGGGCGGTCAGGTCGAGGTCGACGCGTTTGACGTGGACGTCGATGAGGGTTGTCCGCGACCAGATGGCATTCGGGCCTGAGGAGTTGCCAATGACGTCCGTCACCCTGAAGCGCAATGCGAACTGAGGATTGTCCTGCCAGAAATCAGCGGTGGTCAGTGTGATGACGATTTGCTGGGCAGTGGCTTCGGCAGCGGTCACGGTGTGTTTTTTGTCGCCGGGTTTGCCGTCAAGGTAGAGCGTAATGACATCGCCCAGGCGCATATGAATGTATTGCAGTTTGACATCCACGCCCTGACTGGCGCGATCGGCATTGACTCCATTGGCAACCACATCGGCCGGTAGTGTCATGATCAGGTTTGGGTTGTCGCCGGAACCTGTCACTTCGCTGCCAGGGCGCGGTGTGTGGAAGAGAATTTTCAGGTCGAGAGAGGTTTCGGGTTGTTGGGGGGGTCTTGTCACGCGCAAGCGCATCAGGTTGATGCCGTTCGCGAGCTTGGTGGTTGGAAAATTCAGAGGGAATGATTTGTTCTCTTCACCTGCTCCGATGACTTTGCTGGCGTCCGCCGTATTGGAGCCGTTAAGTAACACTTCCGCGTTGTCATTCTCGGCCTGGGATGACCAGGGCTCGATCAGCAGAACGATGTTGCCGTCTTTATCCAGCGAAAGCGGAATGCCAACGTCTGGGTTATCCGGATGGATGATTGATGGGATCGAACCGGGGATTTTCGGGGGGAAAATGTCCGACCGTGGTTTACCGCCATTTGCGCCTGCCATGTCACCCGCTCCCGTTATCTGCCGTTGAGCAGTCATCTAATCCGCTGTGGCGCTTTGTGCCTACTGTCAGATCTGACAGGGGAGGTGCCGAAATCCATACCGTTCGTCGCTGCGAGCCATTGCCGGGAACAATGGCGTTTGCAGGATTAACGTACGGGCGTCCCTCGATCTGCCACTATCAAGCTTCGCAAGCTCCCCGAGGATCGTTCCAATGAATGACGTACAACAACTGGGCGAGATGCTTCGTCACTACGCCGAAAGCGAAGCGCACAAAAAACAATTGTTCGAGACCCAGTCGGCGACATGGGCAGCGCGGATTGCTGAGCTGTTTGCGCAGATTCAGCAATGGCTGGAACCGGTGCAGGCGCCTCATCTGCTGGAAGTGAGCCGTGAAGTCTATGTCGCCTTCGGACCGAGCACGCCGGTGGAAACCTCGACCTTCAAGACCGAAAAGCTGAGCATCGTGATTGCCGGCAAACCGGTGGAGTTCGTGCCCGATGTGATGGGCAGCGCGGGCCAGATCTCACTGGCAGTGATGGGCCTGACCGCGGCGCGGTACGGCAGTATTTCGCTGGTGGGGTTGGCGGATGGTCAGTGGCAGTGGCGCAAGACCAACGGGCTGAAAGATCCCGACACGTTCGTGTTTGATGCGAACTTCCTCGCGCAGCAATTGCAAAGCCTGATCCCGCGCGACCGCAACTGATCCAGAACCTGAATTTGCACGCAAGCCTGTAGGAGCTGCCGCAGGCTGCGATCTTTTGATCTTGGGACGCAGAGCGTCCTCGGCTGCATTCCCACGCAGAGCGTGGGAACGATCGATCGCAGCCTGCGGCAGCTCCTACAGGGGGGGAATTACATGTCGAGGTTGATCCAGCCGGGTTTGGCCACCTCTGGCGCCACCGCGTTTACGGTTTTACCAGTGGCCCGCTCAACCCGCCGCGCTACTTCCGGGTCATCGGCAAATGGCACCATGCTCGCTTCATCCAGGCTGTCCGCCGTCTCCCGCCGCAAGCAGTACTCCACCGCCAGCCACAGAAACACCACGCCCAACACATCAAAGAAAATCTCCATCACGAGCGGCTCCCTGCCTCAGGCGATCTGTGCTTCACGGTGGGCCAGCGCGACGTCCGCAACCCGCACCGTACGCCACACGTTGTAGGCCATCAGCAACATCCCCGTGAGGAAGAACACCCCGCCGGCAAAGCGCACGATGAACCCTGGATGACTGGCCTGCAGGGCTTCGACAAACGAATAGGTCAGCGTGCCGTCCTCGTTGATCGCCCGCCACATCAGGCCCTGAGTGATGCCGTTGACCCACATCGAGGCGATGTACAACACCGTGCCGATGGTCGCCAGCCAGAAGTGCAGGTTGATCAGCGGCGTGCTGTACATCTGCTCGCGACCAAAGACTTTCGGCACCATGTGATAGGTCGCGCCGAAGGTGATCATCGCCACCCAGCCCAAGGCCCCGGCGTGCACGTGGCCGATGGTCCAGTCGGTGTAGTGGGAGAGGGCGTTGACCGTTTTGATCGCCATCATCGGCCCTTCGAAGGTCGACATGCCGTAGAACGCCAGCGACAGCACGAGGAAGCGCAGGATCGGGTCGGTGCGCAACTTATGCCAGGCGCCGGACAAGGTCATCATGCCGTTGATCATCCCGCCCCAGCTCGGCGCGAGCAGGATCAGCGACATCGCCATGCCCAGTGACTGTGCCCAGTCCGGCAGCGCGGTGTAGTGCAAGTGATGCGGGCCGGCCCAGATGTACAGGGTGATCAGCGCCCAGAAATGCACGATCGACAACCGATACGAATACACCGGGCGGTTGACCTGTTTCGGCACGAAGTAATACATCATGCCGAGGAAGCCGGTGGTCAAGAAGAAGCCCACCGCGTTGTGCCCGTACCACCACTGCACCATCGCATCGGTGGCGCCGGCATACACCGGATACGACTTGAACCAGTCCACCGGAATCGACAGGTGATTGACCACGTGGAGCATGGCGATCACCAGAATGAACGCGCCGAAAAACCAGTTGCCGACGTAGATGTGCTTGGTCTTGCGCTGCACCACGGTGGTGAAGAACACCACGGCGTAGGCGACCCAGACCACGGCCATCCACACCGCGCCAGAGAATTCGATCTCGGCATATTCCTTGGTGGTGGTGTAACCCAGCGGCAGGGTGATCAGCATGATCACGATCACCGATTGCCAGCCCCAGAAAGTGAACGCGGCGAGGGTGTCGGAATACAGTCGCACCTGGCAGGTACGCTGCACCGCGTAGTAACTGGCGGCGAATTGCGCGCTGCCGGCGAAGCCGAAAATCACCAGGCTGGTGTGCAAAGGGCGCAAGCGGCCGAAGGTGGTCCACGGCAGGTCCAGGTTCATCTCGGGCCACACCAGTTGCGAGGCGATCAAAACCCCCATCGCCATCCCCACCACACCCCAGAAAATCGTCGCGATGACGAATTGGCGGACGACCTTGTAGTTGTAAGCCTGTCCGATTGTTGCTGTGCTCATGGTCAGTTCATCCACGGTTGCAAAGTCTTGCCAGGCCACCCGGTCTGGCATGAGCTGCACTGTAGAAACCCCACCAGAAACAAAACAGGCTCAGGAATCTTTCATTTGTGCGGATCAGATTGAAGTGCTGGCTGCGGCGTTCTGCCGCGCCCTGATATGGTTTTTATCGCTTCAGGTGAATCTGTAACGTGCTGCGCTGCATCGGCATAGTGCTATCAAAATCTGTAGGCCTTCGCCTGGTCGCGATAGCGGTGTGTCAGTCAACAGCAGTTGCCTGACACACCGCTATCGCGACCAGGCGAAGGCCTACAGGAATTGTGTGCGTCCTGATGAGGTGGCAGTGGCATGTATCAATACGATGATTACGACCGGGCGCTGGTGTTCGAGCGCGTTGCGCAGTTTCGCGATCAGGTCGAGCGCTTCCTGGCCGGGGAGTTGAGTGAAGAAGAGTTTCTGCCGCTGCGCCTGCAAAACGGCCTGTACCTGCAAAAACACGCGTACATGCTGCGTGTGGCGATTCCTTACGGCACCCTCAGCGCCGAACAAATGCGCACGCTGGCGAGCATCGCCAGCGATTACGATCGTGGTTACGGCCACTTCACCACGCGGCAGAACATGCAGTTCAACTGGATCGAACTGGCCGAGGTACCGGACATCCTCGAACGCCTCGCGCAGGTCAACATGCACGCGATCCAGACCTCCGGCAACTGCGTGCGCAACATCACCACCGAAGCCTTCGCCGGGGTGGCGGCAGACGAATTGATCGACCCGCGCCCGCTGGCCGAGATTCTGCGGCAGTGGTCGACGATCAATCCGGAATTCCTGTTTCTGCCACGCAAATTCAAGATCGCCATTTGCTCGGCGAAGCAGGATCGCGCGGCGATCATGATGCATGACATCGGCCTGTATCTTTATCCTGGCCGCGACGGGCAGATGTTGCTGCGGGTCATCGTTGGCGGTGGTCTGGGGCGTACGCCGATCCTTGGCTTGCAGATTCGTGAAGGCTTGCCGTGGCAGCATTTGCTGTCTTACGTCGAGGCCGTTTTGCGCGTGTACAACCGCCATGGCCGGCGCGACAACAAGTACAAGGCGCGGATCAAGATACTGGTCAAGGCGCTGGGCATCGAGGCGTTCGCCAACGAAGTCGAAGAGGAATGGCAGCACCTCAAGGATGGCCCCGCGCAGTTGACCGAGGTTGAATATCAGCGCGTCGCCAGCGCCTTCGTGCCGCCGGACTATCGTGTACTGGCCGGCACTGATCTGGACTTCGGCACGCACCTGGCCGAGAGCCCGGCGTTTGCCCGCTGGGTCGCACGCAATGTGCAGCCGCATAAAGTGCCCGGCTACACCAGCGTGGTGCTGTCGACCAAACCGGGCATGGCGGCGCCACCGGGGGACGTGACGGGCGGGCAGATGCTGGCGGTGGCCGACTGGTCGCAGCGCTTTGGTTTTGGCGAGATCCGCATTGCTCATGAGCAGAACATTGTCCTGCCGGATGTGCCCAAATCCGAGCTGTTTGCGCTGTGGCAACTGGCGTGCAAACACGATCTGGGCAGCGCCAACGTCGGCTTGCTCACCGACATCATTGCCTGCCCCGGCGGTGATTTCTGTGCGTTGGCCAACGCCAAGTCGATCCCGATCGCCCAGGCGATTCAGGCGCGTTTCGACAACCTCGATTACCTGCACGATCTGGGTGATATCAGCCTGAACATCTCCGGCTGCATGAACGCCTGCGGCCATCACCACATCGGCAACATCGGCATTCTCGGTGTCGATAAAAACGGCAGTGAGTGGTACCAGATCACCCTCGGCGGCGCCCAAGGCAAAAACAGTGCGTTGGGCAAAGTCATCGGCCCGTCGTTCAGCGCCGCTGAAGTGCCGCAGGTGATCGAGCGGATCATCGGCACGTTTGTCCGCTATCGCGAGCATGAGGAATTGTTCGTCGACACCGTTGCGCGGATCGGCCTGGAGCCATTCAAGGAGCGGGTCTATCCGAAGACGCTGGAGGCGACAGCATGAACAATCTGTTGCGGCTGGAGCAGGGCGTGGCGCGGATCGTGACGGATGATCCATGGACGCTGCTACGTGAGCCCTCGATGCCGAGGCCGCAAGGTTTGCTGATGTTGCCGCTGGCACACTGGCTGGAGTCACCCTCGACCCACGCCGTGTGGCTCGGCCCGGACGATGAGGTGGAAAGCCTGGTGCCGTGGCTCGCATCACTGCCGTTGATCGCACTCGACTTCCCGAGTTTTCGCGATGGCCGCGCCTACAGCCAGGCGTATCTGTTGCGCAGTCGGTTCGGGTGGGCCGGGGAGTTGCGCGCGATTGGTGATGTGCTGCGTGATCAGCTCAGCCATATGCGCCAGTGCGGGTTTGACAGTTTTGCCGTGCGTGAGGACAAATCGGCTGAGGATGCGCTGAAAGGATTGGCTGGCATGAGCGTGTTGTATGGGCGTTCGGTGATCGAGCCGCGTCCGCTTTTTCGTCGGCGTTGACGGTTACAAAAGATCGCAGCCTGCGGCAGCTCCTACATGAGGTCAATTGTAGGAGCTGCCGCAGGCTGCGATCTTTTGATCTTCGATGTACACCGGGGAAACCCCTAGAAACCTCATGAATCAGGCATTTTCCCTTGGGTCACTGATGGCCTTTTGGTAGAGTCGCCGTCGCCAGCGGGTTTTCGGCTGGACGATGGAACCGAAGAAGGGAGTCTGATCAGTGAGTCCGGGCAAAAAAATTCTCGGCCTCACAGCGTTTCTTTTGCTGCTGACGCTGTGGGCCAGTTACTTTTACGTATTCAAGGAAAACAGCGGCGGCCAGCTTGGCGGTGTCGGCGAAAGCACCGCGTGGTGCGGCACACCGCCGTCCACTGAAGCAGCGCTGCTGGGCAAGGATCAGTTGACCTTGCGCGTCACCAACAACCTGCGCGGCGAGTTCATGCTCAGCGGTTCGCTGGTGGTCTCGGAACGCACTTTCAATCGATATGACTTGGGCCGCAACGAGCTGCGTCTGCGCCTGGAGCCGTTGCAGTGGTCCTATGGCGTCACGCCGATCTTCCTTGAACAGGTCAAGCTGCAGCCACTGAGCCGCAACTTGTCCGCCACCAACAAAAGCGCCTCCGCCGAGCTTGAGCCACGCCCGATCGGCGTGCAGGGCCAGGTCACCGAATTTCCGTTCGACACCTATCGCTACGGCTACAAACCGGTGCTCTATTACCTCAAGGGCAGCGAGCGCATCGACCTGCGCTTCAAGAACATCACCACGCTGATGGAGATGTCCAACACCTTTACGCCGATCCAGAAGTACAACCGCGTCGACTACATCAACGAGAAAAACTCGATGATCCGCGACGACGACTACAAGGCGTACGGGCCGCACGAATGCGCGTTCAGTGTTGAGCGCAAGGGTTCGTTCAAGGTGGTTGTGCTGTTGCTGCTGCTGGTGCTGTGCCTGCCGTTGTTGCTGGTGTTCTACCGTAATGAGCCGGGGATCGACTTCCTCGCCACGCTGTTGGGCGCTGCGATCGTGCGGGTATTGCTGATCGGTCCGGTGCAGGACTTCCAGCTGTACAACATCGATTTCCTGTTGGGGGCGGCGATTTTGCTGGTGGGCACGGTGTCGCTGATCAAGGCGATGCACATCAACAGCCGCCGCGAGATGGCATTGCGCAGTGGCGAAACCTCCTCGTGGTGAATCTGCGCTGAACCTGTAGGCGCTGCCGCAGGCTGCGATTGATCGTTCCCACGCTCTGCGTGGGAATGCCGCCGAGGTCGCTCGGCGTCCCAAAATCAAAAGATCGCAGCCTGCGGCAGCTCCTACATTGAACATTGCGGGCCAAGGGTTTTATTTCAGGGCCGGGTCGCCCATGTTCATTTTCTTCCAGCCTTGCAGCAGCACCTGCGCCTTCGGCTCTTGCCCGCTGTCGAGGTACCACTGGATCAGCGACAGCCGCGCGTTGCGGTTTGCCGGCTGAACCTTGAGCAGGCCTTCGAGTATTTCGCACGCCTCATCGACCTTGCCACTTTCATGCAATGCCACCGCGAGCACGTAGCCGTACTGCGCGTTCTGTGGCTCCAGTTGCGCGGCTTTTTTCAGCGCTGACATGGCCTCGCCAGGCTTGCCGGCGCGGATCAGCGACAGGCCTTGGGTGTGCTGCAACAGAGCGGCGTCCGGGTGTTCCTTGAGACTGTCCTGCAGCAGCTTTTGCGCCTCTTGCCCGCGACCATTGGCTTCCAGCCACTGCACCAGTGTGACCAGTGCCGGGTAGAAATCCGGGTCGCGCTTGAGGGCTGCGCGCAGCAAGTCTTCGACTTCCGAGCCACGACCGCTGGCCTGATACAGCATGGCCAGATTCAGATTGGCCTCGGCGCGTTCCAGAAGACTTTTCTGCACTGCTTCGTACTCGGCAATTGCCGACTCCCAGTGGGCTTGCGCTGCGCCGAGCGCGTTGCTGCGGGCGACCCCGAGCAAGTCCCGCGCCGCGACAATGCGCACCGCTTTCACCGGGTCGCCCAGCAGCGGCGATAACAACGGCGCGCGTTCCGGTGGCGGCAAGAACGCGCTGATCGCCCGCACCGCGCTTTCACGAACCTGCGGCTGCGGGTTATTCAAGGCCTGAGTCGCCAGTTTCAGGGCCTGCTCGCTCGGGTACAGCGGCAGTTCCGCCAGCAACGTCGCCCGTTGAATCGCTGGCAGATCGCTGCGCTGCAACTGCTCATACAGCGCATCGGCGGCGCCGGGTTGACCATTGCGAATCAGCCACAGACTTTCGTCGTAACGCGGTGCCTGCGGGGCGGTAGAAGCGCTCCACAATTTGAACTGCGCCGTGACCTTGTCGCCGGCCTTGCCTTGATGGCAGGTCAGGCAGGCGTCCGGTGTGCCGAGCTTCTGCGCGCGTTCCGGGTTGGGAATGCTGAAACTGTGGTCGTGGCGCAAATCGTTGCCCATATAGAACTTGCCGGGCATGTGGCAATCCACGCATTGCGAACCGGGCTGCCCCAAGGTGTGGCGGGTGTGTTCAATGGAGTCGTAGTTTTTTGCTTGCAGGCCTTTGCCATCCACGCCTTCGACCGAGGTTTTGCCCGCGGTGTTGTGACATTGCAGGCACACCGCGTTACCCGGTGCTTTCAGTTCGTTGCTGTGCGGGTTGTGGCAGTTGCTGCAGCGCACGCCCTTGTCGAACATTTTGCTTTGCAGGAATGAGCCGTGCTCGAACACTTCGTCCTTGATCTTGCCGTCCAGCGCATACAGTTCACGGGTGAGGGTGCTCGGCAGGTAATCGTCCATCAGCCGTTTGCCGACGGTGTAGCCATCGCCCAGCGGTGCGCGGCGTGCGTGGCAGCGGGCGCAGGTTTCGATTTCCACCGTGGCGTCCTTGTCCTTGAGATCGACGTCGAAACCCTGGTGAATCAGGTCGCCTTTTTTCTTCGTCCATTCGAGGTGATTGGATGCCGCACCGTGGCAAGCCTGGCAACCGACCCCGAGGCTGTTCCACTGGCTGTTGAAGGTATTGCTCGCGGCATCGAAATTGCGCTTGAAACCGGTGGTATGGCATTCGACGCACATGAAGTTGGCGTTCTGGCTTGGCTTGCTCCAGTGCAGTGGATTCTTGAAGTTCACGCCCTGGCCGGGATAGAGATGAAACCAGCGGTGCTTCTCGGTATCCCACGCCACACCGAGGGCTTGCAGGCGACCTTCGCCGACGTCGAGCAGGTATTGCTGCAGCGGCGCGATGCCGAAGGTGTAGGCCACTTTGAAGTCGGCATTCTTGCCGTCGATGCCGGGCGTGTTGACCCAGAACTCATCGCCCTTGCGCGAGAAGCGCGTGGTGTCTTTTTCCGCCTTGAAGGTGACGTTGTTGAAGTCGCCGAGCATCGTTTCGGTGTTTGCCGCTTGCATCGCCAATTGGTGATGCGAGCCTTGCCAGTCCTTGACCTGCTCGGTGTGGCAGCCCTGGCATTGTTGCTCGTCGACCATCGTTGCCGGCTTCAGCGCCACCGCTTCGGGCTTGGCTGGAGCAGGGGCTGGTGCGGGCGCAGTGATCGGCGGCGCCTTGACCGGCACCGGTGCAGGGCTGAACAGAAACCAGCCGATGCCCGCCACGGCGGCCAGCAGCACACCGATGGTGAGGGGGAACACGTAGCGCGAAAAAAAAGAAGGTCGAGACGAATCAGGGTCAGGTTGTGCTGTTTTATTTTTATGCTTGGGCATTGCGACTTCCGTAGTCCAGGTGCATTTGCCGTCTGGCGTGCGTTCAAGCTCGGTGCAGCTTTGCCGTCTCGCGTGCGTCTGTCAAATGACGGTTGTGATCCGCTGCGCAGGTGCGCGTGAATGTTTTAATGTGCAATCGCATTTACTGAGGATTTAGCTATACCTGTAACTCCCGTTCTATAAAAGTTTTCGGCCGTCTGACAGGAGTTACAGCATGAAGCTAGCAGTAATGATGGGCACGCTGTGCATCGCTACCCTTGGCGTAGTGGGTTGTTCCAGTAAAACCGTCGCTCCCGAGGATTACTCAGGGTTTCTCAAGGACTACAGCCAACTGAAGGAAGCCAAGTCACCTTCTGGCGCCGAGGTCATGCGCTGGATTGATCCCAAGGTCGATATCAGCAAGTTCACCAGCGTCTACGTCGAGCCGAGCCAGCTGTATCCGAAACCGCAACCGACCGCGAAAATTTCCCAGCAGACCCTCAACGGCATCACCAGCTACTACGATCAGGCGCTCAAGCGTGAGCTGAGCAAATCGTTGCCCCTGGCCGCCGGCCCTGGGCCCGGGGTGATCGTGATTCGCCCGGCAATTACTGCGGTGAGCAGCAAGACTGAAGGCCTGCATGCGTATGAAGTGATCCCGATTGCCTTGGTTGCTGCTGCAGTCAGCACTGCCAGTGGCATCCGCGATCAGGAAACCACCCTGGCCACTGAAGCGGTCTTTCTCGATGGCGGCAGCAACAAGGTGGTGTCTCAAGTGGTGCGCAAAGGCACCGGCAAACCGTTGGAAAATGACACGCAGGCATTGAAGGCCGATGACGTCAAAGCCGTGATCGACGGCTGGGCGAGTGACATGCATCAGATGTATCTGAAACTGAAGTCTGAATCCAAATAATGCATCGAGGCTGATGGCCTCATCGCGGGCAAGCCCGCTCCCACATGGATCGCTGTGAATCAATAATCACATTCACAACACAAATCCCTGTGGGAGCGGGCTTGCCCGCGATGGCATTCGCAAGGGCGCTACATCATTGTCCGGTAAACCAGCGGTAATACGGATTGCCGCCATCCCAGCGCATCACCTCGCGCATATCCCGCCCCCACGCATCCCGATCGCCGTCATACGCATGCAGGCTCGCCCGATAAAACTGCATCAGACGCTGGCGATGGGTTTCCATGCGCTCTGTGAACCCGGCATCGGCGTTCACCAGCGGCGGCGCCTGATACAAATCCAGCAACGCCGGCAGCACGCGGGTGATCTCCTTGCTGCGCACCCACGGCGCGTATTCGATCCTCGGTTGGTCGTCAGTCACGGCGGGGGCATCAGCAGCGAAGCGTTCCAGGCCTGCACGATCGGTGACCCAGGTCGCCATTAACGCAGCGGCCGAACCGATGCCGACATCCTGCAAGGTGCTGCGTACGCTGTCCTGTTGGAAACGCTCGGTGATCTTCGCTGCATCCAGTTGCATCGGCGTCATTGAACCGACCAGCAACATTTCATGGAACTCGCTGGTCCACAGCGAGGCATACGGGAATACGTCGAGGAAGCTGCGCACCAGGGAACGCGAGTCATCGATGTTCTGCGTCGGCAGCGGCAGCCATTGCGCGACGATGCCTTTTTCCTCAAGGCGACTGGCCGCCAGTTGATAGAAGTCCCGCGAATACAGATTGACCACGCCGGCAGCGGAGGGCGGTGGCGGTTCAAGGGTGATCAGGTCGTAAGTCTGGGCGCTGCGCAGCAGTTCCTGGCGGCCATCGCGCAGGCGTACATCGACACCGGGATCGCTGGCGGCATTGAAGTTACCCTTGAACAACGGCGCCGCTTTAACCACCGATGGCAGCAGTTCGGCGACCACCCGGTGTTCCAGCCCCGGATATCGCAGCATCGCACCGGCGGTGATGCCGGTGCCGAAACCGATCACCAGCGTCGAGCGCGGTTCGCCGTTGTGGACCAGCAGCGGCAGCAGCGCCTGAATGCGCATGTAGCGCAACGACGGCATGGCGTCACCGGTGTTCGACACTCCCTGAATGTACAGGCGATGGAAGTTGTTCTCGCCGCGACCTTGTGCGACCACTGCGACGGTGCCACCACGGCCTTCTTCGTAGAATGCCAGCGTGCCGTTGCGCGCACCGGGCAACAGGCTGGCGAGTTTGTCGATCGGGGTCAGCATTGCCACGGCAACCGAGACCAGTCCGAGGGTGACGACGAGCTGGCGCCGACCTTTCTTCACGTGGTGGCCTTTGCGCACGGCACAGTAGCCGACACCTGCCGCGATGATCGCCAGCAGACCCAAGGTCCGCACCAGCCCCAGTAGCGGAATCAGCAGGAAGCCACAGAGCATCACCCCGACAATCCCGCCCAAGGTATTGAACGCCACCACCGCACCGACATCGCGACCAACACGCTCATGGCCGACGCTCAGGCGCAGGGCCAGCGGAAACGCCGCGCCCAGCAGCAACGTCGGGACAAACACGATGCTCAGCGCCGCCACGGCGAAGCGTGCGCTCATGCCCGCCAGTTCGCTGACGCCCAGGCTCAGCAACCACATTTCGGTTTGGGTCTGCGCGAGGACGAGCCAGCGTCCGAGCAGGGCGATTTCCAGCAGGGCGATCAGTCCGGCCCCCGCGATTAGCAGGCCGAACACACCCCACGGATCACGAATGCGCTCCACGCGACGGGCGAGCAGGGCGCTGCCGATAAACAGACCGGTCAGGTAAGTCGCCAGCACCACGGCAAACGCATAGGTGCGGGTGCTCATGAACTGCACGATCGATTGCGACCAGACCACCTCATACCCCAGCGCCACGCCACCGGCGATGGCATACAACCAGAGTGCGGTGCGATCCGTGGCTTTCTCGCTGTGCGGTTTGCTCGGGGCTGCCACCGGCAAGGGATGCTGCCGCGCGAACCACAACGCGCCAATGGCGGCCAGCAGGTTGAGCATCGCCGCAAACAGCGCGCTGCCACGCACGCCGAGCGTGGCGATCAACACAAACGCGGCGAGCAACGTGCCGACAATCGCGCCCAGAGTATTCGCCGCATACAACTGACCACCGGCCTTGCCTGGGTCAGTCGCCAATGAACGCACCAGCACCGGCAACGTGCCGCCCATCAGCACCGCCGGAATGCCCACCAGCGCAAATGGCAGCAGCCAGGCCAGCAGGCCGACATGACTTTGCAGCCAGGCAAATGGACTGGCTGCCAGGCTCATGGCGACCGTTGCGCCAACGCCGAGGATCGCCACACATACTTCCAGCCCGGCATACAGTAGAACCGGCTGCTGCAAGCGATCGGCAAAGCGTCCGAACAGCCAGCCACCGATCGCCAGCCCGGCAAAAAACGCGCTGATGCCGGTGGTGATCGCATACACCTCGACGCCGACCACCAATGACAGTTGCTTGATCCACAACACCTGATAGACCAGCGCAGCAGCACCGGAGATGCACAGCAGCAGGGCGGGAATGATCAGCGCCGGAGCGGCCGATAGCGAGACGGGTACGGCCGACGGCTTGCTGGCGATACGTGAGGACATACGAATTGCCTTATACAAAATAACCGGCCACCCCCTGTAGGAGCTGCCGCAGGCTGCGATCTTTTGATCTTGATCTAAAAAACAAAGATCAAAAGATCGCAGCCTGCGGCAGCTCCTACAAGGGCTACGTCCGGTTTGGGATAGAGGCCGCCCGCTGGTGAGGGCGGGCGGCAGTCTTGCAGTCTTATTGTGCAGCTTTCATTTTTTCAGCGATTTTCGCATCTACCGCAGCGCGGATCTGGTCAATACTGAAGCTGGCCGGTTTCTGGCTCGGTGGATACTCGACGAAGGTCTGCAGGAACGCCGCCGACTTCATCACCGCCATCTCGGTCAGATAAACGTTTTTGGTGGTCCAGTCGTAGTACTGATCGGAAACGGTATCAGCACGTTCATACGGGTCCATGCGCAGGTTGAAGATTTTCGGTACGCGCAGACACACGAACGGTTCGCTCCAGACCTTGAAGCCCCCCGGTGCACGTTGTTCGCAGAACACCGCTTTCCAGTTGCCATAGCGCATCGACACCAGTACGCCGTCGTCGTTGAAGTAGTAGAACTCTTTGCGCTCACTCTTAGGGCTTTGGCCGGTCAGGAAAGGCAATTGGTTGTAACCGTCCAGATGCACCTTGAAGCTGGTACCGCCAGAGGTCGGCGCCCAGCCTTTGAGCAACTTGTTGGTGACATCGGCGTCACCGGCCGCCGCGAGCAAGGTCGGGAACCAGTCCAGGCCCGAGAACATTTCGTTGGTGACTTCACCCGGTTTGATCTTGCCCGGCCAGCGAACCATCGCCGGTACGCGGTAGGCGCCTTCCCAGTTGGAGTTTTTCTCGTTACGGAACGGCGTGGTCGCCGCGTCCGGCCAGGAGAACTGGTTCGGGCCGTTGTCGGTGGTGTAGACGACGATGGTGTTGTCGGTGATTTTCAGGTCATCGAGAGTTTTCAGCAGTTTGCCGACGTCGCCATCGTGCTCGAGCATGCCGTCTGCGTATTCGTTGCCGGGCATGCCGCTCTGGCCCTTCATCGAATCACGCACGTGGGTGTAAAGGTGCATGCGCGTGGTGTTCATCCAGACGAAGAACGGTTTGTCCGCCTTGGCCTGTTTCTCGATGAACGCTTGTGCCGCCGCCGTGGTTTCGTCGTCGATGGTTTCCATGCGCTTGGTGGTCAGCGCGCCGGTGTCTTCAATCTTGCCGTCGGCGAAGCTGTGAATCACGCCACGGGGCGAAACGGCCTTGACGAACTCAGCGTCATCTTTTGGCCAGTACGGGCGCTCAGGTTCCTCTTCCGCATTGAGGTGGTACAGGTTGCCGAAGAACTCGTCGAAACCGTGGTTGGTCGGCAGGTATTCGTCTTTGTCGCCCAAGTGGTTCTTGCCGAACTGCCCGGTCGCATAACCTTGCGACTTGAGTGCCTGGGCAATGGTGATGTCACGTTTTTGCAGGCCTACCGGAGCGCCTGGAATGCCGACTTTCGACAGACCGGTACGCAGTGGCGTCTGCCCGGTGATGAACGACGATCGTCCAGCCGTACAGCTGTTCTCCGCATAGTAGTCGGTGAACATCATGCCTTCTTTGGCGATTCGGTCGATGTTCGGCGTCTTGTACCCCACCACGCCCATGGAATAGGCACTGATGTTGGTCTGGCCGATGTCATCGCCGAAGATCACCAGAATGTTGGGTTTTTCAGCCGCTGTGGCGGTTGCCGACAGCGCCATCACCGAGGTCGCCACCAGGGCGAGTTTCGGTAGCCACTTGCGTATGCGAGTCATCTGACTTGCTCCTTTTCGCGGGGGTCGTTTATTGCGACTTACGTTTATTGCAGTCCTGCAGCACGCTTTTTTCTTATTGCACCTGCTCGGTTGCCGGCGGCTCGAAGGGGTAAATCCGGCGCCATTCGGACGCCATGTCCACCACGGTCCAGCCACGGGAATTCGCTTCGTCGAGAGCCTTGTCGAGGCGCCCGATATCGGATTGACGGTCGTAGGCCCATTCACGCTTGGCGTCGGTGTGATGCACCAGGCCCATCAAACGTTTGCCGGAACCGGCGGCGGTCCACTGGAGCATTTGCAGGTCGCCATCGGAGTTGCCAAAGGCGAGAATCGGCCGGCGACCGATCACCGCATCAATGCTTTCCGGTTTGCCCGCGCCGTCGTCGTTGTGCGCCAGTTTTGGCGTGCGCACGATCGAGGCTTTGCCGTCCTTGTACTGAAATGAAGTAATGAACGTGGTGCCGATCACCTGTTCCGGCGGGATGCCATAGACCTTTTCGGCGAAGGCACGCATGAACCCGGTGTCGCCGCCGGAAACGATGTAGGTCTTGAAGTCCTGGCTGCGCAGGTAATCGAGCATCTCCAGCATCGGCTGGAAGATCATTTCGGTGTAGGGCTTGCCGGTTTTCGGATGACGCGCCTGGCTCAGCCAGGTCTTGGCGTAGTCATCGAACGCTTCGGTGGTCATGCCGGTGTGAGTGGCACCGACGATTTTCAGCAAGCCGTCCATGCCGGAAGCGGCCAAGGCCTTGTGGTCGTTTTCCAGCACGGCCTTGAACGGCTGCGTGGTTTTCCATTCCGGGTGCTGCGCGGCGGTGCGCTTGACCTCGTCGAAGGCGAAGAGCAATTCGAAGTACGCCGGTTGCTCGCTCCACAGGGTGCCGTCGTTGTCGAACACGGCGATGCGCTCGGCGGGTTTGACGAAGTCCTTGCTGGTCTGGTCGGTGACGGCCTGGACGAATTCGATGATGCTTTTTTTCGCCGGGCCGTCGTTCCACGATGGCAACGGCTCACTGGCCTGGGCCAGCAGCGGCAGAGCGAGCGCAAACAACAGCGCCAGATTGAAGCGTTGACGGTGCTGCGGCGGGTTCGTCATGGGAAATCCTTCTCGTGAACGGGGTTGAGCGGGCGCAGGGCCGAGGCCGGTTTCGCCTGCTGCTGCTCGGCCTGACTGTGAAGCGTAGTCAACGATTGGCGCAATTGAACGAGTGTTTGCTCGGTGGTGGGTTCGCGGCCGTAAAGGCCACGTAACAGTCCTTGCAGGCGCGGGCCGGCATCAACCAGTTTCAGCCCCAGTCGACTGCGCCGCAGCCACAGGTATAAGGCGCTCAACTGTGGCGGTCTGGCGTCGAGTTGCGGGGCGATTTGTTGCCAGGCGCAGTCCGCCGATTGCTGCCAGGCCACTTGCCGCGCGAGCTTGCGCGCTTGCCATTGCTGGCGGGCACGGCTGAGGGCTGGGCGCAGGAGATAAACGCCACCAATGGCCACCGCCAGTAAGCTCAGCCACAGCAACCAGCGGGTGGAAACGTGCAGGCGATTCTGACCGAGCTGCCTGAGGTCTTCGGCGATCGAAAACACCGGTTTGTAAGCCGTATCAGCGACGGCCTCGAACGTAACCGCCGGGACTTGCGTGGTGCGCAATTGCCGGCTGCTGGCATCCCACCATTTCACCTCGATGGCCGGCAAGGTGTGCGAGCCAGCCTGGTCGATACGGTAAGTCACGCTGTCGACACGCTGCCCGCCGAGGATATCGCCGCGACCGTCATCGAGGCTGCTGACTTGTGGGGTTTTGGTATAGCGGCTCAGGCCGGCGGCATCACCCAGTGTCGGTATGGGCAAGGCCATGGCCAGAGCGCCGTCTGCTTGCAGGGTCAGTTGGCGGGTAATGCTGTCGCCGACTTTCAGCGGGTTGGCCGAGTGCGTGACAGTCTGGGTAAACCGCACAGCGTTGGCCACCAACGGGGTTTCCCCCGGTTTGAAACCGGGCGGTTGTGCCGCGCTGAATTGCACGGGTTGGCTCTGCGCGCTGATTTGCGTTGTCGCCTGACCGGGCGTGGCGCTTACGGTTAGGGCAGGGATGGCGAAGGTGCGCGCGACGTTCGGTGTGATCAGGTAGCTGTAGCGCAAACCGCTGAATGACTGGCCTTCGATGGTCTGATTGAGGTGCTGGGCCTGACCGTCCGGTGGCATGACCAGTGCGCCGTCGAGTTTCAGCTCGGGCAGGGTGGCGGCGCTGGTGAACCAGGTGTCGGTGAGGACGTCGAGTTGCAGCTCGACCAGGCCGCCGACCATGGCGCCTTCGGCGGGTTGCAGGTGGGCCTGGACCTTGAGTTGCGGTTCGGCTGCAAAGGCGTTGAAGCTGACTGCGATGGCCAGGAGTAAGGCGCTGATTTTTTTGCTGATTGATCCGGCCCCATCGCTGGCAAGCCAGCTCCCACAGGTTTCTTCGGTGTATTCACCGATTGTGGCAGTACCGCAAAACCCTGTGGGAGCTGGCTTGCCAGCGATGGCGGCGCCGCGGTTCAAAGGGATCATGGCTTGGCCCCCGCCTGATCCTGCAAGTTGAACTTCTGCTTGAGAAATTTCGCCGGTGAGGTGGTCAGGTTCTGCAACCACAGCGCATCGGACGCGGCCTGTTCGGTTTCAACCTTTTTGCTCTGACCCTTGCCCGGTGCCTTGTCGAATTTCACCTCGTCGGGCTTGGTCTCCGGGGCATTCTTTTCTGCGCTTTCGGTGTCTTTGAGCAATGCCTGGGCCAAGGCCAGATTGGCCGTCGCTTCCGGGAATTGCGGCTGTAGCTTCAACGCCTGGGTGTAGGCGGCGATGGCTTCATCGAACTTGAAGCGCCGCACATAAATATTGCCCAGATAGAAATACGCTTGCGGCGTATCCAGCCGCGCGAAAGTTGCCAGCGCAAGGTCGTAATCGGCGGCGTGATAGGCCGCAACGCCTTTCCAGTACGGGTCGACGAACAACGCCGCGGCTTGCGGAAAATGTTCGTGCTCGAACGCCCAGCGCCCTTGTTGATCACGGGTGAAGAAGGCGTCGCTCAAGGCATTTGCCTGCGCCGGCGCCGCTGGCCAGCCAAGACCTGCGGCGAGCAAGAGCGCCGGCATCCAGTTCACGCTCCAGCCCTTGCGCACACCGAACAATGCCAGCACCAGCAACGGCCAGCACAACCAGTATCCGGTGTCTTTCCAGTGCAGTTCGCGCTGTTCGGCGCTGGCGCTCTGAAAATGTTGCTGGGCGTGCAGCTCGATCCAGTCCAGATCATCGTCATTCAGGGTCAGGCTGCCGAGCGGTGCATCGACGGCCGACGCCAGTTGTTTGAGCGCCGCCTGATCGAAGCTGCCGAGGATCGGACGACCATTGCTGTCGATTTTCGGCTGGCCACCGGCGCCCTGGACAACCCCGCCGTCCTCGCTGCCAACCGCCAGCACCAACACTTGCAGCTGACTGTCGTGCAGGCGTTTGTCGAGCCCGTCGAGTCGCGAGGTGTCAGCACCGTCGGTGAGCAGCAGCAGGCTGCCCGGGGTTTTCTCGGCACTGAGCAGGCGCTTGGCTTGATCGATCACCGCACCGACATCTTTGCCCGGCTTATCGATCAGCCCGGTGCCGAGGGCTTGAATGAACGTGTCGAGCAGCGCCGGATCATCCGTTGGCGGCAGCACCAGATGCGCGCTTCCGGCGAAGGCGATCAGCGCAGTGCGCGCGCCGGCGCGGCGCTGGATCAGATCGTGCAATTTGTGTTTGGCCGCTTCCAGTCGGGTCGGTTGCACATCGTTGGCGTCCATCGACGGCGACAGGTCCACGGCGACGATCAATGGCGCGCGGTTCTGCAGAAAGTCCGGGCGGTCCTGCTCCCAGGTCGGCCCGGCCGCTGCCACCGCGCCAAGGATCATTACTGCGCACAGCAGATGCACCGGCCGCAGCCGCTGATGATCCTGTGGGGTAATCAACAAGTGCGGCAACAGATGCTCGGCGATGTTGCCGCGCAGCCGTCGTTGCAGGTCACGGCTGCGGCGCCAGATCAGCGGCAATGCAGCGCCGAACAGCGCGAGGATCAGCCACAGCGGTCGCAGGAAATGGAAGTCACCGAGATTGATCTCCATCTCAGGCCTCCTGCCGTTGACGCGCGAGCGATAAACGCGGACGCAGCAGCGCGCCGAGGTGATACAGCGCCAACAGCACCATGGCGGCGCCCAGCGGCCAGTAGAACAGTTCCCGTTGCGGCTGGTGGCTGAGGGTTTTCACCTCATGTGGCGTCAGCCGATCAAGCGTGCTGTAGACCTGATCCAGCGCGGTGCGGTCTTCGGCGCGGAAGAATTGCCCGCCGGTGGTCTTGGCAATCTGCTCCAGCCCCGCCAGGTTGACCTTGGCTTCGCCCGATGCGCTCGGGTCGCCGATGCCGATGGTGTGGATGATCACGCCCTTGTTGGCGGCCATTTCGGCGGCGTGATCCGGGGTGATCGCGCTGCTGGTGTCGTTGCCGTCCGTGAGCAGGATCAGCACTTTTTCCTGCTCATGCGCCTGATCCAGCAGCTTCAGACTCAAGCCGATGGCATCGCCGATCGCGGTGTTGGGCCCGGCCATGCCGATGCCGGTGTCTGCCAGAAGCAGCGACAGGCTGGCATGATCGAGGGTCAATGGTGCCTGCGGATAGGCGCCGCTGCCGAATACTATCAGCCCGAGGCGGTCGTCCTTGCGCTTGTCGATGAAGCCTTGCACGACTTCTTTGACCGCCGCCAGGCGATTGATTTTCACACCGCTGGCGTTGGTGAAGTCTTCGGTTTCCATCGACTGCGAGATGTCGATGGCCAGCATCAGGTCGCGCACCGGTTGTTGGCGTTCGATCGGCTTTTCGACGAACACCGGGCGTGCAGCGGCCAGCAGAATCAACGCCCACAGCAGAACATTCAGCAGCAATTGCCAGTGATTGCGTCGACTGCCGACAGTGCCGGGTGCTTCACCGACAGCCCGGCTCATGGCATTAAAAAACGGTACGCGCACGGCGCTGCGGGCCTCGTTGTAGGCGGGCAGGTAGCGGTACGCCAGCCAGGGCAGCGGCAATAGAAGCAAAAACCATGGGTAATCAAGCTGCCACATGATGATGCTCCACCCAGTGTTGGCAGGTGTCGAACAACGCCTGGCGCTGCGGCGCGGGCAGGGCGCGCAATACGTCATCCGGGGCGTAAGCGAGTTGCGCCAGTTGCGCACTGAAATCAGCCGGCAAAAGCTTTTTGCTGTGCTGCTGCAAGAAGCCTTGCCAATCCTCCCTCCCCAACGCCCCGACCCTGTAGGAGCTGCCGAAGGCTGCGATCTCTTGATTGTGTTTTTTAAAAGCCAGAGCAAAAGATCGCAGCCTTCGGCAGCTCCTACATGAGGTCGGCGTGGGCATCGAGAGGGCGACGCGTTTGAGCAGTTCGGGTAATTCACGCAGGGCATTGAGGTCATCACTGCGGCTGCGCAACTGCGCCAATCTCGCCAGTGCTTCACGCCGATATTGATCACGCTGCCATTGCCGATAGCGACTGATGGCAATAATCAGCGTGAGTAGAATCAAAACCCCAAGCAACACCCACCAGCCCCACGTCTGCGGCGCATAACTGACCGGCGTCGGCAGGCCCAACTCCTTGAGTTGCTCGATGCTCGGGATATTCGGATTCACCGCCGTGCTCCGGCGCTCTTGCCGAGTTCGGCGCGCAATTGCGCATGAGCCTCTTCGGCGGTGCTGATCATCATCAACGGCACCTGACTGCGGCGCAGCAGGGTGGCGACGTCCTTGAGCCGGCCGCTGAGAAAATCCCCCAGCGGTTGATGCACGTTGCGTTTTTCGATGGCCAGTTCCACCTGCAACTCACCTTGCGTCACCAGCAGCCGACCGTTGTCCGGCAGCTTCAGCGCCAACGGATCGTAGACTTGCAGGGCGATCACGTCGTTGTGCGCTGACAGTTGCCGCATCAGTTGCAAGGTGCGCTCACCGGCGCCGGCGAAGTCGCTGACGATGCAGATCAAATGATCGTGGCCGGCGAGGGCGAGGCAGCGCTGCAAGACCTTATCGAGTTGATCCTCGTCCTCAGCGTCAGGACTGCCCGCGTTCAGTGCACGGTTCTGCTCGGCGATGCGGCTGAGCAAGGCCTCCACGCGTTTGCGGCTGCGCAACGGGGCGACGCTGTCGATGCGTTGATCGTTGAACACCAGGCCGCCGACCCGGTCGCCGGCGTGGAACACCATCCACGCCGCCAGCGCAGCCAACTCGGCAGCCACGGCGGATTTGAAACTGCGTTGCGAGCCGAAAAACATCGACATGCGTTGGTCGACCACGATCAGCGCGGGGCGGTCGCGCTCCTCGGTGAAGGTGCGCACCACCGGTTTGCCGGTGCGCAGCGACGCGCGCCAGTCGAGATGGCGCAAGTCGTCGCCTGGTTGATAACGGCGCAGCTCATCGAAGTTCAAGCCACGGCCACGCAGGCGTGAGGCATGGTTGCCGGCGAGGATGCTGCCCTGTGGTTGGCGGGCAAGAAAACTCAGGTCACGGGCCTTGAACTCCAGCGCCATCAATTGCGCGAGAGAGACGTAGACCAGACCTTCGTCGTTCATGCCGGGATCGCCACTTTATCGAGAATGCGATCGAGCACCTGATCGGCGCTGACGCCATCGGCCACCGCGTCATAGCTCAGTTGCAGGCGATGACGCAGCACTGGATGCACCACCGCACGGACATTGTCCGGCGAGACAAAATCCTGACCCTGCAACCACGCATCGGCGCGCGCACAACGGTCCAGGCCAATGCCGCCACGCGGGCTCGCGCCGATTGAAATCCAGCGGCCGAGGTCTTCGTCGTAATCGGCGGGGTGGCGGGTGGCGTTGATCAGGTCGATCAGATAACTGTCGATGGCCGGCGACACATGCACCGCGCTGACCTCTTTGCGGGCTGCGAAGATTACGTCCTGCGACAGGCTGAAGCCCTTGGCGGGCGTGGTGTTGGCGCCTTGGGCAAACTCTTCGTTGCGCAACAAACGCAATACCTGACTCTCGTTTTCAGCGCTCGGGTAATCGAGTAGCACCTTCATCAGGAAACGGTCCATCTGCGCTTCCGGCAACGGGTAAGTGCCTTCCTGTTCGATCGGGTTCTGCGTGGCCACGACGATAAACAGTTCGGGCAGCACATGACTGTTACCCGCCACGGTGATCTGTCGCTCTTCCATGGCTTCGAGCAACGCCGCTTGCACCTTGGCCGGCGCGCGGTTGATTTCGTCAGCGAGGATCAAGTTGCCAAACAACGGGCCGGGCTGGAAGCGGATCTCGTTCTTGCCTTCGACCTGATGCAGCACCTCGGCACCGGTGATGTCCGACGGCAGCAGATCCGGGGTGAACTGGATGCGGCTCATCTTCGCGTCAAGGTGTTTGGCCAGCGCCTTGACCGTGCGCGTCTTGGCCAGCCCCGGCAAACTCTCCAACAGCAAATGGCCGTTGGCCAACAGACCGAGGAGGATCTGCCGGATGACTTGATCCTGGCCGAGCACCGCTTCGGCGATGCTGGCTTGCAGGGCGTTGAGGTCGGTAAGTGCAGTCATGGCAGCAATCCTTTGTGTCTGGTCTAGAAAAACGCCAGGGTCAGGTTGACGCTGAAGCCGTTGCCTTCAGGGCGGTTCTTGGTGTCGAACTCGGGCACCCAGCGCGCACTGATGTTGGCTTGGGCGTCGGCGAATTTGCCGGCCCAGCCAATCACCGGGCCGGCACCGACCGAGCGCCCGCGATAGCCGTTGAACGTGTCGGCGGTCTGGCCCTTGTCATCGGTGATTTGCTGGATGTAACCCGCCGCGACCCCGGCACTCCAGCCTTCGCCGAAACCATGGGTCCACAGTGCATCGAGGGTGAAAATGTTGCCGTTGCGATAGTCCGTGGCGTCGTTTTCGGTATAGAACTCAAGACCGCTGGACAAGGTGAACTCGCCACCCTTGCCATCCAGATGAGTGAACGCTACGGTGGGCATGAACGTGTAGTTGTTCTGTCCAGGGTTGGCCAGCCGATCATCGTTATAGGCGCCGGTCGGTACGTAGATGGGTAGCGACAGCGAAATGTGGTTCAGTTCATCGAAGTGGTAACCGGCGGCAATCGGCGTGATCAGCGCGTCGGCGAATTGCGTGCCGGAATCGCTGTCACCGAGGGTGCGTCCGCGCGGGCCGGTGATGTTCGCCTTGATGTCGGTGTACTGCACCGGAATGCCCACCGCAGAGGCGTAGTTCCAGCGACCCTTGCCGGTGTCCCAGACGTGGGTGAAGTTGGCCATGGTGTAGGAGACTTTCATGTCGATCCCGCCACTGACCGCACCGGAAATCGGCGCGCCGTTGCTGCCCTTGAGCGAGCCGTCGTACCAGATGCTGGTCAACGACGTCACCCAGCCCGGCTCCGGCGGGACGATGCCAGCATTGGAGAATACCTGCTGACCGGTAATCGGTCGGCCCACGCCGCCCTCTGCTGCGTAAAGCAGAGGACTGCCGATCATGCACAGCGCCAGCAACGGACGCACAACGTTAGGCTTGACCATCAAACACTCCGCTTATGGTTCTGACTGTCAAAAAATTCGAATGCCGGCAACACCTGGCGCTCGGGCGTTGCCTTCAGGTCGGCCCTGACTGAAGGCGAACGGTGGGTGAAATCCTGTGCGCCGACCCCGCAGCTGACGAACATCGTCATCAGGGCATAGCCGGCGGCTTTGAGGGCTGTTCGCATACAGTTTTCCTTACTTGCCAAACGTCACGTTGATGCCGGTGTACACCACGAACTGCGGCAGTCCGTCGCCCTTGCGGTCAACCGTCCACTGCGGCTCGACGAAGGCGTTGAGAATGTTGCTGCCAGCCTTCCACGCCTTGCCGACACCGAGGCCGATCGGGATGTAGTGGGTGTCGTTTTTCAGGTCGAAGGTCCAGGTGCCGGTGGAGCGCAGGTACCAGCCTTTTTCCAAGTTATGGATGATGAACGGCTGCATCGTTGCGCTCTCGACGTGCGGGCGGTCATTGTCGCCAGCGAAGGAGCTTTGATATTGCACAAGGGCGCCGAGCAGACCGCGCGGCGAGGCATCGATGGCCACGGCGGCGAGGCCACCTTGCCATTTGCCGGTGCCAAGTTCGTCCTGTTCGGCGGTTGGCGCCGTGATCAGCGGGCCGATACCCAACTGCACGCCTTCGGTTTTCAGAATGAAGATGTCGAACAGGTTCAGATCGCCGATGCCGGTGCTGTAACCGTTGTGCGGATCGGGTCGGGTGCTGATCGGCAGCGTCGCGCGGACCAGTTGCGGCACGCCGATGAAATCGCTCGGCGCGATCGGCAAGGTGCCGCGCAGCAACACGTCATTGCTGTGCGCGTTGCTGTCGTAGAGTTTGGGGGTGTAGTAGTCCTGCAGATTGGCGCCCGGCGCCACGTTGAGCGGGTTGTTGCTTTTATTGGAGTCCTCGGCGTTATCCGCCTGCGCGCAGCAAGCAGCCGCTAGCGAACTCGCCAGAAACAGAGTCTTCCCCACTCGATTGCACTTCATCCCCGATTCCCTGGTGGCTTTTGGACAGCTCGGCACTTCTCGGCCGTAGGGCGTAATCCCTTGCTTATCAAGCCTGTAGGACACGTCTGAATGACGCTAGCAGCTAATCGGGAGTTAGCCAGTCGAATGGATTAATTCTTTGGTTTTGTGTGCGGGTTCACAATCAAATTGTGTACATAAAAAATATCCCTGTAGGAGCTGCCGAAGGCTGCGATCTTTTGATCTGTTGTTAAAGATAAAAAGGTCAAAAGATCGCAGCCTTCGGCAGCTCCTACAGGGAGAGTCATGTGTTTTTCTTGGCTTGTTCGCGGATGCGTTCTTCTTGTGCACGAGCCTCAGGGGTGAATTCGGCGCCGAAGTCTTCGGCGGAGAATATCTGGCGGATTTCGATTTCGGATTCGGTACCAGGCATCGGGTTAGGGCAGCGCTTGACCCATTCGATGGCTTCTTCTTTCGATTTCACTTCCCAGATCCAGTAGCCGGCGACCAGTTCTTTGGTTTCGATAAAGGGGCCGTCGATGACCGTGCGTTGATCGCCGGAGAAACGTACGCGGGCGCCTTTGCTGCTGGGGTGCAGGCCATCGCAATCGACCAGAATGCCGGCCTTGGACAGTTCTTCGTTGAAATTACCCATTTCGGTAATCAATTGTTCGCTGGGCATGATGCCGGCTTCGGAATCGGCGCTGGCTTTGACAAAGATCATGAATCGCATGGCGGTTACTCCGTGGCGTGTGGGATTCGTTGGTTAGTCGAACGGGCCAGCGGTGAATCGACAGGTTCTCTAAATAAAAGATGCAAACCTGCGCTTTAACAAACTCAACCCGACACGCTGCAACTATTAATGTAGGAGCTGCCGCAGGCTGCGATCTTTTGATCTTTTCGTTAAAAACCAAGATCAAAAGATCGCAGCCTTCGGCAGCTCCTACGGGGGTGTCGGGTTGTATACAATTTTTTGTGCTGTCGCCCGACAATTTTCAAGTGGGGCATAGGTCGTCGGACAATTTCGTGGTTAACTTCGGCCTCTTGCATGCTTTCCACTCAAAACACTAGAAGGACTGAAGTCATGGCTCAAGTCACCCTCAAAGGCAATCCGGTTCAAGTCAACGGCCAATTGCCACAAGCCGGTTCCAAGGCGCCAGCCTTTTCCCTGGTTGCCGGCAATCTGTCGGACGTTACCCTGAAAGACTTCGCCGGCAAGCGCAAAGTCCTGAACATCTTCCCAAGCGTCGACACCCCGACCTGCGCGACTTCCGTGCGCAAGTTCAACGCTCAGGCCAACGAAGTGGCAAACACTGTAGTGCTGTGCATCTCGGCTGACCTGCCGTTCGCCCAAGCGCGTTTCTGCGGCGCCGAAGGCCTGGAAAACGTGCAAAATCTGTCGACCCTACGCGGCACCGAGTTCATCGAGAACTACGGCGTGGCCATCGCTGACGGCCCGCTGAAAGGCCTGACCGCCCGTGCCGTGGTGGTTCTGGACGAAAACGACAACGTCCTGCACAGCGAACTGGTCAAGGAAATCGCTGAAGAGCCAAACTACGACGCTGCTCTGGCCGTACTGAAGTAAGCTCTGCTACAACGCGTTTACAATTGTTAACGGCCTGGCCCTGTCCAGGCCGTTTTCATTTGTGTATCAGTGTTTTGCCTCACACCTTGAAACGTAAGTTGAAGGTAAATTGCCGGTAAAGCTGCTTTGCTAATTCCCCACCAGTGCTTATCGTTCAGCCTCCCGTAAAAGAAGCCCACGCGCCCAATGGTTAATCATTCCATGCAATCGTCCCCCCGCAACTCCCGTCGCTGGCTGATCAGCCTGCTTGTCTTGTTGGTTATCGCCGTCCTGTGCTGGAAATTCTGGCCTGCCGGCTCAGCCCACAAGGAGGGCGGTGAGAAAGCGGCCGCCGGGCATACCGGGCGTTCGGGCATGATGCGGCCGGGCTTCGGCGGTGGCGCCGGGCCGATACCGGTGCGCGTGGCACCGGCGGTCACTGGGGACTTCCCGCTGTATTACAAGGCGCTGGGCACGGTCACCGCACTCAACACCATCAATGTGCGCAGCCGCGTTGGCGGCGAACTGGTGAAGATCAATTTCGAAGAAGGCCAGATGGTCAAGGCCGGCGACCTGCTCGCCGAGATCGATCCGCGTCCTTACCAGAATGCCTTGCTGCAGGCTGAAGGCACCTTGCTGCAGAATCAGGCGCAACTGAAAAACGCTCAGGTCGATGTCGAGCGTTATCGCGGCCTGTTCAAAGAGGACAGCATCGCCAAGCAGACCCTGGACACCGCCGAAGCGCTGGTCGGCCAGTACCTGGGCACGGTGAAAACCAATCAGGCGGCCGTCAACGACGCCAAGCTCAATCTCGAATTCACCCGAATTCGCGCGCCGATTGCCGGTCGTGTCGGTCTGCGTCAGGTCGACGTCGGCAACCTCGTCGCGGCCAATGACACCACGTTCCTCGCAGTCATCACCCAGACCCAACCGATCAGCGTCGCCTTCACCTTGCCGGAAAACAGCCTCGAAACCGTACTCGCCCGCTACCGCAGCGGCGCGAAACTGCCGGCCGAAGCGTGGGATCGCGGCGATACCAAACTGCAAGCGACCGGCGTGCTGCAAAGCCTCGACAACCAGATTGATGTCGCCACCGGCACGCTGAAATTCAAGGCGCGCTACGAAAACCGCGATCAGTCGCTGTTCCCCAATCAGTTCGTCAACGTGCACCTGCTGGCAGACACCCTCAAGGGCGTGATTCTGGCGCCGTCCGCGGCCATTCAATTCGGCACCAACGGCACCTTCGTCTACGCGCTGGACGGCGACAAGAAAGTCACTATTCGCCAACTGAAGATCGGCGCCAGCGATGGCAATAACACGGTGGTCACCGAAGGCCTGGCTGCTGGCGACCGCGTTGTGCTCGAGGGCACCGACCGTTTGAAAGAGGGCAGCGAAGTGGAGGTGGTCAACGACAGCAACCAGGTCCCGACCACCCCGACCGAACACCTGCAGGGCAAATCGGCCGCCAACCCGACGGACGCGGCAGTGACTGACAAGGCCAAGAAGGGCGCATGAACATTTCGCGGCTGTTCATCCTCCGTCCGGTAGCCACTACCCTGAGCATGCTGGCCATCGTCCTGGCCGGCTTGATCGCTTACCGTCTGTTGCCGGTTTCGGCGTTGCCGCAGGTCGATTACCCGACCATCCGCGTCATGACCCTGTATCCCGGCGCCAGCCCGGACGTGATGACCAGCGCCGTCACCGCACCGCTCGAGCGCCAGTTCGGGCAGATGCCGGGCCTGACGCAAATGGCCTCGACCAGTTCCGGTGGCGCCTCGGTGCTGACCCTGCGTTTCAGCCTCGACATCAACATGGACGTCGCCGAGCAACAGGTGCAAGCCGCCATCAACGCGGCAACCAACCTGCTGCCGAGCGATCTGCCGGCACCGCCGGTGTACAACAAGGTCAACCCGGCCGACACCCCGGTGCTGACCCTGGCCATCACCTCGAAAACCATGCTGCTACCCAAGCTCAATGACCTGGTCGACACGCGCATGGCGCAGAAAATCGCCCAGATCAGCGGCGTCGGCATGGTCAGCATCGCCGGCGGCCAGCGTCAGGCTGTGCGGATCAAGGTCAACCCCGAGGCACTGGCGGCCAACAGCCTGAACCTGTCGGATGTGCGCACCCTGATCGGTGCCTCCAACGTCAACCAGCCGAAAGGCAACTTCGACGGCCCGACCCGGGTATCGATGCTCGACGCCAACGACCAACTGACGTCGCCCGAGGACTACGCCAACCTGATCCTTGCCTACAAGAACGGCGCACCGTTGCGCCTCAAGGATGTCGCGGAAATCGTCGATGGCGCCGAAAACGAACGTCTCGCCGCGTGGGCCAACCAGAATCAGGCCGTCCTGCTGAACATTCAGCGTCAACCGGGCGCCAACGTCATTGAAGTGGTCGACCGCATCAAGGCGTTGCTGCCGAGCATCACCGACAACTTGCCGGCCGGTCTCGATGTCACCGTGTTGACCGACCGGACGCAAACCATCCGCGCCTCGGTTACTGACGTCCAGCATGAATTGCTGATCGCCATTGCGCTGGTGGTGATGGTCACGTTCCTGTTCCTGCGCCGCGCCAGTGCGACGATTATTCCCTCGGTGGCCGTGCCGCTGTCGTTGATCGGCACCTTCGGGGTGATGTACCTGGCCGGCTTCTCGGTCAACAACCTGACCCTGATGGCGTTGACCATCGCCACTGGTTTTGTGGTCGATGACGCCATCGTCATGCTGGAAAACATCTCCCGATTTATCGAGGAGGGCGACAGCCCGATGCAGGCGGCGCTGAAAGGTGCCAAGCAGATCGGCTTCACCCTGATCTCGCTGACCCTGTCGCTGATCGCGGTACTGATTCCGTTGCTGTTCATGGCCGACGTGGTCGGGCGCCTGTTCCGCGAGTTCGCCATTACCCTGGCCGTCGCCATCCTGATTTCCCTGGTGGTCTCGCTGACCCTGACGCCAATGATGTGCGCGCGTCTGCTCAAGCGTGAACCGGAGGAACACGAACAGGGGCGTTTCTATCGCGCCAGCGGTGCGGTGATCGACTGGATGATTGCCGAATACGGGCGGATGCTGCGCTGGGTGCTGAAACACCAGCCCCTGACCTTGCTGGTGGCGATTGGCACCTTGGCATTGACCGTATTCCTTTACATGGTCGTGCCAAAGGGCTTCTTCCCGGTGCAGGACACCGGGGTGATCCAGGGCATTTCCGAGGCGCCGCAATCGATCTCCTTTGCCGCGATGGGTGATCGCCAACAGGCACTGGCGAAGATCATTCTTGAAGACCCGGCCGTGCAGAGCCTGTCGTCCTACATCGGTGTCGACGGCGATAACGCGACGCTCAACAGCGGCCGCTTGCTGATCAACCTCAAACCCCATGGCGATCGCGATCTCACGGCCAGTGAAGTCATTGCGCGGTTGCAGCCGCAAGTCGACAAACTGGTCGGTATCCGTCTGTTCATGCAGCCGGTGCAGGACCTGACCATCGAAGACCGTGTCAGCCGCACGCAGTATCAGTTCAGCATGTCTTCGCCGGATTCCGAGTTGCTCAGCCAATGGAGCGGTCGACTGGTCGAGGCGCTGGCGCAGCGCCCGGAACTGACGGACGTGGCCAGTGATTTGCAGGACAAGGGTTTGCAGGTGTATCTGGTGATTGACCGTGATGCGGCCTCGCGTCTCGGCGTGTCAGTGGCGAACATCACTGATGCGCTGTACGACGCTTTCGGCCAACGGCAGATTTCGACCATCTACACCCAGGCCAGCCAGTACCGCGTGGTGCTGCAGGCTCAGGCCGGTGAGAAGATCGGCCCGCAGGCGCTGGACCAGATTCACGTCAAGACCACGGACGGCGCGCAGGTGCGCCTGTCGAGTCTGGCCCACGTCGAGGAACGCCAGGCGCAACTGGCGATCACCCACATCGGCCAGTTCCCGGCTGTGATGATGTCGTTCAACCTTGCGCCGGGTGTGGCGCTGGGGCATGCGGTGGACGTGATCGAACAGGTACAGAAAGACATCGGCATGCCGGTGGGCGTGCAGACGCAATTCCAGGGCGCCGCCGAGGCGTTTCAGGCATCGCTGTCGAGCACCTTGCTGCTGATTCTGGCCGCCGTGGTGACCATGTACATCGTGCTCGGCGTGCTTTATGAAAGTTACATTCACCCGATCACCATTCTTTCGACGTTGCCATCGGCCGCCGTTGGCGCCTTGCTGGCGTTGCTGCTCAGCGGTAACGACCTGGGCATGATCGCGATCATCGGCATCATTCTGTTGATCGGTATTGTGAAAAAGAACGCGATCATGATGATCGACTTCGCCCTCGATGCTGAGCGCAACCAGGGCATGGCGCCGGAACAGGCGATTTACCAGGCGGCGCTGCTGCGCTTCCGGCCGATCCTGATGACCACGCTGGCGGCATTGTTCGGTGCGGTGCCGCTGATGCTGGCCACCGGTTCTGGCGCCGAGTTGCGTCAACCGTTGGGTCTGGTGATGGTCGGCGGCTTGCTGGTGAGCCAAGTGCTGACGCTGTTCACCACCCCGGTGATCTACCTGTATTTCGACCGTCTCGGCCGCCGCTTTGGCAAAACCAATGCCGACGCCGAAGAGGTCTCGGTATGACCGTGCGTACACATAACCCCTGTAGGAGTGAGCCTGCTCGCGATGAGGCCGGCACATCCAACATTTATGTGAGCAGACAAATTGCTATCGCGAGCAGGCTCACTCCTACAGGGGTGTGCGGTGAAGCTGGGGATCGCGTGCGATGAATCTGTCCGGTCCTTTCATCAAGCGCCCTGTAGCGACCATGCTCCTGAGCCTGGCAATCATGCTGCTGGGCGGTGTCAGCTTCGGCTTGTTGCCAGTGGCGCCGCTGCCGCAAATGGATTTCCCGGTGATCGTGGTGCAGGCGAGCCTGCCCGGTGCCAGTCCGGAAGTCATGGCGTCCACCGTGGCGACGCCGCTGGAACGTTCATTCGGCGCGATTGCCGGCGTCAACACCATGAGCAGCCGTTCCAGCCAGGGTTCGACCCGGGTCATCCTGCAATTTGATCTCGACCGCGACATCAATGGCGCAGCGCGTGAAGTGCAGGCCGCGATCAACGCCTCGCGCAACCTGTTGCCAAGCGGGATGCGCAGCATGCCGACCTACAAGAAGGTTAACCCGTCGCAAGCACCGATCATGGTGCTGTCGCTGACCTCGGACGTGCTGGAAAAAGGCCAGCTGTACGATCTGGCCTCGACCATTCTGTCGCAGAGCCTGTCGCAGGTGCAGGGCGTCGGTGAAGTGCAGATCGGCGGCAGTTCGCTGCCGGCGGTGCGTATCGAACTTGAACCGCAGGCGCTGAACCAGTACGGCGTGGCGCTCGATGATGTGCGCAAGACCATCGCCGATGCCAACGTACGTCGGCCCAAGGGGTCGGTCGAGGACGGTCAGCGGTTGTGGCAGATCCAGGCCAACGACCAGTTGGAGAAAGCCAAGGATTACGAATCGCTGATCATCCACTATGCCGATGGCGCCGCGCTGCGCCTGAAGGATGTGGCCAAGGTCAGCGACGGCGTCGAAGACCGTTACAACAGCGGTTTCTTCAACGATGACGCGGCCGTCTTGTTGGTGATCAACCGGCAGGCCGGTGCCAACATCATCGAGACCGTCAACGAGATCAAGGCGCAACTTCCAGCGCTGCAAGCGGTATTGCCAGCCAGTGTGAAGCTCAATCTGGCGATGGATCGCTCGCCGGTGATCAAGGCGACCCTGCACGAAGCCGAGATGACCTTGCTGATTGCCGTAGCGCTGGTGATCCTGGTGGTGTTCCTGTTCCTTGGTAACTTCCGCGCCTCGCTGATTCCGACCCTGGCCGTGCCGGTGTCGCTGGTCGGCACCTTTGCGGTGATGTACCTCTACGGGTTCTCGCTGAACAACCTGTCGCTGATGGCGCTGATTCTCGCTACCGGGTTGGTGGTCGACGACGCCATCGTGGTGCTGGAGAACATTTCCCGGCACATCGACGAAGGCGTCAAACCGATGCAGGCCGCGTACCTCGGAGCCAAGGAAGTCGGCTTTACCTTGCTGTCGATGAACGTGTCGCTGGTCGCGGTATTTTTATCGATCCTGTTCATGGGCGGGATTGTCGAGAGTCTGTTCCGTGAGTTCTCGATCACGCTGGCTGCCGCGATTGTGGTGTCGCTGGTGGTTTCCCTGACGCTGACACCGATGCTCTGCGCGCGCTGGCTCAAGCCACATACGCCGGGCCAGGAAAACCGCCTGCAACGCTGGAGCCGGCGGACCAACGACTGGATGGTCGGCAAATACGCCACCAGCCTCGACTGGGTGCTGCGCCACCGCCGCCTGACGCTGCTGAGTCTGCTGATCACCGTCGGGGTGAACGTCGCACTGTACGTCGTGGTGCCGAAAACCTTCATGCCGCAGCAGGATACCGGCCAATTGATCGGCTTTGTGCGCGGTGACGACGGTCTGTCATTCAGTGTGATGCAGCCGAAAATGGAGGTTTTCCGCCGCGCCGTGCTCAAGGACGAAGCCGTGGAAAGTGTTGCCGGGTTCATCGGCGGCACCAACGGCACTAATAACGCCTTCATGCTGGTGCGGTTGAAACCGATCAAGGAACGTCAGCTGTCGGCGCAGAAAGTCATCGAACGCCTGCGCAAGGAAATGCCCAAGGTCGCCGGTGCGCAATTGATGCTGATGGCGGACCAGGACCTGCAGTTTGGCGGTGGCCGCGAGCAGACTTCGTCGCAGTACAGTTACATCCTGCAAAGCGGTGATCTGGGTGAGTTGCGCAAATGGTACCCAAAAGTCGTGGCCGCGCTTCGGGCCTTGCCCGAACTGACCGCCATTGACGCCAAAGAAGGGGCGGGTGCGCAGCAGGTGACGTTGATTGTCGACCGTGACCAGGCCAAACGCCTTGGCGTGGACATGGACATGGTCACGGCGGTGCTGAACAACGCTTACAGCCAGCGGCAGATTTCGACGATCTACGACAGCCTCAACCAGTACCAGGTGGTGATGGAGGTCAATCCGAAATACGCCCAGGACCCGGTGACGCTCAAACAGGTGCAGGTGATCACCGCTGACGGCGCGCGGATTCCACTGTCGACCTTCGCGCATTATGAAAACAGCCTGGAAGACGACCGCGTCAGCCACGAAGGCCAGTTCGCCTCGGAGGACATTGCCTTCGACATGGCCGAAGGCGTCACGGTAGAGCAGGGCAGCGCGGCCATTGAACGGGCGATCGCCAAGGTCGGCTTGCCGGAAGATGTCATTGCGAAAATGGCCGGTACTGCCGACGCCTTCGCCGCCACTCAGAAGAGTCAGCCGTTCATGATCCTCGGTGCGCTGCTGGCGGTGTATCTGGTGCTGGGCGTGCTGTATGAAAGCTATATTCACCCGCTGACGATTCTCTCGACCTTGCCGTCGGCAGGTGTCGGGGCGCTGCTGTCGATCTATGCGTTGGGTGGCGAGTTCAGCCTGATTTCATTGCTCGGCCTGTTCCTGCTGATCGGTGTGGTGAAGAAAAACGCCATCCTGATGATCGACCTCGCCTTGCAACTGGAGCGTCATCAGGGCATGACCCCGCTGGAATCGATCCGCAGTGCCTGCCTGCAGCGACTGCGCCCGATCCTGATGACCACGCTGGCAGCGATTCTCGGCGCCTTGCCGTTGCTGCTCGGCCGCGCCGAAGGTGCGGAAATGCGTCAGCCATTGGGCCTGACGATTATCGGCGGGCTGATCTTCAGCCAGGTGCTGACGCTCTACACCACACCCGTGGTTTACCTCTATCTCGACAAGCTGCGCCATCGCTTCAACAAATGGCGTGGCGTGCGCACTGACGCCGCTCTGGAAACTCCGCTATGACTGACCGTTCGCTTATCCATCTGGCCTCTGTTCGCGGTTCGCGTCTGTTGAGCCTGTCGCTGTGCGTGGCGTTGCTCAGTGCCTGCGCTGTCGGCCCGGACTACCAGCGCCCGCAAACCGCTGAAATTGCCCAGTACAAGGAAGCCGAGGGCTGGCGTCAGGCCAATCCCAGCGATTCGCTGGCGCGTGGTGCCTGGTGGGAACTGTACGGTGATCAGCAGCTCAACGGGCTGATCGAGAAACTCAACAGCTCCAACCAGACCGTCGCGCAATCCGAAGCCCAGTTCCGTCAGGCCCAGGCGCTGGTGCGCAGTGCGCGCGGGGCGTTTTACCCGAATGTCGATCTGAGTGTGGGCAAGACCCGCTCCAGTCAGGGCACCGGCAGCAGCAGTTCGAGTTTGAGCAGTTCCTCGAGCGGGATTCGAGATACCTACAACGCGCAGTTGGGCGTCAGTTGGGAAGCTGATATCTGGGGCAAATTGCGCCGGGGACTTGAGGCGGATCAGGCCAGTGCCCAGGCGAGTTTTGCCGATCTGGCGGCGATGCGCCTGAGCCAGCAGTCGGAGTTGGTGCAGAACTACTTGCAATTGCGAGTGATCGATCAGCAGAAACGACTGCTCGAAGCCACCGTTGCGGCGTATGAACGTTCGTTGAAAATGACACAGAACCAGTACCGCGCCGGTGTTTCCGGGCGAGACGCGGTGGCCCAGGCGCAAACCCAGCTGAAAAGCACCCAGGCTGATCTGGTCGATCTGATCTGGCAGCGCGCGCAGTTCGAGAACGCGATTGCCGTGCTGACCGGGCAAGCCCCGGCGGGTTTCAATATCGCCGAAACGCAGAACATTCCCAACCTGCCACAAGTGCCGTTGAGTCTGCCTTCGCAACTGCTCGAACGGCGTCCCGACATCGCCTCGGCCGAGCGTTCGGTGATTGCGGCCAATGCCAATATCGGGGTGGCGAAAGCGGCGTATTACCCCGACCTGTCGCTGAGTCTGAGCGGCGGTTACAGCAGCAGTACCTCAAATGACTTGATCAGTTTGCCCAACCGTTTCTGGTCGGTCGGGCCCAAGCTGGACTTGCCGCTGTTCGACGGCGGCATTCGTTCGGCGGAGGTTGACCGGACCGAAGCGGTGTATGACCAGACCGTGGCCAAGTATCGCCAGACCGTGCTCGATGGTTTCCGCGAGGTGGAAAACTACCTGGTGCAGCTCAAGGTGTATGAAGACGAAGCGGCGGTGCGCCAGGAAGCGCTCGACGCGGCGCGTGATTCGCTGCGTCTGACGGAAAACCAGTACAAGGCTGGATTGATTGCCTACATCGACGTGGTCGTGGTGCAAGCCACGGCATTGAGCAACGAGCGCAGCGTGCTGAACATCCTGCAAAGCCGCCTGATCGCCAGCGTGCAACTGATCGCCGCATTGGGCGGTGGTTGGGACGGGCAACTGGATGTGAGCGACTCCAAGTGACGATAACCTCCCTTTAGAACCTGCCGCAGGCTGCGAGATCAAAATC
>NZ_JBODOE010000002.1:379661-379991 GCF_051913165.1 Pseudomonas sp. SM4 | reverse complement strand
AAAAGATCGCAGCCTTCGGCAGCTCCTACAGGGCGGTGGCTTATGTAGGAGCTGTCGAGTGAAACGAGGCTGCGATCTTCTGATCTTGCCTGTTAAAGAATCAAGGTCAAAAGATCGCAGCCTTCGGCAGCTCCTACAGGGCGGTGGCTTATGTAGGAGCTGTCGAGTGAAACGAGGCTGCGATCCTTTGATCTTGCTTGTTAAAGAATCAAAATCAAAAGATCGCAGCCTGCGGCAGCTCCTACAGGGCGGTGGCTTATGTAGGAGCTGTCGAGTGAAACGAGGCTGCGATCCTCTGATCTTGCCTGTTAAAGAATCAAGGTCAAAAGA
>NZ_JBODOE010000002.1:61866-379561 GCF_051913165.1 Pseudomonas sp. SM4 | reverse complement strand
GAAACGAGGCTGCGATCCTCTGATCTTGCCTGTTAAAGAATCAAGGTCAAAAGATCGCAGCCTGCGGCAGCTCCTACGGGGGGAGAAGTGCTTTCCAGAGCCTTGTAGGACGATCAAACAAACGTTTCATCGGGTTAGTGGCAATTTGATTACTTTGTCAGTGCGTTCTTCTGTGCAATCAGTACAATCGGCGCATTTGCCCGGCCGAGAATGGACGCAGTACGGATCGGGTCGCCACGAGAATGCACATGCTCATCGGTAGTTATTCGTTCACCCTGGTTTTCATTTCGCTGTGCGTGGCGATCCTCGCGTCATACACCGCACTTGACCTGACCGGGCGCATTGCCACCGCCAAGGGACGTGCCGTGCATTTCTGGACGGCAGGCGGTGCGCTGGCCATGGGTGTCGGCGTCTGGTCCATGCACTTCATCGGCATGCTCGCCTTCAAACTGCCGATCGATCTGGGCTACGACATCACCATTACCGCGCTGTCGCTGCTGATCGCGGTGCTGTCCTGCGGGTTTGCCTTGTGGCTGGTCAGCCAGCCGAAATTGCCGATTTTGCAGCATGCATTCGGCGCCTTGATCATGGGCGCCGGCATCAGCGCGATGCATTACACCGGGATGGCCGCCATGCGCATGACGCCCGGGATCGACTATGACCCGGCGCTGTTCGGCGCGTCCTTGTTGATCGCCGTCGGTGCTTCGGCCGCCGCCCTGTGGATCGCCTTTCGCCTGCGCCAGCATTCGCCCTATGTGCGCCTGATTCGCGCCGGGGCAGCGGTGATCATGGGCATCGCCATTGTCGGCATGCATTACACCGGCATGGCCGCCGCGCAGTTTCCCGATGGCAGCTTCTGCGGCGCCACCCTCAATGGTCTGAAAGGCAACGGCCTCGACAGCCTGGTGCTGATCACCACGCTGGCGGTGCTGTCGATCGCATTGCTCACATCGATCCTCGACGCACGCCTCGAAGCGCGCACCGCCGATCTGGCGCACTCGCTGACGGTGGCCAACCGCGAACTCACGCAACTGGCGCTGCACGACACCCTGACCGGTCTGCCCAATCGCATGCTGCTCGATGACCGGATCACTCAGGCGATGAAAAAAGTCCATGAGCAGGGCGGCTGTTTTGCCTTGATGTTTATCGATCTGGACGGATTCAAACCGGTCAATGATGCTTTCGGCCACCACATGGGCGATCAGTTGTTGCGCGAAGTGGGCGTGCGCCTGCGCGAAGATTTGCGCAGCCTGGACACCCTGGCGCGGATTGGCGGCGACGAGTTTGTGCTGTTGGTGCGCCTGACCGAACCCAATGATGCATTGGGTCTGGCGGCGCGTCAGGTGGGCCTTATTGCGCGGCCGTTCCGTGTTGCCGAACATGATTTGCAGATTTCCGCCAGCGTTGGCATTGCTCTGTACCCGGGCAATGGCCTGAACGCTCAGGAACTGTTGATGAATGCCGACGCGGCGATGTACCACGCCAAGGGGCTTGGCAAAAACGGTTACAGCTTCTTTGACGCGTCGATGAACAATAACGCGCGCAAGCAGTTGCAGCTGTTGCAGGACCTGCGCGCGGCACTGGAACACAGCCAGTTCAGCTTGTATTACCAACCCAAGTTCAACGCCGCCACGGGTAACCCGGTTGGTGCCGAAGCACTGTTGCGCTGGCAGCATCCGCTGCACGGCATGCTCATGCCGGACAAGTTCATCGAGCTCGCGGAGAAAACCGGCCTGATCATCCCGATCGGCGAATGGGTGCTCAACGAGGCTTGCCGGCAGATGCGCGAGTGGTACGTGCTGGGTTACACCGATTGGCGTATTGCGGTGAACCTGTCGGCGTTGCAGTTCTGCCATGCCGGGCTGGTACAAAGCGTTGCCAAGGCGCTGGCTACGCATCATTTGCCGGCCAACAGCCTGACCCTGGAAATTACTGAAACCACGGCCATGAGCGACGCTGACGCGAGTATGACGGTGTTGCAGGAGTTGTCGGACATGGGCGTCGACCTGTCCATCGACGACTTTGGTACCGGTTATTCGAGCCTGATGTACCTCAAGCGCCTGCCGGCCAATGAGCTGAAAATTGACCGTGGTTTTGTCCGCGATCTTGAGCACGACAGTGATGATGCGGCGATTGTGTCGGCGATTGTCGCGCTGGGTCAGGCACTGGGTTTGCGTATTGTCGCCGAAGGTGTTGAAACCGGCGTGCAGCAGGACTTCCTGACTCAGCTTGGCTGTGATTCGTTGCAGGGTTATCTGCTCGGGCACCCGATGCCGGCGGAACGCTTCATGCAAGACATCGTGCGCGGCAAGGAACTGTCAGCAGTCTGAGGTTTATTGTGGTGAGGGGTTTTGCGTGGGCGGTTCTGCTGCCAACACAGCCCATGCAAAACCCGTCAAGGGCGGTTATTCTTCCCCCCGACTGTTACGTGTGCATTGGGGGGAAAGGCCAGCATGGATAAAGTCATTGTGATCACCGGTGGCGGGCGCGGGATCGGCGCCGCTACGGCGCTGTTGGCTGCCGAGCAAGGTTATCGGATCTGCATCAATTACCAGCAAGACGAACAGGCCGCGCAAAGCGTGCTGGAACAAGTCCGTGCTCTGGGCGCACAAGCCATTGCGGTCCGCGCCGACGTCAGTATCGAAGACGAAGTGGTCGCGCTGTTTCACCGGGTCGACACCGAATTGGGCCGCGTCACCGCACTGGTGAACAATGCTGGCACCGTCGGACACAAATCTCGGGTCGATGAAATGTCCGAATTCCGCATCCTCAAAATCATGAAAACCAATGTGCTGGCGCCAATCCTCTGTGCCAAGCACGCGATCCTGCGCATGTCGCCCAAACACGGCGGGCAGGGCGGCAGCATCGTTAACGTCTCCTCGGTAGCCTCGCGACTGGGCTCGCCGAATGAGTACGTCGATTACGCCGCCTCAAAAGGCGCGCTGGACTCGTTTACCATCGGTTTGTCCAAGGAAGTGGCGGGCGAGGGGATTCGCGTCAATGCGGTACGTCCGGGGTTCATCTATACCGATTTCCACGCACTGAGTGGCGATCCGGATCGGGTCAGCAAGCTGGAGTCAGCGATTCCGATGGCCCGTGGGGGGCGGCCGGATGAGGTGGCGGAGGCGATTGTCTGGTTATTATCGGATAAGGCTTCGTATGCGACCGGGACGTTTGTTGATCTCGGTGGCGGGCGTTAATTTTTTAAATCTATGTGAATAGTTGCGGCGCCATCGCTGGCAAGCCAGCTCCCACAGGGATCTTCAGCGTACACAAAATGTGTGAGCGACCAAGAAACCGGTGGGAGCTGGCTTGCCAGCGATGAAGCCCGCGCATTCAACATCGAGTTATCAGAACGACCGCACGATCCGCCCCAACGTCTCCATGGCCTTTTCCGAATCCTCGGTCCACGGGCTGCCGTAATTAAGGCGAATACAATTCCTGAAACGCTGCGTCGGCGAAAAGATCGGTCCCGGTGCGATGCTGATGCCCTGCGCCAATGCCATCTGAAACAGCTTCAGCGAATCCATCTGTGGCGGTAATTCCAGCCACAAAAAGTAGCCCCCCGCCGGTTGGCTGACCCGTGTCTGTGCCGGGAAGTAGCGGGCAATCGCGGCGAGCATCGCGCTCTGTTGTTCTTCCAGTGCATAACGCAATTTGCGCAGATGCCGGTCGTAGCCACCGTGTTGCAGGTAGTCGGCAATCGCCGCTTGCGCCGGCATCGAGGCGCACAGCGAGGTCATCAGTTTCAGTCGTTCGATTTTCTGTGCGTAACGCCCGGCGGCCACCCAACCGATGCGGTAGCCGGGGGCGAGGCTCTTGGCGAACGAGCCGCAATGCATGACCAAACCTTCGGTGTCGAAGGCCTTGGCCGGTTTCGGTGCCTGCTGGCCGTAATAAAGCTCGGCGTAGACGTCGTCTTCGATCAGCGGCACCTGATGGCGGCGCAGCAGTTCGACCAGTTCCTGTTTCTTCGCCTCAGGCATGGTCGCGCCCATCGGGTTCTGGAAACTGGTCATGCACCAGCAGGCCTTGATCGGATGACGTTCCAGGGTTTGCGCAAGCACGCCGAGGTCGATGCCGTCGCGCGGGTGCACGGGGATTTCCACGGCTTTGAGTTTCAGCCGTTCCAGCACTTGCAGGCTGGCGTAAAACGCCGGGGCTTCGATGGCCACCAGATCGCCGGGCTCGGTCACCGCTTGCAGGCAAAGATTCAGTGCTTCGAGGGCGCCGTTGGTGATCAGCAGTTCTTCCATCGGCAGCATCAGGCCGCCGACCATGTAGCGCAGGGCGATCTGGCGGCGCAGTTGCGGGTTGCCCGGCGACATGTCGGTGACAACCATGCGCGGGTCCATCTCGCGGGCGGCGCTGGCCAGCGAACGCGACAGGCGTTGCAGCGGGAACAGCGTCGGGCTGGGGAACGCCGAGCCGAAGGGTACGGTGCTTGGGTCCTTGATCGATTCCAGTACCGAGAACACCAGTTCGCTGACATCGACTTCGGTGGAGTCATTGACGTGACTGCTGATGACGGGCTCGGAAAACGGGCTTGGCGCGTGGGTGTTGACGAAGTACCCGGAGCGCGGCCGGGCACGAATCAGGCCACGGCGTTCCAGCAGGTAATATGCCTGGAACACCGTGGACGGGCTGACGCCGTAGGTCTGGCTCGCGTAACGCACCGAAGGCACGCGCTGGCCGGGGCCGAGGACGCCGGAGCGGATCAGTTCAGCGATGTCGTCGGCGAATTTTTCGTAGCGTTTCATCGAGGAGCCTTGGTGCTGGTTGATGATGAGGTGTGTCAGGAGAACTGCCCCTCACCCTAACCCTCTCCCAGAGGGAGAGGGGACTGATTGGGGGATGCTTGTGAACTACACCGACCTGAAAGTGCTTTGCTGAATCCATAATCGACTCGGCCTGAACATGCTTTGCTGAATCCATAATCGACTCGGCCTGTCAGGTCGATGTATAGCGACAGACACCTCGGTCGGCCCCCTCTACCCCTGGGAGAGGGCTGGGGTGAGGGAGCGGATTCTAACGGCTCAACGATTCATCGGCGCCACAAACCTGCTCTTCGCCACGCTGTAAACCTCGGGCTCATCGCTGTCGGCGATCTTGAAACTCAAGGTCTGCGAGCTGCTGGTCGGGCGTTCGGTGGTCATCGCCACCGACACCGGCACGTCAACGATCTCGCCCGGCGCCAGACTCAGTTCAGTCTTGCCTTGTAGCTGGAAGCCGTCGCCGTCCACCAGGCTCAAGTTGTAAGTCTGGCGTTGTTGGGTCTTGTTGATGACTTTGAGGCTATAGATGTTTTCGATCTGGCCCTGACCGTTCTCGCGGAATAACCCACGATCCTTGGTCACGTCCAGCGACACCATCGGCCGCTCGACCAACGCCAACGCCAGAGCGCCAATCATTGCCAGCAGCACCACGGTGTAGCCGATCAGTCGTGGCCGCAGCAGGTGCGTCTTGCCACCCTGCAACTCGCGCTCGGAGCTGTAGCGGATCAAGCCGCGCGGGTAGTTCATCTTGTCCATGATCGAGTCACAGGCGTCGATGCACGCGGCACAACCGATGCATTCCATCTGCAAGCCGTCACGGATGTCGATGCCGGTCGGGCAGACCTGCACACACAACTGGCAGTCGATGCAATCGCCGAGGCCTGCTTCGAGCGGTTTTACATCACGTTTGCGCGGTCCACGGTTCTCGCCACGGGCGACGTCATAGGAAATCGCCAGGGTGTCCTTGTCGAACATCACGCTCTGGAAGCGCGCATACGGGCACATGTGCATGCACACCGCTTCACGCAGCCAACCGGCGTTGATGTAAGTGGCCGCGGTGAAAAACAGCACCCAGAACAGGCTGACACCGCCGATCTGCAAGGTCAGCAGCTCTTCGGCCAGTGGCCGGATCGGGGTGAAGTAGCCAACGAAGGTCAGGCCGGTCATCACGCTGATCGCCAGCCACAAGGTGTGCTTGGCCGCACGCCGCGCGAGTTTGTTCAGGCTCCACGGTGCGGCTTGCAGTTTGATGCGCTGGTTGCGCTCACCCTCGGTGATCTTTTCGCACCACATGAAGATCCACGTCCACGAACTCTGCGGGCAGGTGTAGCCGCACCAGACCCGGCCAGCGAACACGGTGATGGCGAACAGGCCGAACGCGGCAATGATCAGCAGCGCCGAGAGCAGGATGAAATCCTGTGGCCAGAAGGTCGCGCCGAAGATGTGGAATTTGCTTTCGGAAAGGTCCCAGAGCACTGCCTGCCGGCCACCCCAGTTCAGCCACACGGTGCCGAAGAACAGCAAAAACAGAAACCCCGCGCCACTCATGCGCAAGGTGCGAAACAGACCGGTGAAGCTGCGGGTGTGAATCTGGTTGTCGCTGGATTTGGCCGTCGCCTTCATTGGGCGTGCGGGCACACTTTTTATAGTGGGAGACGCTTCTACGGTTCGGACGGGGATTTGTTCGCTCATGGTTATTCGCTCATCAGCCTCCATCAGGCCAGAGCACTATGAGCGTCGATCTGTTTGCATAACAGACTCAGGTATTTCAATAAAAAGCGGATCAGATGGCTTTTCGCACAGCGCCTGCGTCAACTTGAAGCAGCCCGCAGACAAAGGCGCAAATGCCTATCGCAGACGTTTGCGCCGGGTGTTGATCCGGGTCAGTCAAATCACCGAATCACTCTCGTCGGCCTTCAGGTGCTTGCGACCGTCTCTGGCACCGGCAACGGTCAAGGCGTCGGCCTCGGCTTCGGTGATGTAAACGCGGCGGCCTTCTATTTCAACGAAAGACATGGCTTTGTCGCTATCTGTCCTGACTTCAAGGGTGTCGCAAATGCGAATTTCCTCACCATTTTCGACGGTGAAAAAACACACTTTTTGCTCGGGATTGGATTCATCGACTCGCAGAGGCATGGCGGCAGTCCTTTTTTCAGGGGTATCTGCAAGGTTAGGGCGCGCGCTTCGCTGATCGTTCTGCGCAACTGATTAATGGTCGCCGCTGTCCATCGTCTATGAGCCAATAACAAGGACTGCACGATGAACGCGTGGTGGCATGAAGTGTGGGCAACCCTGCAAGCGGAATTCGCCGACGTCGGCGATGCGTCGCAGCTGACGCGCATTACCGTGCGCCTGCTGATGGCGGCGATTCTCGGCGGGATTCTCGGGTTTGAGCGTGAGCACAAAGGCAAGGCCGCCGGGGTGCGCACGCACATGCTGGTGGCACTCGGCGCGGCGCTGTTTGTGCTGGTGCCGCAAACTTCAGGGGCGGAGTCCGATGCGATGAGCCGGGTGCTGCAGGGGGTGATTGCCGGGATCGGTTTCCTCGGCGCCGGGACTATTTTGAAGAACCCGGAAGGCGACGAAGGTCACGTAAAGGGCCTGACCACAGCGGCTGGGCTGTGGATGACAGCGGCAATTGGCGTGGCGGCAGGGATGGGCAAAGAGGCGACGGCGTTGCTCAGTACCTTGTTGGCGTTGGGCATCTTCAGCGTGATGCCACGGATCGTGAAGTTTTTCGAGAAGGAAGAGCAGAAGACGGATGACCACTGATCGCTCCTGCGCCGGCTGATCATTCCCACGCTCTGCGTGGGGATGCCTCAATGGACGCTCTGCGTCCGCTTGGGGACGCGGAGCGTCCCGGGCTGCATTCCCACGCCGAGCGTGGGAACGATCAGGTACCTGAGGGGTGGCGGATTCAGAGGATCACGGGGGGCATGGTCGTTGGTGGTTCTTCCTTGGGCGGTGGTGTGGTGCCTGGTGGTTCCTGCTCGGGAATCGGTTGCGGTTCGGTTTCGGGCAGGGTGGGTTTGTCGATGTTCGGATCGGGTGTTTCGGCCGGGATCGGGATGTTCATCGGTGGACCTCCGTGTGGCACATGGCGTGAGAAGTGCTTAAGTGGATTGACCACCTCGTGGCGAATTCGATCCGCTTTTCTGTAACGGCAATTTCATCTGAACTTTTCCCGGGGCAGGTCGCTCGGAACCTAAGTGAGTTCATTCCGGACGGGCGTTCGATTGCGAACGCTGAACCGGCACAAGAGCGTCCTTTGGGCGTTAAGGAGAGATGCTCAATGACTGCTGAAACCCCCTCAGAACTGAGCTACAACCCGCACATCCCGCTATCGCAGGCCTTGTTGTTGCCACGCATCGCCATTGAAAACACCCAGCCGACCCTCGATGGCGGCCAGTTTGCCGTCAAGTCGATTGCCGGACGCGAAGTTGTGGTCACCAGCAAGGTGTTTGCCGATGGCCACGACAAATTGGCCGTGCGCATTCGCTGGCGCGAGGAAGGCGAGGAGACCTGGCAAAGCGAGGTCATGTCCGATCAAGGCAATAACGGCTGGCAAGGCCAGTTCCGCCCTGAGCATCAGGGCCGTTTCCTCTATTGCATCGAAGCGTGGATCGATCACTTCGCCAGTTTCCAGTACGAGCTGGAGAAGAAACACACCGCCGCCGTACCGGTTTCGCTCGAGTTGCAAGAAGGCCGGACGATGGTGCAACAGGCCGCCGAACGCAGCGAAGGCCAGCTCAGCGAACAGCTCGCCGCGCTGCACCATGAACTGTCGGGGTTGCTCGAAACCGAGCAGGTCGCGCTGTTTCTGCACTCGCGCAGTGCGCAATTGATGGCCGAGGCCGATCACCGCGCCTACTTGAGCGTCAGCCCTGAATTCCCGGTAGACGTCGAGCGTGAGCTGGCCGAGTTCGCCAGTTGGTACGAGCTGTTTCCACGCTCGATCACCGATGACCCCAAACGTCACGGCACCTTTAATGACGTGCACTCGCGCTTGCCGATGATCCAGGACATGGGTTTCGACGTGTTGTACTTCACGCCGATCCACCCGATCGGCCGCGCGCATCGCAAGGGTCGCAACAATTCGCTGAGCGCTGGCCCGGATGATCCTGGCAGTCCGTATGCGATTGGCAGCGAGGAGGGTGGTCACGAGGCGATTCACTCGCAACTCGGTACTCGCGAAGACTTCCGTCGACTGGTGGCGGCGGCTGCCGATCATGGTCTGGAAATCGCTCTCGATTTCGCCATTCAGTGTTCTCAGGATCACCCGTGGCTCAAGCAGCATCCGGGCTGGTTCAACTGGCGCCCGGACGGCACGATCAAATACGCGGAAAACCCGCCGAAGAAATATCAGGACATCGTCAACGTCGACTTTTACGCGCCGGATGCGATTCCGAGCCTGTGGGTCGAGCTGCGCGACATCGTCATCGGTTGGGTCGAGGAGGGTGTGAAGATCTTCCGCGTCGACAACCCGCACACCAAACCGTTGCCGTTCTGGCAATGGTTGATTGCCGATGTGCGGGCGTTGCACCCGGAAGTGATCTTCCTCGCCGAGGCGTTCACCACGCCGGCGATGATGGCGCGGTTGGGCAAGGTCGGGTACACGCAGAGTTACACCTATTTCACCTGGCGCAACACCAAGGCCGAACTGGCCACGTACCTCACCGAGCTGAATGAATCGCCGTGGCGCGAGTGCTACCGGCCGAATTTCTTCGTCAATACGCCTGACATCAATCCGGCATTCCTGCATGAGTCCGGGCGTCCGGGGTTCTTGATCCGCGCGGCGCTGGCGACCATGGGCTCGGGCCTGTGGGGCATGTATTCCGGGTATGAACTGTGTGAAGCGGCGCCGGTGCCGGGCAAGGAGGAATACCTCGACTCGGAGAAATACGAGATCCGCGTCCGCGACTTCACCGCACCGGGCAACATCATTGCCGAGATCGCCCAGCTCAACCGCATCCGCCGACAGAACCCGGCGTTGCACACGCATCTGGGCCTGAAGGTCTACAACGCCTGGAACGACAACATTCTGTACTTCGGCAAGCGCAGCGCCGATGGCAGCAATTTCATTCTGGTCGCGGTCAGCCTCGATCCGCATAACGTACAGGAAGCGAATTTCGAACTGCCGCTGTGGGAAATGGGCTTGCCGGACGATGCGACGACCCATGGTGAAGATTTGATGAACGGACATCGCTGGGACTGGCATGGCAAATACCAGTTCATGCGCATAGACCCGGCTTACCAGCCGTTCGGCATCTGGCGAATCACCACCGATTGATGCACGCCTAACCCAATGTAGGGGCTGCCGAAGGCTGCGATCTGTTGATCTTGCTTGCAGAAAACAAAATCAAAAGATCGCAGCCTTCGGCAGCTCCTACACAGGAATTGAATAGAATTCAGCAGGAGTTTCACATGGCGAAGAAACCCAAGGCAGCCACCTTTATCAAAGACCCGCTCTGGTACAAGGATGCGGTGATCTACCAGGTTCACGTAAAATCGTTTTTCGACTCCAACAATGACGGGATCGGCGACTTTCCCGGCCTGATCGCCAAACTCGATTACATCGCCGAACTCGGCGTCAACACCATCTGGCTGTTGCCGTTCTATCCCTCGCCACGTCGTGACGACGGCTACGACATCGCCGAATACCGTGGCGTACACAGCGATTACGGGACCATGGCCGATGCCAAGCGCTTCATCGCCGAGGCGCATAAACGTGGTTTGCGGGTGATCACCGAGCTGGTCATCAACCACACCTCTGACCAGCACCCGTGGTTCCAGCGCGCGCGCAAAGCCAAGCCCGGCTCGGCGGCACGGGATTTTTACGTTTGGTCCGATGACGATCAGAAATACGACGGCACGCGGATCATTTTTCTCGACACGGAAAAGTCCAACTGGACCTGGGACCCGGTCGCGGGCCAGTACTTCTGGCACCGTTTCTATTCGCACCAGCCCGATCTGAATTTCGATAACCCGCAAGTGATGAAAGCCGTGCTCTCGGTGATGCGTTACTGGCTGGACATGGGCATCGACGGCCTGCGCCTCGACGCCATTCCGTACCTGATCGAGCGCGACGGCACCAACAACGAAAACCTCCCCGAGACCCATGACGTCCTCAAGCAGATTCGCGCCGAAATCGACGCCAATTACCCCGACCGCATGCTGCTCGCCGAGGCCAACCAATGGCCGGAAGATACCCAGCTGTATTTCGGTGACACCGACGCCAGCGGCTTGAATGGCGACGAATGCCACATGGCGTTCCACTTCCCGCTGATGCCGCGCATGTACATGGCGCTGGCCCAGGAGGATCGCTTCCCGATCACCGATATTTTGCGCCAGACCCCGGAAATTCCCGCCAATTGCCAGTGGGCGATTTTTCTGCGCAACCACGATGAATTGACCCTGGAAATGGTCACCGACAAAGAGCGCGACTACCTGTGGAATTACTACGCCGCAGACCGCCGCGCACGGATCAACCTTGGTATACGTCGACGCCTGGCACCGCTGATGGAGCGCGACCGTCGTCGTGTCGAGTTGCTTAACAGCCTGCTGCTGTCGATGCCCGGCACGCCAACGTTGTATTACGGCGACGAGATCGGCATGGGCGACAACATCTATCTCGGCGACCGCGACGGCGTACGCACGCCGATGCAGTGGTCGATCGACCGCAATGGCGGCTTCTCCCGCGCCGATCCGGCAAGCCTGGTGCTGCCGCCGATCATGGACCCGCAATACGGTTACCTGTCGGTCAACGTCGAAACCCAGGCCGGTGATCCGCATTCGTTGCTCAACTGGACACGACGCATGCTCGCCGTTCGCAAGCAGTCCAAGGCGTTCGGTCGCGGCACGTTGAAAATGCTCTCGCCGAGCAACCGCCGGATTCTCGCGTACACCCGCGAATTCACCGACGCCGACGGCAAACACGAAATCATCCTCTGCGTGGCTAACGTGTCGCGCAGCGCGCAAGCGGCGGAACTGGACCTGTCGGCGTACGTCGGCATGGTGCCGGTGGAGATGCTCGGCGGTAACGCCTTCCCGCCGATTGGCCAGTTGAATTTCCTCCTGACCCTGGCGCCGTACGGTTTCTACTGGTTTGCGCTTGCCACGGAAAATCAGATGCCGAGCTGGCACGTGGAACCTGCGCAGAGCCTGCCGGACTTCACCACGCTGGTGTTGAAAAAACGCATGGAAGAGCTGCTCGAAGCACCGTCCCGCGCGACGCTGGAGCAAAACATTTTGCCGAGCTGGCTGCAGAACCGTCGCTGGTTCGCCGGCAAGGACGCGGCCATCGACAAGGTGAATCTGGCCTACGGTGTGCGCTTTGGCGACGCCCAACATCCGGTGCTGCTCAGCGAAATCGAGGTCACCAGCGCTGGCCAGACCAGCCGTTATCAGCTGCCGTTCGGTTTTATCTCCGAAGATCAGGTCGGCCCGGCGCTGCCGCAGCAACTGGCGTTGTCGCGCGTTCGTCGCGTGCGTCAGGTCGGTTTGATCACCGATGCGTTCAGCCTCGAAGCGTTTATTCGCGCCGTGCTGCAAGGCATGCAGAACAACACCGTGCTGGAATCAACCGAGGGCGAGATCCGTTTCGCACCGACGGCGCAACTGGAAAAACTCGGCCTCGGTGCCGAGTCGGAAGTGCGCTATCTGTCGGCTGAGCAATCGAACAGTTCGGTGGTGATCGGCAACAGCCTGGTGCTCAAGCTGATCCGCAAAGTGGCTTCCGGCGTGCACCCGGAACTGGAGATGAGCGCGTACCTGACCGAGGCCGGTTTCGAGAATATTTCTCCATTGCTTGGCTCGGTGATTCGTCGCGATGCCCAGGGCGAAGACAACTTGCTGATGATCGCCCAAGGCTATCTGAGCAATCAGGGCGACGCCTGGGAATGGACGCAGAACAACCTCGAACGGGCACTGCGCGATGAACTTGCCGATGCCATGTCCGAGCAGGAGCAGCATTACAACGCGCTGGGCGAATTGAAGGATTTTGCCAGCATGCTCGGCCAACGCCTCGGCGAGATGCACAACGTGCTCGCGGCACCGACCGACAACGCTGATTTCGCCCCACAGGTGTCCACCGCCAAGGACATGCAAGCGACGGCCAAGGATATTGCTGCTCAAGTCGAACACGCGCTGAAGTTGCTCAAGCAGCATCAGGGCGAACTCAGTGCGGCGGATCAAAAGCTGGTGAAACGGCTGGTCGACGAGAAAAAAACCATCCTCGCCCATGTGCAGGATCTGGCGAAGAAAGCCACTGGCGGCTTGCGCATTCGCGTGCATGGCGATCTGCACCTGGGCCAGGTGCTGGTGATCAAAGGCGATGCCTACCTGATCGACTTTGAGGGCGAACCGGCGCGGCCATTGAGTGAGCGCCGAGGCAAACACAGTCCGTACAAAGATGTCAGTGGTGTGCTGCGCTCCTTCGATTACGCGGCGGCGATGACCATCAACGTCCACAACGTCGACCACAGTGCCGAGTCCGAAGACGCCCGCCGTCGGGTGGCGGAACGCTATTTGCGTGAAGCGCGTGAAGCATTTGTTCAGGCATATCGCCGCGCGGCAGCTAGTCTTGATCATGCTTGGCAAGATCCTGAAGGGGCCGACGCTGCGCTGGCATTGTTCGGTCTGGAGAAGGCGGCCTATGAAGTGGCCTATGAAGCCGAAAATCGCCCCACGTGGCTGCCCGTGCCGTTGCACGGTTTGTATGGGTTATTGACGGGGCTTAAACCCTTTTCCGATCTTGGTGGAGAGTAGTCATGAGTTTCTCGAACAAGGAACAGGGTCAGGTCAAAGAAGCATTGCTGCCTTCGGCGAAAGATATCGATGCCTTGGTGCGTGCTGAACATCACGATCCTTTTTCCATTCTTGGCCCGCATGGCGATGGCGCTGGCGGGCAATTCATTCGCGCTTATCTGCCCGGTGCGTTGAGCGTTGTGGTGCTGGACAAGGACAGCGGCGAAGAACGCGGCCCGCTGGAGCAAACCGAAACGCCGGGGCTGTTTGTCGGCCATTTCGAGCAGGCGCGGCCGTACCAGTTGCGCACGCGTTGGGCCGGTGGCGAGCAGGTCGCGGAAGATCCGTACAGCTTCGGCCAGTTACTCGGTGAAATGGATTTGTATCTGTTCGCCGAGGGCAATCACCGCGACCTCAGCGCCTGCCTTGGCGCGCAGCTGAAAACTGTCGATGGCGTCGACGGCGTACGGTTTGCCGTGTGGGCGCCGAATGCCCGGCGCGTGTCGGTGGTCGGTGATTTCAACGTCTGGGACGGCCGTCGCCATCCGATGCGCTTGCGTCATCCGTCCGGGGTCTGGGAGTTGTTTATCCCGCGCCTGCAAGCGGGTGAGTTGTACAAATATGAAATTCTCGGCGCCCACGGGATCTTGCCGCTCAAAGCTGACCCGATGGCGCTGGCCACCAGTCTGCCGCCGGACACCGCTTCGAAAGTCGCCGAACCGCTGCAAATCGACTGGCAGGATCACGACTGGATGAACAGCCGCCGTGACCGTCACAAGCATTCGGCGCCATTGTCGATCTATGAACTGCACGCCGGTTCCTGGCAGTGCGAGCTGGATGATCTGGGCGAAGTGGCGCGCCAGTACACCTGGCCGGAATTGGCTGAGCGGCTGATCCCTTACGTCAAGGAACTGGGCTTCACCCACATTGAATTGATGCCGATCATGGAGCACCCGTTTGGCGGTTCCTGGGGTTATCAATTGCTCTCGCAATTTGCCCCGAGTGCGCGCTACGGCTCGCCGGCGCAGTTCGCGGAATTCGTCGACGCCTGCCACCGGGCGGAAATTGGCGTGATCCTTGACTGGGTGCCGGCGCATTTCCCGACCGATGCTCACGGCATGGCGCAGTTCGACGGCACCGCGCTGTACGAATATGGCAATCCGCTGGAAGGTTTCCATCAGGATTGGGACACGCTGATCTACAACCTGGGGCGCACCGAAGTGCACGGCTATATGCTGGCCTCCGGGCTGCACTGGTTGAAACATTTCCATGTCGATGGTTTGCGCGTCGATGCGGTGGCCTCGATGCTGTACCGCGACTATTCGCGCAAGGCGGGCGAGTGGGTGCCGAACCGTCACGGCGGGCGGGAAAATCTGGAAGCCATCGATTTTCTCCGGCACCTGAATGACGTGGTGGAGCTGGAAGCACCGGGCGCCCTGGTGATCGCCGAAGAATCCACGGCGTGGCCGGGCGTCAGTCAGAGCACCCAGCAGGGCGGCCTCGGTTTTGCCTACAAGTGGAACATGGGCTGGATGCACGATTCGCTGCATTACATTCAGCAGGATCCGGTGTACCGCGCGCATCACCACAATGAGCTGAGTTTCGGCCTGGTCTACGCCTGGTCTGAGCGCTTCATCTTGCCGATCTCCCACGATGAAGTGGTGCATGGCAAACACTCGCTGATCGACAAGATGCCCGGCGATCGCTGGCAGAAGTTCGCCAATCTGCGGGCTTATCTGAGCTTCATGTGGACGCACCCGGGCAAGAAGCTGTTGTTCATGGGCTGCGAATTTGGTCAGTGGCGCGAGTGGAATCACGATCAGCAGCTGGATTGGTATCTGCTGCAGTATTCCGAGCACAAGGGCGTACAGAAACTGGTCGGCGACCTTAATCGACTGTATCGCGAGGAGCCAGCACTGCACGATCAGGATGACGCGCCACAGGGGTTCCAGTGGCTGATTGGCGATGATGCGATCAACAGCGTTTACGCCTGGCTGCGCTGGAGCAAGGACGGCAAACCGGTGCTGGTGGTGGCCAACTTTACCCCGGTGCCGCGTCAGGCCTATCGCGTGGGCGTGCCGTTTGCCGGGCGTTGGACAGAGCTGCTCAACAGCGATGCCGACACCTATGCCGGTTCCAATTACGGCAATGGCGGCGGGGCGTTTACCGAGGAAGTGCCAAGCCATGGCCAGTCGTTATCCCTGGAACTGAACCTGCCGCCATTGGCGGTGTTGATCCTCAAGCCTGAGGGTTGATCCAAGGCGCTGCAAAACCTGTGGGAGCGGGCTTGCCCGCGATGAGGCCGTCACTTTCAGCATTTTTGGTGACTGACACGCCGCCTTCGCTGGCAAGCCAGCTCCCACAGGGATCTTCGGTGATCTGAAGCTCACCAACGCATGCGCACACCCAGGCTGCCAATCAGGCCATTCAAATCGTTGTCGTCGACATCGCTGCTGTAATCGGCACTCACGTACAGACTCACCGCCGGTGTCATGCGCGCCACCAGTCCCAGGCCCAATTCAACGGTCGACGACTTGCGACTGCTGCTGATCTTGTCGACCTGATCGAGCGTCACCGTATTGCCGGTGTACACCGTGTGCCAGAGGTTGGTGCGCACGTACGGTTCGACCGGCAGACCGTTCAAGTCGTAACTGCCTTTCAGCCGGGCACCGACACGACCGCTCCAGGCGGTCAGGTCTGTTGATGAGGCATTCCCCGATCCGGCATACGGCGTGTCGAGCGTTATGCGCTGGTTGATCAGTTGCGCCTGCGGTTCCACCACCCAATTTTCACTCAAGCCAATCGGAAAACCGCCTTCCACCGAAAAGGTCAGCGCGCTGCCTTCAGTGGCTTGCCGCGCGCCTTGTTCGTTGCGGCTGAAGCCGCTGACGCGGCCACCGCTGGCGGACAGGTCGACGTGCCAGCCTTGCGCGCCGGTCAGGCTGTAATAGGCGCCGAGGCTCTGCCCTTGCAGGTTGAGGGTGTCGGTGGTCGGATCGCTTTGGGCGCGACTGGTGAGCAGGCCGTTGCCGTTGGCTTGAATCTGGTTGAGGCCGCCGATCAGGCCGATGGTCTGGGTATGACCGCTGCCACTTTGCAGAGTCAGGATCGCCGGACCTTTGAAGTCGCCACTGCCAGGCATCGCAAAACCCGAGGACAACACATCGTTTTGCGCCTGCCGGGCAGGGCGTCCGTAGAGCTGATCCCAGGCATTCGGTGCGAGGTCTTCAGTGATCAGGTTGGCGCCACGCACGTCCGGCCGTGAGCTGAAGCGTTGCTGATCGGGAGTGATGACGGTCGCTGGCAAGGTCATGACCGGTACGTCCGCGCGATACCACGGCGTGGTTTCATCCGCCGCAGGACCGGCCTGCGCCTCCATGGATGAGCACAGCAAGATAGAGCTCGACACTGTGCAGAACGTGATTTTGATCTCGTGTGGGGTAATTGAAATTCTCATGGAGGTCTACCTTGCAAGCGCATGCATTCTCTCTGTGTGGCGTCTCTCCTACCCCGAACGAGGGGCGACCGAATGGAGCGGGGCGAACCGTGGCCGCTCGATTTCGCGAGTGTCCGAAGGCTCGCCCCGGGCAGTGATTCCGGGGGTAGTAAGGTAGAGATAAGAAGAGTCGCGCGTGCTCGTCAAGAAATTGAACGATGAGCGGTAGTGGCAAAACGGGGTTTGCAAGCGTTTGTTTTTCTGCACATAACTAAGTGGTTGTTTGTATGGAATATCGAAGGAAAGCCTCGCCATACGGAGGTTTTATTGCCGACGGAAGGTCTGCCAGCAGATGCAAACCCCCATATGGCCGATCTCTCCGTGTAGGGCGTTGCTGTCAATATTTCGTCCAGGCAACCTCAAGATTACAGGTGAACTTCAACCGCCAGCGGCAGGTGATCGGAGAGATGCGTCCACGGCTTGTTGCCGAGGATACGTGGGTCGTGGCTGCTGGCATTGCGCAAGTAGATGCGGTCCAGTCGCAGCAAGGGGAAACGTGCCGGGTAGGTCTTGGCCGGGCGGCCATGATGGCGTTCGAACGCTTCGTGCAGATAGTCACGGCGGGAGAGGGCAGCGTTGCCCTGCAACTGCCAATCGTTGAAGTCGCCGGCGATGATCACCGGGGCATCGTCTGGCAGGGATTCGAGCAATTGGCAGAGCAGTTGCAGCTGCAACTGGCGATGGCTTTCGAGCAGGCTCAAGTGTACGCAGATCGCGTGGACCTCGGCATGCCCCGGTACGTCCAGCACACAGTGCAGCAGGCCGCGGCGTTCGGGGCCGGTGATCGACACGTCGAGATTACGGTATTCGCGAATCGGGTATTTCGACAGCAGGGCATTGCCGTGGTGACCGTTGGGGTACACGGCGTTGCGTCCGTAAGCGAAATCGCTCCACATGCTGTCGGCGAGAAACTCGTACTGCGAGGTTTGCGGCCATTCGTTGTAACGGCTCGAATGACGTTCGTGCTCACCCACCACCTCTTGCAAAAACACCAGGTCGGCGGACGTGCTGCGCACGGCTTCGCGCAGTTCCGGCAAGATGAAACGCCGGTTGAGCGCGGTGAAACCCTTGTGCGTATTGACCGTCAGCACGCGCAGGCGATGAATGCCGGGCGCATCGTTAAGGTGACGCTTGGGATCGCTGGACACGTGCACTCCTCTGAATCTGTCTGCTTATTCATGCGACTGATGCAGAGGCCCGGCAGTTCCTTTTCATACCCATCCGTGTAGGAGCTGCCGCAGGCTGCGATCTTTTGATCTTGTTTTTAGCAGCCAACTTCAAAAGATCGCAGCCTTCGGCAGCTCCTACAGGGGGGCTGTTGGTTTTTTAGAGGAAGACGATTTCGTAGGGCTGGCGCATGCGTTCGAGCACCATCGGCGACAGTTTGGCTGCAAGGCCCAGTGCCGGTTCGTCGCTGAGCTGGCTGGCGTAGGCATGCGTGGCGTGGCTTTTGCGCGCGACGGTCCAGGTGTCGAGGCGAATTTTGCGGGCGCGCTCCCAGGGGATCAACTTGTGCTCGCGCTCCGGCCAGTGCCAGGCCCAGATCGGCACATCGTGAAAGGTCGCCCCGGTCAGTTCCGCCGCTCTGGCGCTGGCTCGTCCGACGGCTTCATGGTCGTTGTTGCCATCACCACGCCAAGTGCTGAACACCACGTCGCCGGGGCGCAAGTAACGGCTGATGAATTCAGTCAGTTGCGTTTCCTGATCCATCAGGCCGCTGTCGTTGAAACCACCGCGCACCCATTTCAGGCTGTGCATGGGCAGGCCCAGACGGCGCAGGGCTTCGACGCTTTCCTGGGGGCGAAACACGCTCAGGCGTTTTTCCGACCACTGCCGCGAACCGGGATGGCTGGCGCTGCCGTCGGTGATCGAGAGTAATTGCAGGGGATGGCCGAGGTTGGCCAGTAACTGCAGGAGACCGCCGGATGTCACCACTTCATCGCCGGGGTGCGGGGCAATGACCACGGCGCGCGCACCGGGCGGGACCAGACTGCGGGTATTGATGACGGGAATGTTGTCGAGTTGCGGGGCGCTGTTCCATATCTGCGCTGGCTGCCCGCTTTCGCTGAGGGATAACAGTTTCATGGGTGCGACGTCCTTGTAGTGTCTCGCCCTCAGTCGCGCACGCAGACATAAAAAGCCGCTGGTCGACCCGTGAAGGCAGGTTGATTGCCGTACGACGCTCCGAACCCTGGATTGCCGCGCAGCAGAGTATTGCTCAAGAAGCGCTGTTCGTCTCGTGACAGATTAGCCTGATCTGGTTTTTTTTCTCAAAGCTGTGCCAGTTGTCGCAGATAATCGCCAAATCCGCCGCGTGCGCGGCTGTCCAGACGGGCGCTGGTGTGAACCTGCGGGCGATGGCTCCAGGCAATGTTGGCGCCGGACAGCTCCAGCTCACGCACCAGTTGCACGTCTTCATCGCACGCCAGCGGTTGAAAACCGCCGGCCCAGCGGTAGGCATCGGCGCTGATGCCCAGGTTTGCACCCTGGATATGCCGGTGCCCGTCACAGCCGCGATAGTGGCTGTGATAGCGGATCTGCGCGGCCTGATCGAACGATTCATGCCAGTGTTCCACCGTCACGGTGCCGCATACCGCGTCAGCGCCGAGCCCGAGTTGCGCCACCAGCCAGTCGTCGGCCACGCGGCTGTCGGCGTCCGAGCAGGCGATCCAGCGTGCGCCGCGCTCCAGCAGCAGACGCGCACCGGCAGCGCGGGCCTGGCCGACGTTGCGCGCCTCGATCTGCAGGTTCAGCACCGGATAACGGCCGACGATGTGCGCCGAGCGATCGGTGCAGCTGTCCAGCACTACCAGCACTTCGACCGGTTCGCCGGCGAGCAAGCCGTGCCTGCTGGCGCGCAGCGCGGCGCTCAGGCATTCGTCGAGCAAGTCTTCTTCGTTGTGCGCCGGGATCAGAATGCCGATCACCGCAAGCCCTCCAGTGCGGCCACCGAACGTGGTTCACGGCTCCAGACCTCAAGTATGAAGTCCGCCTCCTGATGCAGCACCAGACGCGGCAGTTGCAGTTGCTCGTGAATCAAATCGTGAACCTGCCGCGCATTCAGCGGGCAGTCATCAATCGGCGGGCGCCAGTGGCAAGCGAGCAATTGGCCGTCGGCGGTCAGGGAATGGCTGATGTGACGGATAACGGCTGTCAGATCCTGGCTATCGAGGTAGTAGCCGATTTCGCTAAATACAATCAGGTCGAATTTTTCCTCCGGCCAGCCACCCGGCAGGCGGTTTTGCCGTACCTCGGCATGGTCAAACACGCTCAAACGGGTTTGCGCCAGACGCACGGCGGCACTGGCGGTGTCGCAGCACAACAGGCGGTCGCAACGGCGGGCCAGTTCAGCGCTCAACTCACCGTTGGCGCAGCCGGGTTCGAAAATCGATCGATAGTGCGGGCGCGGCAGGGCGGCGAGGGTGATGGCGCGTTTGCGCTGTTCGTACCAGCGCTCGCGAAAGGCCCAGGGGTCATCGTTGCCGGCGAACAGGCCGTCGAAATAGCGATCCTCGACACTCATAAAAACACCACTTCGAAAGGCTGCAGCAGGCGGTCGATCACGTAAGGCGCGAGCACCGGGGCGAGTCCCGCTTGCGCGTCGCCTTCCAGTTGGCTGGCAAAGGCGTGCACCGCGTGGCGTTTGCGCGCGACTTGCGCCGGCGTCAGCAGAATCTTGCGCGCTCGCTGCCACGGCACGACGGCGTCTTCAGGCGTCGCCCAGTGCCACGTCCACACCGGCAACTCATGGCAGATGGCACCGACCCGGCGCGCCGCTTCGGCACTGGCGCGGCCGACGGCTTCGTGGTCGCAATGGCCATCCTCGCGCCAAGTGGTAAACACCACGTCGTTGGCGCGCAGATGCTGTTCGATAAACGCGCTCAGTTGTTGTTCCTGAGCCGCCACCTGAGTGTCGGTGAAACCACCGCGCAGCCACTTCAAACGGTGCATCGGCAGACCGAGGCGGCGCAGGGCTTCGGCGGATTCTTGTGGACGGATCACGCTCAAGCGTTCGACCGGCCAGCGTTCGGAGCCGGGATGACTGGCGCTGCCGTCGGTGACCGAGATCAGTTGCAAGTCGCGCCCGGCGGCGGCAAGCAACTGCAGCAGCCCCCCGCAACCGAGCACTTCATCGTCCGGGTGCGGGGCAACAATCACGGCCCGCGCACCTGGGGGCACCAGGCTGAGGATGTCGATACTTTGCAGCTCTGCCAGATGCCGCGAGGCCTGCCATTGATGCAAAGACGTGCCTTGGCCGACGATCGGATTGGCTTTCATAGCGACCAGACCTCATCGGGTTGACGGGCAATCAGTTGCCCGAGGGCGGCGAGGTCGCGCTCGGCATGGCTTTGCCGCAGGAACACCGGCAGGTCGGCGATCAAACGAGCGAAGTGACGATCCTTGCAATAAGGCCCGGCGCCCAGCGCGCGACCGACCTCGCGGATCACCTGCTCAGCGGAGTGCTCGACGACAGCACGAGCGCGTCGGGCGAGCAGTTCGGCGTTGTCTTCGGGGTGCGCATCAATGTGCAAGGCGCTGAAACGCAGCACGTCAGCCGCCGCTTGCAAGGCCGTGTCGACTGCGCCGAGGTGGGCGAGAGCATGCGGCTCTTCACGTTGCGCACATTGCTGGCGCAGCGAATCGGCAATCCGCCGTGCGGCGCCGTACCAGCACGCGGCAATGCCGACGCCGCCCTGCCAGAAACCCGGGCGTTGCAAGTAATCGCCAGGATTGCCGATGGCTTGGCCTTCGGCGCCATCGAACACCACTTCAACACTGCCGGTGGCGCCCATGCCCACCGCTTGCCAGCCTTGATCGGTAATGGTCACGCCCGGTTGATCGAGTGCCACCGCCACCAGTTGTTGCTGATCATCGGCGTCCCAAGCGGTCAGCAAGGCATGACTGAGCACCGCGGCGCCGGAGCACCACGCCTTGCGCCCGTTCAGTGCGACCATGTGCCCGGCGGGACTGACCTTGACTCGTGCCTGTGGCGGTTCTGCAGCCCACATGCCCCACGTGCTGCCGGGCGTCGGCGAGCCACCGAGTTGTTCGATGATCGCCAACGCATCGGTATGGCCTTCGTAGAGTTTGCACAACCCCAGATCATGCCCGGCGACATCGGCCAGACGCTGGAAACGCTCCAGCGTCAGGCCGCTACCGGGCAACGGCAAACGATCATGCCCGGCCTCGACCATCGCCCGCAGACAGGCGCCGAGGGTCGCCGTGTCGGGATAATCCGGCGTGCGGCGAGCGAGATAGTTTTGCAGATCCATATCAATCTTCTTCTTCGTGTTGCAGTTCGAACAGCAACAGCGAACGGCCGGTCACCGAGTATTCATGGCCGAAGTCAAAACGCTCCTGACCACGGATCGACGGCTGATTGGTATCGATCATGCAGGTCCAGAAACCACCGTCCGGCACTTCCGGCAAGGTGAAGTTGACGATGTCGTGATGGGCGTTGACCACCAGCAACAGGGTCGCATCGCCACCCTTGCGGCGAATGCCGGTTTCCTGCGCGCGGCCATCGAGCAGCATGCCCAGGCAACGGTTGTGCGCATCGTGCCAGTGCTCGGTGGTCATCTCGGTGGCGTCCGGCGCCAGCCAGGTGACGTCCTTGACGCCGATGTCCTCGTTGTACTCGCCGACGAGAAAACGACCGCGACGCAGGATCGGGTAAGCCAGACGCAACTTGATCAGGCGTTTGACGAATTTCAGCAGCGCCTTGCCGTCTTCGCTCAGGTCCCAATTGACCCAGCCGATCTCGCTGTCCTGGCAATAAGCGTTGTTGTTACCGTCCTGGGTGCGGGCGAATTCGTCACCGGCAACAATCATCGGCGTGCCTTGCGACAGCAACAGGGTCGCGAAGAAGTTGCGCATCTGCCGGTGGCGCAGCGCATTGATTTCCGGGTCGTCGGTCGGGCCTTCGACGCCGTGGTTCCACGACAGATTGTTATTGCTGCCGTCCTGATTGTTCTCGTCGTTGGCTTCGTTGTGCTTGTCGTTGTACGAGACCAGATCGTTGAGGGTGAAACCGTCGTGGGCGGTGATGAAGTTCACCGACGAGTACGGCCGCCGCCCGCGCTGATTGAACATCTCGCCAGAAGCGGTCATGCGGCTGGCGAAGTCGGCAACCTGGCCGTCATCCCCTTTCCAGAAGGCCCGCACGGTGTCGCGAAACTTGTCGTTCCATTCGACCCAGCCCGGTGGGAAGTTGCCGACCTGATAGCCACCGGGGCCGCAGTCCCACGGCTCGGCGATCATTTTTACCTGACGCAGCACCGGGTCCTGACGGCAGGCCACGAGGAAGCTGTGACGTTCATCAAAGCCATCGTGATAACGGCCAAGAATGGTCGCCAGGTCGAAGCGGAAACCGTCGACGTGCATTTCCGTGGCCCAGTAACGCAGCGAGTCGGTGACCATTTGCAGTACGCACGGATGGCTCAGATCCAGCGTGTTGCCGGTGCCGGAATCGTTGATGTAGAAGCGTTTGTCGTCAGGCATCAAGCGGTAGTAGGACGCGTTGTCGATGCCGCGCATCGACAGGGTCGGGCCTTGCTCGTTGCCCTCGGCGGTGTGGTTGTAGACCACGTCGAGGATTACTTCGAGATTGGCCTCGTGCAGGTGCGCAACCATTTCCTTGAACTCGGCGATCTTGCCGCTGGCCAGATAACGCGGGTCCGGGGCGAAAAACGCGATGCTGTTGTAACCCCAGTAATTGGTCATGCCTTTGTGCAGCAGGTGCTGGTCGTTGACGAAGGCGTGGATCGGCAACAACTCGACCGACGAAACGCCGACGCTGCGAATGTGCTTGAGCACGTCGTCATTCATCAGACCGGCGAAGGTGCCTCGCACGTTTTCCGGCACCGAGGGGTGACGCATGCTGATGCCGCGTACGTGAGTTTCATAAATGATGGTTTTGTCCCACGGCACACTGACACGCTGGTCGTTGCCCCAGGTGTGCGCCGGGTCGATGACTTTGCACTTGGGCACGAATGGCGCGCTGTCGCGTTCGTCGAAACTGAGGTCGGCGTCGGGGTGGCCGATGGTGTAGCCGAACAGCGCTTCCGACCATTTCAACTCGCCGACCAGTTGCTTGGCGTAGGGGTCGATGAGCAATTTGTTGTGGTTGAAACGGTGCCCGTTCGCCGGGTCATACGGGCCGTAAACACGGTAGCCGTAGATCAGCCCCGGGTGCGCATCGGGCAAGTAGCCGTGGTAGATCTCGTCGGTGTATTCCGGCAGTTCGATGCGTTCGAGTTCGACTTCGCCGGCATCGTCGAAGATGCACAATTCGACCTTGGTGGCGTTGGCGGAGAACAGGGCAAAGTTCACCCCCAGACCATCCCAGGTCGCACCGAGCGGGAAGGGCAGGCCTTCACGGATTCTCGAAGGCTCGGCGTGCGCGGTGGGTTCGGCTTTTTTTGGACGGGTCATGATTGCTCCTGCAAAACGGGTAAATTCTGGGCTTACACAACACCCTGTAGGAGTGAGCCTGCTCGCGATAGCGGTTTATCAGTCGACATCAATGCTGGATGTCAGATCGCAATCGCGAGCAGGCTCACTCCTACAAGGGACTTGTGGGTTTCTTGAGAACGAGTCAGTCCCCGGTGGCGAGCAAGCCCGCCACACATTCATTCAGTTCAATAATCCGGTTTAGCTTTAGATCGCCTAAGGCTTGCGCGGCGCTCTCGGCTTTTTCTCGGCGGGTTTTTCGCCTGGCGGAATCACCTTGGCAGCGCTGGCCGGTTTGGCTTTGGCCGGCGGTTTTGGTTTGGCGGCCGGTGCTTTGGGCTCGGCTGTCTTGCCAGCGGCTTTACTGCCCGCAGCCTTCGGTGGTTTTTTCGGTGCCAAGGCTTCTGCTTCAGCCAGTTTGCGGGCCATCTCCCAATGCCGCGCTTCCTGACCTTCTGGCTGACCTTCGGACTCCCAGATCTGATAGGCGAATTCGCGGATGCGTTTATCGTCGGTGCTCATCGCAATGCTCCTGAACTGAACTCGTGCTTACGTTAAGTGTTGGATAAAGAGATTGACCGGGACATCCCCCAGCGCGTCGCTGATATTCAGCTCCCTGTTTTTTGTGACTGCGCGGCTTGAAAAAAGTCCCTTCAGGTTTGCGTCAGAGGCGGCGAACGGTAAAACCACCCGCGTATCGCCCCAGTGCAGCGCATCGACCTGAGGTACAGCACCGTTTTCCAGCAGCGTGGCGCAACGGATCGGTACGATCACGATGGCCTGTTTCCCCTCGTGTTCGCGGGCAAACGCGAGCACGTTGTGCGCCTGATCGCCCAGCACCTCCAAGGCCTGGTACGAGCCATGGCGGAACAGCCCGGCATGCTCGGCACGCAGGTTCAGCACCTCGGCGATCAAGGCCTGCTTGATACGCCCGTCACGCCAGTTCGCCAGCAGCTGCGCAGGTGGCAGAGGCGCCTGCAAGGACTGCGCGCGCGCGGCGTAATCCACCGGCCGGCGGTTGTCCGGATCGACCAGGCTGAAATCCCAATACTCGTTGCCCTGATACAGATCCGGCACCCCCGGCACGGTCATGCGCAGCAAGGTTTGCGCCAAGCCATTGAGTGCGCCGGCAGCGGCGATGCTGTTGACGGTCTTGGCCAGTGCGGCGCGCAGCAGTTCACCGTCGGCGCCGGTCAGGAGTTTTTCGGTGAAGGCCTGGGTGGCGTTTTCATAGGCCTCGTTCGGCGCGCTCCAGCTGCTTTGCAGCTTGGCCTCACGCAGGGCTTTTTGTTGCCATTGCCAGATGCGCTTGGCGTAGTCGACGAAACCGCCCTGATCATCGTCGCGCAGATCCAGCGGCCAACTGCCGAGCAAAGCTTGATAGAGGATCAGCTCATCACCCGCCGACGGTACCTGATCATCAACGCGAACCGGGCGGGCGAGGGCGCGCCACAATTCGATCTGCTCGGCGTACCAGTGGCTGCGTTCGCTGAGCACCGCCAGGCGTGCGCGGGTGTCTTCGCCGCGCTTGTGATCGTGGGTCGCGGTGGCCAGCAGGTTGTCCGGGAATTCGGCGAGACGCCGCTGATTGACCGCGTGGAAATCACTGACCGGCGCGCTGAACTGTTCGGTGTTGTAACCCACATCATTGCGCGACAGCAGCACCGCCGAGCGATACAGCGCGGTGTCTTCCACGGCTTTCGCGGCGGCCGGTGAGGTCAATTGTTGAAAACGTACGCAAGCGTGCTTGAGGATTTTCCGCGAGCGGCCACGCGGTTTGCGCCGCCACGGTGTGCCACCGAGCCAGTCCGCGACGCAGTCGAGTACCGGCCAGTCGGCTTCGCTGAGGGTTTGCCGGGCACCGTCCATGGCGTGCTGGAAAAACACCTCGTCCTGCGCCGAGCGACCCATCGCACCGATGTAAGTGCGATAGACCGGGAAATGCACGATCAACGCCTGCAACACCCGGCGGATCGCACCGAGGGTCAAGTCGCGGGTCATCAGGTCGTCGCGAGCCACTTGCAGCAAGGCCTGCGCCACGCTTTCGCAGTCGCTGGCCAGCGAGCCGTTGAGGATCTGCTGACGCGCCAATTGCGCTTCTTCGATGAACGCGGCGGGCCGTTCGGTGCGCCGTTGCCACAGGTCACCGAGGACGTATTCGCCGTCGGGATAATGCTGCAACAGCGACAATTGATTCATGAATTCATAACCGGTGGTGCCGTCCACCGCCCAATCGCGGTGCAGGGTTTCACCGGCGCCGAGGATCTTCTCGACGTAGATCGGCAAGTGTCGGTCTGGCGCGATCAGGTCAAGGCGTCGACGCAATTTGCGGCAGTAACCGCGCGGGTCGGCGAGGCCGTCGATGTGGTCGATGCGCAAGCCGTCGACCAGCCCTTCGGCGATCAACTGGAAGATTTTGCCGTGCGTTGCTTCGAACACTGCCGGACGCTCGACGCGTAAACCGCCGAGTTCATTGATGTCGAAAAAGCGCCGCCAGTTGATGTCGTCGGCAGCGGTGCGCCAACTGGCCAGGCGATAGCTTTGTCGCTCCAGTAGCTGATGCAGCGATTGGAAGCCTTCTTCAGTGGTCGAGTCGAAATTTTTCAGGTTGTTTTGAAGCGCTTCGAGAACCTGCGGATCGCTTGCCAGTTGCCGCAGCTCTTCCTTCAAGGGGATCGCCAGCGAATGCGCATCGGTCTGGTAGCTGAGGGTACTGAAGCGATCGGCCAAAGACTTGAGCGCCTCCTCGGGTTTGAGGATGTCACCGTAATCGCTTGGGCAGATCGGGAAATGGTGGTCGTAATGCTCGACGTAGAAGCTGCCTTTTTCTGCATTGAAATGCAGCTTCAGCGTGCCTTCCTGCAACGCCACACCGTAGTCGCTGCCTAGAAAGGGCAGCAACAACTGGCCTTCCATCAACGGATCCGGCGAGTGCCACTGAATGTCGAAAAATTCGCCATAAGGGCTCAGTCGTCCCCATTCGAGCAGGTCAAGCCACCACGGATTGTCGTTGCCGCCCACGGCCATGTGGTTGGAAACGATGTCGAGGATCAGCCCCATGCCGTGCTCGCGCAGGGTGCTGACTAAATTTCGCAGCGCCGCTTCGCCACCGAGTTCCGGATTGACTTGGGTCGGGTCGACCACATCGTAGCCGTGCATCGAGCCGGCCCGCGCCGCGAGCAGCGGCGAGGCGTATATGTGGCTGATACCCAATTGGGCAAAATACGGCACCAACGGTACCGCTTGTTCGAGGGTGAACCCTTTATGAAATTGCAGGCGCAACGTCGCGCGCAGTGGCTGGATGAGCGTTTGGTTCATTGGTCACGCTCGGCAGCCTGAAGCCTTGCGCAGGCGAGCAATTCCAGACGGCGCGCTGCATCGGCGTCATCGAGCAAGGCTTCGCTGGTACCGGGCAAACGTCGCGACCAGTTCGGGTGCGTGTCGATGGTGCCCGGGAAATTGGCTTGCTCGTTGATGCCCAACGCGTCTTCGATTGGCAGCAGTACCAGTGGCGCGCGGGTGTGGCCGAGGAAACGCACGGCGGCATCGACCACTTGATCGGCCTCGTGGGATTCCTCGCGAAAGTTCTGCGGGTCCTGACTCAAGGCGCTGCGCAGACCTTCGCGCTCACGCTGGCGATGGTGGCGCCATTCGATTTCACCGTTGGCGTCGACAAAACCCAGCCGCGCATTCCAGTCGATGTCGCGACCGTGCCACCAGCCATTGATCGTCGGCAGATCATGGGTGCTGGTGGTCGCCAGCGCGTTGTCCGGCCAGTCGAGGATCGGTTTGAAATGGGTGTTGTCCTGTTCGAACAGCAACACGCGCATGCCGAGCATCGAGCGGGCGATGAGCTTTTCGCGCAGACCGTCTGGCACAGTGCCGAGGTCTTCGCCGAGGACGATGGCTTGGTGACGATGGGATTCGAGCGTCAGCAAACGCAGCAAATCGTCGACCGGGTAATACAGATAGGCGCCATCCGCCGGGGCGGAGCCGTTAGGAATCACCCACAAGCGTTGCAGGCCCATGACATGGTCAATACGCAAGCCGCCGGCATGGGCGAAGTTGGCACGGAGCATGTCGATGAATGCGCGGAAACCATTGCGGATCAGACCTTCCGGGGAGAACGCGGAAATCCCCCAGCCTTGCCCGGAGCGGTTGAGAATGTCCGGCGGCGCACCGACGGTCAGCGAGGCGAGCAGCTCATCCTGAAAACTCCAGGCCTGACTGCCGGCGCCATCGGCCCCGACCGCCAGGTCGGCGATCAGGCCAATGCCCATGCCCGCGCTACGAGCGGCGGTCTGTGCGCGCTCCAGGCAGCGGTGAATCAGCCATTGGCAAAAAGCGAAGTAGCCGATGCGCTCGGCGTATTCCTCGGCGAACGCTGCCAGCGCCGCGCCGCGCGGGTCGTGCCAGTGCTCCGGCCATTGCCGCCAGTCGAGATTTTCCCCGCGCGCGGCGCGCATTTCCTGAATCGCTTCGAAGCGGCAGTGATTCTCCAGCGCTTCGCCGCCGGCGTGACGGAAACTGGCAAAGTCTGGGTGCAGCGGATGATCGCCGGCGACGAAGCCTTCATACAGCGCTTGCAGCAGTTTCTGCTTGGCCTCGGCGGCGGCTGGCCAGTCGATCAGTTTCAGGTCTTCCAGCTGCGCAAATTGGGCGGCCAGACCTGCCGCGTCGATGGCATCGCGTAGTGCCCGTTCGCCGAGGATCGCGCCGGGCGCGGCGTACAGCGCATTGAGAAACAAGCGACTTGATGGCGAATACGGGCTGTAGCGTCCGGTATCAGCGCTGAACATTGCGTGCAGCGGGCTGATCGCCAGCGCCTCGGCGCCACGCTCACCGGCCACACGAGCCAGTTCTTCCAGCGCCTGAGTGTCGCCAAAACCGCCATCGCCAGGGCGACGCAACGAATACAACTGCACGCTGAGGCCCCAGGCACGGGGGATCGGGTTGTCCACCGCGTCGCCAACGCTGAAGCAGCGTTCCGGCGCCACGGCCAGGGTGAAATATTGATCGGCGATGTGTACCTGCTGATAACCGACCGGAATCAGGCCGGGCAACATCGCTTCGTTGTCGAGTTTGAGGTTCAGTCGCGAACCGTCTTCGAGGTGGATTTCACAAGGCGTCTCTGGGGCGAAATAGCGCGCCAGATCGAGGCTGACGCCGACGTCGCTGGTCAGCAGCGGCGGCAGGTGGCGATCTTGTTGCACTTCTTGCAGTTGCAGCAGGCTGGCATCGATTTCCTGAGCCGTGCTGGCCGGGTGGCCGAGTCCTATGAGGACATTGCGCAGCACCGCCGGGGCGACTTTTTGCGGGCGGCCGTTGGCGTCGATCCAGTCGACGGCGAGGCCGGCTCGGCTGGCCAGAATTTCCAGTTGCGCATCGCTCATAGGCGCTCTCCATCCAGAGGTTGCAAAGGGGTTGCGGCCGTGAGGCTGACAAGCGCGCAATACGCGGGCAGTTCGCCCGATTCCGACAGATCGGCGCTGGGCGGCTGTTGAAACAGCCACACGGTTTCGGTCTGTGGAGGGTTGACCACTGGCGTGTCGCTGAGGTTCAGGTCAATTCGCAGCTCACTGCCATTGCCCAGGCGCCAGCGCGCACTGACCGCGCCAAACCCGAGCATATGGGCGCCGAGCGCTTGCGTGCCGGACAGATGGGGGATGATGTATTGATGGCGAAATTGCAGCAGTTTTTGGTACAGCGCGAGGGTTTCCTGCTGTTTCACGCTGCCATTGCCAATCAACCTCGGCTGAGAGGCGTGGAAGGTTTTTTCGCCATTCGGATCAGGAATCTGTTCACGCTTGTGCGGGTCGGTGAAAGCGCTGAACGCCGCGAATTCATTGCGGCGGCCCTCGCGCACCAGTTCGGCCAATTCACCGTGGTGACTGGTGAAAAACAGGAACGGTTGCTCGGCGGCGAATTCGTCGCCCATGAACATCAGCGGAATCATCGGTGACAGCAGCAACAATACCGTCGCTGCCTGCACGGCGCGTGGATCGGCCAGTTGATGCAGACGCTCGCCGAACGCGCGGTTGCCGATCTGATCGTGGTTTTGCAGGAACAGCACAAACGCAGTGGACGGCAAGTGCTCACTGGGCTCGCCGCGAGGTTCGCCATGACGGGTGATGTGGCCCTGGAACACAAAGCCCTGACTCAGGCAGCGCACCAGTTGTTCGGTGGGTTGCGCGGCATAGTCGGCGTAGTAGGCGTCGGTTTCACCGGTGAGCAAAACGTGCAGGGCGTTGTGGCCGTCGTCGTTCCACTGGGCGTCGTAGTCGTATTCGAGCAGGCTGGACTGGTTGAGTTCGTTTTCCACAGTCAGCCAGACATGCCGATTCGGGTCTATTTGCGCGCGGATGCGCTGGGCCATCTCGGTGAGGAAATCCGGGTCTTCGATGGCATGCACCGCATCGAGGCGCAGACCGTCGAAGCGGTATTCGAGCAACCACATCAGGGCGTTTTCGATAAAGAATTCGCGCACTTCATCGCGGCGAAAATCGATCGCCGCGCCCCACGGCGTGTGTTTGTCTTCGCGGAAAAAGCCTTTGGCGTAACGGTGCAGGTAATTGCCGTCGGGGCCGAAGTGGTTGTAGACCACGTCGAGAATCACCGCGAGGCCGTGGCCGTGGGCACTGTCGATCAGGTGTTTGAGTTGTTCCGGGGTGCCGTAAGAGGCTTGCGGTGCGTAAGGCAAGACGCCGTCGTAGCCCCAATTACGATCACCGGGGAACTGCGCCAGCGGCATCAGTTCGATGGCGGTGATGCCCAGACCGGCGAGGCGCGCCAGGTGTTGTTCGACTTCAGCGAAGCCGCCGAGCGCACCGACGTGCAACTCGTAGATCACCGCTTCGCTCCACGGCCGACCGTGCCAGGCACTGTGTCGCCATTGATAGGCCAGCGGATCAACCACCACGCTGTGGCGGTTGAGGTCGCCATCCTGCGCTCTGGAGGCCGGGTCGGGCACCTCCAGTTCACCATCGATGTTGTAGCGGTAACGCGTGCCCGCCGCACAGCGGGCCTTGATCACGAACCAGCCGTCTGCCTGCGGCAGCATTGGCAGCGACTGGCCGTCTTCCAGTTCGACGCTGACGTAAAACGCATCCGGTGCCCACAACGCAAATTGCGTGTGCTCGGCATCCAGCATGATCGCGCCGTGTGGCCAGGTTTCAGTAGACCGTAACGGCATCGTTGACCTCCCTGTTACTTGTGAATTGCTTTACCCAAGGCCTTGGCCACCAGTTGTTCATAGAGTTCGGCGTACGGTTCAACCGCTTTGCACCAGTTGAACGGCGCGGCCATTGCCCGGCAACGCATGGCATTGAGCAGTTCAGGATAGGCGAAGACTTTGAACGCGCGGCTTAGGGCTTCTTGATAGCTTTCGGCGGTGGATTCGTCGAAAAGGAACCCGGTGATGCCGTTTTCAATGGTGTCAGCCAGCCCGCCGGTGTTGCGCGCGACCGGCAGCGAGCCGAACCGCTGGGCGTACATCTGACTCAACCCGCAGGGTTCGTAACGCGACGGCATCAACAGGAAATCGCTGCCGGCGAACATGCGGCGGGCGTCGGTTTCATTGAAGCCGATGCGCACGCCGATCTGACCGGGGAAGCGCAGCGCCAGGTCGCGCATGGCTTGTTCTTCTTCCGGCTCGCCGCGACCGATGATTGCGATCTGGCCACCGTTCTGCACGATGTATTCAGAGACGGCTTGAGTCAGATCGAGGCCTTTCTGATAAACCAGCCGGGAAACCACGGCGAACAGCGGACCTTCGGAGTCATTCAGTTCGAACAGTTCGCGGACATGGGCGGCGTTGACGGCTTTGCCTTCCCAGTCGCCAATGGCGAACGGTGCGAAAAGGTGTGGATCAGTGGCAGCGTCCCAGCTCTCGTCGATACCGTTAGGGATACCGCTGAGCAAACCTTGCTGGGTCTTGGCGGCGAGGAACCCGTCGAGGCCGCAGCCGAAATCCGGGGTGGTGATTTCCTGCGCGTAAGTCGCGCTGACCGTGGTGATGTGGCTCGAATAGGCCATGCCGGCCTTGAGGAACGACATCTTGCCGTAGAATTCCATGCCTTCCTGTTGCAGGGCATGGTTGGGAATGCCCAGCTCTGGGCACGAGCCGAGGCTGGTCACCCCTTGATAAGCAAGGTTGTGAATGGTGAACAGGGTTGGCGTGCGCTGCCCGCGCCAGTGCATGTACGCCGGGGCCAGGCCTGCAGGCCAATCGTGGGCGTGCACCAGATCCGGGCACCAGTGGATTTGTGCAAGATTGGCGGCGATGTCGGCAGCGGCCAGACCGAGGCGGGCGAAGCGAATATGGTTGTCCGGCCAGTCACGGCCATTGTTGGCACCGTAGGGCGAGCCTTCGCGCTCGTAGAGTTCAGGGCAGATCAACACGTAGATCACCAGGCCGTCGGGCATGTCCATGCGACCGATTTTGCACGGTGGCAGCGCAGCATGGCCGCCGAGTTCACCGATGATGTGGATCGGGTTCTCGCTGTGCATCACTTGCGGGTAACCGGGGATCAGCACGCGCACATCGTGCAGGTGCGCCATGGCGCGGGGCAGGGCGGCAGACACGTCACCCAGGCCGCCGGTTTTCACCAGATCGGCGATTTCCGAGGTCACGAACAACACTTTCTTCTTGTTGGGATTCTGGCTCGCTACCGGAGTCAGCGTCTTGGTGCCGGGGACGTTGATCTGTCGGCTGCCGGGAACGCTGATGGTGCTCGCTTCGCCAACCGCCTGCTGAGCACGCTCTCCCTGAATATCCAATGCCGCACTGATCATATGAATCTCCCGTGTTGTTGATCTGATTCTTCTCTCTTTCCCTGTAGGCGCTGCCGCAGGCTGCGATCTTTTGATCGTTTAAAAGCAAAGATCGCAGCCTGCGGCAGCGCCTACATGAATTACGCGAGCGCAATCGCGCTACGCATCGGTGAGCAAACGCTACCCAACACGCGCAAGCAGAATGGGTGATTGGGCTATTGCAAGGATTGCACCAGCCACTTTGGCCCTACCTTTCAGATGACCCGCCGCTTCGTGCAAAAGTTTCGAGTTTTTTTCCGCAAGATGACCGGCAGGTCGAACCCTGAAAAATCCAGTCTAGGCCAGATCCTAGAGCGGGCCAGAGCAAATGGGTAAATTGTTCGACAATCGGTTTGCCGTTAACGGCAACTTGGCTTTTGGAGGGCAAACGCACCGACGAAGTGCAGTTTTTTTTGCCAGGAGGGGCCAAAACGGTGACTGGTCGGTCACGATTCTGTGCTAGCGAGGAGTGCGGTCGCACTGTTGTGGTGCGAACACATTGTTGATGGGGGGACAGTGACTGCCCCATCGCGGGCAAGCCTTGCTCCTACATCGCAATCCGTCCCATGTAGGAGCAAAGCTTGCTCGCGAAGACGATGGCACATTCACCATCCAAACGGGATATGACTCAATTCATCAAGCGAATTGGCTCCCCCGCAGCCCAGGCCTGAATATCCTCGATCATCTGCGAAAAGAACTGCTCATAGTTCTGCCGACTGACGTACCCCACGTGCGGCGTCGCCAATACGTTGTCGAGTGTGCGAAACGGGTGCAGGGCCGGTAGCGGCTCCCGCTCGAAGACATCCAGTGTCGCACCGGCGATCTGCTGTTTCTGCAACGCCTTGATCAGCGCCGCTTCATCGACGATCGGCCCACGGGCCGTGTTGACCAGCAGCGCCGTCGGCTTCATCCAGTTCAACGCTTGGGCGTCGACCAGTCCGCGACTGCGCTCGCTGAGCACCAGATGCACCGAAAGCACATCAGCCTGTTCGAACAGCTGCTGCTTGCTGACATAGCTGACGCCAACCTGTTCGGCCCGCTCAGCCGTGAGGTTCTCGCTCCAGGCGATCACCCGCATGCCGAAGACCTGCCCGAACTGGGCGACTTTCTGGCCGATGCTGCCGAGGCCAAGAATGCCCAGCGTGCGGCCGTGCAGATCGCCGCCCAGGCCTTGCTGCCATTGGCCGGCCCGCAGTGAATTGGCTTCGTTTACCAGATTGCGCGTGGCCGCCATGATCAGTGCCCAGGTCAGCTCCGGCGCGGCGTGCTTGTAGCTGTCAGTGCCGCAGACCTTGATGCCGAGTGTCGCCGCCGCCTGCATGTCCAGCGCCGCATTGCGCATGCCGCCGGTGACCAGCAGCTTGAGATTGGGCAGCCGCTCGAGCAGATCTTCATCAAAGCGTGTGCGCTCGCGCATCACGCAAATCACCTGATACTTGGCCAAACGCTTGGCCAGGGTCGCGTTGTCTGTCGGATAGTCATGTTCGAACGTCACCTCACCGAGGCTGTCGAGCACTGACCAGTCGACCACGTCGCGCGCCACGTCCTGCCAGTCATCGATCACTGCAATCTGCACCGCCATCAGCTTCACCTCATCAACGAACAGGATTGGTTGTGTTCAGCCAGCCGAGCAAGGCCTTGTGGAACTGCGCCGGCTCTTCCATTTGCGGCGCGTGACCCATGCCGGGAAATTCCACCAGCGTCGATTGCGGGATCAGCTTGGCCACGTGTTTGCCGAGCACGTCGTAGTGGCCGATTTTCGCTTTCACCTCAGGTGGCGCGAGGTCCTTGCCAATGGCCGTGGTGTCCGAGGTGCCGATCAGCAACAGGGTCGGCATCTTCAAGTCCTTGAACTCGTAGTACACCGGCTGGGTGAAAATCATGTCGTAGATCAGGGCCGAGTTCCACGCGACTTGAGTCTTGCCCGGGCCTTTGCTGAGGCCGGCGAGCATGTCGACCCAACGGTCGAATTCAGGTTTCCAGCGGCCGTCGTAATAAGTGCTGCGTTCGTAGTCGCGAATGCCTTGAGCGCTGACTTTCAGTTCGCGCTCATACCATTGATCGACCGTGCGATAGGGCACGCCAAGGGCTTTCCAGTCTTCCAGGCCGATCGGGTTGACCAGTGCCAGTTGTTCGACCTGCTCCGGGAACAGCAGCGCGTAACGGGTGGCGAGCATGCCGCCGGTGGAATGGCCGAGCAGGGTGGCTTTCTGAATGCCCAGCGCCTTGAGCAACTGCTGGGTGTTGGTCGCCAGTTGCTGGAAACTGTACTGATAGTTGTCCGGTTTGCTGGAAGTGCAGAAACCGATCTGATCCGGCGCAATCACCCGGAAACCGGCCTCGCTCAAGGCCTTGATCGAGCTGTCCCAAGTGGCCGCGCAAAAATTCTTGCCGTGCATCAGCACCACGGTGCGGCCGTTGGCCTTGCCGTGGGCAGCGACGTCCATGTAACCCATCTGCAGGGATTTGCCCTGAGATTGGAAGGCGAAGTGTTTAAGTGTGTAAGGGTATTCGAAGCCTTGCAGCTCCGGGCCGTAGGCCGGGCCCTCGGCAGGCGCTGCCTCGGTGCGGCATGCGCGAACAGCGGCAGGGCAGCGCTGAGGAAGAGGCCGGGAAGCCAGCGGGAACGCGTGACGGTCATAAGGGCAAACTCCATGAAAATCGGCCGATGCTGGAACGGCTGGATTACGGTGACGTTAAACACAGGCAATGGGGGTAGCTGATGGTTCAACCGAGCCAGCCAAGGGTCAGCATGGCCAGCACGCCATAACGTGCACCTTTGGCGAGAGTGACAATCAGCAGGAAACGTCCTAGCGGCTCGCGCATGACCCCGGCGATCAGCGTCAGCGGGTCGCCAATGATCGGTAGCCAGCTGAGTAGCAACGACCAGTGGCCGTAACGTAGATAGTGCTTGCGCGCCTGCGCCATGTGCCTGGGGCTGACCGGAAACCAGCGCCGATCCTGGAACCGTTCGATGCCCCGGCCCAACCACCAATTGACCAGCGAACCGAGCACGTTGCCTAGGGTCGCCACCGCCAGCAAACCCCACAACCAGTAATGATCACTGACAATCAGGCCAACCAGCAACGCCTCGGACTGCAACGGCAACAATGTCGCCGCGCCGAACGCGGCCAGGAACAGCCCGTAATACGCAGCGCCCATCAATGAGCCGGGTAGTCCGCCACCACCACATCAGCGCCGTCCTTCTTCAGGCCGATGACCTGATAGGCATCGCTCATGCCGTCCATTTCCATGCCCGGCGAACCCATCGGCATGCCCGGGGCGGCAACGCCCAACAAGTCATCGCGCTTGCTCAGTGCCAGCACTTGCTCAGCCGGCACATGGCCTTCGACGAATTTGCCATTGATGATTGCGGTGTGGCACGACGCCAGACGCGGTGGCACGCCGTGTTGCTGTTTGAAGCTGGCCATGTCGCTTTCGACATGGTCTTCAACTTTGAAGCCGTTGGCTTCGAGATGACTGATCCACTTTTTGCAGCAGCCGCAATTGGCGTCGCGATGGACTTCAATCGGGATCAGGTCGGCGGCCTGGGCCAGGGAGGAGATGAACAGGGCGCTTAGGGCGACCAGACGCAGAGAGGTTCGCATGACGGGATCTCGACTCGGTTGGCGGTCAAAAAGGAGCATATTTTGACCGGTTTTTCCTGTCCGGCACCAACGGAGTGTTTCCAGTTGCTACAAGACAGGCTGGCAGGATGATCGTAGATCAACCCTGACAAAACCCTGAGCGCAAGATGACAAATCGGTAAGGCACCCCCTGTAGGAGCTGCCGCAGGCTGCGATCTGTTGATCTTTTAAAATCCAGATCAACAGATCGCAGCCTGCGGCAGCTCCTACAGGGCTTAGGTTAGCGGACTTTGAAGCGGCCCATGATCGCGCTGACGCGACTATTGGCTTCGAGCAACTGGCGGGTGTTGAGTTCGCTAGCCTGGCCGCTCTGCACCAGTTCGTCGACCATGTGGCGGATCTGCACCATGCTGCGGTTGATCTCCTCGGTCACGGCGCTTTGCTGTTCGGCGGCGGTGGCGATTTGCGTGCTGAGGCTGTTGATGTGGCTGACCGAACCGGCCATTTCATCCAGGCCAGAATTGACTCGTGCCGTGGCGTCGGCCGCCGATTGGCAACTGGCCTGAGTGTTCTCCATGGCCGCGACCGAGGAACTCACGCCTTGGGTCAGGCGGGTCAGCATCTCGTTGATTTCCGAGGTACTGGCCTGTGTCCGGGCGGCGAGGGCGCGCACTTCATCAGCGACCACGGCAAAGCCGCGGCCCTGCTCACCGGCGCGCGCGGCTTCAATCGCCGCGTTAAGCGCGAGCAAGTTGGTCTGGCCGGCAATCGCACCGATCACGCCGAGAATCTCGGTAATGCGCTGGGCGTCCTGCTGCATGTTTTCAACTTTGTGCGTCGCGCTGGCCACTTCGTCGATCAGCGCCACCACGCTGTTGGTTGCTTCGCCGACGACAACCCGCGAGCGGTCGGCGTTTTCGTTGGCGCGCTGAGTGAACGCTGCGGTTTCGGCGGCGTTTTGCGCAACGCTGTCTGCCGTCGAGCTCATCTCGGTGATGGCGGTAACGGTCTGATCGGTTTCCGAAGCATGACGCAGCAGAATCTGGCTGGTGTGTGCCGAGGTGCGTTGCAGGTTGTCGAGGCTCGACGCCATGGCGCCAGTGGCCTGGGTGACTTCGCCAATCATGTTTTGCAAGTAGGTGATGAAGGCGTTGATCGAATGGCCAATCGCGCCGAGTTCATCTTCGGCGCGAATGGTGATGCGTTTAGTCAGGTCGGCATCGCCGCTGGAGAGCAGATCGATGTTGGCCTTCAGCGCTTTCATGCGCTGGATCAACTGGCGGATTGCGTAGACTTGCAGCAACACCAGCAGAATCACTAGCGGAATCTGCAACAGGCTCAGGGTGCTGAGTACATCGTCACGCTGCGCGGTGAGCATCTTGGTCGGCAGGGCGGTGGCGAGGAACCAGGGCGTGCCTTCGATCGGGCGCATGAAGAACGTGCTGTCCTGACCGTTATTGTCGAACTCGACGCGTTGTGCCTGCTCGCGATTTTGCAGGCCGGTTTTGATCTGGCTGGCGAAGGTCGAGCTGCCGGCCAGTTCATTGATGTTCTTCAGTACGATCGGGCCGCTGATGCGCGAGCTGTTGCTGATGATCTTGCCGTCGGCCTCGACGATGAGCATCTCGGCGTTGAGGTCTTTTTCCTTGCGGGCGACCAGGTCGTTGAAGAAGCCGAGGGTCACGTCAATGGTCGACACGCCCCAGGCACTGCCATTTTTCTGGATCGCCATCGCGCAGTTGGTGCGCGGCTCGGCGCTGGCGTCGTCTTTATAGGCGGCGGCCCAGGCGCACTGACCGCGTGGCGTGGCCATGCCGCCCTTGTACCAGCTCTGGTCGTAATAGTTGGGCGCCGCGTCGCTGTTCCAGAAGGTGTTCACCGCCAGCTTGCCCGAGGCGTCGCGGTGCCAGAAGGTGCTGAATTTATTGCGCCCGGCTTCACGCTGGCCCGGCAATGGCCAGATCCCGCCACCAAAAACCTTCAGCTCACCGTACTGATCCACCAGCCCCGGCAATACCGTGTCGATCGCGGCACTGTCGAGCAGCGGGATGGTCTGGGTGATGCTGCGTTGTTGTGACTGAACCTTGTTCAATTCGCCCTGAATCTGTTCGGCGACTTCGGCGATGCGGTTGAGCACCACTTGCTCTTCGGTATGCCGCAACTTTGGCGCGACCAACTGGCTGATACCAGCGACGGTCAACACCGACAACACAAGGATGAACAGAACCAGAAACAGCGTATAGCGAGCCTGAATGGTGCGGAATGCGGGCATGGAAACCGGTCCTTTCGTTGCGATTTTTATTGTGAGGGGCAGGTCAGAAACAGTGCGGGTATCCCAAGCTATCGTCGGCGCGAGCGGAAGCTTTAGGTACTTTCGTCCAAGATGGCGGCCAATTGACAAAAGGTCAGTATCCGTCCTGTTACAAAGAACTAACCAGCTCGTACGTTAGAGCTGCAGATCTATTTATTTTATGTTTTCAGCTGCCCTGTAAAGCCTTGTTTACGGGGGGGGGCGGCTATTTGTATCGTGAATGTACAAGAATTGTAAAAAGACGCACAAAAAGGTTGGTGCCATCAGTTTGCCCGCCGATACTCGCGCTCACTTATGTCTGTCACCAAGGAGTTTTTTATGCCCGCCTTCCAAGGAGCTCGCTCATGACTATCGGTTACACCGGAGCCTGGCAGAGCAAGGCAGGTTTGCTGGTTCAGGACACAGGCACCCGTGGCAAACCGGTTTCGCAGAGTGCCAAGGTCAAACAGATGCTGGCCCTGGTCGGCAACGATCCGAATGCTCTGAACACCGTCGAGATGGACAAGCAGAAACTGCACAAGAACATCAAGGGGTTCGACCCGGAAAACGTCTCGGCGAAACAGCTGGGTAATTTGAGTACATTCCTGCGCTCCAAAGGCCTGATTTCTGACCTGACGGCAATGACGCTGCTCAATGCCGGTGACAAGTTCGACCGTTTCGGCGTGCAGAAAGACCCTGATGCAAAATTCAATGCGCTGGAATACTTTGCCACTCAACTGGACACGATCCAGACCAACAATATCAGGGGTGACAAATACGCCAATGGCTTGATCCCGGAGTACAAGAAAGCCATTTACGTACTGCAGAACCTCAAGAACTATGGCATGGGCAATGGCCAGACGGCGCCGACGGATCAGGGTATTCGCGCCAAAGCATAAGACCCGACAATGGCCCGTATGCCTGCGCTACGGGCCATTTTTGCGTTCCGTCATCCCGCGATATTGTGCTGGGCCTCTTCATGCAGGCGCTGCATGAGTGGGCATTGCAGTTGCAGTGTTCTTCGACTGAAGCCTCGATGAAACAGCGCCAGCCAACCACGATAGTCACCGTTGCCGGGGGCGAGCCCGGTGAATATGAAACCGATGGCGGCCAACCTGCTCAGGTCATGGGCAAATCGCCGGGACAGCCTGAGCCGGATCGACACCAGCCAATGTGCAGGCAAGTCACGCAACTGTTTGAGCAAGCCATGGCCGAGTGTCTTCAGCACCATGTCATAACGATTGGCCTGTTGATCGATTTGAATCGCTGCGCCGCGCCAGTGAAAAGTGCGCTCTTGCGTGCCGAACACGCTGCTCAAATGTTGCATGAAATCCGCGCAGCTCGCGGGCCAGCGCTGCTGTGGCAGAGGGCAACGGTTGCCGTCAACGGGGCGGACCCCGATGACGATCGTTTCCGGCCCAGACTCGCCGAACGGTGAAGGCACATAGTCTGGCAATAGCCCGGTGCTTTGAAAGCCAAGGTTGATCGCCATGCGCTGCGTATAGGGATGGTGAGTCACCTGTTTGATCGATACATAGCGACACCCCAGTGCCTGAGCATGGTTCAATAATCGCTCGCCCAGGCGAGTCGCAATATTTTGGCCGCGGGTTTGCGGGTGAACGACGCTCAACGCCAGTTCGGCGCTGTGTGCCGTAATGTCGCGTAACAGCGTAGCGTGCCCGAGTATCTGTTCATCCACCTCCGCGACTAAAGAATGCCAGCGGTTGTCAGTATGATTCTGGCTGATCATGCGGGGCAGATAGACATGCGGTTGAACGTAGCGGTCACCGTACACTTGGCGAAACAGCTGGCTGACAGCTGCCGCATCGGATTGGCGATAGTTGCGCAGGATCAGTGGCTCCATCACGTGTACTCCATCGCATCAGGGCCATAGTCGCGCCGGTCGAGGAACCGCAGGCATTTGCCTGAGCGCGGGTGACGCTGCAGATCATCTGTCCGGCAGCACTGCACGTGCAGATCCAGACGCTGATCGGCCTGCAGTTGATCGATCAGCGGGTACTGTTTGATCAGGGCGAGTTGAAGGGTTTGCTCGTCGTTGGTGCAGGCACGGGAAAATTCACGCGGTACCCATTTCAGGGTCAATACATCCTTGTGAACCCTCTGTTCGATCACCAGTTGCCAGTCATCGCAACCGACCGAGTGCTGGACGATTTCGCCGATTTCGACAGGGCTCAGGGACAGCGTGCCGACCCGTACCCGCTGGCTGTTGGCGCTACGCCCCTTGAGCGCAAATTTGCGCATCGCTGTTCCGGCGGGCTCCCGCCAACAGGCGCGATCGCCCACGGGATAACGAATCAACGGCATCAATCGGCGCGTGAGGTTGGTCAACACCAGCATGCCCGTGCGATCGCAGTCGTCAATGACTTCCCCCGATTGCTCGTCAATGATTTCCAGCACGGCGTGAGCGTCCGGCATGCGATGTTCGCCGTCTGCGCAGTCACGGTGGCTGGCGCCAATAAATCCGGCGTCGACGCTGGCGTAGCCGATGGAAGTGATCCGGGCTGCGGGGAATACCTGGCGGAGCATCTGGCGTTGCGAGGCGAACAGGCTTTCTCCGCCGTACAGTATCGTGTCGACGCCGTTGAGAGCTTGGCCCCGGCGGTTCAACAGGCTGGCGAAGGTCAGCAAATGCGCGGGTACGCCAGCGAGTACGTTGATTCGGTGGCGAACAATGGCTTGCGCCAGGACTTCGGCATCGACGTCACCGGTGAAAGGGAACTCGCTGATGTCCTCGGCGACGTTTGCCAAGGCGCCGTGGATGAACAGAAAGCTTGCATACAGGTCGCCGGCAAAGAACAGATTGGCAACCCGGTCACCGGGCTTGAATTGTGGCGTCAGACTCTTGCCGAAGTCGCTGACCAGTGTTCGCCATTCCTCGCGGGTATAGACCGACAGTTTGCCGGCGCTGGTTGATCCGCCGGTCTTGAAAATCAATGCCTGCTCGATCGGCCCGGTCAATACAGGCCATTGATCAAGGTTGTCGCTGTGACGCCAATATTCGGCCGGGTCGAGCACTGGCAGTTCGCTGAGCAACGTCATAGGCGCGGCCGCGCCTGAAAGGTGTTGGCTGTAAAAATCGGAATGCCGATGAGCGAAGGTGATCAACTCATTCAGAGGGTGGTCAGTGGTCACGGTTTTTTCTCTAATTATTGTCAAGGGTGATCTGCGTCGCGCGTCATCGCCGCGAATCAATCAGAAGGGGCGTTTTGCCGCTGTGTCTGTTTCGCGTGAACTGTTCGATCGCACAGACTTCAACGTCTATAACCAACAGCCCCCTTGCATTGGCGGTCGCCAACGTTGCGTAGTTCGACAGTCGCGCCCGAACATCAGTGGGTGAGTGTCCGCAGCGCACACGCATGCGCTCGACACCCTCGGGTGTGTGGTCGAGCAGCAGTTGGAAAGGGCATTGCAGGTGCTCGGCCAATTCATTCAAACAGATGAAGTCGGTGCCGATGCGGATCAACTTGCCGTGGCGCTGCAACAGTTCGAATCGCGGGGAGGGCAGGCCACAGGTGCAGGAACCGGGTACCCAGCGACCGCTATCGCCCACGTCGTAACGTTCAACGCGCTGACCTTCCCGGGCACTGGAAGTGAACAACAGTCGACCGATCTCATTTCCGATGACAGGGGTGTCCTCATCGAACGCGACGATTTCCAGTTGCTGAATATCGCTCATCAGATGAAACACGCCGTCCCCGCTCGCTTTGCAGGCGTGGCCCAGCGGGCCGGCGTCGACGCTGCCATAAATCGCCGAACGAATGCTGGAGACGCCGCAACTGTGCAGTAATTCGCGACTGTGTTCGCTGAGATGTTCACCGCCCAGAAATACCTTGCTGATAGCGCCGTAGGCGCGCAGTCGTTCGTGCTCGTTGAGAAACAGTCGATGCAGGGTACTCGGCATGCCCATCAGCACCGTCACCCGCTGGTCAATGATCAGCTGCGCGATTTCACGGTAGTCTTCATCGGCGGTGGTACCCATTGGCAAATGCGTCGCGCCCATCAATTCCAGGACTTTGGCGAAGCTGAAAAAGCCGCCGTACAGCCCACCACTGAAGAACAGATTCATCACCCGATCGCAGGTCGGATCGAGTCCGGCGGCCAATAATCCGTCAGCAGTGGCGCGCATCTGGCGCTCAAAGTCGCGGTAGCTGTAGCCCGACAGTGTCGGGGTGCCGCTACTGCCTCCCGAGCGGAAAAACAGCCGGGCTGCCGGTTGTACCGGTTCGTTGATAAATGCCTCTTTGCTCATGATCGGTCGATTGCCGGGCGGCGCAGACGTGGTAGGGCCGTCGAGGGTGGCGTGAAAGGGCAGCGTGGTCGCGGACAAACTGACTGACACGCGTCGACACAATCGCTGTAGCGCGTAGACGCCGTCATGGGGTTCCCCGTCATAGCCGTCGTGGATGCCGTTGATCGGGGCAATGCGTGTGACGCCGGCACTGATCAGTGATTGCGCAAGCGCTGCGGTCTGCAGTTCATTGCAGATCAGCGCGCAGCTCTGCAAGACGTTGCGCCAGGTGTGCAAGGTCTGGGTGAGCGATGCGCGAGGCACGGGTTTGAGCAGTACGCTGCGAAACAGTGGCGAGGGCCTGAGTTGCCGGTCATGCGCCCAGATCACTCGCCAGCCCGGTGCATTCCAGACATGGCCGGTTTGTCCGGAAAAACTCTGTGCCAACCGCACCATCTGGGTATCGGTGGTGATCTGCGAAGCTTCTTGCAGCGTCGGGACCAGCGCGGGCCACTGCCCGGTACGGCGTTCGAACGCCGCCGCCAGGCGTGCGCCGATGTCACGCAGAACATCCGCGTCATCACTGTCTATCAGTAGCCATTGCGGGCTGGAGCAGGCTTGCTGATCGAGGCGGCAAACTTCATCCGCCACCGCCTCCAGTGCCTGCGTGTTGGCGGCATCCGGCGTCATGTAGACGAAGCTGATGCGATGGCCCCAATCGATCCAGCGACATCCGGCCGGAATTTGCCGGCGGATAGCCTGCAGGGCCGATTCCCCACCCCAGGCAGCCACCCCGTTGGCGTGTTTGCACAGCCGGGCGATATGCTCGGTGCTGACCGGTATTACCGCGATGTAGTGCGCCAGTTGTCCACTTGGATCGCACTGCACCAGGGCCTGGAGCAACCGCGCGGTCAGCCCCTGATCACTGCTGCTGGGACGCAACCAATTGATATTGCCGGCCAGCAGGCTTTCAAGCACCGCGCAGAATGCCAACAGCGGCGCGTTGGATGGCGTGATGTGCACCACCAGCCCAAGGGGGCTCCAGCGTTCAAAGCGAGGTTGGCAATAATCAAACCGCCGCAACGAATCAGGATGGTCGCCCAGTTCGCGTTCAAGCTTGGCGCGTAATGCATCGGGATGGCAGAAGTCGCTCAACGCCTGACATTGTTCAGCCTCCAGTTCCACCGCCAAAGGGGTGTTGTGCAGGTGTTCAGCGAACTGTGCGGCGGCGTCGATCACCGTTGCACTTGTCAGCGCTGTGCCCAGGTACTGCGGAAGCTGTGGGTATAGAAGGCCCAGCGCTTCGTCGAAATGGATGTCGGTGTGCAGATTCCCTTCAATCAAGTACATATCAATGCCCTCCGAGCAGTTCGGCTGCCGCCATGGCACAGCTTCTACCGGTGTCAGTGCCTGCACGACCGTGCAGCTCGAACCAGTCGCTGGTCAGCCCGCAACCGCAGTGCTGACCGGGATGTAATGTCGCCAGGTCACTCATCACCACCGCATGCGCAGGGCTGGACGAGATGTAGGGCGAGACGAAGCCCAAGAGCCCTTTCTGGCCGTAAGGCAAAACGGAAAAATCTGCAGGATTGCGCACGTACGCTTTCGAATAGACCGGCACGTGAAAATGATGGCGGGCACATTCTATGTAAGGCACGGGGTGCTCCACCGCGCCGTAGCCATCGCGACAGGACGCCGTTTCAATGCCCAATTGCTGGTGAATGCGGGCATACAGTGTTGATTTGGGGATTTGTCGTGCCGCCTGGGTTTTCCAGCCTCCACCGAAAAACACCAGCGACCGTGCCGGCAACTGGACATCGGCTACCCCTGTGTCGCGCATTCGTTCGAGGGCCTGCCACAAAAAAGCCGGAAAACCGAAAATTCGCACCGGCAGGCCTTCTTCGGCGAAGGACTGCAACGCGGCAATCACACCGAACACGTCGAACTCATGCCTGTCTCCGGTGAGGCGCAGTCCGTAAACCAGGCGATTGATGGGGGCAAAACGACAGAGAAACTGGTCGGTGTAGGAAGTCCCCAGGGTGATACGGCCTTCAGGTTCGTAGCTCAGCAGCAGGTAATTGCAGGGGGTATCTGGGGTATTCCAGTGGTAATGATCGAAAATGCGTTCGACCATGAACTGCGCGGCGGCCATGCTGCGCTTGTCATAGCGCAGACGGCTTTTCTTGCCGGTGGTGCCGGAAGAGGTGAGCTCGAGTGCATCCTTCCCGGTGCTGCTCGACAGCAGTCGTTGCTTGAAGAAGTTGGCAAAGATCGGAGGCAACAGCGACCAGTCCTTCATCTGCTCCAGGTCTTGTATGGCGAGACCGTTAGCGTTCAGCCAGCGTTCGTAGTCGGGGGTCTGTTGGCAATGAAACCGGCTGATTTCGGCCATGGCCTGGTCAAACAGACCGTCAGGTACTGAATCCGGGCAATAGGGGTGCGGTAACGCGCAAAGCGCGTCACTGAAAGGGAAAGAGGTCATCAATATTCCTTTATCGAGATTGAGTTCCGGGGGTGTCGGTACCCTTCAAGAACCCGTAGAGGAACGGCAGGCACAGCAGACCGCCAAAGGCTGCCCACAGCGCGAAGTGCTCAAGGCGATTGCCGCCGCCGTTAGCCGCAATGACAAGGCCGCCAGCGCCCATCACGGCAATCGAGAGCATGCCGATGGTGGCGCTGACCAGGCCTTTGCCGTCATCACTTGCAAACAGGGCCAAGCGAAAAAGTGCGGCGTTGCTGATGCCCAGCCCGACGCAGTACAGCGCCAGGCTGGCAACCACTGGCCCAGCGTCAGTGGTCAGCAATGCGCAGGCGATGAGCCCTGCAAGACCGGTGCAGAATGGCCACAGGGCAAGACGAATCAAGCTGGGCAGGGTGTGGTTGACGAGCAAGCGGGCCAATACCAGATTGCCGGCGATGACGCCCGAAAAGATCGGAATTTGCCACAGGCCATAGGCTCGCGGAGTCAGGCCCTGCAACTGAATCAGCAATAAAGGCGAGAGCCCGATCCAGGCAATCAATGGCAGGCTCATCAGGCCGAGTGCGAGGCTTGCGCAGAGGAATCGGCGATTGCTCAGCAGCGCCCCATAACGCTGGCACGTTTGCCGCCAACACAGAGCGGCTGGCGCCAATTGCTGGCCATCACGGCGCGCCACGCCCACTGTTTCCGGCATGCAGACGTACAGTCCGAGCCAGATACCGGCTGCCGCCAGACCCAGGCTATAGAACAGCTCTCTCCAGGTCAGCCATTCCAGCAACAGGCTGCCGAATAACGGCCCCAGCAACGGTGACAGCAGCGCGACGTTCCCGAGCAACGCCATCAGGCGCACGGCGTCGGCTTCGCAGAACACTTCTTGCAGGGCTGGATAGCTGACCGCCACGACGAAGCCCAGCCCCATGCCCTGGATCAGGCGCAGCAGGTTGAATGTTTCAATATGCCGCGTCGTGACGGCGGCGATGCAGGCGACACTGAACAGCGCGCACCCGCTCAAGAGCAAGCATCGACGCCCCAGTCGATCGGACAGCGGACCAATCAGCCATTGCAGGCAGACACCGCCGATCAGGTAGAGATTGAACGCGTTCGGAACGTGCCGTGTATCGGCTTCGAATTCATCTGTTATGGCCAGCATTGCCGGCATGATCATGTCACTGGCCAGATAGGTCAGCAGCTCGAACCCTGTTAGGGCCAGGCAGAAACCGATGAGTTTCGCGGGCCGGATATTGATTAGAGTTCTCTGCATGGGCGTCCTTGTTAGCAAGTCGAGAAAGCTTGCTGGAGACTAGGTGCAGAGGCTCAGAGAGCCTAACGGTTTGCTGCGACATTAGATTTCAAATGCTTGCAGCGTATTTAACCGGGTTGAACGGCGCCGTTGCGCAGAAACAGAAATGCCCGCGCAGAGGCGGGCATTGGGAGGAGGTGGATCGGCGGTCTATTCCTCGCCTCAGGCATTCAATGGCTGGGAGGCGGGGCGAACAATCCTGTTCTATCGATGTTGGTAATAGCCAGGGCCACCCAGGTAATAACGATGGTGATCGCCGTGCCAGCCGCCGTGGGGGAAGATGATGCAGCCACTCAGGGTCAGCAGGGCGAGAACGGGAATCAGCCAGGTGATTCGACGCAGCATTTCAAAAATCCTCATGGTTAAGCCGTCATGAAGCCAAAACTCTTCATCGGCTGTAACATGAGACCCCGTTTGTTGCAGCGCATCCCCGTGAAACGGTATGCGCATGGCATGCAAGCGGATACAAACCAGATACATTCAAACGTTTCAGGAACCCGCAATGACCCACAAGCAACGCTTGATTTATTCGATTGTGATCGCCGTGTCCGTGCTGCTGATCATGCTCGGCCTGTCCTGGCTGCAAAACGCGGGAATGATCACCGAGAAAATGTTCCAGTACATCGCCATCGGGGTTGCAGTGGTCGTGGTGATTATCAATGCCGTGCTGCGCCGCAAGGTCAAATCCTGACGGCAATCGCAGCAGGTTTTACTCGGTGAGAAGGGCCGCGGCCTGTGGATGCAGGCTGTAGCTCTTATCCGCATTGAACGTAATGACGCCTTCGGCGCACAGGCGCTTGAGGACTTCGCGCACACTGAGAAACGACAGCGGGATGTCCAGGTCCAGCAACTGGCTGTGCACACCGCGAACGCCCAGACGACGGTCGGTTTGTGCCGCGACCAGCAAGGCGTCGATGACTTTCAGGCGAATCAGGCTGGTGCGCAGACCAAAACTTTTCAGCAGCAACCGGATACGTTCGTTGCCGTGACGTTCCACGCGTTGTCCGAAATCGCTCGCGTGCGGGCTCATGGAAGCTCCTTGTGGCGCCTGGCTACCTTCCGTTGGTAGTTGCGAGTTGTACATGCGATTACTCCTTTTCAGGGCCTGATCGGCAAAGGTTTTTTTGCTCTCTCTAAACAAGACGTTTCAGCTCGACAAATCATGAAAGAAAAAATGTAGAAAATTCGTCGCCATTTCGTCTTTTCCACGTTTTCACGGCTCGAGAATGCCCTTTGTCGGGCTAAATTTTTTTCTCCGGTTTCGTTTCTTGGACAGGCTCATTGCGCGTGGACGCGTGGGTGTTTCCAGAGCGGATCCGCTGCCGTCCCATTCGCGTGGCAAGGTCAGATCCGCTCCTCGGTATTTCGATCAGGAGCGAGCGTGATTATTTCCAGGCAGTTAACACGGCTGACCCTTGCCAGTATGTTTTTCGGACTGAGTCTGTCGGCGCATGCCTTCAGTACGGCCTCTGAGGCCCATGCCGATATCCGCCGCACCGGTTTTGGTGTTCCGCACATCCGTGCAGAAAATGAGCGTGGCCTGGGTTTTGGCATCGGCTACGCCTACGCACAGGACAACCTTTGCCTGCTGGCCAATGAGATCGTTACGGTCAATGGCCAGCGTTCACGTTATTTCGGCCCCGATCAATTCACCGTCGAAGAGCGCGAGAATCGCGTCAGTGATGTGTTCTTCACATGGCTCAATACCCCTGAGGCCGTCCAGACGTTCTGGCAGGCGCAAACCGCTCAGGTGCGTGATCTGGTCGAGGGTTATGCCGCCGGCTACAACACTTATCTCGCCGAGCGTCGCCAGCAAGGCTTGCCGCAGCAGTGCCAGGGCGAATGGGTGCGCGATATCGCCCCAGAGGATCTGGTGAAGCTGACCCGGCGTCTGCTGGTGGAAGGTGGCGTTGGCCAGTTTGCCGAAGCCTTGGCGGGCGCCACGCCGCCGCAAGCCACCGCGCGCATCGAGCACGACAACCACGCTTACCAGTTGGCCGACGCGCGTCAGCAGCGTTTTGCCCTGGACCGTGGCAGCAACGCGGTGGCCGTGGGCAGCGAGCGCTCATTCAATGGCCGTGGCATGTTGTTGGCAAATCCGCATTTCCCGTGGGTGGGCGGCATGCGTTTTTATCAGATGCACCTGACCATCCCCGGCAAACTCGACGTCATGGGCGCCGCATTGCCCGGCTTGCCGATGATCAATATCGGCTTCAACCAGCATCTGGCGTGGACGCACACCGTCGACTCGTCCAAGCACTTCACGCTGTATCGCCTTCAGCTTGATCCGAAAGACCCGACACGCTATCTGCTGGACGGCCAATCGCTGCCGATGAGCAAGCAGACCGTGACGGTGCAGGTCAAACAGGCCGACGGCCAAGTGGTGCCGGTGGCGCGTGACGTCTATAGCTCGCAGTTCGGCCCGATTGTGCAATGGCCGGGCAAGCTCGACTGGGATAACCAGTTTGCTTACAGCCTGCGTGATGCCAATCTCGACAACGACCGCGTGCTGAAGCAGTGGTACGCGATGAATCAGGCCACCAGTCTTAAGGACTTGCAGGATTCGGTACACAAGATTCAGGGTATTCCCTGGGTCAATACCCTGGCCGTGGATGACCAGGGGCAGACGCTGTACATGAATCTGTCGGTGGTGCCGAATGTCAGCGTCGACAAGCTGGCCAAGTGCAGTGACCCGCGTGCCGGTTTGCAGATGATCGTGCTGGACGGCGCCAATAGCGCCTGCGCCTGGGACATTGATCCGCAAGCGGCGCAGAAGGGTATTTATGCAGCCAGTCAATTACCGCAATTGCTGCGTAAGGACTTTGTCCAGCACTCCAACGATTCCGCGTGGCTGGCCAACCCCGCGCAACCATTGACGGGTTTCTCGCCGCTGATCAGTCAACAAGGCCAACCGCTGGGATTACGCTCCCGGTTCGCCCTTGACCGGTTGGGTCAACTGAGCAAAAAAGGCTCGCTGGCGGTGCAGGACCTGCAACAAATGGTCATGGACGATCAGGTGTATCTGGCGACACTGGTGCTCCCGGATCTGCTGAAGTTTTGCGCGGCTGACCTGGGCGCCGACGCAGCGACATTGAAGCCTGTGTGCGCCAGCCTCAAAGCCTGGGATGGTCGGGCAAACCTCGATTCGGGCCTGGGCCTGGTGCATTTCCAGCACATCATGCAGGCGCTGCAGGAATCGCCGGATATCTGGAGTGTCGCCTTCGATCCGAACGATGCGCAACATACCCCGCGCGGTCTGGCGGTCAAGCAACCGGCCGTGGCACAGGCACTGCGCGAAGCGATGCTGGCCTCTGCCGAGTCGACCGGCAAAATGGGCCTCAAGGCGCAAACGCGCTGGGGTGATATCCAGGTGGTCAGCAGTGGTGGCCAACAGACGCCTATCCACGGCGGGCCGGGGACGTTAGGTATTTACAACGCGATTCAAAGTGTTCCGCGCGAGGATGGCAAGCTTGAGGTGGTCAGTGGCACCAGCTACCTGCAAGTCGTGACGTTCGACGAAAAAGGACCGCATGCGCAGGGGCTGTTGGCGTTCTCGCTGTCCAGTGATCCAGCGTCGAAATACTCGCGTGACCAGACCGAGGCCTTTTCGAAGAAGCAGTGGAGTGTGTTGCCGTTTACCGAGCAGCAGATCCAGGCTGACCCGCAGTATCAGGTGCAGACGGTCGGCGAGACCGTGGACAAGGCAGGGAAAGTCGCGGCGCAATAACTGGATTGTGTCTACAGCAAGACCCGAGGGCCACATTCCGTCAAAGGAGGTGGCCTTCAGTTTTTTACCGGTTTTTGCGGCAACGAGTTGATGACCGGGTTGCCTTCCTTGTTGCGTGTCAGATAGACCGGCAGCACTTTGGGCAGGGAGTTCACCAGATTGTGCAGCTCTTTGATGTTGTAGACGCCGCCAACCCGAATCGAGCCGGTACTGGTGTCGGCGAGCATCAACGGATTGTTCAGGTAACGGTTGATCAGCGGCAGCGCTTCATTGAGGGCCAGATTGTCCAGCACCAGTTTGCCGCTGCGCCAGGCCAACGCTGTGTCGTTGGCGTAGGTCTGGCTGATCTGCGGCATGTAATCACCGTGCCTGTAACGGGCCTGCATCGACGGCCCGAGGCGCAAGCCATCGCCCGGCAGTGTGGCATCGCTGGTCACCAATACCGAACCTTCAATCAGGTTCACCCGCACCTGATCTTCATACAACCAGACGTTGAACCGCGTACCGGTCACGCGAATCTGGCCTTCGCCTGCACGAACGATAAACGGGTGATTCAGGTCGTGGCTGACGGTGAAGAACGCTTCGCCTTTTTTCAGCGTGACGCGACGTTCATTCTTGTAGTTGCTGAAGGTCAGATCCGTATTGAGGTTCAGTTCAAGTTGGCTGCCGTCACTCAGGGTCACCTGACGCACCGCATCAGTGGCGGCGAAATGCTGATAGCTGTTGGGCAACCAGCCGAGATTCCAGCCGGTGTACGCCGCCAGTGGCAGCGCAAGCACACAGACACCGGCAGCTACCGCATATTGACGCCATGGACGGGAACGCTGGCTGCCTGGCAGCACGACAGGCGCAGGTTCCGGGCGCGGCAGATGCTCGGCAACGTCCCAGATTTCCAGCATGGCCTCATACTCGAACGCATGCAGGGGGTGAGCGGCATGCCATTGTTCGAATGCGCGACGCTCTTCGTCCGTGCAGTCGGCGGCGTGCAGACGCATGCACCAATGCGCGGCGGCATCAGTGATCGCATCGTATTCGGCTTCCGATAGAGTGTCTTGGGTCATTGACTCGTCCTGATTTCGCACATTCTAACCTTGAGGGGAAGTTGCCGAGAACATCAGTCATGGCAATTAACCATCAAAGTGGAACTTATTTTTCGCTCTGACGCCCAAAAAGCAGGACGCCACTGACTACTATCCATAAATGGAGTGAAAAAATGATCAAAAGAACCTTCGCCGCCGTGATTGCCACTGCCACGTTGCTCAGTGCGGGTGCTGCATGGGCGGACAAGCCAGGTGCTGGCTGGATTACCATTGAAAAAGCCATCGAAACCGTCAAGACCAAGGCCGGTTACGTTGAAGTCTATGAAATCGAAGCCGACAACAATGGCTACTGGAAGGGCGAAGGGCGCAAGGCTGATGGCGTGGTCTACGAATTTCGCATCGATGGCGCTTCCGGCAATATCTTGAGGGATCAGAAGGACTGATCCGCGCTTCAAACCAACCAGCACATGCGCAGGCCAGGCCTGCGCATTTTTTTTGCCTGGGCTACGGCGAACCAGCCGGCACCGGATCGAGCTGCCTGCCCATCTCGCAAATCAGAAAGGCAATCGAATCGGCATTGCGCAAGATCGTCTCAATTCGCGGATAAGGCGTCTGTTGATCGAGGAATGCGTCGCGTGCCGCCGCCAGTGTGGGGCTCAGTGTCGCGTCGAGAATTTCCTTGCTGACATTGGACATTTCCGCGATCTGATCGAACCCGATCCACGACTGACGCTTGTCGCTCCAGCGGGAAAACAACTCTTGTCGCGGGGTCGCCAGAGACAGCGCCTCACGCTGGAAGGTCTGCTGGGAGTTTTTCATCGCCGCGCCCTGGCCGGTAATCGTTTCAATCAGATCGGTAAACGGTCGTCGGGCTTCCAGCGAGGCAATGTCGACGGCATTGCAACGTTGATGAGCGAATTCATGGATCAGAATGGACGCCTGGGCATGCCCGTCGACATTGAAAGGTTCGGTCAGCGAAGACTTGTACCAATCCAGTTGTTGGGCGAAAAATTTCTCGGTGAAATGCACCTTGCGATGCTCGTCATCATCGAGCACAAACGCGATCAGGTTGGCCTCGGGATATTTGTTCGAGCCGATGATGAAACGATCGGTGTTCATCAGATCTTCCGCAGGATCCACCAGCGCCGTACAGACGGGGACGATCGCGTTTTTCACTTTGCCGAGAAGCGTGCTGTCGACGGTGTTTACATCAAAAAACGACTTGAGGAAACGATCCAGACGCGTTCCGGGAAGGTCCCTTTTCAACTGCGCCAGATTGTGCAGGCTGTTGAACGCATAGTAGCGGGCCATATCGACGGCCTGGACCAACATGCGCTCCTTGTCCGGGTGTTTGGCGCGAATATCCTCCATACCGTGTGCTTCGATGTTCAGCACCAGTCGGCGTTCGCGGTCGGTCGCATACCGGTTGTACATTTTCGACATGGCCTTGCCGTAGTGGATGGTGTGCCGGTCCGGGTCCAGCACCAGTTGCGTGGCAGTTTTATGCAAACTGGGACCATAGGTACGGTCGTTAACCATTCGCCACACAACACCTGGTTTGTCGACACGGTAAACCTTGCCGGCAATGGCCGCGTAGGTGCGTCTGTCGTGGGTATTGAGGTAAGTCGCGCTTTCGGCGTCATGGCGCAGTTCGGACAATGCGACGGCTGTGGACTCGAACGATTGCAACTCGGTGCGTGACGGTGCCGTCGGATTTATCTGGGCGCGATGGACGGGCGCTGGAGAGATTTGCCGGGGCTGCGACGCGCTCTCCGCAGCGGTTTCAGCGGATTCCTCCATCGATAGACGACCCATGCTGATCATTTGCAGAGCACCGGCGATAAACGCCTTCAGCGCGCGTTTCCAGTGATGATCCTGCAAGGCTTCGGCGGAGTCCTTGAAGTCTTTGTAGCTTTGCCAGAGAAATGAAACGTAGGCGAGTTTGCCCGGCAACAGGCCGGAGATCAGTTTGATGCCATCGCTGAAGAGGTTTTTGGCCGCCTCCCAATCCGCTTGGGCAGTACGTTGCACTTGACTGGCGAGCAGGTGCGGCAAGAGGGCGATGTTGTCCTGGTACAAACGGGACAGGAAATGGTTGTCGACGGCATTGACCGATAACGTCATTTCGCTGGCTTCGCCGACGCTCGACGCTAATAAACCGCGCAACGATGCTTGCTGATGTTCGGGCGAGCGTCGAATCAGCAAATCCTGCAGTGAGCCCGGCGTATTCAGCGCGCTGATCAGATCGGTCTCGCTGGCGAATTCGCGAAACGCCTCCTCGGCATAGGGTGTGTAGAGCACGGTTGGGCCAGGTCGCGATGAGTCGATCACGTACATTGCCAGTGTTTCCACCGGTGCAGCGCCGGGCGTCTTGATCAGTGCCAGCGGCGATACGCGCGCATGAGCGCCCTCGACGCTGGCGCGTGCCTTGCCATCCGGCATGTCCAACACCTGGCTGATCAGGTCGTAGGCCTGCTCGGACAAGCGCTGTTGCAGTTTCAATGCGTGGGCATGTTGCAGCAGTTGCCAGGGAACTTGTCGTAAGAAACGCTGCTTGCGGACAGCGGCCTGTGGGGTGTTTTGCGAAAGCGTGTCAGTCACCGTCTTGGCGTAGACAGTCGGGATGGCGAGGGACAAGAGCATCTGGCGGACAGCCTGTTGATCCAGGCCGGCCGGTAATGCCTGCGAGGTGCTTGAAGCCACTTTGAAGCCAGTGCCCTGGGCGATGTTGACGTGGTTCAAGGCGAATTCGACCAGGTTGCGTGCCGGCCCGACGAGCGCCAGATCAGGAGTGATTTCGATCTGTAGCGGGTCCAGATGACGCCCGGCAAATCGAGCTTCCAGCAACGATTGCAGCGTCTCGCGTACATAGCGGGTCAGGGGGGCAATACCGTGCAGGTAGTCCTTGTCATCGATAACGCTGTTGCGCCATTGCTCCAGCAGTTCGAGGTGGCGTTGTTGCTCGGCAAGCGGCGCCATGCCCAGCCATGCCGGAAGTAATTGTTGTTGCCGGATGGCCTGGGCAAGGTCGGTGGCCCGCTGCAGATTGGTTTCGAGCAGATTGTTTCTCAGAGCAGACAGTGCCTGAGTCATTTGTGCATGATCCGGCAGGCGCTTGCGCAGTTGTTCGGCACGAGCGAGATAGAGCTCGATCGCCGATTGCATGCAGGCATCCAGTACATTGCCTTCGATCAACTGCAACGGCCCTAACGAGTATCGGCGGTGGAGCATTTGTGGATAGGCGCGCAGGTTCTCCAGCAACGCCAGTCGTTGAACGCTGTCCTGAAGTCGCTGGTTCAATGCTTTTCGAGCACTGACAATGCTGTCGAATGCCTGAAGTCCCAGCGCAGGTGTCCACAGCATCACCCGGCCGGAGTGCTCCGTATCGAGTCCGCCGCGCTCAGTCAGAAGAACACACTGATCGAGAGGCAATGGGTTGTTCTCCCCGGACACGTTCACCGTCAGGGACCAGGCGTCCGGGCGAAAACCGTTGAGGGAACGTCGATCCTTGCGTGTCGGCTGGTCAGCATTGAACACCGCATCGACAATTGCCCGCTGGGGGCGCTGCAGCGTGCCGTGGATGACCCTGAGTTCTGCTTCGCCACGCACACCCACGAACAGTGCATGCGCCAGCCTTGGTTTCATGTTCTCCAGATAGGCCCGCTGATCAGTCGCGGGCGATAACGGTTGGGCAGCGAATTCGGCGGCCAGAAGGGATTTGACGTCGTCGAACGATTTGATCGCAATCGTGGTTTTGTCGGCCAGTACCTGCGAGGGTTGCTGATGTCCGAGCAGTATCGGGCGGGTACTCCAGCGTTCGAAACTGTCGAGCGTCAGCAACTGCTCGTGGAGCATCGTGCGGATATCCAGCGCCTTGTCGCATAGGGCATGTGCGTCCACGGCACCATCGCTGTGGCGAAACACCTGCAACGCGTAGTCGACGTTACGCCGTTGTTTGGTCAGGATGAATTCAAACAATACTTTGAAAATCTCGCCGGAAATGACTTCGCCCGTTACCTGCGGGTGATCGAGACCGATGAAACGGTTGCGTTCCTCAAGATTCAACAGCCCGTACAGTTCGTCCTCGTGACCGGCACGCTTGAACTTGCTCAGCAGGGTTTGCTTGAGATCCGAGTAATCCCTGAGTACTTGCAGGCCGTGGGTCGGTGTGTACAGGTAGGCGTTGGTGTGGCTGATCATCAACGAGCCTGCCAGTTCGACGTAGTTGGCCTGGTACTCCCACATGCGCACGGTCTCGATGGTGGGCAGACGAGAGACTGTCGGCAGCGGTTCTATCATGGCGTGCAAGGTCGTGAACTGTGCAGCATCAATGATATTGGTTTCTCGTTTGAGCAACAGGTCGGCGCGGGCCTGATCTTCAAGTGCCTGCGCAAAAAAAACGCGACGCGTGGAACCCTCTGCGCAAGGCGACTGCCAGTACATTTCAAGGCGCTCGAACAGCAGCACGGTCAATTTACCTGCAGCGCTGATAACGGCATTCTCCCACTGCGCCTGATCTGCCAGCGCCGGCGGTTGCGCCGGATTGGAATACTCGTGCAGTGAGCCTTGCGGCCATTTTCCGTGTCGGTAATACATCAGCACGGCGTCGCTCAAACTCAGGACGTCGAGCCAGTGTCGGGTCATACCGAGATCAGGACTGAGGTAAAAACTGACGCGCGTGTGACGCTGTTGCACCCCGGGGAATGCGTCCCGGAGCAACCCTTGCAGGACGTGCTCGATCATTGAAGCGAGGGAGGGGAGTTGCTGCAGTTCAGCCAGCATCGCTTGCGCGTTTACCTGCTGGGCTTGAGTGATGCCCGTGCGCTGGTCGTCGAATATATCGTCGCCGATGCTTTGAAAACTGATCTGAAGGTCATCGGCTTCCAGCAGCTGTCGGCGTTGACTGATCGGCAGGAACGCCAATAAACGTTCAGCGGTGCCCGGCGTATCGAGGTGTTTTTTCAGCTGTTCCTTGAGGTCGGTGCGGCTGTGGTGCTTTTTGATACCTTCATAAGGTGTGTAGAGAATCTCGCCGCCGTCATCCGGGGTCGCACCGAGGGTAAAACAGCCGACCAATGGCACGGCGGGCAGGCCTGTGACGCTGAGCAGGATGCGCTGCGCCAGCATCGGCGGGATCTGCCGGCTACGCAGCGTCTGGGTGGCCAGTTGGGTGTGGGCCAGCCAGTCGAATTCCCTGCGGGACAAGCCATGCGTTCGCCCAAGCTCATTCCAGAGACCGGGCGATTTCAGGGCTTCGGGAAACAGTAACGGAGAAACAGCTGCAGACATGATCGAGTCTCGACGGGGCGCGTTGCAGCGCCGATAGATTGAGGCTCTAGGTTATGAGTCACAGGGACTTTGCAGGTGGTACATAGTTACCGCACGCAGCCGGGCGCAATGTGCCAATCTGTGACGCCGTTGCCCCGGCCCGCCGTGTTCGAGGGTTGACACGTTGCCTTGGCGGCGTGATTAATCGGTTCGCGAGTTCGTACGCTGTTGTTCCCTCCAATAATTAATCTGGAGCTTCAGATGTCTGCGCCATCCGATCCTGTGTCGTCTGCTGTCTCATCAACGCTGTCGCTGGCGGCGTTGACGCAACTGCTTGAAACGATTTTTCTGCGCCACGGTACCTCCGCCGCCGTCGCCCGATCGCTGGCCGCCAATTGCGCGGGTGCCGAACGTGACGGTGCTCACAGCCATGGCGTGTTCCGCATTCCCGGTTATGTGTCGACCCTCAACAGCGGCTGGGTCAACGGGCAGGCAGTGCCGCAGGTCGAAGATGTCGCCTCGGGGTTTGTGCGGGTCGACGCTGCCAACGGCTTTGCCCAGCCAGCACTGGAGGCGGCACGGCCATTGTTGGTGGAAAAGGCCCGCAGTGCCGGCATCGCGGTTCTGGCCATTCGCAACTCGCATCATTTCGCCGCGCTGTGGCCGGACGTTGAACCTTTCGCCGAAGAAGGTCTGGTGGCCCTGAGTGTGGTCAACAGCATGACCTGCGTGGTGCCGCATGGCGCCGACCGGCCGCTGTTCGGCACCAATCCGATCGCTTTCGCCGCGCCACGTGCGGGGGCTGCGCCGATTGTCTTCGATCTGGCTACGAGCGCCATTGCCCATGGCGATGTGCAGATTGCCGCGCGAAAAGGTGAGCGTTTGCCGGTCGGGATGGGCGTCGACAGCCTTGGTCAGCCGACGCAGGACCCGAAAGCGATTCTGGAGGGCGGTGCGTTGCTGCCGTTCGGCGGTCACAAGGGCTCGGCCCTGTCGATGATGGTTGAGTTGTTGGCGGCGGCGCTGACGGGGGGCAATTTCTCTTTCGAATTCGACTGGAACAATCATCCCGGCGCGAAAACCCCGTGGACCGGTCAATTGCTGATCGTGATCGATCCGAGCAAAGCCGCCGGGCAGAGTTTTGCCGAGCGCAGTCATGAACTGGTGCGGCAGATGCACGGCGTCGGGCTCAAGCGCCTGCCGGGTGATCGTCGACATTTGCAGCGGGAAAAATCTCTGGAGCGAGGGATTGTGCTGGAGGCGCAGACCCTGGAACAACTTCAGCACCTGGCAGGATTTTAAGCGATTCACTCGGGTGAAAATGGCTGCCGGGCGGAAGGCGGCAGCCAGCCTTACAGGGCGATTGCCGAGGCGTTCTTACAGATTTTGAAATAATTTGTGGCTGGGGAAATGCCTGCGAGTGCCTGTACGCTTCAAGGCCTTTTTCCATTCAGGACTTGCATGAACACCCTCTCGGAGCCTCCCAGTTTTCCGTTTTCCCTGCGCCATGGCGCGGTCTTGACGCACTCGCAGCATCCAGTTTTCCGACTCCCGAACATCGTAGACAACGCAGCCTCAGAGCTTTCGCGTTGCACTTTGCCGTGTCCGGCAGCCTGAATTCACTGAAGAGAGATCGAGACATTTTATGGAATGGTTAGCGGATCCCACGGCCTGGCTGGGACTTTTGACACTGATCGTGCTGGAGTTGGTGCTGGGCATCGACAACCTGGTGTTCATCGCGATTCTGGCGGACAAACTGCCTCCGCATCAGCGTGACCGCGCGCGGATCATTGGCTTGTCGCTGGCACTGATCATGCGCCTGGGCCTGTTGGCGAGTATTTCCTGGCTGGTGACGCTCACTCAGCCGTTGTTCGAAGTGTTCGACAAGAGCTTTTCCGGCCGTGACCTGATCATGCTGTTTGGTGGCGTGTTCCTGTTGTTCAAGGCCACCATGGAATTGCATGAGCGTCTGGAGGGGCATGTCGGCGAGCGTTCGAGTAACACGGCGTATGCGCTGTTCTGGCCGATCGTGGCGCAGATTGTGGTACTCGACGCGGTGTTCTCGCTGGACGCGGTCATTACCGCTGTGGGCATGGTCGATGAACTGGCGGTGATGATGATCGCGGTGATCATTTCCATCGGCCTGATGATCGTCGCGAGCAAGCCATTGACGCGCTTCGTCAATGCGCACCCGACCGTGATCATGCTGTGTCTGGGCTTTTTGATGATGATCGGTTTCGCCTTGACGGCCGAAGGCCTGGGCTTCCACATCCCGAAAGGTTATCTGTACGCGGCGATTGGTTTCTCGATCCTGATCGAGGTGTTCAACCAGATCGCCAGGGCCCGACGCAAGCGCTCCATGCAGGGTTTGCGGCCGATGCGCGAGCGTACGGCGCATGCGGTGATGCGTTTGCTGGGCGGCCGCAAGCTGGCCGTGGAGGAGGTCGGCGAAGAGATTTCCGACCTGTTGGATAATGGCGACGCACCGATCGCGGAGCTGTTCGACCGACGCGAGCGGGTAATGATCAGTGGTGTACTGCAATTGGCCGAACGGCCGATTCGGGCACTGATGACCGTGCGCGCCGATGTCGACTGCATTGATCTGGCAGACGATGCCGAGCGCATTCGCACGAAGTTGATGCACTCGTCCTACTCACGTCTGCCGCTGATTCGTGATGGCGCGGTGGATGAGCCGTTGGGCTTCGTGCACAAAAAGGAGTTGCTCAAGGAATACCTGGCCGGCGAAGAGCCGAATCTGGAACACCTTGCACGCCAGACGATCAATCTGCTCGACAGTTATTCGATCCTCAACGCGCTGGAGCAAATGCGTGCGGCCTCGACCCACATTGCCTTCGTGGTCAATGAATTCGGTGACTTTGTCGGCGTTTTGACCATGACCGATATTCTCGAATCGATTGCCGGCGAGCTGCCTGATGCCAGCGAAATCGAAGGCCCGGATGTGATCGAGGAGCACGGCGGGTTCATGGTCAGCGGCGCGCTGAACCTGATGCGAGTTCGGCAGCGTACCGGGTTCGGCGCAGAGCCGACCGAGGATTACCAGACGTTGGCCGGGTTGGTGATGAGCTTGCTCGATCGATTGCCGATGGTTGGCGATCGGCTGGACTACGAGGAATGGCAAATGACCGTGGTCAAGGTCGAAGAGCGTCGCGTGACACGGGTATTGCTGACCCAAAACCAACCCTGAACCACTTACCCCTGTAGGAGCTGCCGCAGGCTGCGATCTTTTGATCCTGGCGTTTTCAAGAACAAGATCAAAAGATCGCAGCCTGCGGCAGCTCCTACAGGTGGAAAGTGATACAGAGGGTCACGCGATGTTGTCGGTTGTTTTCGCACCACTCGGCACATTTCGCCGGCCAGCAGTTCGGGGGAGGGTGCACAGAGTGCGCAGCGTACTGCGTAGCCAGGTCAGATCATGCGTAGGCTTTTGGTGCACGGTACGGGCTTTGGTCTTGCCGATGTGCCTGGCGAAATCCTCGCTTAATGTTTCTTCACTGGCGAAGCCTTTGAGTTTCTTCAGCAGTTTGCCGTCCTGATAGAACAGCACCGTCGGGGTTCCAGTGACAAGCGGGTGACGAGGTGTTTCGCGAGTGTTGAGCATATAGATGGCGGCCCGATGCCGAAAAGGTTCGGCTACCTGGCGAAAGACCGGACTTGCCCACTCACACGCAGGACAATCTTCATTCGCGAAGTAGAAAATCACCGGGCGCCAGGTTTTCAAGGCTTTGCGGTAGACCGGGGCCAGATCTGCACGTGAAGTCATCGTGTTCATCCGGGTAGCCTCAATAACCGTTGATGTCTGCAGACGTTACAAGTAAGGACTCAGGCAAATCTACTGTCAGATATGACAGGTGTGCAGATGCGTTTTTGAGTATTGAATCAATGGGCCGCTTCCGAGGCTGCATTGATAGGCAATGACGCCTGGACGTGTCTATTCGTAGACAGCAATTACACAATGCAAACAGATAACCTGATAAGACTTCACCTGGGAGCTGACCGTGGTCCCACGGTGTTGAAATTTATCCCTGTAGCGTGCGAAATTTTACCCCGCCCAATTCAAGCATCAGATTGATGCAGATGTGCCCAGATGTGTCACCGACATCAGAAAATGTAGCTAAATGTAGCGCTGGTATCTAGACGTTCACGTTAGGCATTTTTTCCACCTGCTTCCATCCCTCTGATTCACATCACATTTCATATTCTCCAGGACGTCCGCCCATTCCTGTGGCACACTTTCTGCTGTCTATTCCGTAGTAACAAACCGTGTTCCGGTATAGCGGAATAAACACAAATCCTGGAGTGCTTGCCATGCATCGCCGACCTTCCTTGTTCAAAGCGTGTGTTTTTGTTCTTGCGGCTTCTTCCACTGTCATGGGGCTCGCTCAGGCAGCCGACAGTAAGCTCGACAGCGTGCTGGCCCGTGGCAAATTGATCGTGGGCACCGGGAGCACCAATGCGCCATGGCATTTCCAGGGCGCGGATGGCAAGTTGCAGGGATTTGATATCGACATCGCGCGCATCGTCGCCAAAGGCCTGTTCAACGATCCGAGCAAGGTAGAGTTCGTGGTGCAGTCGTCCGATGCGCGGATTCCCAATCTGCTGACCGACAAGGTCGACATGAGCTGCCAGTTCATCACCGTCACTGCCAGCCGCGCGCAGCAAGTGGCGTTCACGCTGCCGTACTATCGCGAAGGCGTCGGTCTGTTGCTGCCAAACAACAGCAAGTACAAGGAAATCGAAGACCTGCAAGCCGCTGGCGACGGCGTCACCGTGGCCGTTCTGCAAAACGTCTACGCCGAAGAACTCGTGCATCAGGCTCTGCCGAAAGCCAAGGTTGACCAGTACGACAGTGTCGACCTGATGTATCAGGCGGTGAACTCCGGTCGCGCCGATGCCGCCGCCACCGACCAGTCCTCGGTCAAATACCTGATGGTGCAGAACCCTGGCCGTTATCGCAGCCCGACTTACGCCTGGAGCCCGCAAACCTATGCCTGCGCTGTCAAACGCGGCGATCAGGACTGGCTGAACTTCGTCAACACCGCCTTGCATGAAGCCATGACCGGGGTTGAATTCCCGACTTATGCGGCGTCGTTCAAGCAATGGTTCGGTGTTGATCTGCCATCGCCCGCGATCGGTTTCCCCGTCGAATTCAAATGATCCCGTGAGAGTGGGGCGATGCATGTCGCCCCGCTCAAGGTACTGCTGACCATGAACTATCAGTTGAACTTTGCCGCCGTGTGGCGCGATTTCGACACCTTGCTGGCGGGGCTCGGTCTGGGCCTTGAATTGGCCTTGGTGTCGATCGCGATCGGCTGCGTGATCGGCCTGCTGATGGCGTTTGCCTTGCTTTCAAAGCATCGCGCTCTGCGGGTGCTGGCCTCGGTGTACGTCACGGTGGTGCGTAACACGCCGATTCTGGTGTTGATTCTGTTGATCTACTTTGCACTGCCGAGCCTCGGGATTCGTCTGGACAAGATCCCGTCGTTCATCATCACCCTGTCCCTGTATGCCGGGGCCTATCTGACCGAAGTGTTCCGTGGCGGTTTGCTGAGCATTCCCAAGGGCCAGCGCGAAGCGGGGTTGGCGATCGGTCTGGGCGAGTGGCAGGTCAAGGCTTACGTCACCGTGCCGGTGATGCTGCGCAACGTCTTGCCGGCGCTGTCGAACAACTTCATTTCGCTGTTCAAGGACACCTCGCTCGCTGCTGCGATTGCAGTGCCGGAGCTGACTTATTACGCGCGCAAGATCAACGTCGAGAGTTACCGGGTGATCGAAACCTGGCTGGTGACCACGGCGTTGTATGTCGCGGCCTGTTACCTCATTGCCATGCTGCTGCGTTACCTCGAGCAGCGTCTGGCGATCCGCCGATAGGAGGCTGCGATGTACGAATCGCCCAGTTGGCTACATGAATTGTGGGTGGCGCGCGAGCCACTCTGGCAAGGCTTTTTGACCAGCGTGCAAGTATCGGCGCTGGCGATCCTGCTCGGCACGATGCTCGGTGTGGTCGCCGGTCTGGTGCTGACGTACGGCAAGTTCTGGATGCGCGCGCCGTTTCGCTTTTATGTCGACCTGATTCGCGGCACGCCGGTGTTTGTGCTGGTGCTGGCCTGCTTTTATATGGCGCCGGCACTCGGTTGGCAGATCAGTGCGTTTCAGGCCGGTGCGTTAGGGCTGACGCTGTTCTGCGGCTCGCACGTCGCCGAGATTGTTCGCGGTGCGCTGCAAGCGTTGCCGCGTGGACAGATGGAAGCGAGCCAGGCCATCGGCCTGACGTTCTACCAATCCCTCGGCTACGTGTTGTTGCCTCAGGCGTTGCGGCAGATCCTGCCGACCTGGGTCAATTCGTCCACCGAAATCGTCAAGGCCTCGACCTTGCTTTCGGTGATCGGCGTCGCCGAATTGCTGCTCAGCACGCAACAGGTTATCGCCCGGAACTTCATGACCATGGAGTTCTATCTGTTCGCCGGTTTTCTGTTCTTCGTCATCAACTACGGCATCGAATTACTCGGCCGGCACATTGAAAAGCGGGTGGCCTTGCCATGATTGAAACTCCAGTTTGCAACCTTCAGAACGGCCAGCCGCTGCTGGATATTCGTGGCCTGCACAAACAGTACGGCACGGTCGAAGTGCTCAAGGGTGTCGACCTGAGCATGCAGCGCGGCAACGTGGTGACGCTGATCGGCTCCAGCGGCTCGGGCAAGACCACGCTGCTGCGTTGCGTGAACATGCTTGAAGAATTCCAGGGCGGGCAGATCCTGCTTGACGGCGAATCCATCGGCTACGACGAAAGCAACGGCAAACGCGTGCGCCATGCGGAAAAGGTCATCGCCCGGCATCGCGCAATGACCGGCATGGCGTTTCAGCAATTCAATCTGTTCCCGCATCTCACCGCGTTACAGAACGTCACCTTGGGTCTGCTCAAAGTGAAGAAGATGCACAAGGACGAAGCCGTCGTGCTCGCGGAGAAATGGCTTGAGCGCGTGGGCCTGCTGGAGCGGCGCAATCACTTTCCCGGTCAGTTGTCCGGTGGTCAGCAGCAGCGTGTGGCGATCGCCCGGGCGATTGCGATGAACCCGAGTCTGATGCTGTTCGACGAAGTCACTTCGGCCCTCGACCCTGAACTGGTGGGCGAGGTGCTCAACGTGATCAAGGGCCTGGCCGAGGACGGCATGACCATGTTGCTGGTGACCCACGAGATGCGTTTTGCCTTCGAGGTCTCGGACAAGATCGTTTTCATGAATCAGGGGCGAATCGAAGAGCAGGGGCTTCCCAAGGATCTGTTCGAACGCCCGCAATCGCCGCGTCTGGCTGAGTTTCTCAAAAGCACGCGGTTCTGACTTTTCACTTTTGTAATCAGGAGAAATACCCATGACCATTACTCGTTACGGCACCGGCAGCACCGCCGCTGGCGGCCAGCCACGTCCATTCGCCCGCGCTGTCGAGGCGGATGGCTGGCTGCACGTTTCCGGGCAGGTGCCAGCGGTGGATGGCGAGATCATTGTCGGCGGCATCGTCGAGCAGACCCACCAGACCATGAAGAACCTGATCGCGATTCTCGAAGAGGCCGGTTATGGCCTGGAAGATGTCGTGCGCGCCGGTGTGTGGCTGGACGATCCGCGTGATTTCAGCAGTTTCAACAAGGTTTTCGGCGAGTACTTCAAACCCGAGCACGCCCCGGCGCGAGCCTGTGTGCAGGCGAGCATGATGGTTGATTGCAAGGTCGAGATCGACTGCATCGCCTACAAGAAAAAGCCCTGATCACTCGCGCGTTTGCGCGTAAACGGTTACCTGACTGACGATGACCCTTGTAGGAGCTGCCGAAGGCTGCGATCTTTTGGCATTTTTGGAAGCGCCAGAAAGGCAAGATCAAAAGATCGCAGCCTGCGGCAGCTCCTACAGGGAATATTGAGTGAGTAATGACATGACCGAAGACACCATCAAACGCCGGGCCCGCGGTCTGGACCGGGCGTTCGATATCCTCGACTTCCTCAAGGAGATCGGCCAGCCGCTGCGCCCGAACGATATTGCCAACGGCATCGGCAGCCCGAAATCCACGGTCTACGAATTGGTTGCCTCGTTGCTGGAGCGACGGATTCTCGAGCCGGTGGGCAAGGACGGTCATGTCTATCTCGGCCGGCAGCTGTATTTCCTCGGGCAGGCGCATCTACGTCATTTCGACCTCAGTCGCGAAGCCGATCACGCCTTGCAGGAGATCGTCAGCCAGACCCATGAAACCGCGCAGATGTGCCTGCTCAACGGGCGAAAATACACGGTGGCGCTGATGAAGGAGGGCGAGCGGCATTTTCGGATCTCCTCCGATATCGGCGAAAACGCGCCGATCCCGTGGACGGCTTCCGGTCGCTTGCTGCTTGCACACTTGAGCGACCAGCAGATCATCGACCTGATCGACGAAGACGACTACATCCTGCCCGACGGCGAGCGCTTGCCGCTGGAACTGTTTCTGGCGCAAATCCGCCAGGCCGGCCTCGATGGATTTTTCTCTTTCGACAGTGTCGCCGACACCTTTACCCATTGCTTCGCCGCCCCGGTCAAAGACCGTAATGGCGTGGCTATCTGCACCCTGTGCATCGTCGCCCCACGGGCCGATGCGAAGAACAATTACAACGACTATCGCCGGGTGCTGATCGAGAGTGCCAACAGCCTCGCCCGGCGTATCAACGAATAACCGCGACCGCCTGCGGCCGCGAATGTGAGGAGTTCGACCATGACGACTGCCATCAACACTGCCGGGGAAAAAGGCGACGCCAGCATCGGCGCGCACCTGGCGCGAGACGTCAGCCTGCCCGCGCTGGTGCTGCATCGCGAAGCGCTGGAGCACAACATCCGCTGGATGCAAAGTTTTGTCAGCGACAGCGGCGCCGAGCTGGCGCCCCACGGCAAAACCAGCATGACCCCGGCGCTGTTCAAGCGTCAGCTCGACGCCGGCGCGTGGGGCATCACCCTCGCCAGCGCCACGCAGACCCGCGCAGCCTATGCCCACGGTGTGCGCCGGGTGCTGATGGCCAACCAACTGGTCGGCACGCCGAATATGGCACTGATTGCCGATCTGCTGGCCGATCCGTCGTTCGATTTCTATTGCATGGTCGATCACCCGGACAACGTCGCCGATCTCGGGGCGTACTTCGCTTCGCGCGGGGTCAAGTTGAACGTGATGATTGAGTACGGTGTGGTCGGTGGTCGTTGCGGTTGCCGCAGCGAGCAGGAAGTCATTGAACTGGCCAAGGCCATCAACGCCCAACCGGCGCTGGCCCTGACCGGCATCGAAGGTTACGAAGGGGTGATCCACGGCGATCACGCGGTCAGTGGCATTCGTGAATTCGCCGCCTCGCTGGTGCGCCTCGCCGTGCAGTTGCAGGACAGCGGCGCGTTTGCGATTGCCAAGCCGATCATCACCGCGTCGGGCTCAGCGTGGTACGACCTGATTGCCGAATCGTTCGAAGCGCAGAATGCTGGCGGACGCTTCCTCAGCGTCTTGCGTCCGGGCAGTTATGTTGCGCACGACCACGGGATCTATAAAGAAGCGCAGTGCTGCGTGCTCGATCGCCGCAGTGACCTGCAAGAGGGTTTGCGCCCGGCGCTGGAAGTCTGGGCACATGTCCAGTCGATGCCGGAGCCGGGGTTTGCGGTGATTGCTTTGGGCAAGCGTGATGTCGCGTTTGATGCCGGTTTGCCGGTGCCGTTGTTGCGTTACAAAGCCGACGTGGTGCCGGCGACGGGCGACGACGTCAGTGCCTGCAAAGTGACGGCGGTGATGGATCAGCACGCGTTCATGACGGTGGCACCGGGTGTGGCGTTGCGCGTTGGCGACATCATCTCCTTTGGGACGTCACATCCGTGCCTGACGTTCGACAAGTGGCGCGTCGGTTTGCTGGTGGATGATCAACTGACCGTGGTCGAGCGCATGGAAACCTGTTTCTAAGGCTTGAGACCGCGTCGCACCCAATCGCTGGCAAGCCAGCTCCCACAGGGGCCGGGGGTTGATTGCTAATCCTTGTGGGAGCTGGCTTGCCAGCGATGGGGCCGTAACAGACACACGTGAATCCACAGAGACACCACAAGATGAACACCCTAAGCCCCTTGGGCCCCAACACCCCGCGCATCGCCCTGATCGGCGAATGCATGATCGAACTTCAGCAACGCGCCGACGGCAGCCTGCAGCAAAGTTTCGGCGGCGACACGCTGAACACGGCGGTGTATCTGTCCCGAGCCTTGGGCGACAAGGCGCAAGTCGACTACGTCACCGCGCTGGGCGATGACAGCTTCAGCGATGCCATGTGCCGGATCTGGACGGACGAAGGCATCGGCCTGACCCTGGTGCAACGCCTGCCCGGTCGCTTGCCGGGCTTGTATTGCATCCAGACCGACGCCAATGGCGAGCGGCGCTTCCTCTACTGGCGCAACGAAGCGGCGGTGCGCGACTGCTTTACCATGCCTGCCGCCGAGCCGATCCTCGCCGCGCTGCCGGATTACGACGTGCTGTATTTCAGCGGCATCACCCTGGCGGTGCTCGGTGTGCAGGGCCGCGAGAAACTCATCCAGACCTTGATCGAAGCGCGTCAGCGCGATGCGCGGATCGTCTTCGACAACAACTACCGTCCACGTTTGTGGGCATCGGTGGAGGAAGCACGGGCCGCGTATCGCAGTGTCTTGCCCTACGTAGACCTGGCTTTGCTGACGGTGGATGACGAACAGGCACTGTTTGGTTTTGCGGATTGCGAAGAGGTGTTTGCGACCTACGCGCAAATCGGTACGCCGGAAGTGGTGCTCAAGCGCGGCGCCGAGGCGTGTCTGATTTGCTGTGATGGCGAGGCGTCTGAAGTGCCGGCGCAGAAGGTTGCGAAGGTTATCGACACCACGGCGGCGGGGGATTCGTTCAGTGCGGCGTATCTGGCAGCGCGCTTGATGGGCAGCAGTCCGGTAGAGGCTGCGCAGGCCGGACACCAATTGGCGAGTCAGGTGATTCAAGTCCCTGGCGCCCTGATCCCCAGATAAGCAAAGCAATAACCCCTGTAGGAGCTGCCGAAGGCTGCGATCTTTTGATCCTGTTGTTCAAAATCAGGATCAAAAGATCGCAGCCTGCGGCAGCTCCTACATGGATTTGTCAGTCGCGGTAGAAGACTTGGACCAGGTGATACCCAAACTTGCTCTTGATCGGCCCATGCACCGTGCGCAGCGGTTTTTTGAAGATCACCGCATCGATCGCGCCGACCATCTGCCCCGGTCGAACTTCCCCCAGATCGCCGCCACGCTTGCCGGACGGGCAGGTGGAGAATTTTTTCGCCAGTACATCAAACGCTTCACCCTTGGCGATGCGTTGTTTGAGCTGTTCGGCCTCTTCGGCGGTTTTCACCAGAATGTGGCGGGCTTGGGCTTTCATCGTGCGGTACCTGATAACGGGGTGACGGCGGGGCGCGGAATTATGCCTCAAGTCACGGGGTTTGGCTGATCATCGTGCGGATCTTGCTGGCCAGCAGCTCAATGGCAAAGGGTTTGGCGACCATGTCCATGCCGTCTTCAAGAAAACCCTGACGTTCGGCGGCTTTCTGCGCATAGCCGGTCATGAACAGCACTTTCAGCCCCGGCCGATGCTGGCGGGCAATCTCCGCCAGTTGCCGACCGTTCATGCCCGGCAAACCGACGTCGGTCACTAGCAGATCCACCCGCAGATTCGATTCCAGCCAGGGCAGGGCGGTTTTTGCATCCTCGGCTTCGTACGCTTGATAACCCAGCTCCTTGAGCAGATCGAGCACGAGCATGCGCACCGCCGGGTCGTCTTCGACCACAACCACGGTTTCACCGGTGGCGGCGGCCGTTGGCTGCTGGATCGGGTCGGCGGCCGGGCGTTCCGGCTCCAGCCCTTGCAACCGTGGCAAATACAGGCGCACGCAGGTGCCTTGCCCCGGCAGACTGTCGAGGCTGACATGCCCGCCGGACTGCTGGGCAAATCCATAAATCATCGACAGGCCCAAACCGGTGCCCTGGCCAATCGGCTTGGTGGTGAAGAAGGGGTCGAAGGCCTTGGAGCGCACGGAAGGCGTCATGCCGGTGCCGTTGTCACTGACCGCGAGCATCAGGTAATCGCCGGCCTTGACCGGTTCCAGTGTGGTGATATCACTGCCATCAAGGTAGACGTTGGCCGTTTCGATCAGCAACTCGCCACCGTCGGGCATGGCATCGCGGGCATTGATCACCAGATTGAGCAGGGCATTTTCCAGTTGACTGACGTCGGTGCTGACCGGCCATACCGGCTCGGCCAGGCGCAGTTCAAGTTCGATCGGGTCGCCCTTGGTGCGACGGATCAGATCCTCCAGCGAATGAATCAGCTCATTGACGTTGAGGGTTTTGCGATCCAGCGACTGGCGCCGCGAAAACGCCAGCAACCGATGGGTCAGTGCGGCGGCGCGATTGGCCGAGGACACCGCCGCTTCGGTAAAACGACCGATCTCATCGGCGCGGCCATTGGCGATATAGCGTTGCATCAGGTCCAGACTGCCGATGATCCCGGTCAACATGTTATTGAAGTCATGGGCAATGCCACCGGTGAGCTGGCCGACGGCTTCCATCTTCTGCGCATGGCGCAGCGCGTCTTCGGCTCGCTCGCGCTCGAACATCTCGTTCTGCAGGCGTTGATTGGCCTGAGCCAGTTGTTCGGTCCGCGCGCTGACACGCTCTTCCAGCGTTTCGTTGAGATTGCGCAGCGCTTCTTCAGTCTTTTTGCGTTCGGTTTCGTCGATGACGAAGATATAGAAACCGTTCACCGCGCCATCGGCGCCGTGACGCGGCAAATAATTCATCAAGGCATGGCGGTTGCTGCCATCGCGGTGCGGTGTGTAGAGGCTGAATGAGCAGGAGCGACCCGCCAGTGCCTCGGCAATGTAGGGCGCGCGCAGGAAGTAGGCTTCTTCGCCAATGACCTCGCGGATGGTGCGCCCATACAGCTCCTGCGGCGTCAGCCCGTACCAATCCAGGTAAGCGGCGTTGTTCAGGCGAAAACGTTCCTCGTGGTCGACGTAGCTGATCAGGATCGGCATGGCGTTGATGATCAACTGTAATTCGGTCTGACTCTGGCGCAGCGCCTGTTCCGTGTGTTTGCGCTCGGTCAGGTCCAGCGCGGCACCGAGGAAACGCATCGGCCGGCCATGATGATCCTTGTAGCAGCGGCCACGCGCGAACACCCAGCGCAACTCGCCATCGGCCTGCAGCAGGCGATATTCCTCGGCGTATTCGGTGCCATGCGTGATGCAATGCTTGATGCTGCGCGCAACCATCGCGCGGTCTTCGGGGTGCACGCCTTGCAGGTAGTCGCTGATCGGCAACTGGCGCGCCTGCGCAGGATCGACTCCGTGCAACTGGGCGAAATGCGTATCGGCGATAAAACGGTCTTCGGCAATGTCCCAATCCCACGTGCCCACCGCATCGGTGGCGGCGAGGGCCAGTTGCAGGCGTTCTTCGCTTTCGCGTTGAGCCTTGAGGCTTTCTTCGGAACGTTGTTGCAGCTCCAGGGCGATGCGCCTGCGCTCGTTCGTCTCGATGGCCGTGACCAGAATCCCGGCGACTTGCGCGGTTTCGTCGCGGATCGGGCTGTAAGTCAGGTCCAGCCAGAAGTCCGACTCTTTGCCCTCACGCTGCAAAGTGAAGCGGCGTTCGGTGTAGGTGCGCACCTGACCTTGTAGGACGGCGCTGTAAATCGGGTCGGTAAAGTCTCGAAGTTCTGGCCATATCAGGTGCGCCGGTTGTCCGAAAGCGTGCGGATGCTTGTGGCCGGCCAGCATGGCGAAGCCGTTGTTGTAGATCTGCGTGAGTTGCGGCCCCCACAGCAACAGCATCGGCATCGGCGAGTGCAGCACGATGTCCACCGCGGTGCGCAGGCTTTGCGGCCACGCACTGGCACTGCCCAGCGGGCTGCGGCTCCAGTCGGTACGGGCGATCAGCGCCAGCGCATCGTCGTTGGTGGGTACAGCGTTCATCACATCAGTCCTGAGCATCGTTCGTTGAGGCGGCGTCTACAATCCTTCAGGACGGTAGACGCTCAATGTACCGCTGCGTCACCGCCGCGGGCCACGTCTGAATTTTTGCAAGCTTCGCGGGTGCTTTTTGCCATGGAAATCGATGCACTGTTAACACGCCTGGCCAGCCAGCACGGCTCGGACCTGTTCCTGTCGACCGGGGCGCCACCCAGTGCACGTTTTCAAGGGGTGCTGACGCCGTTGAGCGAACAGTCGTTCAAGCCTGGCGAGGTGGCGGCCATCGCCAGTTCCCTGATGGACGCCGAACAGCGGCAGGAGTTCGACCGCGATCTGGAAATGAACCTGGCGATCTCGCGCGCCGGCATCGGCCGCTTTCGCGTCAACATTTTCAAGCAGCGCAATGATGTGTCGATTGTCATCCGCAACGTCAAGCTGGATATTCCGCGTTTCGAAGACCTCAAGTTGCCGCCGGTATTGCTCGACTCGGTCATGCTCAAGCAGGGCCTGATTCTGTTTGTCGGCGCCACCGACTCCGGCAAGTCGACGTCGCTGGCGGCGCTGATCGATCATCGCAACCGCCACAGCAGCGGGCACATCGTTACCATCGAAGACCCGATCGAGTACATCCATCGCCATCGGCGGTCGATCATCAACCAGCGCGAAGTCGGTGTCGATACGCGCAGTTTCCATGCCGCGCTGAAAAACACCTTGCGCCAGGCGCCTGACGTTGTGCTGATCGGCGAAATCCGCGACCGCGAAACCATGGAGCATGCCCTGGCCTTTGCCGAAACCGGCCATCTGGTGCTGTCGACCCTGCACGCGAACAATGCCAATCAGGCGCTCGACCGAATCATCAATCTGTTTGCCGAAGAGCGCCGGCCGCAGTTGCTGCATGCCTTGGGCAATAACCTCAAAGCCTTTGTTTCGCAGCGCTTGGTGCGCACGCTGGACGGGCAACGACGCGCGGCAGTCGAAGTGATGCTGGGCACGCCGACCATTGGCGACCTGATCCGGCGCAATGAATTGGGCGAGCTCAAAGGCATCATGGAAAAATCCGCCGAACTGGGCATGCAGACTTTCGACGCGGCGCTGCACGCCTTGGTGGTGGAAGGCGTCATCAGCGAAGACGAAGCGCTCAAACATGCCGACTCGGTGAACAACCTGCGTCTGCGCCTGAAGTTGCAGGCCGATGCCACGCCAGCGCCACCCACTTCGGGTGAGTGGGGGCTGATGGATTGAGCGGCTTCAGTCGTTGAGTTCAGCGCGGTTGCGAAACTGCTCCAGTGCTTCGGGGTTGGCCAGTGCATCGGTGTTTTTGACCCTCTCGCCGTGCACCACGTTACGGACGGCCAGCTCAACCACCTTGCCGCTGATGGTGCGTGGGATGTCGGTCACCGTGACGATTTTTGCCGGCACATGCCGTGGCGTGGTGTTGGCGCGGATCACCTGGCGAATCTGTTTTTGCAGGGTTTCATCCAGTTCGATGCCGTCTGCAAGGCGCACGAACAACACCACGCGCACATCGTCTTGCCATTGTTGACCGATGGCCACGCTGTCCAGCACCTGCGGGACTTTATCCACCTGGCGATAGATTTCCGCCGTGCCGATGCGCACGCCGCCGGGATTGAGCACGGCGTCCGAACGGCCGTGGATCATCATGCCGCCATTGGGCAGTTGTTCGGCGTAGTCGCCCTGCGCCCAGACGCCGGGAAACAGGCTGAAATAGGATTGCCGCAACCGGCTGCCGTCGGCGTCGTTCCAGAGCCCGATGGGCATCGCCGGGAAATGCCGGGTACAGACCAGTTCGCCTTTTTCGGCGATCACCGGCTGGCCAGCGTCGTTCCACACTTCAACCGCCATGCCCAGACTCTTGCCCATGATTTCACCGCGACGGACCGGCGAGAGTGGGTTGCCGTTAACGAAGCACGAGACGATATCGGTGCCGCCGGACATCGAGGCCAGACAAACGTCAGGCTTGAGATCGCGATAAACGAAATCGTAGCTTTGCGGCGACAGCGCTGAACCGGTACACAGCAGGGTTTTCAGGCTGCTCAGATCATGGCTGTCACGGGGTTTGACGTGGTTGGCTTCAAGGGTGGCGAGAAATTTCGGGCTGGTACCGAACACGCTGATGCGCTCGTCATCGATCAAGTCCAGCAACCGCGCGTTGTCCGGGTAAAACGGCGAGCCGTCGTACAGCACCACCGCGCTGCCGACCGCGAGCGCCGAGACCAGCCAGTTCCACATCATCCAGCCGCAAGTCGTGTAGTAAAACAAACGATCGCCGGGGCCAAGGTCGCAATGCAGGCCGTGTTCCTTGGCATGCTGCAGCAGCACGCCGCCGGTGCTGTGAATGATGCATTTGGGCACGCCGGTGGTACCGCTGGAATACAGCACATACAGCGGATGATTAAACGGCACTGGAACAAAGTGCGGTTCGCCAGCGGGCTCGTAGAAGTCATCCCACAGGTGCACTTCGGCGTGCGTTCGGTAGTCGCCGATGCGCGCTTGCGCACGCGAGTAGGGCACGATGATCAGCTGTTGCAGTGAAGGCAGTTGCTCAAGGATTTCGTTGAGCTTCGTCGTTTGGTCGATGTCTTTGCCGGCATAGCGATAACCGGCGCAGGTGATCAGCACTTTCGGCTCGATCTGGCCGAAGCGATCAATCACCCCGTGGGTGCCGAAATCCGGGGAAGAGCACGACCAGATCGCGCCAAGGCTGGTAGTCGCCAACATCGCCACCAGGGTCTGCCAGGTATTGGGCATGCACGCGGCGACCCGGTCGCCGAGGCCAACGCCCGCCGCCTGCAGACTGACCTGGAACCCGGCGACGTGCTCAGCCAGTTCGGCCCACGTCAGTTGCTCACGCTGGCCATTTTCGCCGACAGCAATCACCGCGAGGGCATCGTCGCGACGGCGCAGCAGGTGTTCGGCGAAGTTCAGTGTTGCGCCCGGAAACCATTCGGCGCCGGGCATTGTTTCGCCCTCACGCAATACAGCGTCGGGCTGGGTGTGGAAGCGAATGTCGAAAAAATCGACGATGTCCTGCCAGAATTCCGAGCGTTGCTCGATGCTCCATTGGTGCAGCGCAGGGTAGTCGTCGAGTTTCAGCGAATGGCGCTGATTGACCGCGCGCCGGAACATGTCCATGCGCGAGTGGGCGATACGGTTGGCATCGGGTTGCCAGAGGATGTCGGACATTGATTGCCTCTTGTTTTCGGGTTCATGCACACGGCGCAGGTAATAGTGCCGGTTTTCTGGAGGCGTGAGCCTGCTCGCGATAGCGGCCTGCCAGTCACCGATGATGTTGACGCTCAACCCGCCATCGCGAGCAGGCTCACTCCTACAAAGGGCCGGGTTATTGGGCCAGCCACCCGCCATCAATATTCCACGCGGCACCGCGTACCTGGCTGCCGGCCTCGCTGCACAGGAACAACACCAGTTCCCCCAGATGCTGCGGCGTGACGAACTCCAACGACGGTTGCTTCTCGGCCAGCAAATCATGTTGCGCCTGCTGCGGATCAACGCCTTTGGCCGCACGATCGTCGATCTGTTTCTGCACCAGAGGCGTCAATACCCAGCCCGGGCAAATGGCGTTGCAGGTGACATTGCTGGTTGCAGTTTCCAGGCCGACCACCTTGGTCAGGCCGATCACCCCGTGCTTGGCGGCCACATAGGCGGCTTTGCCGGTCGAACCGACCTGGCCATGCACCGAGGCAATGTTGATGATCCGCCCCCAACCTTTGCTGCGCATGCCCGGCAGGCTCAGGCGGGTGCTGTGAAACACCGAAGACAGGTTGATCGCGATGATCGAGTCCCAGCGTTCTACCGGGAACTCCTCCACCGCAGCGACATGCTGGATGCCGGCGTTATTGACCAGAATGTCCACGCCGCCGAACTCGCGCTCGGCGTAAGCAATCATCTCGGCAATCTGTGCCGGGTCGCTGACGTCGGCCGGGTGGTGGCCGACCTTGCCGCCGAACTGACCGACGTCGGCGATCACCGCTGAAGCATCGCCGAAGCCATTGAGGATCAGGTTGGCGCCAGCCTTGGCCAGGCTCAACGCGATGCCCAGGCCAATGCCGCTGGTGGAGCCGGTTACCAGTGCGGTCTTGCCGGAAAGAGTGGTCATGAATACCTCACACAATGCCAGTGGCGTAGAAAGTGCCGATCACCACGAAAACCGCCAGGGTCTTGATCAGCGTAATACAGAAAATGTCTTTGTAGGCTTCGCGGTGGGTCAGGCCGGTCACCGCCAGCAGCGTAATCACCGCGCCGTTGTGCGGCAGGGTGTCCATGCCGCCGCTGGCCATGGCGGCGACGCGGTGCAGCACTTCCAGCGGAATGTTCGCAGCATGGGCGGCCGCGATGAATTGCTCGGACATGGCCGCCAGCGCGATGCTCATGCCGCCCGAGGCGGAGCCGGTGATACCGGCGAGCAAGGTCACGGTAACGGCTTCATTGACCAGTGGATTGGGAATGCCTTTGAGCCAATCGGCCAGCACCAGAAAGCCTGGCAGCGAGGCAATCACCGCGCCGAAGCCGTATTCCGATGCAGTGTTCATTGCCGCCAGCAGTGCGCCGCTGACCGCGCTTTTGCTGCCTTCAGCGAGTTTGCTGCGGATGGCTTTGAAGCCGAACGCCAGCACCATCAAAATCCCGATCAACAAGGCTGCCTGAACCGCCCAGATCGCCGTGAGTTTGGCGATTTCAGTGGTGACCGGCGCGGCCATGCCCGGCAGCGCGAGGCTGTGCGTCTTGCCGTACCACTGCGGAATCCATTGGGTGAACAACAGGTTCATGATGCCCACCGCCAGCAACGGCGACAGAGCAATCCACGGGTTGGGCAGGGTCAGGTCTTCAGCCGTCTCCGGCTCGTTACGCAACTCTGTGCCGTAGCCTTCACCGACGCGTTGCGCCTTGTTGCGCTGACGCTGCAGGAACAGCATGCCGGCGCAGAACACGAAAATCGTGCCGATCACACCTAGCCACGGCGCTGCCCAAGCGGTGGTGTTGAAGAAGGTGCTGGGGATGATGTTCTGGATCTGCGGCGTGCCGGGCAGGGCGTCCATGGTGAAGGAAAACGCGCCCAGTGCGATGGTCGCCGGGATCAGGCGTTTGGGGATGTTGCTCTGGCGGAACATCTCGGCAGCAAACGGATACACCGCGAACACCACGACGAACAACGACACGCCGCCGTAGGTGAGCAAGGCGCAGACCAGCACGATCACCAACATCGCTTGTTTGGTGCCGAGCAGGCGAATCGCCGCCGCGACAATCGAGCGCGAGAAACCGGACAGTTCGATCAGCTTGCCGAACACTGCGCCGAGCAGGAACACAGGAAAGTACAGCTTGATGAAACCGACCATTTTCTCCATGAACACCCCGGTGAAGGCAGGGGCAACCGCAGAAGGGTCAGTCAGCAGAACAGCGCCGAGGGCGGCAATCGGGGCAAAGAGGATAACGCTGTAGCCACGATAGGCCGCAAGCATCAGCAGCGCGAGGGCCGCCAAGGCAATGATCACACTCATGGTGTGTCTCTCCAGAATTGTTATTTTTGTGGTTGAAACGTTGTGGGAGAGGGCTTAGCGAGATTTGTGCCAGAACATTAAGCTATTGAAATATAAGGAGATAATTCGTTTCTGCGTGATCGGTTTATCCCTTTTGTCTCTTTTGTGAGACTTGTGTGGCCAAAAAAGATCGCAGCCTTCGGCAGCTCCTACATCGAAAGTCATGTAGGAGCTGCCGAAGGCTGCGATCTTTTGATCTTCAATGGATATTCTCAATAAAGAGACAATGTCTCTTTTTCAGGAATCAGCAATCCCTAACGCCACCATTTTCTTGTACAACGTCGACCGCCCCAGCCCCAGACGAGCCGCTGCCTGCGGCACCTTGCCCGCGCATTGCGCCAGCGTCGACTGGATCAATTGCCGGTCAAACCGTTCCCGCGCCTGCGCAAATGTCTCATCGGCATTGCTTTCAATGGGCGGCGGGGCCGTACGTTCAACCGGGGTAAACGTGCCGATCGCCGCGCGGATGTCCTGCTCCGTCAACATCAAGTCATCGCTGAGCAACGCCGCACGCTCGAGCACATTGCGCAGTTCGCGGATGTTGCCCGGCCAAGCGTGCTGGCCGAGCAGCGCCAACGCATCGCGATGCAGTTCATGCTGACTGCGCAACTCTTCGAGGATCGCTTCACTCAGTGCTGGCAAGTCATCAAGGCGCTCACGCAATGGCGGTACGTTGATCGGCAAGACATTGAGCCGGTAATACAAATCGGCGCGAAACTCACCGCGTTTGATCGCTGCCTGCAAATCTGTCGACGTCGCTGCGATCACCCGCACATCGCTCTGGATCACTTCATTGGAGCCTACGGGCTCGAACTCTTTTTCCTGCAACACACGCAGCAACTTGCTTTGCAGCGGCAAGGGCATGTCGCCGATTTCGTCGAGAAACAATGTGCCGCCCTGAGCGATCTGCAGTTTGCCGGTGCGGCCCTTGCGATCAGCGCCGGTAAAGGCACCCGGTGCGGTACCGAAAAACTCCGCCTCCAGCAGTGCCTCGGGAATCGCTGCGCTGTTGATGCTGACAAAGGCTTTGTGCGCCCGTGGCGATGCGCTGTGAATGGCCTGAGCGAGCAACTCTTTGCCAGTGCCGGTTTCCCCCAGCAGCAAGACCGGTGACTCGGCGCTGGCGCTGCGCCGGGCGCGGCGTTTGACTTCGAGGCTGGCAGCACTGGTGCCAATGAAATGAGCAAAATTATATTTGGTCTGCCGTGCGCGCAGCAGCGAGCGAGTGGAAGCCAGCTCTTCCTGCATGCTCAGGTATCGCTTGAGCATCGGCGACAGGGTGCGCAACTCATCGAACAGGGCAAAACCGATGGCGCCGATCACGCTGCCTGCGTCGTCGTGGATCGGCAGACGCATCACCACCAGAGGCTCTTTCGGGGTGTCTTGCATGTCCAGAAGAATTGGCCGGCCGCTGCGCACGACTTCGCGCAACAAACTGCCGGGGATCACGCTTTCGCAAGGCTTGCCGATCGCGCCAGCAGCGGATTCGAGGCCGAAACGACGGGCGTAACGCTCATTCATCCAGACGATGTTGGCATCGCGATCAACAATCACCGTGCCTTCACTCGACTGCTCGATGATCTCGAACAGCGAGCGGATCGCCAGGGTGCGTACCCGTTGGTAGTCCTTGAGGCTTTCGGTGGTGTTCATCTGGCGGCTGATCCGGAATTCAGGTTGTTAATGCGGGCCTCTTCGCTGGCAAGCCAGCTCCCACAGGGTCTCGGTCGTTCACAAATGTTGTGTACAGCGCAGCCCCTTGTGGGAGCTGGCTTGCCAGCGATGGCCGCGATTCGGTTTCAGGTCGATTGGCGATTATGCCTACCCCGGATGCGCCGCCGCCAACAGCTCTTTGGTATACGGATGCTGCGGCGAATCGAACACGTCGTGACTCGGGCCGCGTTCAACCACCTTGCCGTCCTTGATCACGATCATGTCGTGCGCCAGTGCGCGCACCACCGCCAGGTCGTGGCTGATGAACAGATAGGTCAAACCGTACTTTTCCTGCAACTGGCGGAGCAGGGCGACCACTTGTTTCTGTACCGTGCGATCCAGCGCCGACGTAGGTTCATCGAGCAATATCAACGCCGGTTTCAGCACCAGCGCACGGGCGATGGCAATGCGTTGCCGCTGACCGCCGGAAAATTCGTGGGGGTAGCGATGGCGACTCTCTGGATCAAGGCCGACCTCCTTGAGCACCCGAATCACTTGCTCGTCGCATTCGTCCGCCGACGATTCACAGTGCACCTCAAGGCCTTCACTGATGATCTGCGCCACCGACATACGTGGGCTGAGGCTGCCGAACGGGTCCTGAAACACCACCTGCATTTGCCGGCGCCACGGCCGCAGTTGTTTCTGATTGAGACCGTCGAGAGCTTCACCCTGGAAGCGGATGCTGCCTTCGGAGTCGAGCAGACGCAGGATCGCCTGGCCCAGTGTCGACTTGCCCGACCCGGATTCGCCAACGATACCCAGCGTCTTGCCGCGCTGGATGTTCAGGCTGATGCCGTCCACCGCACGCAGGTATTGCTTGCGCTGAAACAGCCCGCCACCGACGACAAATTCGACGCGCAGATCATCGACTTCGAGCACGTTTTCGCGCTCATCGCGGGGCAGGGCTTCGCCTTCCGGCTCGGCATTGAGCAACACGCAGCTATAGGGGTGTTTAGGTTCGGTAAACAGGGTTTCACACGGTGCCTGCTCGACGATCTCGCCCGCCTTCATCACGCAGACGCGCTGGGCGATGCTGCGCACCAAGTTGAGGTCATGGCTGATCAACAGCAGCGACATGCCGAGTCGTTGTTGCAAGGATTTGAGCAACAGCAGAATCTTGCGCTGTACCGTCACATCGAGCGCCGTGGTCGGCTCGTCGGCGATCAACAGCTCTGGCTCGCAGGCCAGTGCCATGGCGATCATCACCCGTTGCCGCTGCCCGCCGGACAACTGATGCGGATAAGCCTTGAGCCGTTCTGCCGGTTTCTGGATGCCGACCAATTGCAGCAGTTCAAGAATACGCAACTGCGCCGCTTTGCCACCGAGGCCGCGATGGAGCAAGAGGGTTTCGCCAATCTGCTTTTCGATGGTGTGCAGTGGGTTGAGCGAGGTCATCGGTTCTTGAAAAATCATCGCGATGCGGTTCCCGCGCAACTCGCGCAGCACCTTCGGATCGGCGCCCACCAACTCCTCGGCACGGTAACGAATGCTGCCAGTGGTGTGAGCGTCGCACTCGGGCAGCAATTGCAGGATCGAATGCGCCGTCACCGATTTGCCCGACCCCGATTCGCCGACCAATGCCAGGCATTCGCCCGGGCGAATGTCCAGACACAGGTTGCGCACCACGGTCTGGCCATGGAAGGCAACGCTGAGGTCACGGATTTCGATCAGGTTGTCAGTCATCTTCAATCTCGGTTTCAAGAGCGTGGGTCGAAGGCGTCACGCAACGCTTCGCCGATAAACACCAGCAACGAAAGTATCAATGCCAGGGTGAAAAACGCTGTCAGCCCAAGCCATGGCGCCTGCAGGTTTTGTTTACCCTGACCAATCAGTTCGCCGAGCGAGGCGCTGCCGGCGGGCATGCCAAAACCGAGGAAATCCAGCGCGGTGAGGGTGGAAATCGCTCCGGTCAGAATGAACGGCAAATAGCTCAGCGTCGCGTTCATGGCGTTGGGCAGGATGTGGCGGACAATCACTTTGCGGTCCGTCAGGCCCAGCGCACGCGCGGCTTTGACGTATTCCAGATTACGCCCGCGCAGAAATTCGGCGCGGACCACATCCACCAGCGCCAGCCAGGAGAACAGCGCCATGATGCCCAGCAGCCACCAGAAGTTGGGCTCGACAAATCCGGAGAGGATGATCAGCAAGTACAGCACCGGCAATCCCGACCAGACCTCAAGCAAACGCTGCCCGAGCAGGTCAACCCAGCCGCCGTAATATCCTTGCAGCGCGCCCGCGGCGATGCCGATCAATGCGCTGACAAACGTCAGCATCAAGGCAAACAGAATCGACACCCGCGCGCCGAAAATCACCCGCGCCAGCACATCCCGTGCCTGATCGTCGGTACCCAGCCAGTTCACCGCCGTGGGCGGGCTCGGCGCAGGTTTGTTGAGTTCGTAGTTTGGCGTGTCGTCGCTGAAAGGAATCGGTGGGAACAGCAGCCAGCCGCCGTCCTTGCGTATCAGGTTCTGCACATAATCACTGCGGTAGTCGGCCTGGAAGGGCAGTTGCCCGCCGAATTCTTGTTCCGTGTGGCGCTTGAACACCGGGAAGTACCACTGACCTTGATAACTGACCATCAGTGGCTTGTCATTGGCGATCAACTCGCCACCCAGCGTCAGCAGGAACAGGCCAATGAACAGCCACAACGACCACCAGCCACGACGGTTTTTCTTGAAGCGCTCAAAGCGGCGTCGGCCCAACGGCGAGAACTTGAACATCAGGCGTTCCTCGCGGCAAAGTCGATACGCGGGTCAACCAGCGTGTAGCACAGGTCGCCGATCAGTTTTATCAGCAGGCCGAACAGGGTGAAGATGAACAGCGAGCCGAACACCACGGGGTAGTCGCGTGACACCGCCGCTTCGTAGCTCATGCGTCCGAGGCCGTCGAGGGAGAAGATCACTTCGATCAGTAACGAGCCGGCGAAAAACACACTGATGAACGCCTGCGGAATGCCTGATACCACCAGCAGCATGGCGTTGCGAAACACGTGGCCGTACAGCACACGACGTTCACTCAAGCCTTTGGCCCGGGCCGTCACCACGTATTGGCGGGTGATCTCGTTCAGGAACGAGTTTTTCGTCAGGATTGTCAGTGTCGCGAAACCGCCAATCACCAGTGCCGTAACCGGCAACACCAAGTGCCAGAAGTAATCGGCGATCTTGCCCAGGGTCGACAGCGATTCGAAGTTGTCCGAGACCAGTCCACGCACCGGGAACCAGTTCAGCGAAGTGCCACCGGCAAACACCACGATGAGGAACATCGCAAACAGAAACGCCGGCATCGCGTAACCGATGATGATCGCGGTACTGCTCCAGATGTCGAAATGACTGCCGTGATGCACCGCTTTGCGGATGCCCAGCGGGATCGACACCAGGTACGTGATCAGCGTCGCCCACAGTCCAAGGGAAATGGTCACCGGCATTTTTTCCAGTATCAGGTCGGTGACCGTGGCGCCGCGGAAGAAGCTTTTGCCAAAGTCCAGTTGCGCATAGTTTTTCAGCATCAGCCACAGGCGTTCGTGCGCCGGTTTGTCGAAGCCGTATTGCTTTTCGATGTCCTTAATCAGTTGCGGATCAAGGCCTCGGCTGGCGCGTGACGTGTTGCTCGTGGTTTCACTCGCGCCGCCCCCGACATTTGTTCCGCCGATGCCTTGCAGATGAGCAATGGCCTGTTCGACCGGGCCGCCGGGCGCCGCCTGAATGATGACGAAATTGACCAGCAGAATGATCACCAGTGTCGGAATGATCAGCAGCAGGCGCCGCAGTATGTAACCCCACATCAGTGCGGTCCTCCGGGTCTGCCACGGCCGATTTTCTCGGCCGTCATCTGCTGGTTGGTCAGCGGTGTGCTGCTGATTTCCCACCAGCTCTCGATGGCTTCGTCATTGCTGGCCTGAACCGACGGAATGCCGAACCGGTTCCACCAGACCGTCGAGGTGCCCGGCGGATAATAATTGGGGATCCAGTAGTAGTTCCATTGCAGCACCCGGTCCAGCGCATGGGCGTAGTGGAGCATGTCTGACTGGGTCGAGGCGCGGATCAGACCGTTGATCAGCGTGTCGACGGCTGGGTTTTTCAACACCATATAGTTGTTGGCGCCCGGGTCGTTGGCCGACGCCGAGCCGAAGTAATTGAGCAATTCGCCGCCCGGCGAAGTGGTCACCGGGTAACCGGTGACGATCATGTCGTAGTCGCGGCTCATCAGGCGATTGACGTATTGCGAGGAGTCGATGCGGCGGATATTGAGGTCGATACCGATCTGTTTCAACGTACGTTTGTAAGGCAGCAGCAGGCGATCCATGCCGTTCTGGCTGACCAGAAACGTGAAACTGAGCGGCTCGCCCTCAGCGTTCACCAGTTGATCGCCGTCAGGTTTCCAGCCAGCCTGTTCGAGCAGTTCGAGTGCTTGCAGCTGTTTGTCACGGATCAAGCCGCTGCCATCGGTTTTCTGCGCCTTGAAAACTGTGCTGAACACTTCGTCAGGCACCTGGCCGCGTAGCGGTTCAAGGATTTTCAGTTCTGCCGCATCGGGCAACTCACGGGCGGCCAGATCAGTGTTGGAAAAGTAGCTCTGCTGGCGGATGTACAGGTTGCGCATCATCTGCCGGTTGCTCCATTCGAAATCCCAGAGCATCGCCAGTGCCTGACGCACGCGGCGGTCCTGGAACATCGGTTTTTGCAGATTGAACACAAAACCCTGGGCCGATTGGGGCGCCTCGGTAGCCAAGTGGGCTTTCTGCAGGCGCCCGTCACTCAGCGCCGGGCTGTCGTAGCCAATCGAGTAGCCGGTGGCGGAAAACTCTCGGTTGTAGTCATAAGCGCCGCCGCGCAGCACCTGGCGCGCGACGTCGGTGTCACCGAAGTATTCGATGCTGAAGTGATCGAAGTTGTAGAGACCACGGCTGACCGGCAGGTCTTTACCCCACCAGTCGGGATTGCGCTCGAACGTGATGCTGCGCCCTGAGTCGACTTTGCCGACCCGGTAAGGGCCGCTGCCAAGCGGTGCCTCGTAACCGCCGCCGCCGGCGAAGTCGCGGCTTTTCCACCAATGCTCGGGAAACACCGGCAACGTCGCGATGTCCAGCGGCAGGGTGCGATTTTCGTTGCTCTTGAAGTCGAAGCGGACCGTCAACGGTGCTTCGATCTCGACGCCTTTGACGTCGGCGAACTGCGTGCGGTAGCGCAGGCTGCCCTGAGTCATCAGCAGATCGTAGGTGTAGCGCACGTCTTCGGCGGTGATCGGCTTGCCGTCGGCGAAACGTGCCTTGGGGTTGATGAAGAAACGCAGCGACAGACCGTCGTCCGAACGCTCCATTTTCTGTGCGACCAGACCATAGACGGTGTACGGTTCGTCCATCGAGCGCTGGGCCAGCGGGGAATACAGCATGCCGTCGATCTGGGTGACGCCGATGCCTTTGTCTATATAAGGAAGGACATGGTCGAAGTGACCGATTTCGATCGCCGATCGACGCATCGTCCCGCCCTTCGGCGCTTGCGGATTGGTGTAGGCGAAGTGACTGAATCCGGCGGGGTACCTGGCCGGTTCGCCGTAAACGGTCAACGCATGTTGCGGTGTTGCGTTCACACCGGCGGCGCCCAGGAGCAGAGCCACGGCAGTGAACATCAATGTGGGGAAAGCCAGTCGCATTGTCAGCCTTAAAGCCGGGTGATCGATAAGCGTAATTTGTACGCGAGCAGCGCTCCGGTCGCCAGCCGTATCGTGTAACTGAAACACAGCGGCCCACCAAATGGCGGGCCGCTGCTGCTTCCATCAGGACACGGAATCAGTCCTGGCGGCTGGTAACTTCCAGCAGGTGATAACCGAACTGGGTTTTCACCGGACCCTGTACGACGTTGATCGGTGCGCTGAATACGACGGTGTCGAATTCCTTGACCATCTGGCCTGGGCCGAACGAGCCCAGATCACCGCCCTGACGGCTGGATGGGCAGGTGGAGTTGCTCTTGGCCACTTCGGCGAAGTCGGCACCGGCTTCGATTTGAGCCTTGAGTTCGTTGCACTTGTCTTCGCTGGAAACCAGGATGTGGCGGGCAGTGGCTTTAGCCATGGGGAAACTCTCCAATCTATTTCAGTAAAGTGTGGAGCCTACCGGATTCAGTGGGCGATTTCTCGGCAAAGTTCCCTTGCATGTATCGCGTTGGCCCTAGAGTTCTGCTGCTTGCAGGCGATAGGCGTGCTCTACATAGAGGTCAATCGGATTCGGCGTGACTGCATGGACTGTCGCCGTGCCACCCAGACTCGACAGATGGTCAAGAGGCAGGTCCGAACGGATTACCTCGCCCAAATGGGAGCTGAAACGGCCGACAAGTCCATCGTTTTGCCCGGCTTCTTTATTGAAGTGCCTGGAAAGTGCCCTGCAAATGATATTGCCCGGGTCAAGGGCCTGCGAGCCGTGATCCGCGAGGATTCCGCTCCAGGAATAATAGCGAACGCCGTTGACCAGGGTCGGTCCATGCCCGCCCCACGTGTCGGGTAAACCTTGCGGGTATTTATCGTTGAATCGGCCTACGCCTTCGCTCGTCAGGGCGTTGAGCGCCGCCACTGCATGTTGCGGCAGCAGCAGGCTGCCACTGAGCAGGGCCAGAAAATCTGCAAACAGCGTGGCTACGTTGTTGGCAATATGCTCCGGCAATCGCCCGGGGATGAGTGCCTGACGCAGGGTGTCGGCCACTTCGGAGCCCTGATTGGGTCCGCTGACCGAAGTCACTGACGCGACGTTGTGTGGGGCAAGCGCAGCAGCATAACGCGCGGTGAGTGCGCCTTGACTGTGTCCGATCAGGTTGACTTTGTCGGCACCTGTGCCTTTGAGCACACGATCAATTTGCAGCAATAACTGTTCTCCGCGGACTTCGTTGTCATGAGCCGCTGAGAGATGTGGCACAAACACTCGGCTGCCCGCCGCTACGAGTGCCTTGCGAACCTCATGGAAAAGTTCGAAGTGGCCGATGCGCTCGAATCCGAACAGACCATGGATCAATAGGATCGGGTAGTGCGTTGTGGCATTCCGTTGCATGCTATTTACCTTATCGCAGAGGTTCTCGGTGAGATCTGCGGGCCACTCTAAAACAGTCATTCACTCGGCGAAGTACGAAGAGGCTTCAGATGCTGTTTGAATCTGGATCAGTGGATGTACGAAATTTCGGATAATGCTGAGATCCACCTCCGAATGTGCCGCCGTCTACTGCTGGTTTTGATGTGTTTTTCAGTTGTTTGCCTACCTTGCTGGCAGTATTTGCCCCGCGTACTTAGCGCTTTGGCTGACATCCTGGCGTTGCGCAATAGCGTTCAATAGGGCTGTCGACGCGGTCATTGAAGACGGCGTTTTTTCCAAGGAATGGAGGCATCGATGACTCTGTATGAGGCACACTCGAAAATACCGTCAACGCAGCAGAACGGTGGAGCGTCAGGCGCCACACCGGATGGTCGGATTTCACTCAATGGTCGGGGGCGGCTGAGTTTCAAGGCCGATGAGACAACTCTGGAGTTTTGCTATCAGGCAGGTGAAGGCGTTGATATCCGTGCGGCAACTGTACGCTTGCCAGTACCTTCCCTCGATGCTGTAACGGATGCCGCACTGGATCCCTCACTGAAGAGAGTCATTGCACGGATTGCGCCTTATCCGGGCATGGCTTGCGGTGACAAGCTATTGCTGCACTGGGAAGGGCTGGATATTGATGGTTTCACTTATCAGCACGAGGTGTCCCGCTTCGTCAGTGAAGATCAAGTAGGCAAGGACGTTGTATTCGTCATCAAGGGTGTTCACGTCGCAGCGCTGGATGGCGGATCACTGGAAATCTACTGGACGCTTTACAGTGCGACGTGCGCTGAACCTGCTGTTTCGGAACGTGTGCAAATGGATGTCGGGGATGTTCGGACTCATTTGCTTGCGCCTTGCGTCGACGACACGGTCGGCGGTGTTCTGGATCCCGAAAGATTCCCCGACGGTGCACGGGTCAGCCTGCAGCCATACGCACGGATGGCAGCAGGCGATCGAGTCCTGCTGAGCTGGCAAGGTACGCCGAACAATGGATTTGAAGATGCGTTGACCGTTGCGGCCTATGCGGTGGGGGAAGCGCTGTCGTTCTGGCTCCCGCCTGAATGTTTCGTTGCGCACCTTGGCAGTGAGGCGATCGTCCGATATCGGGTTGAATCGAAAGGCGGCGAAGCGCGCGACTCCGAGTCCGCGAAAGTGGTTATCGCGTCGCTGATTCGCGGAAGATTGGCTGCGCCGGACGTATTGGAGGCTCAAGACGGCATTCTGGATATAGCGGATTCTACCGACGGTATTACCGTGGTGATCGGCAATGCTCAGGCACAGGCAGGAGAGTTGGTCTATTTGAAGTGCGATGGAGATTTCTTCAATCACCGGGACGATAGGGAAATCACCCGCGACTCGGCGGGACAACCGCTGGTGTTTATCGTCCCTCATCGTTTTTGGCGTGAGCATCAGGGGTCGACAGTGCGCATCGCCTATTCGGTGGAGCGAACGGACGATGTCAGTCAGGTATCCGAGGTGACGCAGGTGCACGTGGAGTAACGTTCTGTGCTTCCGGCGCCCTATGCGCCGGAAGTCTGATCTTCACTTCAGCGCTGGTTTTGGTTTTTCAGGCGGTGTGCGGCATCCAGCAACAAGCGTTCTGTCGCGTTGAAGCCTAGGCATCCATCGGTAATGGAGACGCCGTATTGCAGCGATGGCTTCAGTGGTTGGCAACCTTCGAACAGGTGTGACTCGATCATCATGCCGATCAGCGAATGATCGCCCCGCAGGCGTTGCTCCAGCACATCGTTGAAGACGGCCGGTTGGCGCAGAGGGTCTTTACCGCTGTTGGCGTGACTGCAATCAACCATGATCCGGCTCGGGATTTTCAGTCGGGCGAGCTCGGCGCTGATTTTTTCGACGCTGTTTCGATCGTAATTAGGGCCCTGATGGCCACCACGCAGCACCAAGTGGGTGTCCGGGTTGCCGGTTGACTGAATGATTGCCGGATGACCTTGGCTGTCGACACCGAAATGCCTGTGTGGATGGGCTGCCGAACGCATTGCATCGACTGCGATGGCCACGCCACCGTCGGTACCATTTTTGAAGCCGACGGGCATGTTCAATCCGCTGGCCATCTCGCGGTGAATCTGGGATTCGGTTGTACGGGCGCCGATGGCAACCCAGCTCAACAGGTCATCGAAGTAACCGGCAGCCATGGGTTGCAGCAGTTCGGTAGCAACGGGGAGGCCCAGGTGGATCATTCCCAGCATCAGTTCACGGGACAGCGTCAGGCCGGCCGCCATGTCGTCACTGCCATCAAGGTGGGGGTCGTATGCCAGGCCTTTCCAGCCAACCGTCGTTCGCGGTTTTTCGACATAGGCGCGCATGACCAGCAGCATTTCATCACTGACTTGATCGGCGAGTCGGGCGAGTTTGCCGGCGTATTCGAGGGCGGATTTTGGGTCATGGATCGAGCAAGGACCAACGATCACCAGCAGGCGTGGATCTTGTCCATCGAGAATCGCCCGAACCGCCTGGCGGTGGGCGGAGACCTGCAGGGTCAGGGCATTGCTCAGGGGCAATTGCTGCTTGAGTTGCAGCGAACTCGGCAGACGTAGCGTCAGTGCCTCGTTGGCGCAGTTGAGGGTAGACAGTGGCAAAGCAGAAACGGAGGGGTTCATATTCGGTCTTCCTGGGCTGGAGGCGGGGGCTTCCCGCGCACTCGGCCCTACTGGGGTGTTCGACAATTGGCCGTATGGGCTGCGTGTGTGTGCTTGCCACCTGTGGGTGACCGATCGGAGGCGGCAGGCTGTCCCGAGCGGAGGCTGGTAAATCGCCAGGCGGAAAAAATGTCGTAACGGTAATAAGTGGCGTAGTTCATTGGGTGATTCCTCAAATTGTCTGGAGTGTTGCTAAAAAGTTTGGGCCTGAAAAAACAAAACCCCCGGTCGGGAGGCCGACCGGGGGTTGAGAATTCTCTGGTGGCGACCCGTTTTTATGGGCGCCGTGTGGGTATCAGGCGCGCCAGTGGCTAAACCAATACCCAAAATAAAAGCTGGCAGGAGCGCTAACGTTATTCATACGCGCAGCCGCATCCGAGCGCAGGGCGCTGTCGGTACGAAGCTGTGATTGGGCGTTGAACATGATCTGTCTCCGATGAATGCGCCGAGCTTACTAGAGGCCGATACGCCACAGCAATCAGAAAATGCTATGGCATGCGCATTAATCTGCCTATCGCTTGAGTGCTGCGCACGGTGTGACACACTCTGTGTTTTGCCTCTATCCCAAGGACGCATCATGTCGACGCTGACCATGGCCGCAGCCCAGTCAATTTCCATTGCCGGTGACCTTGCTGCCAATATCGATCGCCACCTGCGCTTTATCGAAGTGGCGGCGGAGCAGGGCGTTGAATTGGTGGTATTTCCGGAGTTGTCGCTGACCGGGTATGAGGGCGAGGTAGCCGCTGCATTGGCGATTGATCCGCAAGATGGCGTGCTGCAACCGCTACGCGATCTTGCTCGAGAGCTTGGTGTTACGGCTGTCGTGGGGATGCCGATTCGATTGACCCCGAGTTCAGCGGTGGTGATAGGCGCGTTGGTGCTAGGCGCAGACGGCTCGCTCACTGTTTACAGCAAGCAACACTTGCATGCGGGGGAGGAGCTGATTTTTGCGCCTGGAAACGGCGGGGCCAACGTGAAAATTGGTAGCGATACCGTCGCGCTGGCAGTCTGCGCGGACTTTTCCCACGCCAGCCACGCAGCGAACGCCCGCGCCCTAGGGGCCAACGTTTATGCTGCCGGGGTATTAATCGGAGAAGCAGGTTATGCGCCCGACACCGCACTGCTACAAGGCTACGCTCGCCGGCACTCAATGGCCGTACTGATGGCCAATCATGGCGGCCTTACCGGCGGCTGGCAGTCGGCAGGGCGCAGTGCGATCTGGTCCGAGGATGGTGCGCTGATTGTATCGGCCCCAGGCTCCGGAGATTGCCTGGTGGCCGCCCGCAGAATCGAAGGTGCATGGCAGGGTGAAGTACTTGCCGTAGTACGAGCGGTATGACATTTCAGCTGCGTCGCACATCGCCTGAGGATTTGGCATTCGCCAGGTCGCTCACCTGTCAGAACATGCTGCGTTATTACATTCAGCATGATTTGTTTTGGCAGGACGAAGCGTTTGATGTTGCGTGGTCTGGGCGAGAGAGTTGGTTGATTTGTCGCGATGAAGTGGCGATCGGTTTTTTCAGTCTCAGTCGCGATGCTCGTGCGTTGTATATCCGAGAACTGCAGATAGCTGAGGCGTTTCAGGGGCAGGGGGCAGGTTCCTGGGCAATTGATCAGGTTATCGAGATAGCCAGCAAGGAAAGACGTCCGGCACTGCGTCTCACGGTCTTTGAAAATAATCCGGCAAAAAATTTGTATCAGAGAAAAGGACTACAGCTTCAAGGTAAAGATGAGTGTTTCTTGCGCATGCAGCTCGATTTAAGAACACCTGTGCTCTGAAACCCACGGCTGGCAAGCTCTGAAAGATGAATTGAAACTTTTTAAATGCGGCTTTCTGCTAGGTCTGTCTGGCACTTTTTGCTAAGGTGTCCGGCATCCCAATAAGACCATATCGCGAGGTGTCTGCTTGATTAGGGTGCTAGTGGTCGATGACCATGATCTCGTTCGTACAGGCATTACACGTATGCTGGCCGATATCGATGGCCTGCAAGTGGTCGGCCAGGCCGAGTCCGGGGAAGAGTCCCTGATCAAGGCGCGTGAGTTGAAACCCGATGTCGTCCTGATGGATGTCAAGATGCCTGGCATCGGTGGCCTGGAAGCGACGCGCAAACTGTTGCGCAGTCATCCGGACATCAAAGTGGTTGCCGTGACGGTTTGTGAGGAAGACCCATTCCCTACGAGGTTGCTGCAGGCCGGAGCCGCCGGCTATCTGACCAAGGGCGCGGGGCTGCCGGAAATGGTTCAGGCCATTCGCCTGGTATTCGCTGGCCAGCGTTACATCAGTCCGCAGATTGCTCAACAGTTGGCAATCAAGTCCTTTCAACCGACCAACGATTCGCCGTTCGATGCCTTGTCCGAACGGGAGATTCAAATCGCCTTGATGATTGTCGGCTGTCAGAAAGTCCAGATAATTTCCGACAAGTTGTGCCTGTCCCCGAAAACCGTGAACACCTACCGCTACCGTATTTTCGAGAAGCTTTCGATCAGTAGCGATGTCGAGTTGACGCTTTTAGCGGTTCGCCATGGCATGGTCGATGCCAGCGCCTGATCATGACTGAAACATTTGATTCCGGCGCTTTTCTGTCGACTGTCAGTGGGCGCCCCGGCGTCTATCGGATGTTCGACAGCGATGCGCGTCTGCTGTACGTCGGCAAGGCCAAGAACCTCAAAAAACGCTTGGCCAGCTATTTCCGCAAGACCGGCCTGGCACCGAAAACCGCCGCATTGGTGGGGCGCATAGCGCAGGTCGAAACGACCATCACCGCCAACGAAACCGAAGCGCTGCTGCTAGAGCAAACGCTGATCAAGGAATGGCGCCCGCCGTACAACATTCTGTTGCGCGACGATAAATCCTACCCTTACGTCTTTCTGTCTGACGGCCAGTTTCCGCGTCTGAGCATCCATCGCGGGGCGAAAAAGGCCAAGGGCAAGTACTTTGGTCCATATCCGAGCGCCGGGGCCATTCGTGAAAGTCTCAGTTTGCTGCAAAAGACTTTTTTCGTTCGTCAGTGCGAAGACAGTTACTACAAGAACCGCACACGCCCGTGCCTGCAATATCAGATCAAGCGTTGCAAGGCGCCCTGTGTCGGTCTGGTCGAGCCTGAGGTTTATGCCGAGGATGTGCGGCACTCGGTGATGTTTCTCGAGGGGCGCAGCCATGCCCTGACCAATGAACTGTCCACGGCAATGGAGGAGGCGGCGATCAATCTCGAGTTCGAACGCGCCGCCGAGTTGCGTGATCAGATTGCATTGCTGCGTCGCGTGCAGGATCAGCAGAGCATGGAGGGCGGTACGGGTGATATCGATGTCATTGCAGCCTTCGTCAATCCGGGCGGCGCTTGCGTACATTTGATCAGTGTTCGTGGCGGACGCGTGCTGGGCAGCAAGAACTTCTTCCCGCAAGTGGGGATTGAAGAGGATGTCTCTGAAGTCATGGCGGCCTTCCTCGGCCAATACTTCATCAGCAGCCCGGAGCGCGATTTGCCAAGCGAATTGATCGTCAACGTGGTGCACGAAGACTTCCCGACGCTGATCGAGGCGATTCATGAATTGCGTGGCCGCGAACTGGCTATCAGTCATCGGGTGCGCGGGACGCGTGCGCGCTGGCAGCAACTGGCGGTCACCAACGCTGAACAGGCTTTGGGCGCGCGCCTGGCCAACCGTCAACACACCGCTGCGCGGTTTGACGCGTTGGCTGAAGTGCTGAACCTCGATGAGCCACCGCAGCGCCTGGAGTGTTACGACATCAGTCACTCCAGCGGCGAAGCGACAGTCGCCTCCTGCGTGGTATTTGGCCCGGAAGGCGCGATCAAATCGGATTACCGGCGGTATAACATCGAAGGTGTCACGGCAGGTGATGACTATGCCGCCATGCACCAGGCGTTGACACGACGCTTCAGCAAGCTGAAGGAAGGCGAGGGCAAGTTGCCGGACATTCTGTTGGTGGACGGTGGCAAGGGCCAGCTTTCGATGGCGCGTGACGTGCTCAATGAACTGGCCGTCCCCGATCTGATTCTGCTCGGGGTGGCGAAGGGTGCGACGCGAAAGGCGGGCTTCGAAACGTTGTATCTGAATGATGCAGCGCACGAGTTCACCTTGCGTGGTGATTCGCCGGCATTGCACCTGATTCAGCAGATCCGTGACGAAGCCCACCGTTTCGCAATCACGGGACACCGCGCCCGCCGTGGCAAAACCCGGCGAACCTCAACGCTGGAAGGCGTTGCGGGAGTCGGGCCGACACGGCGCCGCGACTTGCTAAAACATTTTGGTGGATTGCAGGAACTGTCTCGTGCAAGCATCGAAGAGATCGCCAAAGCCCCGGGGATCAGTAAAAAGCTCGCAGAGTCGATTTATGCGAACCTGCATAGCGAGTAGAATGCCCCCTCACCTCGTAGCCAGTTGTGCCGATGAATATCCCTAATCTGATTACCGTTCTACGCGTCCTGCTCATCCCGATCTTCATTTTGCTGTTCTATCTGCCTTACCAGTGGAGTTACATGGCCTCCGCCTCGGTGTTTGCCTTTGCGGCAGCGACGGACTGGCTGGATGGTTATCTGGCCCGCCGCCTGGAGCAGAGCACGCCGTTTGGCGCGTTCCTTGATCCGGTGGCCGACAAGCTCATGGTGGCAGTGGCGCTGGTGTTGCTGGTGCAAGAGCACGGCAATCTCTGGCTCACGTTGCCAGCCGCCGTGATCATCGGTCGTGAGATCGTGGTGTCGGCGTTGCGCGAATGGATGGCCGAACTCGGGGCTCGCGCCCATGTTGCTGTTTCCAACCTCGGCAAATGGAAAACCGCGGCGCAAATGCTTGCGCTGGTTATCCTGTTGGCCAATCCGCGGGACTTCAGTTTCTGGGTCGTTCTGGGTTATGCCTTGCTGATGGTGTCTGCAGGCCTGACGCTGTGGTCGATGGTTCAATACCTTCGCGCGGCCTGGCCGCATCTGAAGACTGATGTCGAAAAGAAATAAAACTTTTTTGAATCAAGGGGTTGACGGAGCTTCTTAATTCTATAGAATGCGCATCACCAAGCGGGAATAGCTCAGTTGGTAGAGCACGACCTTGCCAAGGTCGGGGTCGCGAGTTCGAGTCTCGTTTCCCGCTCCAAGTTTAAAACGCGTTTGTTGTTGTGCTACTGATAACAGACGTTTTGAGGCCGAGTAGCAAAATGGTTATGCAGTGGATTGCAAATCCACCTACGCCGGTTCGATTCCGACCTCGGCCTCCACTATAAACAAGCTCCGTAGATCCATGATTTACGGAGCTTTTTTATTTCCAGTGTGTCGAAAGATTTAGTCTTGAAAACGGCCATTGCGAACTTGCTTCAGCGGGAAGTGATGTATATATTTCCCGATCTGCTGCTCAAGCCTGCCTCCTGTCAGGTCGCGACTTGAGCAATGCAGCGGCAACACCGCGCTACCGCCCGAATGGCGAAACTGGTAGACGCATGGGACTTAAAATCCCCCGCTCGTAAGGGCGTGCCGGTTCGATTCCGGCTTCGGGCACCATCTTAAAATCAAGGGTTTGCGGGCGAAAGCTGATGCAAGCCCTTGTTTGTTTCCGGTCGGTTATTTTGATGTGGGTGCGCAATTCACTTGCTAGGCATTACTTTTTGCCTTTCGATCGTGGACGTACGGCTTGGTCGTATGTGCGCCGCATCAAAACTGTTTCACCCTCTCTACAGCTGATGCCAATCGCGCGTCATCTTTTGCCAGGATTAAGGCTGCATCAAGGATGAAAATATTATTCGCCGCGTCGTTAGCGCTGGTAACACTGGTTCAAACCTCATTGTCCTTCGGGGATACGGCCAATGGCAAAGCGCTCTATACACAGAGATGTGCCATGTGTCATGGAGCCGAGATTAAAGGAACCGGCCCGCTGGCCCATAAAAGCAATCCGCCTACGCCTGACCTGACCACTTCTGCCTTCAAGAAGCGATTCAGTGATTATCCAGGCGTTATCGTGTCATCGATCATACTTCGCCCCAATGGGGACTTGATCCCCAAAACGTTGCGAGAGAATGGTGTAAAGCTGGCGCCCCACGCTTGGACTGTTAATGATCTACGAGATCTGAATCAATACATGAGAGGCGTGATTGTTAAGTAGGTGAAGTTACGTAGAGAGCGCAGACTCGCGTGAACACGATCGGAAACGGACGAGTTAAAAATTGTCAGGGAACAACTAACGCAAATGGGCCGATTTTATCGGCCCATTTTTTATGCAGGTTTAAACGTACGCTTGCCGGGCAAAGCCACGAGGCAAGCGTTGCCGTCCGGCCATCGCGGCCAGCCGTTCAGTCCACTCCGCGCGCCAGTTGACGGCGTGGTGCGTGGTTTTTGCCTGACGGGCGACACGGCGTGCGTTGTTGCGTTGATCTTTTCGCGCTTGTTTGTAGGCATCGGTGTTGCGGCAGCTGCGGCATTTCACGCGATTGAGTTCGCGAGTGGCAGTGAGGTGTTTGCCTTTATGGCCACAGGCCAGATGCCCGTCGACGTTGAAATGGATAACCATGAACTGTCTCCTTCGTGACGTGTACAAAGTTATGACAACTGACAGCCATGACTGTTCGGCAGACGAACTATCGGCAAAAAAACACCCGCATGCGGGCGGGCGTTAAAGGTAGTCACTAAAGGAGTGAGTTCACTGTAAGCGCGCAGATGTGAGGATTGTGTGAAAAGAAACAGTTTGGCCAGGAAAGTCTGAAAGTGCCGCGCAATCGATCACTCGGCAACACTGCAATTGCCGTTCAGCGCCCCGCGAACCTTGCGGCGGGGCGATGGGTTGGTACCGTGATGATTATCTGAAGCGTGGCAGTGGCCGATCCACAGGTTTGAGCGCCGACAACGTGTTGCGAATCAGCGGGGCATCCTTCTCGATGTCGTTCAGCCGATCACGAATGCGCAGGGCTGTCGGATGGCCGCCTTGGTGATCGACCCAGTCGGCGATCTCCTTGCAAGCGGCTGCGAGGCGCGCCTGCCGGGCGTCGAGCAGGGTGAGGAGGGTGGTGATGGACTCTTTTTCGGACATGGAACACCTCCGTTCTATGAAACCGCTGAGCTGCAGCAAAAAGCCCGCGAGTGGCGAGCCTTGTGCCGTTGGGGCGCTGCTCCTTCAGCTGGTTTCAGTATAGACCCGGTTATGATCGGCATCAGCCGGAAACCTCGCGGGCCGGTATGGGCGAACTGACTGCATTGAGGCGCTGACATTCAAGCTGTGCGTCCTCCTGGGCGTCGTAGCCGTCGCCGATGAAACCGCCAGTGCGGGTGTCGCAGATGCGAAACCAGCCAATGGCTTCGGCTGGATCGTGCTGGCTTTCGCCGGCGCGCCGACCGTGAATAATGATCTTGTTGCAACGCTTCACGACGAAAATGTCTTCCATGGCGTCACCGCAGTTGATTCGTGTCAGATCAACTATAGAAGCCTGCGGCAATCGTGCAAAAAATAGACAGCTCAACTCGTCGGTTGCCAGTGCCAGCCGGCGGGGTGCCAAGTTAGCCAATGGCTGGGATGCAACGCCTGGAGAAACGCCAGATCGTGGGAAACGGCGACAATCGCGCCCGGAAATGTCTGCAAGGCTTGTTCAAATGCCTGTACCGAAGACAGATCAAGGTGATTGGTCGGTTCATCGAGCAACAGCAGTTGCGCCGGCGTCTGGCGCCATAACGCCAGGGCGAGAGCGGCTTTCAGGCGTTCACCGCCGCTGAGCAAGTCACAGGGTTGCGTCACGCGCTGTGCATTCAGTTGCAGCTGGGCCAGGAAACTGCGCAAGGTGCCTTGGTTGAGCGGTGTCTGCTGGGCCTGCAATTGTTCAACGATGCTGGTTTGGGCATCCAGTAGCTTCAGTTGCTGATCGAGAAACGCAAAAGGCACATGGGTGCTGCATTCACCGCTCACAGGTGCCAGTTCTGTAGCGAGCATTTTCAGCAGGGTCGACTTGCCACAGCCGTTCGGGCCACTGATAGCAATGCGCATCGGGCCGTGGATGTTCAGGTTCACGCGGCGGGTCAATGCATCCGCCGGCAGCCACGGCAAACAGGCGTCCACCAGCGTGCACACTTGGCGACCGCAGGGCACAACGCTGCCAGGCAGGTTGATCAACACTCCATCATCCGGCACGACTCGGGCGTATGCCTCGCGAACGCGCTCGTCCAGATCGGCTTTACGGGCCTGATGGCCGACTTTCATCTGGCCCATGATCTCCTTCGCGGCGGCTTTCATGGCCGACCGCTCCATGCTGGAGACGTTGGCCGTTTCGGCATTGCGTCGGCTGCCGGCGGCGTGACGCTGGATCGTGTCGTGCTCGCGTTGCAGACGCGCGCGGTGCCGCTGGCGCTCAATGCGTGCCTGATCGAACTGCGCCTGAGCCGCCGCCCGTTGGCGCTGGCGTTGTTCTACGAAATCCGCGTAACAGCCGCTGAACACCGTCGCGCCCAACGACGTGAGTTCGACGATCCTGCGCATGTGCTGCAGCAACTGCCGATCATGGCTGACCACAATCAGACCGCCGCGCCATTGTTCGAGCCTGCTCATCAGCCATTGCCGGCCGGCGCTGTCCAGATGATTGGTGGGCTCATCGAGTATCAGCAATTGCGCCTGGCTCAACAGTGCGCCAATCAGGGCGATCCGGGCCTGCTGACCGCCGCTGAGATGTTCCGTCAGATCCGTCGCATCGAGCTCACTGAGCCCGGCCTCGTCGAGAAGCTGGCGAAGGCGCTCAGCCAAGTCCCATTGCTCACCGATGGTGTCGAAATCGTCATCGGTGGCGCTACCGAGTTTCAGCCGTTGCAAGGCCGCTAGCACTGAAGCCGTGCCCGTCGCTTCGGCGATCGACTGGCCGGGCGTGGTGACGAATATCTGTGGGATATAACGCACTGCAACCGCTTGCACCACACTGCCCGCAGTAGGCTGCAGATGGCCGGCGATCAGCCGTGCAAGCACACTTTTGCCGGCACCGTTGCGCCCCACAATGGCGGTCGGCAAGTGATCGAACGTGAGATTCAGTGCGTCGAAAATCGTCTCGCCGTTGGCGAATTGAAAGCTCAATTGGTTCAGCGAGACGAGTGCAGGCGTACGCGAGACGTGAGTCATCGGCACCTCCAGAAAAATGTCGTGAAAACTGACACGCGCCGTTGACGGCGTGTCGCGAATGCATTTTTAAAGGGCCGGGTTGTTCACTTCTGCGGTCGTCCTGGGAGAGGGAAAGGTGGCTAGCCTAGAGGACGATGGGCAATCGATCAAGGCGTGTCTGTCATCTCGCTCATGCGTTCGAGAAACATTGCCAGCGCCACTTCCTCGGCACGCAAGCCTTTGCGAATGCGCGGTCGCGGTAATTCGGCGAGGGCGCCGAGCATGAATTTTTCCACCACGGCGGGGTGGATGTAGCACTTGCGACACACCGCAGGCGTATTGCCCAGCTGCTTGGCGACACCCTTGACCATCTCCACCACATGCCGCTTCGCTTCGGTCTCCGTCTCATGGCTCAGCTCTCGCAGCACCGCCAATGCGAGGGCGCTGCCGGCCCAGGTGCGGTAATCCTTGGCGGTGAAGTCGGCGCCGGTGAGCGTTTGCAGGTAGGCGTTGACGTCCGAAGAGCTGACTGTGTGTCGCTCACCGTTTTCATCCAGGTACTGAAACAGGTTTTGCCCGGGAATCTCCAGGCAGCGCTTAATGATGCGCGCCAGGCGCCGATCCTTGACGGTGATCTGGTGTTCGATGCCGCTTTTGCCGCGAAACTGGAACAGGATCGCACTGCCGTTGACTTCAACGTGGCGACTGCGCAGCGTGGTCAAGCCATAAGAGCGGTTGTCACGGGCGTACTGTGTATTGCCGACGCGAATGAGCGTGGCGTCGAGCAAGGTGATCACCGTGGCCATGACCTTGTCGCGACTGAACCCAGGTGCCTCCAGCAGCGTTTCCAGTTGCTTGCGCAGTTTTGGCAAGGCCAGCCCGAATTCACGCAGGCGCGAATACTTGTCAGCATCGCGCACTTCGCGCCAGCGCGAGTGATAGCGATATTGCTTGCGGCCACGGGCATCACGGCCGGTGGCTTGCAGATGGCCGCGCGGGTCGGGGCAGATCCACACATTGGTGTAAGCCGGCGGCACGGCGAGGGCGTTGATGCGTTTGATCTCGTCGGGGTCGGTGATGCGCTGGCCGGACGGCTCGAAGTAACTGAATTTGCCGCGCAGTTTCTTGCGGGTGATACCGGGCTGCGTGTCATCGACATAGTGCAGGTCGGATGGCAGTGCATCGATCAACTCGGTATCGGGCATGGAGGCTTCCTTCGATGGCGCGGTGGTCTGTAAAACGATTGACCGCGCGCCGTTGCCGTGGTGCCGAATGATTTACGCGAGTACGGCAACAGCCTTGATCTGCGCCCAGAGTTGCTGGCCCGGATGCACGCCCAACTGATCGCGGGAAAACCGTGTGATCCGCGCCAGCAACGGCGTCCCGCCGGCGTCGAGACGGATCAGCACATGCGCGGCGTTGTCCGCCGCCTGCTCGCTGACCACTGTGACCGGCAGGCGATTGAGGATGCTGCTGAGTTCGTTGTTTTGCAGAGTCAGACTGATGTCGCGCGCGTGTACCTTGCAGCGCAGGGCCTGGCCCACTGACATCGGTGCGTGCGTCACGCGGATGTTCATTGCGGTCGCGGGCAGTTGCAGGCTGAGCAATTGATAATCCGCGTCGTAGGCACTGACTTGCCCCTCGATGATCACGCCCGCGTCATCACCCATGGCCATCGGCAGGTCGAGGCGCGCAAGGGTTTCGCCGATCGGGCCACTGGCCAGCGCTTTGCCCTCGCTGAGCAACACCAGGTGATCGGCCAGACGGGCCACTTCGTCCTGTGCGTGGCTGACGTACAGCACCGGAATATCCAGTTCGTCGTGCAGGCGTTGCAGGTATGGGAGGATTTCGTTTTTGCGCTGGCTGTCGAGCGCGGCGAGGGGTTCGTCCATCAGCAGCAGTTTCGGACTGGTCAGCAAGGCGCGGGCGATGCCGACCCGCTGGCGTTCACCGCCGGACAAATGCTGCGGATGACGTTCAAGTAAATGGCCAATGCCGAGCAGTTCGGTGGCTTGCGCCATGTCGACGCGACGCTGGGATCTGGCAATGCGCTTGAGGCCGAATTGCAGATTGGCCAGCACGGACAAGTGTGGAAACAGGCTGGCTTCCTGAAACACATAACCCAGTGCGCGCTTGTGTGGCGGGACAAAAATGCCGTTATCGCTGTCCTGCCAGATTTCGTCGTTGATTTGCACGAAACCGTGTTCGGCGCGTTCAAGCCCGGCAATGCAACGCAGGCAAGTGGTCTTGCCTGAGCCGGAATGGCCGAACAGCGCGGAGACGCCGCGACCCGGCAAATGCAGGTCGACGTCGAGGTTGAAGCCGGAATAAGCCAGTTGCAGACGTGCATCGATCATCGATCAGCTCCAGCCAGCGCGAGTCTTGCGGCTGGAGTACAGCGCCAGCAACACCAGGAACGAAAACACCAACATCGCACCGGCCAGCCAGTGCGCTTGCGCGTATTCCATGGCTTCGACGTGATCGTAGATCTGCACCGAAACCACGCGAGTCTTGTCGGGGATGTTGCCGCCGATCATCAGCACGACGCCGAATTCACCGACGGTGTGCGCGAACCCGAGGATCGCCGCTGTCACAAACCCAGGCCGAGCGAGCGGCAGAATCACGCTGAAAAAAGTGTCCCATGGATTGGCGCGCAAGGTCGCGGCCACTTCCAGTGGGCGGGTGCCGATCGCCGAGAACGCGTTTTGCAACGGTTGCACCACAAACGGCATGGAATAGATCACCGAACCGATTACCAGCCCAGTGAAGCTGAACGTCAGGGTGCCCAGGCCCAGCCATTGAGTGAACTGGCCGAGAAAGCCATGCGGGCCCATCATCAACAGCAGGTAAAAGCCGATGACGGTCGGCGGCAGCACGAGGGGCAGGGCGACGATCGCCCCGATCGGGCCGCGCAACCAGGAACGGGTGCGCGCCAACCACAGGGCAATCGGAGTGCCGACCACCAGCAGGATCGCGGTGGTCAGGGACGCCAGTTTCAGGGTCAGCCAGATCGCCGCGAAATCGGCACTCGTCAGCGACATTTAGAGCTGATAGCCGTAAGACTTGATCACCGCAGCGGCTTTCGGGCCTTTGAGGTATTCAACCAGGGCCTTGGCAGCGGCGTTGTCTTTGCCTTTGTTGAGGATTACCGCGTCCTGTTTGATCGGGTCGTGCATGCTGGCCGGCACGATCCACGCCGAGCCGCTGGTGACTTTGCCATCCTTGAAGATCTGCGACAGAGCAACGAAGCCCAGCTCGGCGTTACCGGTGGAAACAAACTGGTAGGCCTGAGTGATGTTCTGGCCTTCAACGATTTTGGTTTTGGTTGCTTCGGTCAGCTTGAGCTTTTCCAGTACTTGGGTGGCAGCCAGACCGTATGGCGCCGCTTTTGGATTGGCGATAGACAGGTGCTGGTATTCGTTCTTTTTCAGAACTTCGCCTTTGGCGTCAACGTAACCTTCTTTCGCCGACCACAGCGCCAGGGTGCCGATGGCGTAAGTGAAGCGCGAGCCTTTGACGGTATCGCCTTCCTTCTCGAGTTTTTCCGGAGTGGTGTCGTCTGCCGAGAGGAACACTTCAAACGGCGCGCCGTTTTTGATCTGGGTGTAGAACTGACCGGTGGCGCCGTAGGCTGCGACCAGTTTGTGCCCGGTGTCTTTTTCGAAATCGGCGGCGATCGCCTGGATCGGTGCGGTGAAGTTGGCTGCGACAGCCACTTGCACTTCATCAGCCTGGGCGGCACCGACGGCAAACACCGCCAACAAGGTGGCCAGGCAGGTAGGGGCAAAACGTGAGGCACGAATGGTCATGTAACAGCTCCGTTGTTGGCGTGTGCAGAGGGCAGTTATTGTTGGAGGTGGACCGCCCGATGCGAGGGGTGAAATCGCTATATAGCGAAATATATAGCGAAATGCCGCTAAACGGAAAGTGTTGCTTTAAGCAATGCCAACAGGGGTGGCATCGCTCATCGTGATCGCTCTTGACCGTGAGTCAGTTTCTGCAGTCCACCCTCGGCCAATTGCCGGGTCAGCTCCGCGCTGCTGACATCGCGACCCAGCGTGAATGCCTGTCCGGCCCAGAGGTTGGCAAACTGCGATTCGTTTTTCGCCCGCAATGGCATCAACGCGCCTCCGGCCAACGGAAAGGCCGGTGCCGCCGGCGACATCGGGCCCAGCTCGCGCATCACGCGGTTGAGAATACCCCGCGCCGGGCGGCCGGTAAAAAGATTGGTGACGGCGGTTTCACTTTCTTTGGCAGAACGCAGAGCCTGGTGATGCGCGGCACTGACCTTCGCTTCTGGCGTAAACAGATAGGCCGTGCCCACTTGCACCGCAGCTGCGCCCAACATGAATGCTGCCGCGACACCCCGAGGATCAGCAATAGCCCCGGCGGCAATCACCGGCACACTCACGGCATCGACGACCTGCGGCAGCAGCGCAAACGTGCCAACCTGGCTGCTCAAATCTTCACTGAGAAACATCCCGCGATGACCGCCAGCCTCATAGCCCATGGCGATGACCGCATCACAACCGTTATGCTCCAGCCATACGGCTTCTTCGACAGTGGTGGCCGAGGACAGAATTTTCGCTCCCGTGGCCTTGACCCGATCGAGTAAGGATTGCTCCGGCAGACCGAAGTGGAAACTCACCACCTGCGGGCGAAACTCTTCCAGCACTTCGCATGCCGCCGCATCGAATGGCGCGCGGTTGGACACCGGCGTCGGCGCATCAAAATCGACGCCCAGTTCACGGTAGTAAGGTTCCAGCAGATTCTTCCAGTCCCGTGCGCGTTGCTCATCCGCCGCTGGAGGCTGATGGCAGAAGAAATTGACGTTGAACGGTTTGGTGGTGTGTTGACGAATGGTCTGCAGGGCTTCGCGCAATTGCTCGATGCTCAGCATCGCCGCCGGCATAGAGCCGAGGCCACCGGCGTTGCACACGGCGATCACCATGGATGCGTTCGTCGCACCGGCCATCGGCGCCTGAATGATCGGCAATTCGATGCCGAAAAGATCAAGAATGCGGGTATCGGGCCATTGGCTCATGACAGCGGTTCTCCGAACAACGAAACGGGCAGAGCCGGTTTTTTAACAGTAAAACCCGGCTCAGAGCCAGTTCGAAATTCAGAACCTGTTGTTCAGGTTTTCAGCGTCGGTGAAAACCGCCACCTCCACCGCCGCCAAACGAATGGTTCATGAATTGCGAAGAGTTGTGAAAGTTGTTGGTGCGCTGGTTACCAAAATTGCGTGCAGCGGATTCACGGTTGAGGTTCTGCAATTGCACATTGTTGTTGATCGGTGCTGTTCGTGTGTCGCCGCCCCCGACCATTGACTGCCAACCGTTGTCGGTCTTCTTGTACACGTTGCCATCGTGGCCGGCGTAAACGTTGTCACCGATGTGCGCGGCACCGCCGTTACGTCCATGGATACCGCCGAATTGCGTGGTGTTGCCGGTGTTCGGGTTGTAGACCGCGCCGCGATTGGCCGTCACTTGCGTACCGTTGCGCACATTGCCCGCAGTCACGCGGCCACCGGCGATCGCCCCACCGTTCGGGCCGACCACTTCACCGCTGCGCCCGGCGGCGTAGTTACCGGTGTAGACGTTGTGTACTGCGCCACGTTGCCCGGCAGCGGCGACCCCGGTGCGCGAGTTGTAGGAGGAACCGACCTGACCGGCCCAGCGATTGCCCGTCCAGGCGTTATAACCTGCGCCGTAGCGGCTGACAGTCGCTCGATCTCCCCACTGATGATAAATATTGCCGGTGGTACCTGCCCAGCCGCCGGGCCCCCAGGCCACTGCGCCACCGTGATAACCGTAAGCCGCGCCGCCCCACGCCAGCGGCGCGGGATACAAGTGCGGGCCCCAGGCGTAACCCCAGCCGTAATTGCCCCACCACGGATAGGCGCCCCATCCCCAACCCATCGCGACCGTGCTGCCGCCCCAGCTCCAGCCGAAACCGAAACCGAACGTCCAGCCTGTCCAGGGTGTGTAGCGGATGGCGACACCGAAGCCGTAAGTAACGGGCGGCCCATACCAGACGTTACCCACCCACGGCGTATACGGATAACCGGTGCCATAGACCACGACGCCGGTTGCCGGGTCCAGATTGGAACCCTGGTAACCGGGGGTGTAACCGACCACCACGGTGTCGCCGCTGGCCTCGTAGACTTTGACGTAGGTGAGGTAATGCATGGGCGAGCTTGGCGGAATCGAGTAGATCACTGCCGGCACGGCGCCGGCCACAACCCAGGGGCCGTTGACCGTGGTGGAGGTGAACCAGATACCGTTTTCCACCGCGTACCAACTGGCGTTGTCGACGCGGATAATCGGTGTGGCGCTGTTGACCACGTATTGCAATGGCGTGCTGTTGATGGCTTTGAGTTGTGGCTCGCCATCGAACTGTGGCGCGGTCATTTTCACAGCGCTTTTCTTGATTGCCGAAGTCTGCGGAATCGTCGCAGCAATGGCGGCTTCCTTGGCTTGCGGGGTGCCGGCTACCGAGGCTTTGACGTTCTCTTTCGGGCTGTCATCGGGAATGTTGGCGAAATCTGCAGGCAGTTTATCCGCCGGGGTAAACGTCCATGGTCCCTTCATGTCATTGGCGCGGAACCAGCGCCCGGAGATCAGCACGTAACTGTTCTGGTCGCCAATCTCCTTGAAGATGTGTCCGGTGGTGTTGCTCACGTACAACAGGCGGGTGCCCTGAATCGGCAACCATTGCGCGGCGCCATCGGTGACGAGCAGTTCGGTAGGTGTGGTGGCGAGAAAAATTTTCGGTTGCGGCGGTTTAGCCAGGCTGGGGACCTTGTCTTTGGGATCACTCTGACCGGTCAGCAAATCGACTTGCCGACTCTTGATAGCGGCCTGTTTGGCTTGCTCCAGATCAGCCGGTGGCGAGGGCAGGCGGGCGTAATCACCGTTCAACCGGTCGGCAACCATCCAGCCATCGAAGACATGCAGATAGTGTTTGCCTTGCGCATCCTTGAGCAGCAGCGGACGCGTGTTGATCACTCGCTGCAAGTCGGTGCCTTCGACAGGCCGATACGCCGCATCGCCGTCGATGTACACCAGTAGCGCCGGGACATCGGAACTGACGATGGTGGGCGGGGTATTTTCCAGTGGCGCGCTGTCGGCTTTCTGTTCTGCCGAGAGCACGCCGACGGCGGCTTCCAGTTGATCCAGCGAAATGGTTTTCTTGCGACTGTCGGCGTCTTTCTGCAGGGCCGCGAGCCAGGTCTGCGATTGACTGGCATCCGCCGGGAAATCCGCCTTGATGATCTTGTACTGGTCGAGCGCGACCCAGCGCGTGGCCTTGTCGACGAGTGTGTGGGCACTGAACTGGACGATACCGTAGGTGGACTTGCCATCGGCACCACTGGCTTCGACGGCGGCGCGCGCGTTCAGGGTGTAGCCATCCCAACTGTCGAGTTGCGGCTGGTACACCGTCAGTTTGGCCTTACCGCTGGTGATGACCTGAGGCCAAGCCGGCTCGCTCGGTGCCGCCTCGTTAGCCTTGCTGGCAGGCGCCGCCCAGGTATTGCCAGCGCTCAGCAGACCCACCATCAACATCATTAAAAGCGCACGCGGGTAAGACATTGTCAGCTCCATCGACAGACCGTTTGCCTGGGAAAAAACCGCGAATCCACGGTCGTCGAAAAAGCATAGTCGCCCGTCATGGAAATACCCGGTCGATTCGCGGATTGGCAGAAAGTCGAGTGTGGCAATGTGTTGCGATGTGGTATTTCAAGGCACGACATTCTGAAAATCCGTCCTGCGAGGCCATCATGTTCAATGCCATTGTGATCGACAAAGACGACAGCGGTTATCGCGCCAATCTTCAGCAACTCAATGACGATCAGTTGCCCGAAGGCGATGTAACGGTGCGCGTCGCCTACAGCACGCTGAATTTCAAGGATGGTCTGGCGATTACCGGCAGCAGCCCGGTGGTGCGCAAGTTTCCGATGGTGCCGGGGATCGATCTGGCCGGAACGGTCGAGGTCAGTTCGCACCCCGACTATAAAGTCGGCGACCACGTCCTGCTCAATGGTTGGGGAGTGGGCGAAAACCATTGGGGCGGGTTGGCACAGAAAGCCCGACTCAATGGCGACTGGTTGATCCCGTTGCCCAAAGCCTTTACCGCAGCGCAAGCGATGGCCATCGGCACCGCGGGTTATACGGCGATGCTGTGCATTCTGGCGCTGGAGCACAACGGCGTGACGCCGGATCAGGGCGAGGTGCTGGTCACGGGCGCCAATGGCGGGGTCGGCAGTTTCGCCATCGCGCTGCTCAGCCAGCTCGGCTATCGCGTGGTAGCGTCCACTGGCCGGGTCGCCGAGCATGAATACTTGCGGCAATTGGGCGCCAGCGAAATCATTGATCGCGCCACGTTGTCCGAGCCGGGCAAACCCTTGGCCAAAGAACGCTGGGCGGCGGTGATCGACTCTGTCGGCAGCCACACACTGGCGAATGCCTGCGCCAGTACACGCGCCGAAGGCACGGTTGCTGCGTGCGGTCTGGCCCAAGGCATGGATTTTCCGGCGTCCGTGGCGCCGTTCATTTTGCGTGGCGTTACGCTGGCCGGGGTTAATAGTGTCACCCAGCCCAAAGCGCGACGTTTGCACGCCTGGGATCGTTTAGCGAGGGATCTGGACTTCGCCTTGTTGTCATTGATCAGTCACGAAATCGCCTTGAGCGAAGCGATCGACGCAGCGCCAGAATTGCTCGCGGGACAGCTGCGCGGACGGGTTGTGGTAGACGTCAATCGCTGACACAGTAAGCGCCATCGCGGCGCTGCACAGCCGCACTCAATCAGCAGGGAGCAGATTTTTCGATGGACTTGAAACGACAGCAGATCGACGCGTTCACGGTCTCGGGTCTGCGTGTGCGCACGACCAATGCAGTAGAACCCAACCCTGAAACAGCGAACATTGGCCCGATGTGGGGTGAGTTTTTCACTAAGGGCTTGGCCGAGGGTATTCCCGGTAAACGCGCCGGTTCTCCGGTCTACGGCGTGTATTCGGCTTACGAGGCCGATGCCACGGGCGCATTCGATGTTACGGCGGGTGTTGCGGTGGACGAGCCTTCTGCGGATTTCCAGTCAGTCACCATTGAAGCAGGCGACTATCTGGTGTTCGAGGCGCAGGGGCCGCTGCCTGATGCAGTGATTGCCACCTGGGGCAAGATTTGGACCTTCTTCGAGGCCAACCCACAAATTCAACGACGCTTCGCGACTGATTTCGAAAGCTACACCGGCCCCGTGTCAGTCGCGGTCCATATCGGTATTCGCTAAGTCAGCTCGCGCTCAAGCAACTGGCGTTTACGCTCAACACCCCAGCGATAGCCGGACAGATTGCCGTCGCTGCGCACCACGCGATGGCAGGGGATCGCCACGGCCAGCCGGTTGGCGCCACACGCCTGGGCCACGGCACGCATGGACGTTGGGGCGCCGATGCGTTGAGCAATGTCAGCGTAACTGGCAGTGCTGCCAGCGGGAATTTCCCGCAGCGCCTGCCAAACGCGCTCCTGAAACGCCGTGCCACGAACATCCAGTGGCAAATCCAGGCCAATCGCCGGCGCTTCGACAAACCCCACGACCTTGGCAATCAACTGCTCAAAACCGTCATCGGCACCGATCAGATTCGCCTTGCGAAATTGATCCTGCAGATCGCAGACCAGTTGATGCGGATCATCGCCCAGCAGAATGGCGCACACCCCGCGTTCGCTTTGCGCGACCAGAATCGCCCCGAGCGAGCATTGGCCGACGGCGAAACGAATGTCGTTGTTTTGCCCGGCAGCGCGATAGTCGCCGGGTTTCATGCCCAGCACGTGATCGGCTGCCTCGTAGAAGCGGCTGTTGGAATTGAATCCCGCGTTATACAACGCATTGGTCACCGAGCCACCGTCAGCCAGGCGTTCGCGCACTTTGCGCGAGCGCTGGGCGGCGGCATAGCCTTTGGGTGTGAGGCCGGTCGCGGCTTTGAATATGCGGTGGAAGTGAAACGGGCTCAGTCCGGCGGTGTCGGCCAGTTGATTGAGCGTCGGCAACGTCTCGGCAGATTCGATCTGGCGGCAGGCCGTCGCTACAGTCGCGGCATGCTGCGCGGCGACTTCACTTTGATCCTTGCCGGCGCGCTTGCTCGGCCGGTAACCCGCTGCCTCGGCCTGTTCGGCGGTGTCGAAAAACTCGACATTCTGCGGCTTCGGCAAGCGTGCGAGGCTGCTTGGGCGGCAATAGATGCCGGTGGTTTTAACCGCATAGACAAACTGCCCGTCCGCTCGAGGATCCCGGGCAATCACGGCGGCCCAGCGTGGATCGTCTTCGATGTTAAGGGTGGTCGAAAGCGTTTTCATGAGCGGTAGTCCGTTGGCCTGTTTGATTCAGGTTAACCAGCGGCGCGGGCCGCAACACTCCGGGCCTTGCGGTCAAACTCTGCCGGCGATCCTTTTGTATTTATCCTGCAACGCGGAAGGTCAGGTTGATCCGCTGTTCGCCGAGGCGCGGGTGTCGACCTTGCTTGATCGGCAACACGCCATGGAAGCGCAAACGGTCAACGCCGCCCCAGATCACCATATCGCCATGCAGCAGCGCAATACGCTGGCTTTTGTCACTGCGATTGAAACCGCCAAACAGAAACATCGCCGGTAACCCGAGCGACAGCGAAACGATCGGTGCTGCGTAGGTCTTTTCGTCTTTGTCTTGATGCAATGACATCTTGGCGCCTGGGACATATCGGTTGATCAGGCAGGAATCGGCGTCGAACCCGGCAAAGCCTGCGCGTGCCGCCGCCGAATGGGCCAGCTCGGCAAACACCGGCGGCAACGCCGGCCACGGCAATCCGCTCAGCGGATCGACACTTGAATAGCGATAGCCAGTGCGATCAGTGATCCAGCCCAGCGCCCCACAACTGCTGGTGCCCACCGACATGCTGAAACCGCCCGGCGTCATCATGTGACGCAGGGGCGCTGCGAGGAGAATCGACTCGAGTGCGGGCAACAGTTGCTCGATCAACGGCAGGGCAAAACCGCGCAGCAGCCACGACTGCTCGCCAATTTGCTCGGCGCGAGGTTGCTGCTCGGGTTCGTGGTCGGCGAATAGATCGAAATTGCTCGGGTGCATGCTAGTCACAAAGCGTCGTGAAAGATGATGCCTAGGGTATGCCGATTGCCACTGTGCAGGCGACTGACGCCGTGACGCAGGGTCACCGATATTCGCCGTCGATTACACCTTGCGCCCCAGTGGCGAGCGAATAATGACGCAGCCGTGCTGATCCAACTGGTGTTCCAGGTTTGCCCAGCCGAGCGTTTCCAGCCGGGAAGGGGGCATCGACATGCTGACTCCTTGACTCAAGGTCGAGGCGGTCAGTCTGGGCTTGGCGTTGCGGCAGAACACTCCGCCGCTTGCGGTCGAACTCCCCGACGGGGTGTTACAGGGCTTTGCTGACGGCGATATCGCTGATGACGTCTTGCGAGTCATGGAGTTTGTCGAGCTCGGCCTTGGCTTCTGCTTCGGTGCCGTTTACCAGCTGCGCGAACTCGAAACGGCGCTCACCGTTGAGCTTGTACTTGATGACGTATTTGGTCGTTTGGGGCACGGTCATGCTTACCTGTCTGAATGGGCGGGGCGGCTCAGCTGAGTTTGGTGCTGGAGCGACGGATGATCTTGATCGAGTGGGTCAACGTCGGTTTGCGCGTAACGCTGATCGGGCGACGGTTGACGGTGTCGATGGTGATGTTCCAGAAACCGGTGCTCGGTGCAGTGATGCGCGCCGGAAACGTGTCGAAAGCGCCGCCGTGATAGGTGTGACGGCCGCCATTTTTAAAGCTGCGGAAATTGGCGTCGTTCATCAGACGGATGTTGCACATTTGCGAGCATTGGATGACGACGATGTCGTCTTCGTTGAGGTGCTCGCGCTGGTGAATAAATTTCATGGGCGCCTCCAGAAGGGCTTTTTCTACAAAATCAAAACGATAGCTTGTCGATTGGGCGCAGTTTATCAGCCCGCACGGGTTATTATCTGGCCGTCGGGCGTTGGTTTGACAATTTTGAACAGATATTCGCAATCGGATGCGGGTTAAATGCAGAAGGCCCCGGAGAAAAACGGCATTTGTGCTGTCGGACGGTCTTTAACGGAGGTTTTGTATGAAGTGGGGTGTGGTGTGTGTGCCGTTGATTCTGGCTATGGGTGGTTGCGCGAGTGTTTCCGAAATCAATGAAACACTGCCGACCATGAGTGTGATCTCCGGTAAGAAACCCCATGAATATGCGCAGTGCCTGGCCGAAAAGCTCGCGGACAGCCGTGGCGCGTTGCAGTTGCAGCCGCACAAGGACGGGGTTCGGGTAATCGTCCCGGGCAAACTGTCTTCCGGCCCGGCCGCGGTCTTTGATATCGAAGACCGCTCCGGCGGCAGCAGCATCAAGCTGCATGAGCGCATGTCCAACGTGCCAGTGCGCCCACGGGATGTGCGTAACGCTGCCAATGCCTGCATTTCTGGCTGATAGACTCTTCAGTTATCAGCATCGATGCCGTCACAGTCCTGCTGTGACGGCATTTTTCTTTATGGAGTCGCGATGAAGCGAGAGCAAGTACGGGAGCGCCACGTAGAGGGCCTGATCTCTGCCACCCATGTGATTCAAAATCCGGCGAATCCGGGGGAGTGGATCGTTTTTTTCAAGAAAAGCGCCGGGCGCAGTTACTTCCTGGTCGACGATAACGACGAAGTCGAATCCTTCAACCGGCTCGACGACTTGATCGAAGTCGTGCGCGGCCTAGGGATCAAGTTCGCCGAAATCCACATGTAACGGCTATTTGCAGACCACGACGACGCTGCGGTTTTTGTAATTGCCGACGTCGACGCCGAGGGTTTTGTCGCTTTCCTTGGGCTGCGGCGTGCCGTCAGTCCCGACGATGCGATACCCGGTACCGGCGCAGGAGGCGTCTGCCTTTTCGTAGCAGGTGGCCCAGGAGTTGGCCTCGCCCGAGCAATCGATGGACAGGCCCTGTTCGCCGTTGTTCAAGTAAGTGGTCTCTGAGGTCGCGCAGCCGCTCAGCGCCAGTACCGCAAGAAGGGGCAGCAATTTATTCATGTTCATGGTTATGTCGTCTTCAGCGTGGGGGACTAGACGCTCTGACAGCGCCGGTGTGAAAAGGTTATAGCGATTGGCCACTTGTTTGCACGCGCGTACAAAAAAGCCCTGCACATGGGCAGGGCTCGGGGCGTGTCGCCTTTGATCAGTCCTGATCTTTACCACGACGCTTCGCCGATGCAGGCGTGTCGGTAAACACCGATGCCACATCAGTCGCCATTTGCTCGCTGTCGAATGGGCCGGCGATGTGCTCGCCGTTGGTCGTGGTCAGCGTCCACTTGCCGTCTTTCTTGTCGATCACATACCCGTTGACGATTTTTACCGCGGCCATCTATCTGTCTCGTTCGCTGGTTCAAAGGCGCCATGATACCGGCAAATGCTCGCATTGGGGGGCGATGCGCGTATGGTGATGCAGTTTGGCGGCATCTTTGGGCTAAGCTGATTTCGCTGCCTGAGGGCGCCAACGGAACTATCGGCGAGAATATTTCTCTATGATGGCATCGGTTAGCCAGTGCGGGGCATTGTAAGGTGCACGCCGCCTGATTAGACTGCGCCGAAACTCGTACACACAGCCTTTTCAAGGACTTATATGATCAAGAAATGCTTGTTCCCAGCAGCCGGTTACGGTACTCGCTTCCTGCCAGCGACTAAAGCCATGCCCAAAGAAATGCTGCCGGTGGTAAACAAGCCACTGATCCAGTACGGCGTTGAAGAAGCTCTGGACGCTGGCCTGACTGAAATCTCCATCGTGACCGGTCGTGGCAAACGCGCGCTGGAAGACCACTTCGACATCAGCTACGAGCTGGAAAACCAGATCAAGGGCACCGACAAAGAGAAATACCTGGTCGGCATCCGCAAACTGCTCGACGAGTGCTCGTTCTCCTACACCCGTCAGACCGAAATGAAAGGCCTGGGCCACGCGATCCTGACCGGTCGTCCGCTGATCGGTGACGAACCGTTCGCCGTGGTACTGGCGGACGACCTATGCGTCAACCTCGACGGCGACGGCGTACTGACCCAAATGGTCAAGCTGTACAAGCAGTTCCGCTGCTCGATCATCGCCATCCAGGAAGTCGATCCAGAGGAAACCAGCAAGTACGGCGTAATCGCTGGCGAAATGATCCGCGACGACATCTATCGCGTACACAGCATGGTCGAGAAGCCAAAGCCGGAAGATGCGCCGTCGAACCTGGCGATCATCGGCCGTTACATCCTGACTCCGGACATCTTCGACCTGATCGAACAAACCGAGCCAGGCAAGGGCGGCGAAATCCAGATCACCGACGCCCTGATGAAACAAGCCCAGAACGGCTGCGTCATGGCCTACAAGTTCAAAGGCAAGCGTTTCGACTGCGGCGGTGCTGAAGGCTACATCGAAGCGACCAACTTCTGCTTCGAGAACTTTTACAAGACTGGCAAGGCTTACTAAGAGCGCTTGATTGGTTTGTAAGAAAAACCCGCTTCGGCGGGTTTTTTCATTTTGCCCTCCCATGCGAATGGCAGTGCTTGCCCAATGGGCATCTGCAGGTATGCTGATCCCCTGCCGAGGAGATAGAAATGGCTTACGATTTTGACCTTTATGTGATTGGCGCCGGTTCCGGCGGTGTGCGCGCTGCGCGTTTTGCGGCCGGTTTTGGCGCGAAAGTGGCGGTGGCGGAGAGCCGTTATCTGGGCGGGACCTGTGTCAACGTCGGCTGTGTGCCGAAAAAGTTGCTGGTGTACGGCGCGCATTTCGCCGAAGACTTTGAGCAGGCGTTCGGTTTTGGCTGGAGCCTGGGCGAAGCGAATTTCGATTGGGCGACGCTGATTGCCAACAAGGATCGCGAGATCAATCGGCTCAACGGCATTTATCGCAATTTGCTGGTCAACAGTGGCGTGACCTTGCATGAAGCGCACGCGAAGATTGTCGGCCCGCATGAGGTTGAGGTGAATGGCGAGCGCTTTACCGCGAAGAATATTCTGATTGCTACCGGTGGTTGGCCGCAGATTCCGGAGATTCCGGGGCGCGAGCATGCGATCGGTTCGAACGAGGCGTTCTTCCTCAAAGAACTGCCAAAACGTGTACTGGTGGTTGGCGGCGGTTACATTGCAGTCGAGTTTGCCGGGATTTTCCATGGTCTGGGCGCGAACACCACGCTGCTGTATCGCGGTGATCTGTTCCTGCGCGGCTTCGATGGTTCGGTGCGTAAGCATTTGCAGGAAGAGCTGACCAAGCGTGGTCTGGATCTGCAATTCAATGCCGACATTGCGCGCATCGACAAGCAGGCTGACGGTAGCCTGAAAGCCACCCTCAAGGATGGTCGCGTGCTGGAGGCGGATTGCATTTTCTACGCCACCGGTCGCCGACCGATGCTCGACAATCTGGGGCTGGAAAACACCGATGTGCAGCTCACCGACAAAGGCTTCATCAAGGTCGACGAGCAATACCAGACCAGCGAGCCATCGATTCTGGCGCTGGGCGATGTCATCGGTCGTGTACAGCTGACGCCTGTGGCTCTGGCAGAAGGCATGGCCGTAGCGCGTCGTCTGTTCAAGCCTGAGCAATACCGTCCAGTGGATTACAAGATGATCCCGACCGCAGTGTTCAGCCTGCCGAACATCGGTACAGTCGGTTTGACCGAAGAAGAGGCACGCGAGGCTGGCCACGACGTAGTGATTTTCGAGAGCCGCTTCCGCCCGATGAAGTTGACCTTGACCGAGTGTCAGGAAAAGACGCTGATGAAACTGGTAGTCGACGGCAAGACCGACAAAGTCCTCGGCTGCCACATGGTCGGCCCGGACGCTGGCGAAATCGTTCAGGGTTTGGCGATTGCTCTTAAGGCTGGCGCGACCAAGCGCGACTTCGACGACACGATCGGGGTACACCCGACGGCCGCCGAAGAGTTTGTCACCATGCGTACGCCGGTCGGCGCTTAAGCGTCCTTCGGTTTGGCTGAGTCTGGCGCTGCCGCAACGGTAGACGCCAGACGCAGGCTTTCTTCCAGGCTCGTCTGAGCGTTGCTTAATGCCTTTTCCAGCGACTGATTGAGCAGCGTCTGCTCCTCGATGTTCTGCTTGAGTGTCTGGCTTTCCAGGGTGGCCACGCGCAAGCGTTCCTGGAGGAGGGTGCGCTCGCTGTCGACGCGCGTCGCCTGTTCCAGCAATTGATCCTGGCGCTGATTGCTTTGCTTGAGCTGATCCTGCATCAGGTTCAGTTCGCGCAGGGTGCCGCGGTTCTCGGTCAGCAGGCGTTCGTTGTCGCGGTGCAATTGAGTGATTTCGTCCTGACGCACCAACGCGCTTTGCTGCGCCTGACGCAGTTCTGCCTGAATCTGCTGCACCTGGCCTTCGTGGCGACTCTGCTCCTGCTCGCGCTGTTCTCTGGTGGCGTTGCGGTAGTGTTCCAGCGCATCGCGAGCGTGCAGATGCTTTTCTTCCAGCGAGCGGATCTGCTCGTCCTTGTCCTGCAAGCGCAATTCAAAGTCCGCCAATGCCTGGTTCAACCCGGCGTTGCGGGTTTGTTCGGTCTGCAGCATCGAGCGCGTGTTGTTCAGTGCTTCGGATTCGCGCTCCAGCGCAGCGCCTTGAATGCCGTGCTCGTGCTCGATTTTTTCCAGCGCCTGACGAACTTGTTTCAACTCAGATTCCAGCGCCTCACGCTGTTCTTCGAACTGCTCGCGAGCCTGCTCGATGGGCTCCTGCGCCTGCTCTTTCAGTCGCTGAGCGAGACGGGAGACGAGGGCGGTCAACTCATCGTCGATGGGTTCTGCTGAGGCTTCGATCGGTTGAGCGCCGTCGTCCAGCTCCTTCAAATAGCGATGGATCGTGGTTTTCGAGCCGGTGTTGCCCATTTCGATGCGTACTGCATCGATGCTTGGGTGTTCGCCGCGCGCCAGGATTGCTGTGCGCGCAATCTGCACCAGTGCTTTGGTAATGCCGCCACGGGCCATGTCATCTCCTACGGTTTCGTACTGTGGTACATGCCACTAAAGTACGCAGTGTACCATGCTGAAAATAAAGGTAAATGACTGAAATATAAGAGGCGGGATATACTGGTATTACCCAGTGTCAGACGGCAAAATGCACATCTGCATCCCTGTATCAGTACGCCAGCGAGAAAACAGCCCATGAGCGATCTGGATCGCTATCTGCAAGCCGCCACCCGTGACAACACGCGCCGTAGCTATCGCGCGGCCATCGAGCATTTCGAAGTGAAGTGGGGTGGGTTCCTGCCGGCCACCGCCGATAGCGTTGCGCGGTATCTGGTGGCGCACGCGGGCGAGCTTTCGATTAACACCTTGAAACTGCGTCTGTCGGCGCTGGCGCAGTGGCACAACAGCCAAGGCTTTGCCGACCCGACCAAGTCGCCAGTGGTGCGCAAAGTGTTCAAGGGCATAAGGGCGCTGCATCCGGCGCAGGAAAAACAGGCCGAGCCGCTGCAGTTGCAGGATCTGCAGCGCGTCATCGATTGGCTGGAGCACGAAGTGCAAATCGCGCGCGAGCAGCAGGATCGTCCGTTACTGCTCAAGGCTTACCGTGATCGCGCACTGATTCTGCTGGGCTTTTGGCGCGGCTTCCGCAGCGACGAACTCTGCCGCCTGCAAATCGAACACGTGCAAGCGCACGCTGGCAAAGGCATCACCTTGTATTTGCCGCGCAGCAAGGGTGATCGGGAAAACCTCGGGCAGACCTATCAAGCCCCGGCGCTGCTCAAGCTGTGCCCGGTGCAGGCTTATATCGACTGGATCACCGAAGCGGCGCTGGTGCGCGGCCCGGTATTTCGCAGCATCGACCGCTGGGGCAATCTGAGCGAGGAGGGGCTGCACGCCAACAGCATCATCCCTTTATTGCGCCAGGCATTGCAGCGCGCCGGCATCGCTGCCGAGAACTACACCAGTCACTCCTTGCGCCGTGGCTTTGCGACCTGGGCCCATCAAAGCGGTTGGGATCTGAAATCCCTGATGAGCTACGTGGGCTGGAAGGACATGAAGTCCGCCATGCGCTATGTTGAAGCCAACCCATTCCAGGGGATGGCTCGGATTATGGATAACCCGGCTTCGTAGTAGATATCGTTTTCTTCTATTAATACAGTCAGCTAATAGCGAAAACAAATCAGCAGCATCAGGTTTGCCAATGAGCCATCCGTCGAGCGAGTGGGTAGGATTCACCCATCGAATTCACAACCCTGACGGAGAGTCATCAATGCCTATCATCAACAGCCAAGTAAAACCGTTCAAAGCTACCGCGTTCAAAAACGGCGACTTCGTTCAAGTCTCGGACGCTGACCTGAAAGGCAAGTGGTCGGTCGTGTTCTTCTACCCAGCCGACTTCACCTTCGTTTGCCCAACCGAGCTGGAAGACCTGGCTGACAACTACGCTGCCTTCCAGAAACTCGGCGTAGAGATCTACAGCGTTTCCACCGACACCCACTTTGCCCACGCTGCCTGGCACAACACTTCGCCAGCCATCGGCAAAATCGAATACACCATGATCGGCGACCCGACCCACGCCATCTCCCGCAACTTCGACGTGCTGATCGAAGAAGTGGGTGTGGCTGACCGTGGCACCTTCGTGATCAACCCTGAAGGCCAGATCAAAATCGTTGAACTGAACGATGGCGGCGTTGGCCGTGACGCTTCCGAGCTGCTGCGCAAGATCAAGGCTGCTCAGTACGTTGCTGCTCACCCAGGCGAAGTTTGCCCAGCCAAGTGGAAAGAAGGCGAGGCCACTCTGGCTCCGTCCCTGGACCTGGTCGGCAAGATCTAAGTCTGTGACACGCAATTCAGGGCGGTACGCCGCACCTTCTTAAGTACGCTGCACCGCCCCCTAAAAATGCCCGGGCGAGATTCGCTCGGGCTTTTTTTCGCCTCAAATAAAGGAAATCGCCCGTATGTTGGACGCCAATCTTAAAGCCCAGTTGAAATCGTACCTGGAACGGGTCACCCAGCCGATCGAGATCGTTGCTTCCCTCGACGACGGTGCGAAATCCCGTGAAATGCTGGAACTGCTGAAAGACGTTGCCAGTCTTTCGAGCCAAATTACCTTGATCGACAGCGGTGACGATGCACGCAAGCCATCGTTCTCGATCAACCGCCCGGGCGCTGACATCAGTCTGCGTTTCGCCGGTATCCCGATGGGCCACGAATTCACTTCGTTGGTACTAGCCTTACTGCAAGTCGGCGGTCATCCATCGAAGGCCAGTGTTGAAGTGATCGAGCAAATCCGCTCGCTCAAAGGCGAGTTCAGCTTCGAGACTTATTTCTCGCTGTCCTGCCAGAACTGCCCGGACGTGGTCCAGGCGCTGAACCTGATGGCAGTGCTCAACCCGAACATCCGCCACGTCGCCATCGACGGCGCGCTGTTCCAGGACGAAGTCAACGATCGCAAGATCATGGCCGTGCCGAGCATCTACTTGAACGGTGAAAACTTCGGTCAGGGCCGCATGGGCCTGGAAGAGATTCTCGCCAAACTCGACACCGGCGCTATCGAGCGTCAGGCCGAGAAGATCAGCGCCAAAGAGGCTTTCGACGTACTGGTCGTCGGCGGTGGCCCGGCCGGTGCTTCGGCAGCCATCTATGCCGCCCGCAAAGGCATTCGCACCGGCGTCGCCGCTGAGCGTTTCGGCGGTCAGGTGCTCGACACCATGGCCATCGAGAACTTTATTTCCGTGCAGGAAACCGAAGGGCCGAAGCTGGCCACGGCATTGGAAGAACACGTCAAGCAGTACGACGTCGACATCATGAACCTGCAACGTGCCGACAAGCTGATCCCGGGCAAGAACGGCGAGCTGCACGAAATCCGCTTTGCCAGCGGTGCGACCCTGAAAGCCAAAAGCGTGATTCTGGCGACCGGCGCGCGCTGGCGTGAAATGAACGTCCCGGGTGAGCAGGATTACCGCAACAAAGGCGTGGCTTACTGCCCGCACTGCGATGGTCCGTTGTTCAAGGGCAAGCGTGTCGCAGTGATCGGCGGCGGTAACTCTGGCGTTGAAGCGGCGATCGACCTGGCCGGTATCGTGTCTCACGTAACGCTGCTGGAATTCGACGTGCAACTGCGTGCCGATGCCGTATTGCAGCGCAAATTGCACAGCCTCAAGAACGTTACCGTGATCACCAGTGCGCAAACCACTGAAGTGACTGGCGACGGGCAGAAGGTCAATGGCCTGCGCTACAAGGATCGCAACACTGATGAACTGCGCACGGTCGAGTTGGAAGGGATCTTCGTACAGATCGGTTTGCTGCCGAACACGGACTGGCTCAAAGGCACCATCGAGCTGTCGCCGCGTGGCGAGATCATTGTCGATAACCGTGGCGAGACTTCGATTCCGGGGATCTTTGCTGCTGGTGACGTGACGACTGTGCCGTACAAGCAAATCGTGATTGCGGTGGGCGAGGGCGCCAAAGCTTCGTTGAGTGCGTTTGATCACTTGATTCGCACGTCCGCTCCGGCTTAAACGTCCTGGCAGAAATGAAAAAACCCGTGAGCGATCACGGGTTTTTTATGCCTGACACACATCCAATTTGTAGGAGTGAGCCTGCTCGCGATTGCGGCGGCACATTCAGAACATCATGGCCTGACACAGCGCAATCGCGAGCAGGCTCACTCCTACAGAGGGCTGTCAGTTACAGCGGGGTTGGCTGGATGATTTCGACCCAGTAACCGTCCGGATCCTTGATGAACGCCAGGCTCTTCATGCGGCCATCGGTCAGGCGTTTCTGGAAGTCGCAACCCAGCTCTTCAAAACGTGCGCACGCCGCCACGATGTCCGGCACCGAAATGCAGATGTGGCCAAAACCACGCGGATCGGTGTTGCCGTTGTGGTAGGCGAAGTCTGCATCGTTTTCGGTGCCATGGTTGTGAGTCAGTTCCAGAATGCCCGGGATCGACTTCATCCACTCGGTACGTGCGGCGGCATCGGCCGGGATCTGTGCCTTGTCGACCAGCGCGAGGAAGTACAGGCTGAACTCGGCTTCGGCGAAATCGCGCTTCTCGACCAGCGAGAAACCCAGTACGCGGGTGTAGAAGTCCAGAGACTTGGTGATGTCTTTCACACGCAGCATGGTGTGGTTGAAGACGAAGTTGCGGGTTGCGCTGTCTGGCGTGGCGGTGACGCCGGGGAAAGTGTTCAGTTCGTGCAGGCTCATGGGCCCTCCAATAACTATGGGCGAGTGAATGGGCGCAATGATACGCATGCCTGCCAACATCGCCAAATGAAAGGGCGGACTTGCCCTGCGCGCGGGCGGGGCTCAGACTTTGTCGCTCAATCTGCGAGTGCGTGCGGCAATGATCCGACTGTTCAAACCCCTGTTAGTTTGTTTTGCGTTTTCTGTTGCTGCCGCTGACGTATTGGCGGCCGAGCCCGGCATTACCTGGCCGGCGGGTTGGGAGGTGGAAGCGCTGCCTGATGCATCGGCGCAGGTTTCCCGGCAGCGGGCGGTGAAAAACGATGCCGATGGCAATCAAGTGATGGTGATGGAGTTGACCATGACGCAGGTAGAGGCGGGTCATCAGGTCAACTTGCAGGGTGTGCTGCTGGAGATGCGCAAGTCGATCCAGAAAGACTTTTTCCAGGGCGGTTATCAAAGCGTCTGCAACAAAGTGCACCCGGCGACGCTGGGGTCTTTGTCTGCCCTGGAAACCACTTGCACGATCACCGAAAACGGCCGGCATGTTTTGTCGCAAACCTTGGTGGCAGCGGTCGAGGCGGATAAAGCGTACGTTCTTTCCTATGCCGGACAGGCCGAGGTTTATAAAGCGAGCGCCGAAGAAATAGTGGCGGTGAGAAACAGCCTGAAACTTTAACGCGCTGTTCTATTGCCGCGCGGTTAGATACCCGAAGGGATTAAGCACAAAGTTTAACCGTGGCACTGATCGCAACATCGCGGCGCAAAATATTTTAGCGCTCTACCGTCGGCACGTTACAGGATGATCTCAACTTGCTCGATGAAAATCATTTCATTTGTTAGATATTGTCAATAAAAAAGCCCTGTATCGAGCAGGGCTTTTTTGTTGGCGTGGAATTAACCGCGCAACCAGGAATCAACGGTGGCTGCGCCGTATTGTTCCTTCCAGGCTTTCAGGCCACGGTGGTTGCCACCCTTGGTTTCAATCAGTTCACCGGTGTGCGGGTTGTGATAAACCTTGACCACGCGTGCGCGGCGGGTTTTAGGGGCTGCAGAGGTTTGCAGACCGGATTTTGCCGGGTTCGGATCGAGAATGGCGATGATGTCTTTCAGGCCTTTGCCGTAGGTTTTCATCAGCCCCTGGAGCTTTTCTTCGAATTCGATTTCTTTCTTCAGCCCGGCATCGTTCTTCAGCGACTCCAGCTGCTTGAGCTGTTCCTGAAGGGCCTTTTCAGCTGCACGAAATTCAGCGAGTCTGGACAATATCTTTACTCCAATAGTGTATTTGGCTGATACCAACCGCAAACAAAGCTGTAAGCCAAGAGCCTTGAAGCGACTCGGTGATAAGTGGCTCACCTGCCAATCTTGCTCAGGTTGAAAAAATTGTAGTAGTTAATGCGCTCAGAGTAAATCCTGTTGTTGTCTTCATGTAACAACAGCGGTCTTTTGTATCAATTTGGTGCGCCGAATCGGCGGCCGCGGCTTAATCGCGTTTAGTTAATGGTGACTTAATGCGTTGATGAAGTCGGCGGCGGGCATGGGTTTGCCAAACAGATAGCCTTGCATGAAGTTAACGTGATGAGCGGTCAGGTATTCGGCTTGCGCCTGAGTTTCGACACCTTCGGCAACAATACCCAGATCCAGCTTGGCCGAGAGTTCGATAATCGTGTCGAGAATATGCCGCGAGAGCGCGTCAATACCGATCATTGCGACGAAGCTCTGATCGATCTTGAGGAAGTCGACATTGAATTTGCGCAAGTAACCGAGACTTGAATGGCCGGTACCGAAGTCGTCGATTGCGATTTTCACACCCAGCGAGTGCAACTGTTCGAACAGTTGACGGGTGATGTCAGTCGGTTCGATCAGCTCGCGCTCGGTCAACTCCAGAACCAGGCTGATGCTGCCCGGCATGAAGGCCGCAAGAAACTCCCTGCAGTCCTCGACCAGTTCCAGGTCGTGGCAATGGCTCGCGGTAATGTTGATGCCGATATGAAACGGCGTGGCAAAGCCCGCAGACTGTGGCCCCAACAGCGCCGCGGTCTGCTGCATCAGCGCGCGGGTCATCGGCACAATGAGTCCGGAGTGTTCGGCGAACGGGATAAACAGATCCGGGCGCACCAGGCCTTCCTTGGGATGATTCCAGCGCATCAGCACTTCAGTGCCCGACCATTGTTTACTGTCGCCATGCACCACGGGCTGGAAGTAAGGAATGAACTCGCCTGCCTCTAGCGCGCGAAGCATCTCATGGCTTGGTGACGTCGAGCGCTTCTGCACGATGTGGCCGATCGCACCGGAGACCACACCGAAAAAGATCAGCAGACTGAACAGTGGTGGGTATGCGTCGGCCATGTAGCGCCAGGTTTCGCCCTGCGGGAAACCTGCAGAAACACTGAAGGCGTAGCGATTGGACTGCAACATGCTTTGTGCCACAGGCAACGCGGGCAGGGCACCCTGATACACTTTGCCGTCAGCGGACAGCCAGTTGTCACCGACTTGCAGCAACAGCAGGGTTTCCCGGCCGATCAGTCGCAAAATGTTGCTCAAGTGATAGCCATCCAGCGTGGTCAATGCGCCGCCACGACCGTCACTCAGGCGATACACCAGCAATGCGGTATTGGGTGTGACCGGATTGCCATTCATCAGCCACAGTTTGCCCTCGTGGTAATCGCCAGCGTTGACCGCCTCTTTGAAGGGGCCGAACAGTGAACTGCAATACAGGTTGTTGTCCCAGACCAAATTGGTCGAGCGCACGAACGGGCGGCGGGTGACTTGCTCGCGTAGCGCCAGTTTCACCTCTTCACAGTCTTTTCCGGCCAGCGGCAACAGTTCGTGAGCGGCTTGAGCGGTGTTGTCGAGCATCAAGTCGAACTGGCGCAGGGCCTCCTCCGCGGTTTGCCGAGTGCTGTGTTGTAGCGTGCGCTCAGCCTGCAGATACAGAATCACACTGCCGAAGACGATCGGGAGCAGGCCGCTGAGCAGCGTCACGACGATACGGATGCTGCGCTTGCGGCGGGGTCTGACGGTCAACGGCATGGGCGCATCCTGTCGCGGTGGAGTAGGGCTCTGGAGTGCAGGCCGGGCAATGGCGCACGGCGTAAAAACTGTGGAGCCAGAGGGGAGGATAGATGGCCGTCGACGCTTGTGCTGCTCATTGATGATTGAGGCGCGTCGCCAACTCGATAAACGCCCGTGCGGCGGGTGATGACTGACGCTGATCGAGGACGGCCAGGCCGATCTGACGCTGCACAACGGGCAACAACGGTTTCCTCACGTAACGCGGCGTTGGATCGTCTGGCAACGAGCCTTCGGCCACAATCGTGATCGCGTCGCCCCGACTGACCGTATCGAGGGTGCTGAGCAATTGGGAGCAGCGGTAGCGAATGTTCGGTTGCAGGCCTGCCGCCATGAACAGCCGCGACACCAGTTCCGAAGAACCGGCCTGGGTCAGCACGAACGGGTCGTCGCACAGGTCCTTCAGGCTCACCGCGGAACGCGTCGCCAGCGGGTGATCGAGCGCCAGCAGGGCGACCATCTGGTTTTCAATCAAGGCGAAAGTGTCGAAGCGCTCCTGCGGCAGCACAACAAAACCAACATCGATTCGCCGCTCTTCGAGCCACTGCGTCACCTGTCGGTCCGGCCCTTCATCAATGTGTACCTCAATGCCCGGATGCGCCTGGCGAAATCGATGAAGAATCTTTGGCAGCAATTTGATCGATGAGGTCGGGCCGAACGAGCCAATGCGCAATGTGCCGGTTTTCATGCCGCGGGCATCGGCCGCTTCCTGACGCAGCGTGTTGGCCAGGCCGAGCATTGCCCGCGCGCGCAGCAACAGTTGCTGGCCAATGTCGCTAAGTTCCACCGACGATTGATGCCGACGCAGCAACTCGACGCCCAGTTCCTGTTCCAGCGACTTCATTGCGTGGGACACCGCCGACTGGGAAATACCCAAACGATGGGCCGCCAGGGTGAAACCGCGTAGCTCGGCGACCAGCGAGAAGATTTCCAGTTGGGTGAGGGTCATGAGTTTTTGCTCATTTTACGATGATCAGGAATGAAGTGAATGATACGGCATCGTTGCTGCTTTTCCCCTCTGGAGTGATATGCGCCATTTTGCACAGACCCACGCGACACCTTCCGACATGCCGGTTTACCTGACCCTGGCCGCCGTGACCATGATCTGGGGCGGGACGTTCGTTGCCGGGCGATTTCTCGCCGGCAGTCTCAGCCCGCTGTTCGCCGCCAGCCTGCGCTTCTTGCTGGCCAGTGCGGCACTGCTGGGATTTTTATGGCTGGCGCGGGTGCCGTTGGCGCGCCCGACGCCCCGGCAGTGGCTGCAATTGACACTGTTGGGTTTCTTCGGGATTTTCTTCTATAACCTGTGCTTCTTTTACGGCCTGCACTACATCAACGCCTCACGCGCTTCGTTGATTGTCGCGTTGAATCCGGCGGTGATCGGCCTTGCGTCCTGGCTGTTGTTCAAAGAGCGTCTGGGCAGGCTGAAAGTCGGCGGCATCGCGCTGTGCATGGCGGGTGCGAGCCTGGTGATTGTCAGCCGCAACCCACAATTGCTGGCGGCAACAGCGGATGCCTGGATGGGCGACCTGTTGATTCTCGGCTGCGTGCTGGGGTGGGGCGTTTACTCACTGTTTTCCCGGGGCCTGAATCAGGCACTCGGCCCGGTGCAGACGGTGACGTATTCGATCCTGATCGGCACGCTCATGCTCTGGACGCTGGCTGCACTGCGTGGCGAACTGAGCTGGACGACATTGATCGGCCTCGGCACGCCGCAATGGCTGAGCCTGCTTTATCTCGGCGTGCTCGGTTCGGCGCTGGCCTACATCGGTTACTACGACGGCATTCGCAAAATCGGCGCGACACGTTCCGGCGTGTTTATCGCCTTGAATCCGTTGACTGCGGTGATCCTCGGCGCGCTGCTACTTGGCGAACAGTTGACGCTGGCCATGTGCCTGGGCGGTGCGCTGATCCTGTGGGGCATTTACCTGTGCAACAAACCCCTTGCACCGGGCGCAAAAAAGCGGATTTTATAGAGAGAGCAGACAAGCCTATTTACGCTGTGTAGAATCGGGTTACGCATACAATAATAATCGTCTTCTGGCAGCAGAAGCCTCGCCCGCAAAAGCCTTGGGTCGACAATGAAGATATTCGGGTTTCAACTGATCTACGGTGACTTCCTCGCCCGCAGTGTGCGTGGCATCTCCTGTGCGCCACCCACCGACCTCGCAGACTGACAAATAACCCTGGTTAATTTGATAAGAATGATGAGGCGTCACCATGACCGATTTATACGAAAACCCAATGGGCCTGATGGGCTTTGAATTCATCGAGCTCGCGTCGCCGGTGCCGGGCACCCTGGAGCCGATCTTCGAGATCATGGGCTTCACCAAAGTCGCCACCCACCGTTCGAAGAACGTGCACCTGTATCGTCAGGGCGCGATCAACCTGATCCTCAACAACGAACCCAACAGCGTCGCTTCGTACTTCGCGGCCGAACATGGCCCGTCGGTGTGCGGCATGGCGTTCCGCGTAAAAGATTCGCAAAAAGCCTACAACCGCGCACTGGAACTCGGGGCTCAGCCGATCCACATCGAAACCGGGCCGATGGAGCTGAACCTGCCGGCGATCAAAGGCATTGGCGGCGCGCCGCTGTACCTGATCGACCGTTTCGGCGAAGGCAGCTCGATCTACGACATCGACTTTGTGTTCATCGAAGGCGTTGATCGCAATCCGGTGGGTGCTGGCCTGAAAATCATCGACCACCTGACCCACAACGTCTATCGCGGTCGCATGGCTTACTGGGCGAACTTCTACGAGAAGCTGTTCAACTTCCGCGAGATCCGCTACTTCGACATCAAAGGCGAATACACCGGCCTGACCTCGAAAGCGATGACCGCGCCAGACGGCATGATCCGCATCCCGCTGAACGAAGAATCGTCCAAGGGCGCAGGTCAGATCGAAGAGTTCCTGATGCAGTTCAACGGCGAGGGCATCCAGCACGTCGCGTTCCTCACCGACGACCTGATCAAGACCTGGGATCAACTGAAGAAAATCGGCATGCGCTTCATGACCGCGCCGCCGGACACCTACTACGAAATGCTCGAAGGTCGCCTGCCGAACCACGGTGAGCCGGTCGATCAACTGCAATCGCGCGGCATCTTGCTCGATGGTGCATCGGAGCAGGGCGACAAGCGTCTGCTGCTGCAGATCTTCTCGGAAACCCTGATGGGCCCGGTGTTCTTCGAATTCATCCAGCGTAAAGGCGACGATGGCTTCGGCGAGGGTAACTTCAAGGCACTGTTCGAATCGATCGAGCGTGATCAGGTGCGCCGTGGTGTGCTTGCCACTGAGTAATCCGCCACTGAACTGAAAAATCCCGGCCTGCAGCGATGCAGGGCCGGGATTTTTTTTACGATCAAAAGATCGCAGCCTGCGGCAGCTCCTACAGGGAAGATGCATTCCAAATGTAGGAGCTGCCGCAGGCTGCGATCTTTTGCTTTTAAGGACGACGCTGACGCATCAAATGTTTGAACCCTTCAAACACCAGCACAACCACCGCCAGCCAGATGGGAATATACGTCAGCCATTCCCCGGACTTGATGCTCTCACCCAGCAACAACGCCACACCGAGCAACAACACCGGCTCAACATAACTCAACAAACCAAAAAGGCTAAACGGCAGCAAACGGCTGGCAATGATGTACACCACCAACGCCGACGCACTGATCAGGCCGAGCAACGGAATCAGCCACATCAACCCCGGGTATTGATCGAACACGCCAAAACCCTGTTCGCCGCCATGCACAAACCAGTAGGCGATTGGCAACATCAGCGTCATGTCGACCCACAAGCCACCGAGGTGGTCGGTTTTCAAGTACTTGCGCAGCACGAAATACAGCGGATAGCCAATGACGACCACCAACGTCGCCCAGGAAAATCCGCCGACCTGATACAACTCGTTCAACACGCCCAACGAAGCGAAAAACACCGCGACTTTCTGCAGGTACGACAGGCTTTCGCCGTAGGCAATCCGCCCGGTCAACACCATCGCCAGCGGCAGCAGGAAATAACCCAGCGAAACATCAAGGCTGTAGCCGTTCAGCGGCGCCCACATGAACAGCCACAGTTGCACGCCGAGCAGGGCGGCCGAGACGATCAGGCCGGCGATCAATTTTGGCTTCGCCGCCATCAGGCGAACCAACTCCACCACGCGCCGCCATTCCCCGGACACCAGCATGAACACGGTCATGCACGGCACGGTCAGCAGCATCCGCCAGCCGAAAATCTCTACGCCACTCAACGGGGTGAGCAACGAGGTGTAGTAATACATGACGGCAAACAGCACCGAGGCTGAAACCGATAGAGCGATACCTTTAGACAAACTGTCCTCGCGGGGGTGATGGGCGAACGGGGCGCGAAGGATACGTGGTTTCTGTGCTGAATATTGGCCGGATGGTCATTATTTTCAACAGCCCCGTACACAAAATTGTAGGAGCTGCCGAAGGCTGCGATCTTTTGATTTTAAAAAAACAGGATCAAAAGATCGCAACCTTCGGCAGCTCCTACAGGAGGGGGCGTCAGATTGAGTGGGGTTTGCGCCCGGACACAAAATGGCTCACATCGTTGAACCCCGGTGTTGATGCATGCCCCGGCGTCACCAGCGAATCAATAAACGCTTCATCTTGCGCGGTGATCTTCACTGCCTGCGCCTTGGTGTACGCATCCCACTGTTCCTCAGTGCGTGGCCCGACGATCGCCGAGGTCACCGCGCTGTTGTTCAACACCCAGGCAATCGCGAATTCGACCATGCCAACGCCGCGTTGCTCGGTGTATTGCTGGATCTGCTGGGCGATGCGCAGCGACTCCACGCGCCATTCGGTTTCCAGAATGCGTTTGTCCTGACGTCCGGCGCGGCTGTTGGCGTCCGGTTTGATATCGGGCGCGTATTTGCCGCTGAGCACGCCACGGGCCAGCGGGCTGTAAGGCACTACGCCGAGACCGTAGGTTTGCGCTGCGGTTATTTGCTCGGTCTCGGCCTGCCGGTTGACGATGTTGTACAGCGGCTGGCTGATCACCGGGCGATCAATCCCGAGTTTGTCAGCAATGCGAACGGCCTCGGCAATGCGCCAACCACGGTAATTGGACAGGCCCCAATAGCGAATCTTGCCCTGGCGAATCAGATCGCCAATCGCCGAAACAGTCACTTCCAGCGGCGTGTTGTGGTCTTCGCGGTGCAGGTAATAGATGTCGAGATAATCGGTGCCGAGCCGGGTCAGGCTGGCCTCCAGGCCGTTGAAAATGTGTTTGCGGCTCAAACCGCTGCGGTTCGGCACGCCGTCCGCCGGGCCGAAACCGACTTTGCTCGCCAGTACCCATTCGTGGCGATGGCGGGCAATCGCTTCGCCGACGATTTCTTCCGAACGACCGTTGGTGTAGACGTCGGCGGTATCAATGAAGTTGATGCCTTGATCCCAGGCCTTGTCGATGATGCGCAGCGAGTCCTCGGTGCTGGTCTGCTCGCCAAACATCATCGTGCCCAGGGTGAGGGTGGACACCCGCAGCCCCGAGTGACCCAGTGTGCGATAGCTCATGCCGAAATCCTTTGGTCGGTGGGAAAGCTTTAATCAAATACCAGAAGCGCTGTGCAGGGCAAAGTGAATTATTGTGCCTTTTAAACGCAAAAAGATCGCAGCCTGCGGCAGCTCCTACATGAGACCGTGATCCCCTGTAGGAGCTGCCGAAGGCTGCGATCTTTTGACTTTTTATTAAGCCCGCAACGTCCGCGTCATCCGCAACGCCAACAGACTCCCGCCCACAATCACGCCCGCCAGCAGATACAACGCTGCATCGGTCGACCCGGTGCTGTCCTTGACCCAACCGACCAGATACGGACTGAGGAACCCAGCCATTTGCCCCATCGAGTTGATCAGCGCCAAGCCACCGGCAGCCGCACCGGCACTCAACATCGCCGTTGGCACAGGCCAGAACATCGGCAGGCCGGTCAGCGCGCCCATGGTCGCAATGGTCAGGCCGAGAATGGCAATGGCCGGGTTAGCGGCGAAATTCACCGCAATCACCAGACCGATCGCGCCCATCAACATCGGCACCACCAGGTGCCAGCGGCGTTCTTTGCGCAAGTCTGCCGAACGCCCGACGACCAGCATGAACACCGCCGCCAGCAGGTACGGAATCGCACTCAGCCAGCCGATCACCAGGTTGTCGCTGAAACCGAGGTTTTTGATGATCGACGGCAGCCAGAAGTTGATCGCGTACACACCACTCTGGATGCAGAAGTAGATCAGACCGAAGGCCCAGATCGCCGGGTTCTTGAACACTGCCAGCAGCGAGTCCGAGGTGGTTTTCGGTTTGTTCGCCAGGTCTTCAGCCTGATCCGCCTCCAGCACCGCGCGTTCATGCGGGGTCAGCCATTTGGCATGGGCGAAGCTGTCGCTGAGGAGGAAATAGGCCAGGGCGCCAAGGATCACGGTCGGAATGCCCTGTAGCAGAAACATCCACTGCCAGCCGGCCAGACCGCCCTGTCCGGCGGCGAAGTGATTGAGGATCCAGCCAGAGAACGGGCTGCCGAGCAAACCCGAGACCGGGATGGCCGACATGAACAGCGCCATGATCCGGCCACGGCGGAAGGTCGGGAACCACTGCGAGAGGTACAGCACGACGCCCGGGAAGAAGCCCGCTTCGGCGGCCCCGGTGAACAGTCGCAGGGTGTAAAACTCGGTCGGTGTGGTGACGAACAACAGACACGTGGACAGCGTGCCCCAGGTGATCATCATCACGGCAATCCAGCGTCGTGGACCGAACTTGGTCAACGCCAGGTTGCTCGGTACGCCGCACAGCACGTAGCCGATGAAGAAAATCCCGGCGCCAAGGCCGTACACGGTTTCGCTGAATTTCAGTGCGTCGAGCATCTGCAGTTTGGCAAATCCAACGTTGACCCGGTCGAGGTAGTTGAACAAGTAGCAGATGAAGATGAAGGGGATCAAGCGCAGGGTGATGCGCTTGTAAACGGCATTTTTATCGTCTTCTTTGGTCTGGGTAGCTGCGGCGCTGTGCGACATAGCGGCTCTCTCTTTATTATGATTTTTTGCGATACAAAGCGTAACGTTGATCGCCCTGAGAGTCTCGGCCACCATTGGCAGGATTGTCTTTGTGCCTGAGCACAGGGTTTACCGCCAGACCCTGTGCGGGTGAACAACCCGTCCGCGCGTGTTTTCAAGGATTTACAGACTATGTTCGAACTCGATCACGACCTCGCTCAAGACATCGTCGACCGGGCCATGGCCATTTTGCCCTACAACGTCAACGTGATGGACAGTCAGGGATTGATCCTCGGCAGTGGCGAGCCGGAACGCATCAACACCCGCCACGAAGGCGCGCAACTGGTGCTGGCCAACAGCCGAGTGGTGGAGATCGACGCGCAGACGGCGGTGCACCTCAAAGGCGTGCAGCCAGGGATCAATCTGCCGTTGTTGCTCGATCAGCGCCTGATCGGCGTACTGGGCATCACCGGCGAGCCCGAGCAACTGCGCACGTACGCCGAGCTCGTGCGCATGACCGCCGAGATGCTGGTCGGCCAGCGCAATCAACAGGCCGAACAGCAATGGCGGCGGCAGCGTTGCGATGATCTGCTGGCGTTGCTGTTGAGCGAGGCGGGCGATTCACCGCGCCTGTTTGACGAAGCGCAGCAACTGGGGCTCAAACCGCAATTGACGCGGGTGCCGTACTTGTTCGAGTTGGGGCTGGAACATGGGCCGGCGCAAACCGTCGACGCGCTGAGCGCCTGGCTGACGTCGCGCTATCCCGACAGTTGGTGCGTGAGTTCGGCGAAATCGTCACTGCTGTGGTGTCGCCCGGCCAGCCAGAACGTCGAGCATGATCGTTTGCTGGAAAAACTCGATGGCATGGGCTGGAACATTTTGCGCATTGCCGTGGGTGGCCAGGCTGAAGGCCTGCTCGGTTTGCGCCGGTGTTATCGCCGGGTCGGTGACTTGCTGGCCTACGGGCGAGACGTACTGCCGCATTCACGGCTGCTGACGCTCAATCGCTATCGGCTGCCGGTGATGTTGTGGCGCCATCGCAACGATGATGCGCTGGATGAACTGCTCAAGCCGCTGCGCAAGGTGATCGCCAAGGACAGCAATGGCCAGTTGTTGGCCACGCTGCGCACCTGGTGCGAGCACGACGGCCAAAGCCAGGCATGCGCCGATGCACTGGGCATCCACCGCAACAGCCTGCGTTACCGGATGGAGCGGATTGCCGAACTCAGTGGCGTCGACCCGCTGCGGCTGGACGGCATGCTGGCGCTGTACCTCGGGGTGCAGCTCCTGCCCCAGACTGATGTGCCTATCTGAGGTGTTCTTGAGGACGCCATCGCTGGCAAGCCAGCTCCCACAGGTTTTGCTGTGTTCACAAATAACGTGTCAACACAAACCCTGTGGGAGCTGGCTTGCCAGCGATGAGGCCATGAGACCCAACGTCAATTCCACTGCCTTGTATAAATGAACAATAAACGTCTGTGCAAATTGTGCAGCGGACAGGCGTCAATGTGCATGCCGACTGGCAGCATGAGGGGCATTGGAACTGGAGAATCATCATGAAGATCGTCATCGCCCCCGATTCGTTCAAGGACAGCCTGAGTGCCCAAGGCGTCGCCGAGGCCATTGCCCGAGGCCTGGCGCAAGTGTGGCCACAGGCAACGCTGGTCAAATGCCCGATGGCCGATGGTGGCGAGGGCACGGTCGAGTCGATTCTTGCTGCCTGTGAAGGCGAACTGCGCCGCACCCGCGTGCGTGGCCCGCTCGGCGCGCCGGTTGACGCCGCGTGGGGCTGGTTGCCGCACAACCACACCGCAATCATCGAAATGGCTGAGGCCAGTGGCTTGCAACTGGTGCCAACCGGGCAGCGCGATGCCTGCGTCAGCAGCACGTTTGGCACCGGCGAGTTGATTCGTGCAGCGCTGGATGCCGGCGCGCAGCGGGTCATTCTGGCGATTGGCGGCAGCGCCACCAATGACGCGGGCGCCGGCGCGATGCAGGCGTTGGGCATCAAGCTGCTCGATGCACAAAATCAGTCGCTGGTGCCCGGCGGCCTCGCGTTGGCGCAACTGGCGCGGCTTGATCTGCGCGAACTGGATCCGCGACTGGCGCAGGTGCGGTTCGACATCGCTGCCGACGTCAACAATCCGCTGTGTGGCCCGCACGGCGCCTCGGCGATCTTCGGTCCGCAGAAAGGCGCATCGCCCGCGCAGGTTGAGCAACTCGATCAGGCCTTGGGCCACTTTGCTGACCTGTGCGCGCAGGCGCTGGACAAAGACGTTCGTGAAGAACCCGGCTGCGGCGCGGCGGGCGGTCTGGGTTTCGCCGCCAAAGCGTTTCTCGGGGCGCAATTCCAGGCTGGCGTCGAAGTGGTGGCCGAACTGGTCGGCCTGGCCGAAGCTGTCAAAGGCGCGGATCTGGTGATCACCGGCGAAGGTCGGTTCGACGCACAAACCCTGCGCGGCAAAACCCCGTTTGGCGTGGCACGGATCGCCAAACAACAAAACGTGCCGGTGATCGTCATTGCCGGGATGTTGGGCGAGGGTTATCAAGACCTCTATGCGCATGGCATCGATGCCGCGTTTGCCGTGACCAGCGGCCCGATGACACTGGATAAGGCCTGCGCCGAAGCACCACGCCTGCTGAGCGAACGCGCCACCGACATCGCCCGCGTCTGGCAACTCGCCAAACCCTGACCCAACCCCTGTAGGAGCTGCCGAAGGCTGCGATCTTTTGATCTTGCTTTACAAAAACAGGATCAAAAGATCGCAGCCTTCGGCAGCTCCTACATGTGGGGTGAACACTGTTTCATTGTTGTAACACCCTGAAAAATACTTGCTCTTGACCCGCAATCTCCCTCAAGCCTGGCCGATACAGCTAACAGGCGCGCACAAAGACTTCCCAAAACAGTGACGCCGGACTGAAGCCCTCTCAAGGGCCAGTGATCACGGCAAGGACGCTCGTAGTTTCTATCATCCGAGAGTCCAACTATGTCCTTGCGTAACCTGAACATCGCGCCCCGTGCCTTCCTCGGTTTTGCCTTCATCGCCCTGTTGGTGATTGTGCTCGGCGTGTTCGCCGTCAACCGCATGTCGATCATCCGCCAGGCCTCGGTCGACATGGACTCGACGCAGCTGCCCAGCGTGACTCATCTCAGCGTGGTGACGGAAAACGTCCTGCGCCTGCGCATTCTGTCGTTCCGCATATTGGTCAACCGCGAAGCCGCCGGTTTGCAGGAAGCACAAACGCGCATTGCCGCCCTGGTCGACAAGGTTCGCGCCGCCCAGGCCAGTTATGCCGCGTTGCCGGCCGGCCCGGAAGAGCGCGCGCTGTACCAGACCTTCGCCAATACCCTGGACAACTACCTGCAAGCGCAGAATCAAATGATGGACCTGTCGCGTCAGGACAAACTCGATGAGATGCGCAACCTGATCAATACGCGAATCAAGGACGGCACCGATCAGATGGGCGAACAGCTGAACAAACTGATCGCCATCAACGCTGCCGACGCCAAAGCCGCGTCGATCCAGGCCGGTGAGCACTACGACAGCGCCATCACCGGGATTATCATCGTCGCGCTGGTGGCGGCCATGGCCACCGTGTTGCTCGCCTGGCTGCTGACCCGCAGCATCGTCACGCCGCTGAATCGCGCAGTCGCCGCCGCGCAAACCATCGCGGGCGGCAACCTGACCAAACTCATTGAGGTCGACGGCAACGACGAACCGGCGCGCCTGCTCCAAGCGCTGGCTGCGATGCAGAGCAACCTGCGCAAAACCATCGAGCAGATCGCCGGTTCCGCCACGCAACTGGGCGCCGCCGCCGAAGAACTCAGCGCCGTGACTGAAGAAGCCTCACGCGGCCTGCAACAACAGAACAATGAAATCGAGCAAGCCGCCACGGCCGTCAACGAAATGACCGCCGCTGTGGAAGAAGTCGCGCGTAACGCCGTCTCGACCTCAGAAGCCTCGAACCAGTCGACCCACGCCGCGCGTGAAGGTCGCGATCAAGTGGTGAAAACCGTTGATGCGATCCAGACCATGACCCATGACGTGCAGAACACCGCGCAAATGATCGAAGGCCTCGCGGCGCAAGGGCGCGACATCGGCAAGGTGCTCGACGTGATCCGCGCCATTGCCGAACAGACCAACCTGCTGGCCCTCAACGCGGCGATCGAAGCGGCGCGTGCCGGTGAAGCCGGGCGCGGTTTCGCCGTGGTGGCGGACGAGGTGCGCGCCTTGGCCCATCGCACCGCGCAGTCGACCCAGGAAATCGAAAAAATGGTCGCCGGCATCCAGAACGGCACCGGCGAAGCGGTTTCGTCGATGCAGCAGAGCAACCAGCGCACGCAGTCGACGTTGGAAATGGCCCGCGCCGCTGGCGTGGCGCTGGAACAGATCACCCAGTCGATCCATCAGATCAACGAGCGCAATCTGGTTATCGCCAGTGCGTCGGAAGAGCAGGCGCAAGTTTCGCGCGAGGTCGATCGCAACCTGGTCAACATCCGCGACCTGGCCACGCAATCGGCCGCCGGAGCCAACCAGACCAGCGCCGCGACGCATGAACTGTCACGTCTGGCGGTGGATTTGAATGCCATGGTGGCGCGTTTTGTGATTTGAGATAGGGTGAAGGCTGGAGACCGCGCAATCAGGAGACGTACATGCGCTATTCAGCCTTGACCCAACGAATCGCCGGGGAAGGAGCAGCAGCCTGGCAGATTCACGACCGAGCGCTGGAGTTGCGCGCCGAGGGTGTCGATATCCTGCTGCTGACGGTGGGTGATCCGGATTTCGATACGCCGCTGCCGATTATCCACGGGGCCATCGATAGCCTGTTGGCGGGCGATACCCATTATTCCGAAGTGCGCGGCCGCGTGGCGCTGCGCAAGCTGATCGCCGGGCGCCATCGGGCGCGCAGCGGTCAGGCGGTCGATGCCGACCATGTGATCATCATGCCCGGCGCGCAATGCGCGGTGTATTCAGTGGCGCAGTGTCTGCTCGATCCGGGTGATGAAGTGATCGTCGCCGAGCCGATGTATGTCACCTACGAAGGGGTGTTCGGCGCGTGCGGGGCGACGGTAGTGCCAGTGCCGGTGAAACCGGAAAACGGTTTTCGGGTCGATCCTGCTGATGTCGCTGCACGTATTACCCCGAAAACCCGCGCGCTGTTGCTCAACAGCCCGAACAATCCCTCCGGCGCGAGCCTGTCTTTGCTGATCTGGCAGGAATTGGCAGCGCTGTGCATTCGTCATGACCTGTGGCTGATCAGCGATGAGGTCTACAGCGACCTTTTGTATGAAGGCGAGCACATCAGCCCGGCAAGCCTGCCGGGCATGGCCGAACGCACGGCGACTATCAACAGCCTGTCGAAATCCCATGCCATGACCGGCTGGCGCATCGGCTGGATGATCGGCCCCAAGCCGTTGGCGGAACATCTGGTCAATCTGTCGCTGAGCATGTTGTTCGGCCTGCCGGATTTTGTGCAAAAAGCTGCGGAGGTGGCGCTGAAGTCGGACCTGCCGGAAGTGACGCAGATGCGCGAAGAATATCGCTTGCGCCGGGATCTGGTGTGCGAGCGTTTGCACGGTTGTCCGGGGCTGTATCCGATTCGTCCGGATGGCGGCATGTTTGTGATGGTCGATGTGCGCCAGACCGGGCTTGGCGCGCAGGCATTCGCCGAGCGCTTGCTGGAAGGTTACGGCGTGTCGGTGCTGGCCGGCGAGGCATTCGGCCCGAGCGCGGCGGGGCATATTCGTCTGGGATTGGTGCTGGATCGGGTGAAACTCGCCGATGCCTGCGCGCGGATTGCGCTGTGTGCGGCGCAGCTTCTACAGGCGCGCAGTGCCTGATGGTTATAGGTCGGCGGTACTGGCCTCATCGCTGGCAAGCCAGCTCCCACAGGATTTTGTGTCGTTCTCAAATGTAATCAACACTGAAAAACCTGTGGGAGCTGGCTTGCCAGCGATGAGGCCCAATAAGGCAATGAAATTCTCAGCCCTGCCAAGCCGATGAATTCACCAGATTCCCCGGTTTCTCTCCACTCAACGCCGCCAACAAGTTCTCCACCGCACACCGCGCCATCGCCTCACGCGTTTCATGCGTCGCCGAGCCCATGTGCGGCGTCGCCACTACGTTATCAAGCTGCAACAACGGCGATGCCTGATCCAGTGGCTCGCGCTCGAACACATCCAGCCCCGCCGCGCGAATGCGCTTTTCGCGCAGCGCATCAATCATCGCGGCCTCATCAACAACCTTGCCCCGCGAGATGTTGATAAAGATGCTCTCCGGGCGCATCAACGCAAACTGCTCAGCCCCGATCAAACTCTCTGTCTGCGCCGTCAACGGCAAGGTCAGGCAAATGAAATCCGCCTGCTGCAGCAAGTCTTCAAGGCTTCGATAATGCGCAGCAAAACGCGCCTCGACCGCCGGTTTGCGCGACTGACTGTGATAGATCACCGGCATGCCAAAGCCGAAATGGCCACGTTGGGCCAATGCCTCGCCAATGCGGCCCATGCCGATGATCCCCAGCGTCTTGCCGTGCACATCGGTGCCAAAGTGCGCGGGGCCGATATTGCGTTGCCACTGGCCGTTGCGCACCAGGTTCGCCAGTTCCACCACACGTCGGGCGGCGGCGAGGACCAAGGCGAAGCCAGTGTCAGCAGTGGTTTCGGTGAGGACGTCCGGGGTGTTGGTGAGCATGATCTGCCTTGCGTTCAGGTAGGCGATGTCGTAGTTGTCGACGCCCACCGAAACGCTGGCAATCGCTTCAAGCTGCGGCGCCAGATCGAGCAACGCCGCATCGAGTTTCAGACTGGCGCCGAGCAGACCGTGGGCATGGGGCAGGGCGTCGCGCAGTTGCATGAGGCCGTCGGGGTCGAGGCTTTCGATCAGTGTTACTTCGCACTGTTCTTGCAGGCGCGCCATCAGCGCTGGCGAGAGTTTCTTGTACAACACGACGTGTTTTTTCATGGCAAAAGTCTCTTCAGGAATGGGCCGGTACATGGCGCGTAGTCACGGCTTTGGCCACCACGCGATCACTCGCGCCGGGCTTGAGGAAAATCGTCAGCACCACCGACAGCAACAACGCGCCGCTCATCAACAGGTAGGATGCGCCGGGCGAACCGGTGGTGCTGTTCAGGTAACCGACCAGGTACGAGCCGCCGAATGAACCGAGCGCGCCCATGCTGTTGATCAGCGCCATCGCGCCGCCGGCGACGTTGGCGGGGAGAATCTCCGGGACGATGGCAAAGAACGGCCCGTACGGTGCGTACATGCAGGCGCCGGCAATCACCAGCAAGGTGTAAGACCACCAGAAATGTTCAGCGCCCAGCGCGTACGAACCGTAGAAAGCGATCGATGCGATCAGCAGCGGCGGCCAGACGAAGCGTTTGCGTTTCTGCAACTTGTCCGAACCCCACGACACCGCCAGCATGCCGATCACCGCCGCCAGATACGGCAGCGCCGACAGCCAGCCGGCCTCGATCATGTCCATTTGCGCGCCGGCCTTGAGGATCGACGGCAGCCACAGCACAAAGCCGTACACGCCGATGCTCCAGCAGAAAAACTGCAACGCCAGAATAATCACCTTTGGCGAACGGAAGGCCTCGGCGTAGTTTTTCACCGCCTTGATGCCAACCTGTTCGGCTGCCAGGGCGCTTTCCAGATCCTGCTTTTCCTGGTCGTTGAGCCACTTGGCCTCGGACGGACGATCATCGGCCAGGCGCCACCAGATAAACGCCCAAAGCACTGCCGGCAAACCTTCGATGATAAACATCCAGCGCCAGCTGAAATGCTGCACCAGATACCCCGAGACCACCGACATCCACAGCATGGTCACCGGGTTGCCGAGGATCAGGAAAGTGTTGGCTCGCGAGCGTTCGGCGCGGGTGAACCAGTGGCACAGGTACACCAGCATCGCCGGCATCACAGCGGCTTCAACCACGCCGAGCATGAAGCGGATGACGATCAGCCAATAGGCGTTGGAGACCACGCCGGTCAACGTGGCGAGGCCGCCCCAGAGAATCAGGCTGACGAATATCAGTTTCTTCACGCTGTGCTTTTGCGCATAGATTGCGCCCGGCACCTGGAAGAAAAAGTAACCGAGAAAGAACAGCGCGCCGAGCAGCGAAGACAGGCCCGGGGTGATCATCAGGTCTTCGGCCATCCCCGAGGCAGCGGCAAAACCGTAGTTGGCGCGGTCCAGATACGCCAGGCTGTAGGTGATGAATACGATTGGCATGATGTACCACCAGCGGCGGGTGGCGAGGGTCACGGTTTTCATGGTTTGTGGCTCCTGAGCTTGTTGTTTTTGTCGCAGCAGGTTCAATGAATGTTGTCTGTCAGGGCCTCATCGCTGGCAAGCCAGCTCCCACAGGGTTTTGGGGTGTATCAAAAGTTGTGTTTTTATCACCAAATCCTGTGGGAGCTGGCTTGCCAGCGATGGCGGCCTCAAACTCAACGGACAATTCCAGACGGGTTGGAAGGCCCTCCATATCCCCGCGACTCTGCACGGCGCGGCTGCCAATCCAGTTCGCACGCTGCACCGCCTCGGCAAAACTCTGATGCTCCAGCAAGGCACTGATCATCCCGACCGCAAAGCCATCACCGGCACCCACCGTGTCGACGACGTGGGCCACCGGCACGCCGGCAACAAAACCCTGCGCCAACTGCGTGCGGTAATAGGCACCCTCCGGCCCAAGCTTGATCGCCACGGCCTCAGCGCCTTGATCGAGATAAAACGCGGCAATGTCGGCCGGGTCGTTGAAGCCGGTGAGCAAGCGACCTTCGCTCAATCCCGGCAGCACCCAGTGGGCGAGGGCGGCAAGGCGGTTGATCTCGATGATCATCTCGCGCTCGCTGGCCCACAGGCTCGGGCGCAGATTGGGGTCGAACGAGACGCTGCGTCCGGCGTTGCGCATGCGGCTCATCAATTCAACGGACATCTCCCGCGCCGAGGCTGACAGTGCCGGTGGAATGCCGGTGGCGTGCAGGTGACGGGCGCTGAGTAATTGCGCGGTGATCGACTGCGGCGAAAGATGGCTGGCCGCCGAGCCGCGACGGAAATACTCGACCTGCGGATCGCTGCCATCGTCACTGCGAGACTTCAACTGGAAACCGGTCGGGTGGGCGCTGTCGACCTCGACATGACTGCAATCCAGACCTTCTTTTGTCAGCGTTTCGACAACGAAGCGCCCGAGCGAGTCTTGACCGACCCGGCTCAGCCAAGTGACGTTGAAGCCCAGGCGCGACAGGCCAATGGCAACGTTGCTGTCGGCGCCGGCGATGCGCTTGTGAAATTGCTCGACCGCGGCCAGATCACCCGTTTGCTCGGCGACGAACATCGCCATGGTTTCGCCGAACGAGAGAATATCGATCTCAGACATGAGCAGGCTCCAGACTCGATTGGCCGAGGTGGGCGAGGGCGGCGACGTGTTCGCGGGTCAACTCGACCAGGTCCTCGCCTTGCAGCGGGTACTCGGCAGCGCGCATAACGCCTTGGGCCATGTGCCGCAGCAGTTGTTCCCACAGATGCAGATCGCTGACGGCGGGCGGCACGGCCACCAGTTTGCCGTCAGCGCGACGCGCCACGGCTTTGCAATGCACGTAACCGACGTGGCGGCCCAGCAGGCGCGCGGCGCTGGCGGCGGACTGGTCTTGCCATTGCCAGTTGCCAATGTCGAAAGTCATCTTGATCGGCAGGTTGTGCTGTTCGACGGCGGCGAAGAAGCGCTGGAACGGTTCGATTCGGCCGCCTTGCAGGGTCTGGTCGTTCTCCACCAGCAACTGCACCGGACTGTGCTTCAAACGTTCGGCCAGTGCCTGCAGATCGTTGGTGTCGGTGAAATAACCGAGCGACACCTTGAGCCACTTCGAGCCGAAGGTTTCGGCGTTGTGCAGCGCGGTGATCAGTTCGGGGTTGGGTTGCGCCTGACCGGCGAGCCACAGTTCAGTGGGCGACGAGTAGATGCTTTGCAGCCCTTGGGCCTGTGTAGCCTCAGCCAACTGGGCCGGGTCTTCGCGCGTCAGCAGCTCTTCGCGCCATTCAATGCGATCGGCCCCGGCCGTGGCGAGGATTTCGATGAATGCGCCTTGCCCGCGCTGGCGGACAAGTTCGGCGCCGTAGCTGGACAAACTGATGGAGACGGCAGGTTTATTCATTGTTATTGACCTCTGAAACCGGTTTCATTTTTGTTCAAAAAAATCAGGCAGTTTTGTGTTGTTCCTTCAAGCCCCATCGCTGGCAAGCCAGCTCCCACAGGTTCATGGGCGTGTACAAAAAATTGTTATACGACCCGGACACTGTGGGAGCTGGCTTGCCAGCGATAGCGTCAGCTCAAACACCGTCGCTCTGACGGGTCGACCCACGTTCAACCAGCACCGGTGCAAAATCCAGCACCCGCGCCGCCTCATCATCCCCGCGCAAGCGCTTGAGCAGACACTCAAACGCCCGCGCGCCAATCTCTTGTGTCGGCTGGGCCAGCGCGGTAATCCCGCTCCCCACCAACGGATACCAATCCAGATCATCCAGGGCGATCACCCCGATATCGTCGAATAAACGGCAACCGATCTCGCGCAATGCTTTGACGCAGGCCAGCGCTGCGACGCCATTGGCGCAAAACAGTGCTTTGGGGCCGGCCCCCGCTTTGTGCAAGAACGATTGAAGAGCGCCAGTCAAGTTGTCGCCGGTTTCCAAAACCGTTCCGCTTAGCAGTGATCGCTGGGCGATCTGCGCCTGAAAACTACTGACGCGCTCGACTCGCGAACTGGTGCCGTCGTACGGCTCGGTCACCAGCACCACGTCGCGATAGCCGCGCTGTTCGAGATGAGCGAGTGCCATCTCCACCGCTTGCGCGTTATTCAGGCCGACCATATCGCTGTCGAGCCCGGCGACCTTGCGATCCACCAACACCATTGGCATTTCGCGATGCAATTCATGCAACTCGTCGCGGTGGTGGCCAAGGGTGTTCACGATCAGCCCTTCGATGTTGTACGAGCGCAACAGCGCCAAATGCTGGCGCTCCTGCTCGTCATCGCGGTCGGTATTGCACACCACCAGGCTGTAGCCGAACGCACGGCAGGCGGTTTCCACCCCGTGCATCACGGCAATTGAATAAGGATTACGGATGTCGGCAACCAACATGCCGATCAGGCGCGTGCGCCCGCGTTTCAGGCCACGGGCCATCTGGTTGGGTTGGTAGCCGAGTTCGGCGATGGCTTGTTCGATGCGCGAGGCAATGGCATCGGAAAGCAGGGCGCGATCATCGCCTATGAAGCGCGAAACGCTGGCCTTGGAGACGCCGGCGCGCTCGGCAACATCAAGCATGGTGACACGGCTGCGCTGTGCGGCGGAGAAGTCATTCACATCGGTGGACCTTATTTTTGGGTGGTGCTGAAACCGGTTTCATAAGGCACCACTGTCAAGGTGTGCGTCAAGTGCTTTGAATAAAAGCGAAGTCGGTCCGTCGGTAAAAACCGACGAGCGGTATTAAAACCTGTCAGATCTGACAGTAGTCAACACCCGCTCAATCGTCGCTTAATCAACCCAGGATCAATTGAAGAAGTCTCGAACCTGACAAGTCCGACTTGGCGACGTCACTCATCCGATATGGGAAATCACTTGATAAAAGCCAGCAGGGCCAGGTCAGGAACGCGGGCGGCCGCCATAACGCTTGATGGCGTGAGTAATCCGGCCGGGATTATTCCTTATCCCATATTATTAAGTGGAACCATTGCACGTATACCGCGCTGGGAAGAGACATCGTTTGACGATCACTTGCAAGTTTTCTGGTTGCAGAATGGTAAAGAGGAACTTATCTATGAAAACAAATACCCGACAGGGATAGTTCCCGCAGAGGTCACGATACCGATCACTGCTGCGCGAATGTTGGTCGATGGCCAAGCCTTGATTTATTACATCGTGACCGCGTTTGAATTTCCCGACCGGTCGCCGCAGAAGCCGTTGATCATTGATCACACCCAGAGGCCCATCGAACCACTGCCAAGGCCCGGTTTTTCAAATTTGGATATTTATGGGTATTACACCTGCGGAACTCGCCCGGTATTGACGGCGGGTATTCATCTAAACATACCCGTGCAAACGTTGGCACTTGAAGGCGATAGGTTCTCACTCGAAGTTCAAGGATTTCGAAGTATCAATGGCTACCCTGGCGAACATGATGAGCACGTTGTGCCGGAAGCCAAGGCGACCTATTCCCGGGACTTGAGCATTGAGGAAATCGATCACGGGTTTGCCCAGTTCGTGGAGTTTGTTCCCTGTATTAAACCGTTGATAGATAACGATTCGATGACGGCGATTTATACGCTGGCTCGCAACGGGAAAATCATTGGCAGATCGATGGCCGCATTGGCCAGAGTTGACAGAGTTATCCCTGGTAATTTGCCTTGTTACGTCTGAAGTGTCCTCTTTGCAGGGCGGTGGGATAGTCATCGTGGCGAAGCAGATCTGACCCCGGGTTTTATCGGCAGAAGGAGTGAATGATATGACTGTGAAGGAAGATATAAAAAAACTATTACCAGGCAGTGGTTCTCGCTCTGGCCCCTTGGCCGATCCTCCCGAAATCAAAGGGCAGATCCCGGGCGACGGTAGAATACTGCTCGAAGAACTAAACAAACCGAGTATAAGTGTCACGATAATGGCGTTGAAAGACGGTCTGTTTGGCGGTGGCAAGGCTAGAGTGCTTGGCAATAAAAAGGGCCTGGGTGAAGTGCTGTTGGGCGAAGTCGATATTCCCGATGATTTCACTGGTTTTTTTCCACACGATATTCCAGTGGATACTACAAAAATCCCCGATGATCCCGGTATACCCGGCCCGACTGAGTATTTCTGCCGCTTTCACATCGAAGACGGGTTGGGGATTGAAGATAACTCAGATCCGATTGAATTCAGCGTCGACAAGAACCCTCCTTATTACGTAAAAAATCCTTATAGTCGAGCATCTCCGCCTTTTGCGGTTTTCAAGAATCTCGACGTCGCTGGCGGCGAGGTGATCAATGATGCGTGGGTAGTAAAAAATCCTGCTGGCCTGGTAGTCCAGATCGCCAAAGATTATCTGCATAATCAGGATAATGATCTCGTTACCTTTTGTGCTTCAAACCGGTCCGGCACGACTACTACAATGCCAGTCGTCTATCCCCGTGGCGTTTTTCCGAAGGCCGCAGGGGCAACTTCGGGTGAGTTCACAGTCCCTGTCGATGTGCTTAAAACACTCCCCAACGGCGGACTTTATCATCGCTATGTCTTGCATGATGCGCCGTTGAATAAATCACTGGACTCTGTATTGGCGGGCGCTCCAACCTTACCGATTGCATTTTTGCCGCCGCCGATACTGAAACCGTTGAGAGTTCCGGCGGCGGGGCCGACGCATTCAGAGGAAATCAGCCTTGGCACATTTTTGCCCGTTGGAACCAAAATATATGTATTGATTGATTATCCGGATAACGGCGATCCGAAAGATGTGATAACGGTATCCATTAAAGGCCCAACGGGAGCGCCGAAAGTGGTTGGAACCGATGATCTGGGGAGTAAACCGGGTCCCTTGCCGTTCAACCTGTCCTATGACATTTTGGATGAAGTAACAACTGGGGCAACAGGTGAAGTCACTGTACAGCTGTCTTATACGTTAAAACGGGGAACCAATACGGCAATTGATTCACCTGAAACATCATTATTTGTGAATTTTGTATTTCCCGGGCCAGAGCCAGATCTTCTGCCGGATCTGGATAACGATAATTTGCTTCCTGTTGAAATCAAGGGTCAGGCGGGGGCTGGTGCCCTGAACCATCTGACGACAGCGGATATTGACAAACCTGTACGCTTCACTGCAACCCGATGGACGGGGGTTCCCAACCTTCTAGAAGACGCGTTGATTACGTTTTGGTGGGCTGGGAATAGCGTAGGCAATGAAACAATGACCAACGCCGATACATCAGTATTCATCGATGTGGATTTTTCGCTTATTTCAGAAGCAGGCCTCGGCACCGTTGCGGCTTATTACACCATTGAATATCCGGGCAACCCCAATATCATGCGCCAGGCACCTGCCACTGACGTATTGGTAGAAACGTTTCAAATCAGCTTGCTGGACCACAAAGGCCCGCCGTTTATCGAGTTGGGTGCAAAACGCTACATCACCTGCAAAACGATGGTGCCTCGAACAGTTACTGGCGGTGTAACAACCGTACCGCCGCTTAAAGTCTCGGTGCCTGGCGGGCAGCGCGATGCACCATCAGGCCGTGAAGTAACAATGCGCATGCAAGGATGGGAAAAAGACGACGCTACCGGTCCCATTACGGGCGTTGATTTCACGCAAGCCCTGCCTATGCCAGCAGGGAACGCGGATCTTGTTTTTGAAATGGATTATAAGCTTTTCAAAGACATTCAAGAGGCAACCCCGCCGACCAATCCGGTTACATTTCATTACGCGCAAATCTGGTATGAAATAGACTTGGGAGGCACTAAGTTCAACTCGAAAAAAGAGATGCATCCTGTTCGGGTTCGCAATAGCAGCCTTCTTTATTGTGATGATTTGGGCGCGGGGAGTGACGGTTAACCCGTAGTGGAAGCCTCAACCAGTGCCTTGGTACTGGTTGGGGCGCCCTGATTGCACTGCCTATCAATAAAACACTCCTGTGCCAATGCACCTCTAAGATTCGCCCTTCAAAGAAGTAGGACTATTCCTACAGAAAATGCGCAGCTGTGTCTGTAGTCTCCCGCATTCTTGAAATTTGTTTCTCAGCGCAGCATTCGTGTTGTTTTTATAAGGCGCAAGATTGCTCAGGTCTTTTAGTATGCCTAGTTCATTAATTTATAAGTTTCGACATATTCAATATTGCCGTGAGGCCTCTTCCTTTGTTTTGTTAATGCTATCGGTCTCTGCGACACAGGCGGGTGCGCTAAATCCCGGCGAAGTCAAGACGATAGACAGTACATCCGCCGTTGAATCCTGGACGTTAAACCCTAACTCCGAGCTGATTGCCAACGATGCGGTCACCCAGAACATTACCGCACTGACTGCAAAGCTCTCGGTCAATGGTGGCTACAACCAGCAAATCCGGCTTGAACGGCTTTCGATCATGAATATGAATGGCGGAACCATTGAAAACACCCTCGGTACCGGCGACGCGCTCCGATTGGCGAGCAGCAGCGCGGAGTTGACGAACAGCACAGTGATCAGCAATGGGTCAGGCTTGTTCTTGACGCGAAACATTCAGGACCAGACCGGGTCCAGCGTGAAGTTGAGCAACAGCACGGTGACGGCGGTGACTTTTGCTGCGCAGATCAACGGTTTGGGAGTGCTTGATCTGAACGACAGTCAGTTGACTGCGACAGGTGCCGCCTCGCAAGGGGTAAGGCTGCTGAATGGCACGTTCAGGGCAACCAACTCCTCGGTCATCGGCGGCACCACAGGGTTATTGATTGGTAGCGAGCCGACCCGGACTGAGGCTTCAACAGTGACGCTGGATAACTCCCATGTCGTTGGGAGCAGCGGGCCTGGTATTTCCACGGATTACACCAACTTGACCGGTACAACGGTCAACATCGCGCTGGCCAACCGTTCCTCGTTGTCTGGCGGCAACGGCAACGCGATTGAGGTCAAGCAAGGTGCGACGGTTGATCTTGTTGTCGACAACAGTCTGGTTAACGGCGCTGTGGTAGTCGACAACAGCAGTTCGGCCAATGCCCGTTTCCAGAATGCGTCGACGCTTACAGGCAATCTTGAGAACGTTGCGCAGATTGCCTTCGACACTCAAAGCACAATGACCGGTGACGTACTCGGCGCCGACACTGTGCAGTTCCTCAATGGCTCGACGTTGAGTGGTGATCTGCGTGACGTCGATCAGGTCGTGTTTGATACGCAAAGCGCAATGACCGGTGATGTACTCGGCGCCAGTAGTGTGCGTTTCCTCAATGCATCGACGATGAACGGTGATCTGCGTGACGTCGATCAGGTCGTGTTTGACGCCCAGAGTAAAATGAGCGGTGAAATACTCGACACCGGCAATGCACAATTTCTTAATGGCTCGACGTTCAATGGCAATCTGCGCAATGTTTCGCAGGTGGTTTTCGATAACCAAAGCACATTGACCGGCAGTATTGAAAGTGCTGATAGCGTGCAATTCCAGAACGGTTCGACGTTGACTGGCAACGTGCATGATGTCGACCAGGTAGTGATCAACAGTCTCAGCAAAATCGTCGGTGGTGTGACCGAAGTCGCCAGCCTCTCGTTGAATAACGGCTCCAGTCTGGTGGGTGATGTCAAGACCGCACAGGGCGGTAGCGTTGTGCTGAATAACGCATCCACATTGACCGGTGCAATTGAAAACTCTTCCGACCTGCAGATTCGTAATGACAGCCAATGGCTGACCACCGGTAACGCTACGGTGCATAACCTGCAGTTGGAGAAAGGGGTTGTCCATCTGGGACTTAACCATCAACTGGATGTGGCGACACTTAATGGCACGGGTACATTTGTCATTCAGACGGACGTTGATACGCACGACAGCGGTTTTTTGAACGTCACGCAAAGCGCCAGTGGCGACCACAAGCTTCAAGTGACGGCAAGTGGCACCAATCCGGCAAACTCCGACGACGTCAAGATCGGCAATATTGCCAGCGGCGATGCCAACTTTGCCTTGAGCAAGCTGGTCGATGCCGGCTCCCGCACCTACGAGCTGGCCAGAGAAGGCGAGGGACTTTACCTGCGTCCCAACCAGACAGTCAGTACGTCTACCAACGCCGCGGTAGCGGTTGCTGGCAGCGCGCCCAGCATCCTTTATGGAGAGATGACGACGCTGAACAGCCGTATGGGTGATCGCCGCCTGGGGAGCGGTGGCGCCAACTCGTTCGGTGCAGCCCGCAATGGTGAGTCGGTTAAACACCTCAGCAGCAGCGTCTGGACTCGCAGCTATGGCAGTCAGTACAACGTCTCGAACGCGTACGGAGGCGGGTTTACTCAAAACCAGCGAGGTTTTGCCCTGGGGGCCGACACACAAGCGCAACTGGGCGGACAACAATGGCTGATCGGTGCGTTTGTCGGGGCCGGGCGCACGGATCTCGATTTGAAAAACGGTTCTACAGCAACGGTCGACAGTGTAAATGCGGGCGTCTACGGTACATTGTTCGACGTCGAAAGCGGTCTCTACCTGGATGTCGTCGGGAAGGTCAACCAATTCGATAACAAGACCAAAGTGACGATGAGTGATGGCACACGCAGCCAAGGCAAGTATAAAAACCTCGGTCTTAGCGCAACCGTTGAAACAGGTAAGCACATCGAATTTGACAACCGCGTGTTCATTGAGCCTTTTGTGCAAGTGGGACTTGCGGCTGTTGAAGGCAAGCAATATCGAATGGACAATGGCCTGCAAGTGGACACCGATGCTGCACGCTCGCTGCAGGGTAAAGTCGGTGTGACTGTCGGGCGCGAATTTGCCTTGAGTGGCGGCGGTAAATTTCAACCAAGGGCGCGTATGGCGGTCGGCCATGAGTTTGTCAAAAGCAACGATGTTGAAGTTAATGATGATGATTTCAACAGCGATCCATCCAGTACCAATGTCGAGTACGCTGTTGGGATGAACTGGGTGGCAGCGCAGAATAAATGGCAGGTTTACGCGGAGTTAGGTGGCAGCAAAGGCCAGAGTATTGATCAAAACTGGAGTGGCAATGTCGGCGTAAGTTATAACTATTAAGCTGCGATTTCAGCAAAAAAAGACCCCGACCAGTGTCGGGGTTTTTTTTGTAGTTAACGAATCACGGGAAGCAACATGTCAAAGCGACCATTAATGTCGATTGATCTGTCAGTGCCGTCATCCTCGGCTCTCAGGGTGAACCAAGCGGCTACTGCGCCGTACTCCGGTTTGCTCGATTCGCAGAGCGTGATCGTGCCTTCAACTCCAACATAGACATTCATCGAGTTATCAATGAATTCAAAACGCGCCTCTGACTCAGGCCTGCCCAGTGTATAGGCCTGGAATTCCAGCGATGTTGGCACAATGATGCGGATTTCCCGATACTCCAGGTTAACTTCGCGCTGAATGCCGTAGAAAATATAATGATGATCAAGCGGGGGAGCCAAACTCACTTCTTCAACAAGTCGCTGATTGGCGGTAAAGGGAAGACCGTCAACGACGGCCGTGAAGAAAGGGACCTCGGGATTCAATCGGGTATTTTTTTTCATCATCCAATCCTCTATGCGAGTGAAGGTATCCAGAGGCCTGAGTTGGCCTGTTCAGGGACAATCCATCAAAGCGCAGCGGATTGCGGTTGTAAACTGTCAACTCTGACAGTTTACAGCGTGTTTGCAGTGTGATTTCAATACTCGCGCCATCAGCCGAACAAGCCCGCGGCAATGTTGATGGAAAAGCCTAGTATCGCCGTGTTGAACACGAATCCAATTAACGATTGTGCAAGCACTATCTTGCGCAGGTCACGAGTCGCGACACCCACGTCGGCGGTTTGCACCGCAACACCGATGGTGAACGAGAAATACAGAAAATCCCAATAGTTGGGCGTTGTCAGTCCTTCGGCAAACCGCAGGGCGGGTTCCTTGCCGTCCCATGTGTAGTAAAGCCTGGCGTAGTGGACGCTGAAGATCATGCCGATCAACAACCACGAGCCGATGACCGTCATTGCGGTAAAACCGTAATGCAGCAGTTTTCGAGTGGTTTCAAGGTCTTTGCTACCGGCCAGTTCAAAGGTAATGGTCGCCAGGCTGGCCAGCGCCGCGATGCAGACAACGAACAACACCAGCCCGGCATTTTCGTCTTCGATTTCAGCGATGCGTTTGACGTCCGGCGCCTTGGCGCGCACGGTCAGCCACAGCATCAGGGCCAGGTAGGTCCAGACGCCGGCGTTCCAGCCGATGAGGATTTTACTGATGGTCGAATCGGCCGGGGCCAACAGACCCGCGCAGAGCCCAACCAGAGCGGCAGCTGACAGGCGAGGGTGGGTACGGGCAAGGAAGCGCATGAGAACTCACAAGAGTGAACAATCCCAGCACCATAGCTCACGCAAACACGCTTTTGTAGGAGCTGCCGCAGGCTGCGATCTTTTGATTTTCAAAACAACGTCAAAAGTTCGCAGCCTGAGGCAGCTCCTGCATTTGCATCAGTGCTTGGTGAAGCGTTGTACGAGCTTCATGACGACCACGAAGAAGACAGGTACGAAGATGACTGCCAGCGTTGCGGTAATCATCCCGCCGATCACGCCAGTACCGATCGCCTGTTGGCTTGCCGAACTGGCGCCAGTGGCAATCGCTAGCGGCACTACACCGAGAATGAACGCCAGCGATGTCATCACGATCGGGCGCAGACGCAAACGTGCTGCCTGCAACGTCGCATCAATCAGGTCATGCCCTTCGTCATAGAGACTCTTGGCGAACTCAATGATCAGGATCGCGTTCTTCGCCGACAGACCAATGATGGTGATCAGCCCGACTTTGAAAAACACATCGTTGGGCATGCCGCGCAGCGTCACGGCCAACACCGCGCCGAGCACACCCAGCGGCACCACGAGCAACACCGAGGTCGGAATTGACCAGCTCTCGTACAGCGCCGCCAGACACAGGAACACGATCAGCAGCGACAAGCCGAGCAGAATCGGCGCTTGGCTACCGGACAAACGCTCCTGCAAGGACAGCCCTGTCCATTCCTGACCCAGGCCCTTCGGCCCTTGCGCCACCAGACGTTCGATCTCGGCCATGGCTTCACCGGTGCTGTGGCCGGGCGCCGGTTCACCGGAGATCGAAATGGCCGGGTAACCGTTATAGCGGGTGAGTTGCGCCGGGCCCTGAATCCATTTGGCCTGGACGAACGCTGACAACGGCACCATTTTCCCGTTGTTGTTGCGCACGTGCATTTTCAGCAGGTCGTCGACCTGACTGCGTTGATCACCTTCGGCCTGCACCACAACGCGTTGCATCCGCCCCTGATTGGGGAAGTCGTTGATATACGCCGAGCCCACCGCGGTCGACAGTACGTTGCCAATATCGGCAAACGATACGCCCTGCGCGTTAGCCTGTTTGCGATCCACTTCCAGCTGCACTTGCGGCGCTTCGGCCAGTGCGCTTTCACGCACATTCATCAGCACCGGGCTGTTCTCCGCCGCCGCCAATAGTTCGGTGCGCGCCTGCATCAGCGTGGCATGGCCGAGGCCGCCGCGATCCTGCAGGCGGAATTCGAAACCGCTGGAGGTGCCGAGGCCGTCAACGGGTGGCGGCAATACAGCGAACGCCATTGCATCCTTGATCTGGCTGAGGGCGATGTTGGCGCGATCGGCGATCGAACTCGCCGAATCGTCGCTGCCCCGTTGCGACCAGTCCTTGAGTGTAGAAAACGCCAGCGCGGCGTTCTGACCGCTGCCGGAAAAACTGAAGCCCAGAATCACCACGCTGTCACTGATCCCCGGCTCGCCGGCGTTGTGCGCCTCGAACTGTTCGGCAACCTGCACCGTGCGATTCTTGGTCGCGCCAGGTGGCAGTTGAATATCGGTGATGGTGTAGCCCTGATCTTCCACCGGCAGGAACGAGGAGGGCAGGCGCATGAAGCAAATCCCCAGCCCGACCAACAGCACGACGTAGATCAGCAGGTAACGCCCGGTGCGTTTGAGCGCATAACCGACCCAGCCCTGATAACGATCGGTCAGGTGTTCGAAGCGGCGGTTGAACCAGCCGAAGAATCCGGATTTCTCGTGATGCTCGCCTTTGGCAATCGGCTTGAGCAGTGTTGCGCACAAGGCGGGCGTCAGCGTCAGGGCGAGGAAGGCCGAGAACAGGATCGACGTCGCCATCGACAACGAAAACTGCTGGTAGATCACCCCGACCGAACCCTGCATGAACGCCATCGGAATGAACACCGCGACCAGCACCAAGGTGATGCCGATGATGGCGCCGGTGATTTGCGTCATGGCTTTGCGTGTCGCCTCTTTGGGCGACAAGCCTTCGGTGGCCATGATCCGCTCGACGTTCTCCACCACAACAATGGCGTCGTCCACCAGAATGCCGATGGCCAGCACCATGCCGAACATGGTCAGCACGTTGATCGAGAAACCCAGCGCCAACATCGTGGCGAAGGTGCCCATCAGTGCGACCGGCACCACCAGCGTCGGGATCAATGTGTAACGGACGTTCTGCAGGAACAGGAACATCACCGCAAACACCAGCAACATCGCCTCGCCGAGGGTGTACACCACTTTGGTGATCGAGACTTTGACGAACGGCGATGTGTCGTACGGGATCTTGTATTCAACGCCCACCGGGAAGTAGCGCGACAGCTCATCCATCTTCGCCCGCACCAGGGTTGCGGTGGCGAGCGCATTGGCGCCGGGCGACAGCTGCACACCAACGGCGGTGGACGGCTTGCCATTCAGGCGTGTGCCGAACTGGTATTCCTGACTGCCGATCTCGACCCTTGCCACGTCGCCGATACGCACGGTCGAGCCGTCCGGATTGGCCTTGAGCACGATGTCGGCAAATTCTTCAGGCGTCGATAACTGACCCTTGACCAAAATCGTCGCGGTGATTTCCTGGCTGGACGGGTTGGGCAGGTCGCCGATGCTGCCGGCAGACACCTGCGCATTCTGTGCGGTGATGGCGGCGTTGACGTCAGCCGGCGTCAGGTTGAAACCGATCAGCTTCTGCGGGTCGACCCAAATGCGCATGGCACGTTCGGCGCCATACAGCTGCGCCTTGCCGACGCCGTCCAGACGCTTGATTTCGTTCATGACATTGCGCGCCAGATAATCGCTGAGCGCTACGTCATCGAGTTTGCCGTCGCTGGAGGTCAAGGTGATCAGCAGCAGGAAACCGGAAGAGACTTTCTCCACCTGCAAGCCTTGCTGATTGACCGCTTGCGGCAGGCGCGACTCGACCACTTTGAGACGGTTCTGCACATCGACCTGCGCCAGTTCCGGGTTGGTGCCCGGCTGGAAAGTAGCTTTGATCGTCGCGCTGCCGAGGCTGCTCTGCGATTCGAAGTACAGCAGGTGATCGGCGCCGTTGAGTTCCTCTTCGATCAGGCTGACCACGCTTTCATCGACGGTTTGCGCCGAAGCGCCGGGGTACACGGCATATATTTCGATCTGTGGCGGCGCGACGTCCGGGTATTGCGCCACGGGTAGCTGCGGTATGGCCAGCGCACCGGCCAACAGGATGAACAGTGCGACCACCCAGGCGAATACCGGGCGGTCGATAAAGAACTGCGGCATATGAAAGCGTCCTGCTTACTGACCAGAAGCCTGGGCAAGTGGAAGAGGGGTGTCGTCGATCTGCACTTTTTCGCCGGGACGGGCGTGTTGCAGGCCTTCAATGACAATGCGGTCGCCGGGCTTGAGGCCGCCGGTGACGATCCAGCGATCGTTTTGCACCGCGCCCAGTTGCACCGGTTGCTGGGCGATGCGCATTTGCTCATCGACCGTCAGCACTTGCGCAATACCGGCGCTGTCACGCTGTACCGCACGTTGCGGCACGGTAATGCCGTTCTGGATCGTCGCCTGCTCAAGACGCACACGCACAAAGCTGCCCGGCAGCAGGTCGAGGTCGGGGTTGGGGAACTCGCTGCGCAGAATGATCTGGCCGGTGCCCGGGTCAACCGTGATATCAGCGAAGAGCAACTTGCCCGGCAACGGGTAGAGGCTGCCGTCGTCCTGAATCAATGTGGCTTTGACTTGATCCTGGCCAACCTGGTGCAACTGACCGGAGCGGAACGCGCGGCGCAGTTCGTTCAGCTCACGGGTCGACTGGGTGACGTCGGCGTGGATCGGGTCGAGCTGCTGAATCAATGCCAATGGCGTGGTTTCGTTCTGCCCGACCAGGGCGCCTTCGGTGACCAGTGCGCGCCCGACACGCCCGGAGATTGGCGCAGTGACTGTGGCGTAACCCAGATTGAGTCTGGCCCGCTCGACGGCAGCCTTGTTGGCGGCGACGTCGGCGGCGGTCTGCCGGGCCATGGCGCGGGCGTTGTCGTAATCCTGCGCGCTGATGGCTTTGTCATCGATCAGCTGGGCGTAGCGTTGTTCTTGCAACTTCGCCTGAAACGCATTGGCTTCGGCCTTGCGTAAAGCGGCGTCGGCGCTGTCGAGATCGGCCTTGAACGGTGCCGGGTCGATGCGGAACAGTACATCGCCCTTTTTCACGTCACTGCCTTCGCGAAAGCTGCGTTGCAGGACCACGCCGGCCACCCGGGCGCGCACTTCGGCGATCCGCGGGGCGGCGATGCGCCCGCTCAGTTCGCTGCTGATCGACAGGGGGCGGGTTTCGATGGTCTCGATGCGCACGGTGGCGGGCGGCGCCTGCTCTTCGGCTTTCGAGGATGAATCACAGGCGCTCAGTGACAGCGCCAATGCGATCAGGCCGAGCCCGGCCAGCAGTTTGTTCGACATGTACTACCCCCAATATTGATGCCCGCATCCTACGGGCAGTCGCCGAGATTAGCGGTGAAGCTTTGTAGGCGCTGTGTGAAATTGTGTAAGGGTTTTACTCAGGGACGGGTGAGGGCGTATATCCTTTACGCCTTGAAATTTATTGCGACAGTTGGATGGCCATCGCGGGCAAGCCCGCTCCCACAGGGATCTGTTGTGGACACACATGTTGTGATCACCCGAGAACCCTGTGGGAGCGGGCTTGCCCGCGATGAGGCCTTCAAGGTCGCCACTGCACTTTCTGGATCACCCATGCCCAACATCCTCCTGGTCGAAGACGACACCGCCCTCGCTGAACTGATTTCCAGCTACCTGGAGCGCAACGGTTACTCTGTCAGCGTTATCGGCCGTGGTGACCACGTACGTGAGCGGGCCCGAGTCAATCCGCCGGACCTGGTGATCCTCGACCTGATGTTGCCCGGCCTCGATGGTCTGCAAGTCTGCCGCTTGCTGCGTGCGGACTCGGCCACGCTGCCGATATTGATGCTGACAGCACGCGATGACAGCCATGATCAGGTGCTGGGCCTGGAAATGGGCGCCGATGACTACGTCACCAAACCGTGCGAGCCGCGTGTATTACTGGCCCGTGTCCGCACGCTGTTGCGTCGCAGCAGTCTTGGCGAACCGTTGACGGCCAACGACCGTATCCTCATGGGCAATCTGTGCATTGATCTGTCCGAGCGCACCGTAACCTGGCGTGACCAGCCGGTTGAGCTGTCCAGTGGCGAATACAACTTGTTGGTGGTGCTGGCGCGGCACGCCGGCGAAGTGCTCAGCCGCGATCAGATCCTGCAACGCCTGCGCGGCATCGAATTCAACGGCACCGACCGGTCGGTGGACGTCGCGATCTCGAAATTGCGGCGCAAGTTCGACGATCATGCCGGCGAAGCGCGCAAGATCAAGACCGTGTGGGGCAAGGGGTACCTGTTCAGCCGTTCCGAATGGGAATGCTGAACTGATGTTTCGCATCCTGTTTCGCCTGTATCTGGTGACGATCGTCTCGTACAGCGCGGCGATCTATCTGGTGCCGGATCTGGTGGTCATGGCGTTCCGCGAGCGTTTTGTCACCTACAACCTCGATTATTCGCGCGGCTTGCAATCGCTGATCACCCGGCAGTTTCACGCCACGCCGCGAGATCAGTGGCCGGCGCTGGCAGCATCAATGGACAAGGATTTCCAACCGCTGCACATCGTCCTGGCGCGCATCGATGACCCCGAGTTCACGGCGATTGAACGCGAGCGGTTGTTGCGCGGAGAAAACATGGTGCGCATCGGCGACTGGGGCTGGCGCACGCTGGCGGTGACGCCGCTGGACAACGAAATGGCCGTGCAAATGGTCGTGCCGCCCGATCCGATGGACGTCAATTTGCTGTACTGGAGCATCAACGTGCTGGTGGGGGCAACCTTGCTGGCGTGCCTGTTGATGTGGCTGCGGCCGCACTGGCGTGACCTCGAACGGCTCAGGGGCACCGCCGAGCGTTTCGGCAAGGGCCATTTGAGCGAACGTACCAACATCGCCGCGAGTTCCAACATCGGCAGCCTCGCCAATGTGTTCGACACCATGGCCGGCGACATCGAAAACCTGCTCAATCAACAACGAGACTTGCTCAATGCCGTGTCCCACGAGCTGCGCACGCCGTTGACGCGGCTGGATTTCGGCCTCGCCCTGGCGCTGTCCGACGACTTGCCGACTGCCAGCCGCGAGCGCTTGCAGGGGCTGGTCGCGCACATCCGCGAGCTGGACGAGTTGGTGCTGGAGTTGCTGTCTTACAGCCGATTGCAAAACCCGGCGCAACTGCCGGAGCAGGTCGAGGTGTCGCTGGACGAGTTTATCGACAGCATTCTGGGCAGTGTCGATGAGGAACTGGAGTCGCCGGACATCGTCATCGATGTCTTGCTGCACGGGCAGCTCGAACGCTTTTCGCTGGATCCGCGCCTGACCGCACGCGCGATCCAGAACCTGCTGCGCAATGCCATGCGCTATTGCGAAAAGCGCATTCAGATTGGCGTGCAGGTCAACGGTGAGGGGTGCGAAATCTGGGTCGATGACGATGGTATCGGCATCCCCGATGATGAACGCGAGCGGATCTTCGAGCCGTTCTATCGCCTCGACCGCAGCCGCGACCGAGCCACCGGCGGGTTCGGTCTGGGCCTGGCCATCAGCCGCCGAGCGCTGGAAGCCCAGGGCGGCACGCTGACCGTGGAGTCTTCACCGTTGGGTGGTGCGCGCTTCCGCCTCTGGCTACCCCTCACCGCCTGAACCTCTGTAGGAGCTGCCGAAGGCTGCGATCTTTTGATCTTTAGAAAGACAAGATCAAAAAAAGACAAGATCAAAAGATCGTCCGATGGCGGCCCGAGCCTTCGGCAGCTCCTACAGAGGTAGGGTTCAGGTGGGGTTGTTGCTCAGGGATGTGGCCATGTGCGCCAGCTCGTTGGCCGGGTTATGGCCGATCAACATCCACGCATGTTGCCCCTGGGTCCAGAACACCACGTTCATGCTGTGTCGACGTTCATGTGCCAGCGCCCGATTGCCACTGTTCGAGCGGGTGACACACAGTGCCAGCGGTCCGTAACGCGCATCCAGATAAACGATTTGCGCAATCGCCACGCCGTCGTATTCAAGCATTTGCGCGCGTCGGAACTCGGCACCGGGCAGCTTCAACGCGGCGGGCGTGAGGTTCAACCCGAGGCGGGCATCAATGGTGCGCAATTGCGCGCGTTGCGCTGCTTCGTCGGCCGGCAAATGTTCGAGTGTCTGCGGCACGTAGAGCGCCATGTAATCGCCCACCAGAGTGCGCCAGTCTTGCGCTTGCCGGGTGTGCCAGGCGAGAAACAAGCGGTCAGCCAGCACGCCGGCAGCCACCAGACCTGCGGCGGCAGCGCCGATGAACCAGCGTCGACTCAGTCCCTGAGGTTCCCGTGCAGGAATCGCGTCCAGCCGCGCCTGCAAACGTTCCAGCGGGGCTTGCCGTGCGAGTTCATCGTAGGCGTTCCTGTACGACAGGCTGCTGCGGCTCAGCCACTGCACGCGCAAGTTGAGCAGCGGATCATCGGCAATCGCGTCCTTCAATTGCTGGCGATAGCCGGGGTCGAGTTCGTCGTCCAGATAGGCGACCAGTTGTTCATCCGAAGGTGTGTTCATGGGCGATCTCCTTCGGTGGTTTTCGGTACGGCTTGTAGCGGCGGATACTCGGCAAGCTTCAGGCGCGCGGTGGCCAGCCGGCTCATCACCGTGCCGATCGGCACTTGCAGAATCTCGGCCACTTCGCGGTAGGACAGGCCTTCGACGTAGGCCAGGTAAACGGTTTCGCGCTGGCTCTCGGGCAGGGCGTCCACCCGGCGAATCACTTGCGCGGCCAGCACATGAGTCTGCGCAGCGTATTCACCATCAACCGCCAATTGACCTTCGGCGTCGACCTGTCCCGAGCCCTGACGCACGCGGCGCGAGCGAACTTCATTGAGCCAGATCGAATGCAGAATGCTCAGCAACCAGCGGTCCATGCGCGTTCCGGCCACGTACTGACCGGCACGTTCCAGCGCCCGCACACAGGTCGCCTGCACCAGATCCTCGGCGACATGCCGATTGCGCGACAGCAGCAAGCCGTAACGCCAGAGCCGCGCCAGATGCTGTCCGAGTTCTGCTCTGAATGCCTGATCGCTGACGATGATGGCCTCCGGTTGTTGATGGTCAGGTTTTCGATGAATCGTTGATGGCTTGCGCCAGGTCCTGATATTCCTCGCAGGACGTGCCGCAAATCGATTTGATCTGCTGCAGTTGTTCCTGCGCCAGGTCGACGCGGCCTTTGATCACGTAGGCTTCGCCGAGGTATTCGCGCACTTGCGCGTATTGCGGATCGAGTTTCACCGATTTCAGGTAATAGCCGATGCCTTCGTCGGTGCGTCCCAGTTTGCGCGTGGCGTAGCCGCGATAGTTGAGGGCCTTAGCGGTGTCCGGGTTTTTCAGCGTGTCGAGCAGTGCCAGGGCTTCTTCATAACGACCGTCCTTGGCCAGACGATAGGCGTAATCGGTACGGTCGGCGTCCGGCAGCAGGCTGCTGGTCTGCAGTACGCATTTTTGCGTCTTGCTGTCCCAGACCTGGCCTTTGGGGCACTCGGGCTTCTGCACCGGGTCGTCCTCATCACCGTTGGCAAAGGCCAAGTGGCTGGACAGCGCCGCCGCCAGCAGCAACGGGGCGGCGAACATAACGGAACGGATAGTCATGGGCAAGGCTCCACAGGGGGTTATGTTTCACTTTGAACACCACAGGGTGAAATTTTATTCATTGCTTAGTCAGTGACTGTTCAAGTCAGGCACAAATTCCGGCGCTATGCTCGCAAGCGTCTGCCGTTGATCCGAAGCTCTGTGTTAAGGGGGACTGCCATGAACGATCATCTCCATCATTCCACCGGGGGCTACAAAACGGCCGCCGATACCTACGTCAAAGGGCGTCCGGATTACCCGCCGCAAGTCAGTGACTGGCTGACGGCAACGTTAGGTCTGGATGATCACAAGACGGTGATCGATCTGGGCGCCGGTACCGGCAAATTCACCGGTCGGTTGGTGGCCACGGGCGCGCAGGTTATCGCCGTCGAACCCGTGGCGCAGATGCTTGAGAAACTTTCTGATGCCTGGCCGCAGGTGTTGGCCGTGCATGGCACGGCGACCGATCTGCCGCTACCGGATGCGTCGGTCGACGTGGTGATTTGCGCGCAGGCGTTTCACTGGTTTGCCAGCGAAGCAGCGTTGACCGAGATCGCTCGAGTGCTCAAGCCTGGCGGCAAGTTGGGGTTGATCTGGAACCTGCGTGACACTCAAGTGAGCTGGGTGCCGAAGCTGGACGCCATTGTTAATGCGCTGGAAGGTGATACGCCGCGTTATTACACCGGTGAATGGCGCAAGGCGTTTCCACACCCGGCGTTCGGGCCACTGCAGTTGCAGCAGTTTCACAATGGGCATACCGGCTCGCCGGAGGATGTCTTGTTTAACCGCGTGCGTTCGACCAGTTTCATTGCCGCGTTGCCGCAGGCACAGCGTGCCAGGATCGATGAGCAGATTCGCGCATTGATCGCGTCCGAGCCCGAGTTGCGCGGCAAGGATGTAGTAACAGTCCCCTACGAAACCGCAGCCTTCGTGACACGAAAATCCCTGTAGGAGCTGCCGCAGGCTGCGATCTTTTGATCTGGTCTTCTAAAATCAGCATCAAAAGATCGCAGCCTGCGGCAGCTCCTACAGGGTGGAGTGTTGCAGTACATCTCCTCAAGTCAGTCCCGCATTTGGCCGAACCGCCACCGTGATGCCTTGTTATAGTTCGGGCCTCATTTTCAGCCCGGTAAAGGATCACTGCCATGACTCAATACTCCGCCTTCAACGTCGAACTGGCCGACAACATCGCCCATGTGCAGATCAATCGTCCGGAAAAGATCAATTCGATGAACGCGGCGTTCTGGAGCGAGATCGTCGAGATTTTCCAGTGGATCGACGACACCGACGAAGTGCGCGTGGTGGTGCTCAGCGGCAACGGCAAACATTTCTCCTCGGGCATCGACCTGATGATGCTCGCCGGTGTCGCCAATGAGCTGGGCAAGGACGTCGGCCGCAACGCACGCCTGCTGCGCCGCAAGATCCTCACCCTGCAAGCGTCGTTCAATGCCGTCGACAACTGCCGCAAACCGGTGCTCGCGGCGATTCAGGGTTACTGCCTGGGCGGTGCGATCGACCTGATCGCGGCCTGCGACATGCGTTACGCCGCCGAAGACGCGCAATTCTCGATCAAGGAAATCGATATCGGCATGGCCGCCGATGTTGGCACTTTGCAACGGTTGCCACGGATCATCGGGGACGGCATGCTGCGTGAACTGGCTTACACCGGTCGCACCTTCGGCGCTGACGAGGCGCGCAGCATTGGCCTGGTCAATCGCGTCTACAGCGACAAGGACGCGCTGCTCGAAGGCGTGCTCGACATCGCTCGCGAGATCGCCTCTAAATCGCCGATAGCGGTCACCGGCACCAAGGAAATGATCAGCTACATGCGCGACCATCGCATCGACGACGGCCTCGAATACGTTGCCACCTGGAACGCCGCCATGCTGCAATCCACCGACTTGCGCGTGGCCATGGCCGCCCACATGAGCAAACAGAAACCCGAATTCCTGGACTGAGAAACCATGACAGCTCGCTGGACCACTGCAGTACTCGACACCGATCAACCGGGCGGCTGGGCCGTGGCGCGCAGCCCGGAAGGCTTTCTGTTCGATGACAATGGCGCGCTGTTCCCCCGGGAATGGCTCAAGCGTCAGGACTTGTCAGTCCTCACCGAGCACGGCATTGGCCATCTCGATGGCGAACCGGTGTATTTGCTGGAACTGCGCAGTGCCAGCGAGGTGCCGGGTTGCAACTGGAAAGGTCTGCGGGCGTTCATGCTCGATGGCGATCACACGATTTACAAAGTGCTCGGCTACGCCGCGCAGATCGGCACCTGGGCGCGCGAGCATCGTTTCTGTGGCAACTGCGGGCAAGCCATGACGCAAGTGCCGCGCGAGCGGGCGATGTATTGCCAGCCGTGCGACCTGCGCAGTTATCCGCGCATTTCGCCGAGCATGATTGTGCTGATCACGCGTGGCGACGAGATTCTGCTGGCGCGTTCACCGCGTTTCGTCACCGGGGTTTACAGCACGTTGGCCGGGTTTGCCGAGCCGGGCGAATCGGCCGAGGATTGCCTGATTCGTGAAGTGCGCGAAGAAGTGCAGATCGAGGTGAAGAACATTCATTACCTGGGCAGCCAGTGCTGGCCGTTCCCGCACTCGATGATGCTCGGCTTCCATGCCGAATACGCCGGTGGCGAGATTGTCTGTCAGGAAGACGAGATCGAAGACGCCCAGTGGTTCAACGTGCACGACCTGCCGCCGTTGCCGGCGTCAAAATCGATTGCGCGTTATCTGATCGACGTCTACGTGGCGCGGCGCTTAGGCCACGCTGAACCAGTGCTGCCAGGCTAGGCGCACGGTCAAACCCAGCACCACGGTGATGAACACCGGGCGAATGAACTTGGCGCCACCGCTGATTGCGGTGCGCGCGCCAAAGAACGCGCCGACCATCACCGACAGGCCCATGCTCAGGCCGATGATCCAGTCCACCTGCCCGGAAAACACGAACACCGACAGCGCCGCGATGTTGCTGACGAAGTTCATGCTGCGCGCCACGCCGCTGGCCTTGACCAGATCGATCGGGTAGAGCAACAGACTGCTGACTGTCCAGAAAGCGCCGGTACCGGGGCCGGCGACACCGTCGTAGAAACCGAGGCTGAAGCCTTGGGTCGATTGCCATTTCTTTTTGATCGGTGCGTCGCTGTCCAGCGGCGCTTTTGGTGTGCCGCCGAATAACAGGTACAAGCCGCAAGCGAAGACGATCACCGGGAGCATTTTGTTCAGCCATTCCGCCGGCAGGTAATGGGCGACGATGGCGCCGGTCAATGCGCCGACCAGTGTGCCGACAATGGCGTGAACCCATTGCCGTGGATGGAACAACTTGCGGCGGTAGAAGGTGAAACTGGCGGTCGCCGAGCCGAATGTTGAACTGAGTTTGTTGGTGCCCAGCACCAAGTGTGGCGGCAGGCCAGCGGTCAGCAGCGCGGGTGTGGTCAACAGACCGCCACCGCCGGCGATGGCGTCGATGAAACCGGCAACGAAAGCGACAAGGGCCAGAATGGCCAGGGTGGTGAGGTCAACGCTGAGTTCGAAAGGCATGGAATCGGCTTATTCGGCAGGGCGCAGATTTGGCTGCGGGGAGGGCGGTCATGTTACCTGTATCCAGCTTTTGCGGCGACCCATCTGACGCCATCGCTGGCAAGCCAGCTCCCACAGGTTTTTGCGTTGCACTGAAGATCATTGTCCACCCCGATCCTTGTGGGAGCTGGCTCGCCAGCGATGAGGGCAGTCGAGCCAACAAATAAAACCAACTGTTGCCCACACAACAACCCGCCGACAAATCCCCCTTCCACAAAACATCTGCACAACCGATAAACCCGACAAAACCGGGAATTTTCAGGCTGGCACGCTTGCTGCTCTACCTCTCCCATCTCCGCAAATGTCCCGAGGACACGCCAATGAGTCAGCAAGCCGTGAAATTTGCCTACTGGGTGCCGAACGTCAGCGGTGGGCTGGTGGTCAGCAAGATCGAACAACGCACCGATTGGGGTATCGACTACAACCGCAAACTGGCGCAGATCGCCGAAGCCGCCGGGTTTGAATACGCGTTGACGCAGATCCGCTTCACCGCCGGTTACGGCGCCGAGTTCCAGCATGAGTCGGTTGCGTTCAGCCATGCCTTGCTGGCCGCCACGACCAGGCTGAAAGTCATCGCAGCCATTTTGCCCGGCCCGTGGCAACCGGCGCTGGCGGCCAAACAACTGGCGACCATCGATCAACTCACCAACGGCCGCGTCGCGGTAAACATCGTCAGCGGCTGGTTCAAAGGCGAGTTCCAGGCCATCGGCGAACACTGGCTGGAGCACGACGAGCGCTACCGCCGTTCCGAGGAATTCATCCGTTCGTTGCGGGGTGTCTGGAGCCAGGACAATTTCACCTTTCGCGGCGACTTCTACCGTTTCGACAATTACACCCTCAAGCCAAAACCGCTGGGGCGTCCGGAGATTTTTCAGGGCGGCAGCTCGCGGGCAGCACGGGACATGGCGGCAAGGGTTTCGGACTGGTATTTCACTAACGGCAACAGCGTTGAGGGGATCAAGGCGCAGGTTGACGATATTCGTGCCAAGGCTGCGGCGAACAATCACTCGGTGAAGATTGGCGTCAACGCGTTTGTCATCGCCCGCGACACCGAAGAAGAGGCGCGGGCGGTGTTGGTGCAGATCATCGATCAGGCCGATCCGGAAGCGGTGAACGCGTTTGGCGATGCGGCAAAACAGGCGGGCAGGGCCTCACCGGAGGGCGAGGGCAACTGGGCAAAATCGACGTTCGAGGATCTGGTGCAGTACAACGACGGCTTCAAGACCAATCTGATTGGTACGCCGTTGCAGATTGCCGAGCGTATTGTCGCGTTGAAGGCGGTGGGGGTGGATCTGGTGTTGGCGGGGTTTCTGCACTTTCAGGAAGAAGTGGAGTACTTCGGCCAGCGAGTGTTGCCACTGGTACGCGAACTCGAATCAGAAAAAACCGCCGCCGTCGCCTGACCGCAGCACATCCCCTTGTAGGAGCTGCCGAAGGCTGCGATCTTTTGATCTTGAAAACAACATCAAAAGATCGCAGCCTTCGGCAGCTCCTACAGGGGTGGGGGTTACAGGCCGAGGTCGGACAGGCCGGGGTGATCGTCCGGGCGGCGGCCCAGTGGCCAGTGGAACTTGCGCTCGCTCTCTTTGATCGGCATGTCGTTGATGCACGCATAGCGCTGGAACATCAGGCCCTGTTCATCGAACTCCCAGTTCTCGTTGCCGTAGGAGCGAAACCAGTTACCCGAATCGTCGTGCCATTCATAGGCATAACGCACGGCGATGCGCGTATCGGAGTAAGCCCACAGTTCCTTGATCAAGCGGTAATCCAGTTCTTTCGCCCACTTGCGGGTCAGAAAGGCTTTGGCTTCTTCGCGGTTGTTGGCGAATTCGGCACGGTTGCGCCATTTCGTGTCGAGGGTATAGGCCAGCGATACCTTTTCCGGATCGCGGGAATTCCAGCCGTCTTCGGCCAAACGAACTTTTTCGATGGCCGATTCACGGTTGAAGGGGGGCAGTGGCGGACGTAACTGGGCTGCAGTCGACATGTTCGGTCTCCCGGTCTAATTAATAGTTGAACATCAAGTCCGGCTTATCAAGGCATTACAGGCCCAATAACTTACGCGCCATGCATTGCGCATTATCGGCGGCACTGTGATCACCCATCACAAGCGCTACGGTAATGGCACCGTCAATCAGGATCAGCAACTGTTTGGCCAGCAGTTGCGGGTCTTCGGTGCCATATTCGGTACACAGCTCGCACACGTAGTCGAGCAGCTTCTGTTTGTGTTCCTTGGCCACCAGCCGCACCGGGTGGTTCGGGTCACCGGTTTCGCCGCTGGTGTTGATGAATGCACAGCCGCGAAAGCCTTCCGAGGCAAACCAGCCGTTGAGTACGGTAAACAGGTTGAGCAGGCGATCTGCCGGGCTTTCGGCTTGATCGACGGCGTTTCGGTACCAGTGCATCCAGCGAATGTCACGACGTTGCAGAGCGGCGGCAACCAGTTCGTCCTTATCCGCAAAATAACGGTAGATGCTTTTTCTCGAGACACCGGCGGTTTTCACCAGAAGATCCATGCTGGTGGCAGCGATGCCACTTTTGTAGATCAGCTTTTCGGTGACATCGAGAATGATGTCGCGGGTTTCGGTATTGGTTAGTTCGTTCATGTGGCCGACAGTAGAACGAGTGTTCTCCTTTTGCAATTGTTTTTTAAGATCAAAAGATCGCAGCCTTCGGCAGCTCCTACATTGGTCTGTGTAGGAGCTGCCGAAGGCTGCGATCTTTTGATCTGTTTACAGGCACTAACAAGACCCGAAGGATGCGATGGTGTAAGCTCTCGGGTTCTTCGGATTCGACCCATTGCGAGCCCTATGCCGTTGCTTTTCAAACGTTCCTTGCTGCCCAAATTGCGCAGCTTCCCGCTGACCGCCGAGGCCGTGACCATTCTGTCCGGCGCCGCCGAGTTCCGTCGTTGCCTGCTGGAAAAAATCGCTGCGGCGACCCAGCGCATCTACATCGTCGCGCTGTATCTGCAGCAAGACGAAGCCGGTCAGGAAATCCTCGATGCCTTGCACGCCGCCAAGCTCAAACGCCCTGAGCTGGAAATCGCCGTGGTGGTCGATTGGCTGCGCGCCCAGCGCGGGCTGATCGGGGCCGGCAAGCAGCCGGGCAATTCGGCGTGGTACCAGGAAATGACCCGCACGCACCAGAGCGAAGTGCCGGTGTACGGCGTGCCAGTGCAGACTCGCGAGCTGTTCGGCGTTCTGCATTTGAAAGGCTTCGTGATCGACGATTGCGTGGTCTACAGCGGTGCCAGCCTGAACAACGTTTACCTGCACAAGTTCGACAAGTACCGTTTCGACCGCTATCACGTGCTGCAAAGCCACGAACTGGCGGACTCGATGCATCACCTGGTCAAGCATGGCCTGATCGAATCCAAAGCTGTGCATCGCCTCGATCTGCCCAACCTGCCGACTACGCGCAGCCTGCGCAACGACATCGGTGATCTGCGCAGTCGTCTCAAATATGCAACGTACGACACCGCCACTGGCAGCACTGCCAGAGACGGTCTGTGCGTTACGCCGTTGCTTGGTGTTGGCAAGAACAACCCGCTGAACCGGGCGATTCTCGAGCTGATTGCCAGCGCGCAAAAGCAGCTGACCATTTGCACGCCGTATTTCAATTTGCCGCTGGGGGTCATCCGCGAGATCAACCGCGCATTGGCGCGTGGCGTGAAGATCGACATCGTCGTCGGCGACAAGACTGCCAACGATTTCTACATCCCGCCGAGCGAGCCGTTCAAAGTGATCGCCGCGCTGCCGTACCTGTACGAGATCAGCCTGCGCCGCTTTGCCAAACGCCATCAGCGCAACATCGACAGCGGCCAGTTGAACCTGCACTTGTGGCGTGATGGCGATAACACCTATCACCTCAAGGGCATGTGGGTCGATCAGCGTTATACGCTGCTGACCGGCAATAACCTTAATCCACGGGCGTTCCGTCTGGATCTGGAAAACGCGCTGCTGATTGAGGACCCGAAGGGGGAATGGCTGGAACCACGGGCGAAGGAGCTGGAAGAAATTTTCCGCCATACCACGCGGATCGAGAATTTCCAGAGCCTGGAGACCTTGCCGGAATACCCGGCCGGGGTGGCCAAGTTTCTCAAGCGCGTGAGTCGGGTGCGGATCGAGCGGTTGCTGTACCGGATTTTGTAAGGTTTTACATTTGTGGCGGTCATGCAGCCGCTATCGCGAGCAGGCTCACTCCTACAGGGGAACGCATTCCAAATGTAGGAGTGAGCCTGCTCGCGATGGGGCCTTGCTAGACGCTACAAAAAATCAATTCAGACCAAGCTTGCCACGCAACGTGGACAGGTCTTCCGCCAGTGTATTCACCGGCCCGACCAGCGCTTTACGATCGTTATCCTTCACCTTGTCGTAGGTTTCGAACCCGCCATCCTTGGTCTTGTACTTGGCCAGAATCTTGTCGACCGTGGCGAAGTTCTTGTCGACCTTCGCGACGAATGCCTTGTCCTGCTTCTCGATCTGTGGACGGAACAGATCGACGATTTTCTTCGCGCCGTCGATGTTGCCCTGGAAGTCATACAGATCAGTGTGGCTGTAGCGATCTTCTTCACCGGAGATCTTGGTTGCGGCGACTTCTTCCAGCAGCGCAGCAGCGCCACCGACTACTTTTTCAGGCGGGAAGGTCAGGCCAGCCACACGGGTTTGCAGGTCTTTGACGTCACTGTTGAGCTTGTCTGCCAGCTCGTTCAGGCCTTGGGTGCTTTTCTCAGAGAACAGCGTGTACTCGATGCGATGGAAACCGGTGAAGTCGTCAGCCTTCACGCCTTTCTCGTGGTCGTCGACGCGGGAGTCGATGGACGCATCGAGGTCACTGAACAGCTCGGCAATCGGCTCGATCGACTCGTAGTAAACGCGGGTCGGTGCGTAGAGCTTCTGCGCGGTGGCCAGGTCGCCTTTTTTCACGGCGTCGGTGAACTGTTGGGTGTGGCTGCCCAGCTCATCGAGTTGCTCGGTGACGTAAATCTTGTAGTCCGACACCGGCCCGACCAGATCCAGCGGCGCTGTCGCGGCGAATGCCGACAGCGGGGTGTTGAGCAAACCAAGGGTCAGCAATAACGCGAGTGGCGTCTTCTTCATGGGGCGGCTCCAGTGTTGAATGTTGTTTTTAGGCAGCGGTTTTGGGTTGTGTGGCGTTGAGCAGCGAGCGACCGATGAAATCCTTGTCGCCCGTGACACCCGGCAGGGTGAAGAAGTAACCGCCGCCGACCGGTTTGAGGTATTCCTCAAGCGGTTCGCCGTTGAGGCGGGTCTGCACGGTGATAAAGCCTTTTTCCAGATCAGCCTGGTAACAGATGAACAGCAGGCCCATGTCGAGCTGGCCGTTCTTGTTCACGCCATTCGAATAGTTGAATGGCCGGCGCAGGATCAGGTTGGCCTGACTCGCAGCGGTTCGCGGGTTGGCCAGACGAATGTGCGCGTCGAGTTTGGTCAGCTTGCCTTCCGGGTCCTTGTGGTAGTCCGGGACTTCAGTTTCGTGTTTGCCACCGATAGGCGCGCCGGAGGTTTTCACCCGGCCGAGGATGCTTTCCTGTTCCTGCAACGGCGTGCGATCCCAGCGCTCGACAAAGTTGCGAATGATCCGCACCGCTTGGTAGCTACCATGCGCAGCCCAGGCCGGCTCATCGCTGCCCGGTTGCACCCAGACGATGCTGTCCATGGCTTTGCTATCGTTGGAATTCGGGTTGGCCGAACCGTCGCGGAAGCCGAGGAAATTGCGCGCCGATTGCGCCGGCACACCGGGTTTCGCCGGGGCTTGCGGCGGCACGCTGCCTTCCTGCTTCCAGCGCACCAGCAGCAGATCGGGCAGGTTTTTGACTATGTCGCGCAGGGCGTGAATGTTGGTGTCGGTGGTGTTGGAGCAAAACTGCAGGCTCAGGTCGCCATGGCAGCAATCGGCTTCCAGCGCATCGTTGGGGAAACCGACCATGCGTTGCAGGCGCTTGGGCTTGGCATCGGCCAGACCAAAGCGCTCGTCGAACAGCGATTCGCCGACGGAAACGGTGATGGTCAGGTTGTCCGGCGTCACGTTCGGGCCGAGGATGCCGGAATCCGGCGGCGGCAGTTTCGGGTCGATCTGCTCAACCGGGCCGCCCTTCATCAGGAACGCGATGCGTTCGTTGAGGGAGCGGAACAATCGCTCAAGGTCTTCGCGATCACTGGCCAACACGTCGAACGAAACCAGCATGCCGGATGCGGGGCGCGGGGTGACGATGCCGGTCTGGTGCACGCCGTGGAAATCGTGGCGGTCTTCGGTTTTGTCGCTGCTCGGTGCTTCGGTGACTTGCGCCGGCGTGGCGGCCATGGCCGGGCAGCTCAGGGCTGAGCCGGCGAGGGCGACACCGGCGGCGCCCATGCCCATCAGGACACGGCGACGTTGCAGGTTGAGTGGTTCTGAATCGTTCATCGGTACTCGTCTTCTGCTTACAGGCCGGAGAGGCCGAGGGCGGGATCAATGCCATCCAGTGCGTCGGCCAGAGCCTGGGCCTTGTCGGCGATCTGCTTGCGTTGTTCGCCGCTGACGGAGTCGTAGCTGGCGTAGCCGTCCTTGATCTTGTAACTGTTGAGTTCGGTGTCGAAGTCCGCCAAGGCCTTGTCGATTTTCGGCAACAGGTCGGCGGCGGATTTGCTCAGCATTGGCCGCAGCAGATCGACGACTTTGTGCGCGGTTTCGGCATTTGCGGCGAAACCATTGAGGTCGCTGTGGCTGTAGCGTTCCTCTTCACCGCTGGCAGCACGGACGTCGGCCAGGGTGTTGAGGTTGCGCACGACGATGTTCACCAGTTGCTCGGGTGGCAGCGATTGCGCGAGCAGTTGCTGTTTGAGCGTGGTGACGTCGCTGAGCAGGCGCTGGGCAACAGGCGTCAGCTCATCGAGTTTACGCTGCTGGAACAGGCCGAATTCGAGGCGGTGGAAGCCGACGAAGGCCGGATCCTGCTCGCGTTTTTCGAAGTAATCAGCGCGGGCGTTGATGCTGTTGTCCAATTCCGCCAGGCGTTGCGCGGCCGGTGCCAGGCGCTGATACGCCGCACGGGCAGGCAGGTACAGCGCCTGAGCCTGGCTCAAGTCGCCGCTTTCAATCGCTTGATTGAGCGCGGTCACGGCTTTGATCAGCGCGCTGCCCTGGCTGGCCAGGTACACACGGAATTCCGACAGCGGCCCGACGAAAGCGACCATCGACGGTTTGGCTTTCGCGGCCGCATCGGAGGCGGCAGTCGGCGTGACGTGCAAGGTGCCGCGCGGGTTGCTCAGCAGGCCACAGGTGATCGCGTAATCGCCGGGTTGCAGATTGGCGTTGATCACCTGACTCAGGCCCGGCGCGATGTTTTCGCGTTCTTCGACAACCAGCACGCCGTCGAGGATTTCCCACTCCACGGCGCGGTCGGAGCGGTTGACGATGCGGAAACTGGCGCGGCCGGCCGGCACGGTCAGCGTATTGGGTTCGCAACTGCCCGGATGGATATTGACCACCACTTCATCGTGATTGTGCTGACGCTTGGCCGCCGCCATTTTCGAGGCGTACCAGAACAGGCCACCGGCGGCAATCATGATGACCACCGAACCGGCCACCGCCCAACGCAAGGCGCGGGGAGGCGAGGCCTGAGGAGTATTAGGCTTTGACATGAATGCCCTTATTGGCTGGAAACGGAAGACGATTGCGCGGCGGGTTTGGGCGCGGGGAGGAAAAACATCACCAGCGCCACCAGCAGATAAATCAGATAGGCACCAAGGGTGCTGACGGTCGGTGCATCCTGATAACCGAACATGCCGGCGAGCACCGAGCCCAGCGGGCCATCCATCGGCAGCGTCGCGCTGAAGTCGAACAGCACGGTTTGCAGGTGGTTCCACAGCCCGGCTTCATGCAGGGCCTGCACCGAGTTGGCGAGAATTCCGGCGGAGACCACCAGAATGAACAGCCCGGTCCACTTGAAGAACGCCGAAAGATTGAGGCGCATGCTGCCGCTGTAGATCAGGAAGCCGACGATGATCGCCAGGATCAGGCCGAGCAGGGCACCTATCGGCGCGCCCGGGCCTTCGCTCTGCTGGAACACCGCGAGGAGGAAGAACACCGTTTCCAGCCCTTCGCGGGCTACAGCGAAAAACACCATGGCGATCAATGCGATCACTTGGTGTTTCGAAGACGTCAGCGCGTGATCGAGTGAGGCTTGCAGCGAATGCTTGATCGAACGCGCAACCTTGCGCATCCAGAACACCATCGAGCTGAGAATGCCCACCGCGACCAGTCCGACAATGCCTTCGAACAGTTCCTGCTGCTTCTGCGGAAATTCCGCGCTGACCAGTTCCAGACCACCACCGACCAGCAGGGCGAGGGCGGCGGCGAGGAAAACGCCGATCCACACGGCAGGCATCCACTGGCCACGGCCGGTTTGCTGGAGGTAGCTGGCGATGATGCCAACGATCAGCGCGGCTTCAATGCCTTCGCGCAGCATGATCAGAAAGGGAACGAGCATTCGGTGTCCAACTAAGTCATTCGAAGAGGTTACAAGTTGTAACATAATGACAAGCATTCTCACATGACAATCATTGACACAAACCTGAACAGTTGCTGAACAACTCGAAGAACAACCATTCTCATGTAGGAGCTGCCGCAGGCTGCGATCTTTTGATCTGTTTTTTTACGATCATCATCAAAAGATCGCAGCCTGCGGCAGCTCCTACATGGGTTGCGGTAAGATGCTTGCCACTCAAAAAACAACAAGGTTTACCGCGCTCCATGTCGGAAAAAGACACCATCGCCGTGCAACTGGTGCGTGAAGCGCTGCTGCAAAGTTGTGCCCCGGGCGTGGCCACGGATGAAGTCTTGAACAAGGTCGGGATTGATCCGGCGCTGCTGCAATCCGAGGGCGGGCGGGTACCGGCCTCGCAGTACGCCAGACTCTGGCGCCTGCTGGCCCGACGTGGCGACGACGAGTTTTTTGGCATGGACTCGCGCAAGCTGAAGTCCGGCAGCCTGGAATTCCTCTGCCGCAGCGCGATGGCGCAGCCGACGCTGGCGGCGGGTTTGAGCACGGGGCTGAGCTTTCTGTCGTTGATGCTGGAGCGCCTGCCGGCGCAGTTGGTGCATCAACAGAGTCTCGCGGAAATCGTCCTGCTCGAAGACGACCCTGAACCGCGCCGTGCCTTCACCTATTTCACCTATTGGATGATCGTCCACGGCGTCGCCTGCTGGCTGGCGGGACGGCGGATTCCGATTCTGGCCATCGAACTGCGCTGCCCTGAGCCGGATTTTACCGATGACTACCGGGTGATGTTCTCGGAGAACCTGCGGTTCGATCGCCCCCGTACGCGAATGATCTTTTCCGCGGATTGCCTTGAGCTACCGATCAAACGTTCTGCCGAAGAGCTGAAACGCTTTTTGGCCCACGCGCCGGCGAACATTCTGGTGAAGTACCGCGACCCGGAGAGTCTCGCCAGTCGGATCAAGCAGGATCTGCGGCAGTTGCCGGCGGAGCAATGGCCGGAAACCGAGGCTTTGGCCCAGCAGTTGTGCATGTCGGCCTCGACCTTGCGCCGCCGACTGGCCGAGGAAGGGCAGACGTATCAGGGCCTCAAGGACAGCGTGCGCAAGGAATTGGCGATTGTCTGGCTGGCGGAGCCTTCGATCAGTTTTGTCGAGATTGCCAGCCGGTTGGGGTTTGCGGATGCGAGTTCGTTCTACAAGGCGTTTCGTAAGTGGTCGGGGTCGAATCCGGGGCATTACCGCACGCTGATCCTCAATGAGGTTGTCTGACCCGGCCCTATCGCGAGCAGGCTCACTCCTACATTTGAAAGGCACTCCCCTGTGATGATCGTTCCCACGCTCCGCGTGGGAATGCCTGATGGGACGCTCCGCGTTCCAATTCTGAAGTGGACGCAGAGCGTCCGGGACTGCATTCCCACGCGGAGCGTGGGAACGATCGGCAGGGGGGCGATGTTGAGCTGTATTGGCCAAACCAGTCAGCCACTTTGATAGCTTTGACCATTGCCCCAGCCCCCACACAGCGCGACTATCCCTCTGTTGTTTACGCTTCCCAGCCTAATAAAAACACAGAGGGATTCTGGCAATGCGCGATTACTTGTCTGCCACCACACAGTTCAACTATCAGCACACCGTGGATGCCGCGCTCAGCGGTACGCTTGAGGCACTCAATGCCTGCGTCGAATGCTGCGACCGTCATGCCTTGCCCGGGCGTATCGCGCTGTTCTGGGAAGGTCGCGACGGCGCCAGTGCGACGTACACTTTCAGCGATCTGCAAGACAAAGCCGCGCGTTTCGCCAATTTCCTCCAGGCCCAGGGCGTGCAGAAAGGTGACAAGGTCGCCGGCCTGCTGCCACGCAACATCGAATTGCTCATCACCGTGCTCGCCACCTGGCGCATCGGCGCGGTGTATCAGCCACTGTTCACCGCGTTCGGCCCCAAAGCCCTTGAACATCGCCTGACCAGCTCAGGCGCCAAAGTGGTGGTCACCGACTCGGTCAACCGACCGAAACTCGCTGAAGTTGCTGACTGCCCAACTCTCGTTACCGTTGGCGGCGCCAAAGGCCAGGGCATCGTCCGTGGCGATTACAGCTTCTGGGCCGAACTGGCCAACTATTCCAACGTTTGCGAACCGGTGCTGCTGACCGGTGAAGATCCGTTCCTGCTGATGTTCACCTCGGGCACCACAGGCCCGTCGAAAGCGCTGTCGGTGCCGCTCAAAGCCATCGTCGCCTTCCAGAGCTACACCCGCGATGCCGTGGATCTGCGCCCGGAAGATTCATTCTGGAACGTCGCCGATCCCGGCTGGGCCTACGGCATTTATTTCGGCGTCACCGGCCCGTTGTCGATGGGTCACCCGATCACTTTCTACGATGGCCCGTTCACCCTCGAAAGCACCTGCCGGGTGATCAACAAATACGGCATCACCAACCTCACCGGTTCACCGACGGCCTACCGCCTGCTGATTGCCGGCGGTGATGAGTTTGCCAAGTCGATCAAGGGCAAACTGCGCATTGTCAGCAGCGCCGGCGAGCCACTGAACCCGGAAGTGATCCGCTGGTTCGCCGACAACCTCGACGTGGTCATCCACGATCATTACGGCCAGACCGAACTGGGCATGGTGCTGTGCAACCACCACGGCCTCGACCACGCGGTTCACGTCGGCGCCGCCGGTTTCGCCTCGCCGGGCCATCGCATCGTCGTGCTCGATGATCAGTACAACGAACTCGGTGTCGGCCAGCCCGGCATCCTTGCCATCGACCGCCCGCGATCGCCGATGTGCTGGTTCGGTGGCTACGAAGGTGCGCCGACCAAAGCCTTCGTCGGCGATTACTACCTCAGCGGCGACACCGTGGAATGGAATCCGGACGGCAGCATCAGTTTCGTCGGCCGCAGCGATGACGTGATCACCACTTCCGGCTATCGCGTCGGCCCGTTCGACGTGGAAAGCGCGCTGATCGAACACCCCGCGGTGGTCGAAGCGGCGGTCGTCGGCAAGCCGGACCCGGAGCGCACCGAACTGGTCAAAGCCTTCGTCGTGCTCAGTGCGCAATACCGCGCCGCGCCGGAGCTGGCCGAAGAACTGCGCCAACACGTGCGCAAACGTCTGGCCGCGCATTCGTACCCGCGTGAAATCGAATTTGTCAGCGAATTGCCCAAGACCCCGAGCGGCAAATTGCAGCGCTTTATCTTGCGCAACCAGGAAATCGCCAAGGCTCAAGAGGCCGCGGCGTCTAACGTTTCAGCTTGAATCAGGACCTACAGTCATGCAGATCGAGAACAAGGTTTTTATCGTCACTGGCGGCGCCTCCGGCCTTGGCGCCGCGACCGCTGAATTACTGGTGAATGCCGGCGCCAAAGTGATGTTGGTGGACATGAATGCCGAAGCCGTCGCTGCTCAGGCCCAGCGTCTGGGCGCGCAAAGTGTAGTGGCCGACATCAGCAACGAAGCCGCCGCCGAAGCTGCGGTACAGGCGACCGTCGCCGCGTTTGGCAGCCTCAACGGTCTGGTCAACTGCGCCGGTATCGTGCGTGGCGAGAAAATCCTCGGCAAAAACGGCCCGCATGCGCTGAGCAGCTTCGCCCAGGTGATCAACGTCAACCTGATCGGCAGCTTCAACATGCTGCGTCTGGCCGCTGCGGCGATTGCCGAATCCGAAGCCAATGCCGACGGCGAACGCGGTGTAATCATCAACACCGCCTCGGTGGCAGCATTCGACGGCCAGATCGGCCAAGCGGCTTACGCCGCATCCAAAGGCGCAATTGCCAGCCTGACTCTGCCCGCCGCCCGTGAACTGGCGCGTTTCGGCATCCGCGTGATGACCATCGCACCGGGCATTTTCGAAACGCCGATGATGGCCGGCATGACCCCGGAAGTGCGCGATTCGCTGGCTGCCGGCGTACCGTTCCCGCCGCGCCTGGGCAAGCCTGCCGAATACGCTGCACTGGTTCGGCATATCATCGAAAACAGCATGCTCAACGGCGAGGTGATCCGTCTCGACGGTGCCTTGCGTATGGCCGCCAAGTAAGGAGGATTTGTCATGACTATTTCCAACGATCCGATTGTTATCGTCAGCGCTGTGCGCACGCCCATGGGCGGCTTCCAGGGCGAACTGAAAAGCCTCACCGCGCCGCAACTCGGTGCTGCGGCGATCAAGGCTGCGGTTGAGCGTGCAGGTGTCGCTAGTGATTCGGTTGATGAAGTGCTGTTCGGTTGCGTGTTGCCGGCGGGGCTCGGTCAGGCACCGGCGCGTCAGGCTGCGCTGGGCGCCGGGCTGGATAAATCGACCCGTTGCACCACCGTCAACAAGATGTGCGGTTCGGGCATGGAGACCACCATTCTCGCCCACGACATGCTGATCGCCGGCAGTGCCGATGTGGTCATCGCTGGCGGCATGGAGAGCATGTCCAACTCGCCGTATCTGCTGGATCGCGCTCGCGCCGGTTACCGCATGGGCCATGGTCGCGTGCTTGATTCGATGTTCCTCGACGGCCTCGAAGACGCCTACGACAAGGGGCGCCTGATGGGCACTTTTGCTGAGGATTGCGCCGAAACCAACCACTTTAGCCGCGAGGCTCAAGACGCTTTTGCCATCGCCTCGACCACCCGCGCGCAGCAGGCGATTCAGGACGGCAGCTTCAAGGCCGAAATCGTCCCGCTGACCGTGACCGTCGGCAAAGAACAGGTGCTGATCAGCAACGACGAGCAGCCGCCGAAAGCCAAACTGGACAAGATCGCCTCGCTTAAACCGGCCTTCCGCGAAGGCGGCACGGTGACGGCGGCTAACTCCAGTTCGATCTCTGACGGCGCGGCGGCGCTGCTGCTGATGCGTCAGTCGCAGGCACAGAAACTGGGGCTGAAACCGTTGGCCGTGATCCATGGTCATGCCGCGTTCGCCGATACCCCCGGCCTGTTCCCGGTGGCGCCGATTGGGGCGATCAAAAAACTCATCAAGAAGACCGGCTGGTCGCTGGGTGACGTTGATCTGTTCGAGGTCAACGAAGCGTTTGCCGTGGTCGGCATGGCGGCGATGACGCATCTGGAAATCCCGCATGACAAGTTGAATGTGCATGGCGGTGCGTGTGCGCTGGGCCATCCGATCGGCGCGTCGGGTGCGCGGATTCTGGTGACATTGCTGTCGGCTCTGCGCCAGCGAAACCTCAAACGCGGTGTCGCTGCGATCTGCATCGGCGGCGGCGAAGCCACAGCCATGGCCGTGGAATGCCTCTACTAAACACACTCCCCCTGTAGGAGCTGTCGAGTGCAACGAGGCTGCGATCTTTTGATCTTGTTTTTAAGATCAAGATCAAAAGATCGCAGCCTGCGGCAGCTCCTACAGGGGGTTGTGGTAACCCGGATTTAAGGATTCAGCATGATTCCCAACGAAGACCAAACCCAGATCCGCGACATGGCCCGGCAGTTTGCCGAGGAACGCCTCAAGCCGTTCGCCGCCGAGTGGGATCGCGAACACCGCTTCCCCAAGGAAGCCATCGGTGAAATGGCCGAGCTGGGCTTCTTCGGCATGCTCGTGCCGGAGCAGTGGGGCGGTTGCGACACCGGTTACCTGGCCTACGCCATGGCCCTGGAAGAAATCGCTGCGGGCGATGGCGCCTGCTCAACGATCATGAGCGTGCACAACTCAGTCGGCTGCGTGCCGATCCTCAAGTTCGGCAACGACGATCAGCGCGAACGTTTCCTCAAACCGCTGGCCAGCGGCGCCATGCTCGGTGCCTTCGCGCTGACCGAGCCACAAGCCGGTTCCGACGCCAGCAGCCTGAAAACCCGCGCGCGGCTGGAAGGCGATCACTATGTGTTGAACGGCTGCAAACAGTTCATCACTTCCGGGCAGAACGCCGGGATCGTCATCGTCTTCGCGGTGACTGATCCGAGCGCCGGCAAGCGCGGGATCACGGCGTTCATCGTGCCGACCGATTCACCGGGCTATAAAGTCGCTCGCGTCGAAGACAAGCTCGGCCAGCACGCCTCTGACACTTGCCAGATTCTCTTCGAAGACGTGAAAGTGCCGGTGGCCAACCGTTTGGGCGAGGAGGGCGAGGGCTACAAGATTGCCTTGGCCAACCTTGAGGGCGGCCGTGTCGGCATCGCCTCGCAATCGGTGGGCATGGCCCGTGCGGCATTCGAAGCGGCGCGCGATTACGCCCGTGAGCGTGACACCTTCGGCAAGCCGATCATCGAACATCAAGCTGTCGCGTTCCGCCTAGCTGACATGGCCACGCAAATTGCCGTCGCCCGGCAGATGGTGCATTACGCGGCGGCCCTGCGTGACAGCGGCCAGCCGGCACTGGTCGAGGCGTCGATGGCCAAACTGTTCGCCTCGGAAATGGCCGAGAAGGTCTGTTCGATGGCATTGCAGACGCTGGGCGGTTACGGTTACCTCAACGACTTCCCGCTGGAACGCATCTACCGCGACGTGCGCGTCTGCCAGATTTACGAAGGCACCAGCGACATTCAGCGCATGGTCATCTCCCGCAACCTATAAACCCACCCCCGTGTGTAGGAGCTGACGAGTGCAACGAGGCTGCGATCTTTTGATCTTGAAAATCAACGTCAACAGATCGCAGCCTGCGGCAGCTCCTGCACAGGGAATGAATTGAGGAGTTATGTATGAGCTACGAAACGATTCTGCTGGAAAACCACGGCCGCGTTGGCCTGATCACCCTCAACCGTCCGCAGGCGCTGAATGCCCTGAACGCGCAGCTGGTCAGCGAAGTCAATCAGGCGCTGGATACCTTGGAAGCGGACGCGAACATCGGTTGCATCGTCATCACCGGTTCGAAAAAAGCCTTCGCCGCCGGTGCCGACATCAAGGAAATGGCTGAGCTGACCTACCCGCAGATCTACATGGATGACCTGTTCAGCGACAGCGATCGTGTAGCCAACCGTCGCAAGCCGATCATCGCTGCAGTCAACGGTTTCGCCCTTGGCGGTGGCTGTGAACTGGCGCTGATGTGCGACTTCATTCTGGCCGGCGACAACGCCAAATTCGGCCAACCGGAAATCAACCTCGGCGTGTTGCCGGGCATGGGCGGAACCCAGCGTTTGACCCGCGCCGTAGGCAAGGCCAAGGCCATGGAAATGTGTTTGAGCGGGCGCTTGATTGATGCGGTGGAAGCGGAGCGTTGCGGGATTGTGGCGCGTATCGTGCCGAGTGATGAATTGCTCGATGAAGCGCTGAAGGTGGCGGCGGTGATCGCCAGCAAGTCGTTGCCGATTGCGATGATGGTCAAGGAGAGCGTGAATCGTGCGTTCGAAGTCAACCTGACTGAAGGCGTACGGTTTGAGCGCCGGGTGTTCCATGCGGCGTTTGCCACGCAGGATCAGAAGGAAGGCATGGCGGCGTTCGTCGCCAAGCGTGCGCCGGAGTTCAAGGGCAAATAACATCGCGGCCAGTTCCTGCATTCTGTAGGAGCTGCCGCAGGCTGCGATCTTTTGATTTTGCTCTCAGGATCAAAGGATCGCAGCCTCGTTGCACTCGACAGCTCCTACAGGTTAGAGCTGGTAGTTCTTCAGGTCGCGCGCAATGACCATCCGCTGTATCTCGCTCGACCCCTCATAAATCTGCGTGATCCGCGCATCGCGGTAGTACTTCTCGACCGGATAATCTTCCAGATAGCCATACCCGCCATGAATCTGAATCGCTGACGAACAGACCTTCTCGGCCATTTCCGAGGCAAACAATTTGGCCTGCGAGGCTTCCGACAAACACGGTTTACCCTCCGAACGCAGGCGCGCCGCGTGCAGGATCAGCAGGCGTGCCGCGTTGATCTGCATGTGCATGTCGGCCAGCAGGTTGGCGATGCTCTGGTGTTCGATGATCGGCTTGTCGAACTGCACCCGATCTTTCGAGTAAGCGAGTGCCGCTTCAAACGCCGCGCGGGCAATGCCGAGCGCCTGAGCGGCGATGCCGATACGTCCGCCCTCAAGATTGGACAGGGCAATCGCCAGGCCTTTGCCGCGTTCGCCGAGCAGATTAGCTTCGGGAATGCTGCAGTTGTTCAAGGTCACGGCGCAGGTGTCGGAAGCTCGGATACCCATTTTGTGTTCGGTGCGATCAACGATAAAACCGGCGGTATCCGTCGGTACCAGAAACGCCGAAATGCCTTTCTTGCCCAAATCCGGATCGGTCACCGCAAACACGATCGCCAGTTTTGCCCGTTTGCCATTGCTGACAAATTGCTTGGAACCGTTGATCACCCACTGGCCGTCGCGCAGCTCGGCGCGGGTGCGCAGGTTGTGCGCTTCGGAGCCGGCCTGCGGTTCGGTCAGGCAGAAGCAGCCGATGGTTTTGCCACTGGCCAGATCCGCCAGCCAGGTCTGCTTCTGTGCGTCGCTGCCGTAGTTGAGCACCGGGCCGCAGCCGACCGAATTGTGAATGCTCATGAACGCGCCAGTCGCGCCATCGCCTGCGGAAATTTCTTCGACCGCCAAGGCATACGCCACGTAGTCAACATAAGTACCGCCCCATTCTTCGGGCACCACCATGCCGAGCAAACCCAGTTCGCCCATCTTCGCGACCAGCGCGTCGTCGATCCAGCCAGCCTTTTCCCACGCTTGCGCGTGCGGTGCGATTTCGCCACGGGCGAAGTCCCGGGCCATGTCGCGGATCATCACTTGTTCTTCAGTCAGTTCGAGATCGTGCATGGCTCAGTTCCCGCTCTCAGCAAACTCGTGGAAGAAACTCGCGACATGGTCCGCGTCGAGCGCAGCCAGGGTCGGCGGGTTCCAGCGAGGTGTCTTGTCTTTGTCGATCAGCAGGGCACGTACGCCCTCGATCAAGTCGCCGCGCTCAAACCACTGGCGGTCCAGATGCAGTTCCAGTGCGAAGCACTGTTCCAGGCTCAGGTGACGGCCGTGACGGAGCATGTCCAGGGTCACGGCCATGGCCAGTGGCGAGCGGGTTTCCAGCAGATTCGCGGTGGCGGTTGCCCATTCATGGCTGTCGGCGACGGTGACCGCGCGCAGTTGCTCGACCATGCTTGGCACGTCGGGCAGGGCGAAGAAGTGGTCGATGGCCGGGCGCAGCGCTTCCAGTGGCGCATCGGCCAGGGTTTGCACGGCGTGTTTGGCCAACAGGTTCTGCAGCGCCTTGAGCGGCGTATCTTGCCATTCCAGTTGATCGAGTTTTTCATCGAGCAGCGCCAGGTTGCTGCTGTCCAGATACCAGTCGGCGAGGCCGCAATAGAGCGCATCGGCCGCGCGAATCTGTACGCCGCTGACGCCCAGGTAAATCCCCAGTTCACCGGGAATCCGCGACAGGAAGTAGCTGCCACCGACGTCCGGGAAATAACCGATGGCCACTTCCGGCATCGCCAGTCGGCTCTTCTCGGTGACCACGCGCAGATCCGCGCCCTGCACCAGACCCATGCCGCCGCCGAGGACAAAACCGTCCATCAAGGCCAGCACCGGTTTGCGGTAGTGGTGGATTGTCAGGTCGAGGGCGTATTCCTCGACGAAGAAGTCTTCGTGCAAGGTATCGCCGCTTTTGAAGCTGTCGTACAGCGAGCGAATATCGCCGCCGGCGCAGAAGGCTTTTTCACCGGCACCGCGCAGCACTACTGCATGGACATTGGCGTCAGCCGCCCAGGCGTCGAGCTGTTGTTGCAGCAGGCGCACCATGTCGAGGGTGATGGCGTTGAGGCCGGCGGGGCGGTTGAGGGTCAGGTGACCGATGTGGTTGCGAACCTCGGCCAGCACGTCGTCTTGCGTGGCATCCATGGACTGAGTCCGCGGGGATGAAGCCTGAGCTGTCATCAGTAACTCCCTGCTTTTATTGTCTTTATTCGAGAAGCTCGCGCGCGAGCGTTACCGGATCGTAACAGTGCAAATTTGCCCTGTACAACGGGGATATCTGCAGGGCCTGTCTGCGTTTTTACCTTACCCAAAAATATACGCGGACTCATGTAGGAGCTGCCGAAGGCTGCGATCTGTTTACCTTGTTTTTTCAAGATCAAAAGATCGCAGCCTGCGGCAGCTCCAACATTAGGGGTCAGGTGAAGGTTGCGGTGATGCTGCGGCGTTTGGCGTGCAGTTCGCTGGCGTGGATCAGTTGTTCGAGGTCTTCGGGGGTGATGTCGATGAACGCTTCCATGTCGGCCAGCGCCAGCTTGAGGTCATCGGCGGTGATTGCCTGGCTGTCGACCGGGGCCAGAACCGGCGCCGGTTCTGCCGGGCGTTTCGGGTAACGAATCCGCGTCAGATTGTTGTAGGCCAAGGCGCTGAGCAACAGGCACGCGGCACCGAGCATCACCGGTTCCATGGCTTTCCAGTCCATGGCGATGGTCGCCGGATCGGCCAACACCAGGGTCAAGGCCAAGGCACCGGCCGGCGGGTGCAGGCAGCGCAACCAGCACATCAGAATCAGCGCCATGCCCGCCGCCAGGCAGGCACTACCGAGGGTTCGTCCCAGCACGTGTGCGACCAGCAGCGCGACGACGCCGGCACACAGATAACCGCCAATGATCGACCACGGCTGGGCGAGTGCGCCGGACGACACGGCGAACAGCAACACCGCCGAAGCACCCAACGGGCCGATCAGGTGATAAGCCACTTCATGGCCAAACACCTGAGCGCAAAGCCACACACTAAACAGCGTCCCCAAAGCCATGCCGATAGCGGCGCGGCTCCATTCGGTCGGGCGGGTGTTGATGGCGGCGGGCAACCAGCGAGCGAGCATGTGAATCCGATCCTTGCAGCAAATTCAGGGCAAAAAAAAGGACTTGTCCGGCAATCCGGAAAGCCCTCGAAGTGTTCCAACATTGGGGGAGGAACGCGCACAGTGTGCCGGTCTGGCTCGATGCTGACAAATTCATATAAATGCAGTTTGAATGCATTATTTTTGCACTAAGGCTATGCGGCGGCCACTGACGAAACATAAATAGCCGCCGACCGCCGCCAAGGCACTCAAGGCGTAGAACATCACGGGCGCCGGCGTGTGCATCAGCAGAAACCCGCACATCACCGGGCTCGCCGCTCCGCCCAGGGCCGCCAGATTCTGTGCGCCGTAGTAGCTGCCGCGCAGTTCTTCGGGGGCTAGGGTGTCGACAAACAGAAAGTCCGCCGGGTAAATGATCATCTCGCCGAGGGTGAAGATGAACATCGCCACGCACCAGCCGACCAGGCTGTCGGCCAGACTGAAACCGATCAGCCCGACGATGAACAGCGCCGTACCGCCGGCAATCCACTGACGCAGGTGCTCGCGCTTGAGAAAACGGCCGATCTGGTACTGCAGCAAAATCACTGTGATCGCGTTGCAGGCGAGCAGGGCGGCCATGGTGTCCAGCGTCTGTTGCTGGGTGTGGGTGACCAGCAGGTATTGCGACAGGTACAGAGTGAAGCGCCCGTGCACCAATGTGCTGAGCAGGCAGCCGAGGGTGAAGAGGATCATCGTGCGGTCGTTCTTCAGGATGATCAGGGTCTTGAGAAAACTTTGCGGCGGGCCGACTGTGGTAATCGGATTCGCTTCTTTCGTGGCGCCTAGCAGCAGGAAAATGCTGCCAATGGCGATCGCGCCCGCAACGATGAAGGGCGCTGACGGCTGGATACCGGCAATCACCACGCCGATCATCGGGCCGACGGCATAGCCGATGTTGGTCAGCGTGTAGTTCAGCGAAAACGCCTTGATCCGCTGGCCAACCGGCAGGTTTTCACTGAGGATCGCCTTGGAGCCAATCAGGAACAACGCCGACGCAGTTTCGCTGATGATCAGCACCACGGTGACCAGATACAGGTTCTGCGCGAAGGTCAGCAGCATCAGGCCGATGCCGCTCGACAACATGCTCAGGATCAGCAACTGCCGCTTGTCCAGCCGATCGATGATGTAGCCGCCGTACAGCGACAACAGCGTGGCACTGAATACCGCGATGCCCAGGAGCAGGCCGACGTCTTGCGGGTTGAGGCCGAGTTTGTTGCTGAGGAACAGGGTCAGCAGCGGGCTGATCAGGGCGCGGCTGATAACGACGGTCAGCGAGCTGATCATCAGCCGGCGGATGAAGCGCGAGTAGGTGGCCACTAAGAGGTCAATGTCCTTATTTGAAAATGCCTGGCGGGCGTACGCCATGCTCACCGGACAACCATCCCCGGTCAAACACAATCCGGTAGGAGCTGCCGCAGGCTGCGATCTTTTGATTTCGGACGCGGAGCGTCCCCGGCTGCATTCCCACGCGGAGCGTGGGAACGATCAGTCAAAAGATCGCAGCCTGCGGCAGCTCCTACAGGGGAATTGTCGGCAGGAGCAAACCCGCCAGTTCGGGAGTTTCGGCGACCCACACATTTGCCTCCTCGATAGCCCGCAAATGTTGCGCAACATCCGCCACCTCGGCATCCGCCAGCCAAGCCAATTGCGGATCAAGACGGAACAGTTCCGCAGCCGAACGTTCGATGGCGGGGAGGGCCGCTGCGTCAGCGGGTCGTGCAAGGCGAATGAGCATATTCATGTAGGAGCTGCCGCAGGCTGCGATCTTTTGATTTTGGGACGCGGAGCGTCTCTGGCTGCATTCCCACGCGGAGCGTGGGAACGATCAATCAAAAGATCGCAGCCTGCGGCAGCTCCTACAAGGGGGGCAGCGTACAGAGCGACTGCCTCATCAAGCGACGTCGGACGCGTGCGGCCACTGTTGCAGCGGAATCGGCAATTTGCGCGATTCGCCACGGCCCATCGGGAAGTACTGGATGCCGTTGCGCTCCAGACGCTCGGCGTCGTAGAGGTTACGGCCGTCGAAGATCACCGGATTGTTGAGGCGCTGTTTGATCAGGTCAAAATCCGGGGCCTTGAACTGCTGCCATTCGGTGCAGATGATCAAGGCGTCAGCGCCAGGCAGTACCGATTCCGGGGTGCCCATCAGCATCAGTCTCGATTCGTCGGGGTAGAGGTTCTGGGTCTCCTGCATGGCTTCCGGGTCGAACGCGCGCACGCTGGCGCCAGCCGCCCACAATTCCTCCAGCAGCACGCGGCTCGGTGCGTCGCGCATGTCGTCGGTGTTAGGTTTGAACGCCAAGCCCCACAGGGCAAAAGTCTTGCCGCGCAGTTCGCCTTGGTAGAACGCATTGATGCGCTCAAACAACTTGTGTTTCTGCCGCTGATTGATCGCCTCGACCGCTTGCAGCAAATCGCTGGAGCAGTGCGCTTCTTCGGCACTGTGGATCAGCGCACGCATGTCTTTGGGGAAACACGAACCGCCATAACCGCAGCCTGGATAGATGAAGTGGTAACCGATGCGCGTATCGGCACCGATGCCCTGACGCACCGATTCAATGTCGGCGCCAAGGTGTTCGGCGAGTTCGGCGATCTGGTTGATGAAACTGATCTTGGTCGCCAGCATGCAGTTGGCGGCGTATTTGGTCAGCTCGGCGCTGCGCAGGTCCATGAACATGATGCGGTCATGGTTGCGGTTGAACGGCGAATACAGGTCACGCATCACGTCGCGCACCTCATCACCTTCGCAACCGATGACAATGCGGTCCGGACGGCGGCAGTCGGCAACCGCCGAGCCTTCCTTGAGAAACTCCGGGTTGGAGACGATATCGAACTGCAGCAGGCGACCGACCTTGATCAGCGCTTTTTCGATGTGCGTGCGCAAGGTGTCGCCGGTGCCCACCGGTACGGTGGATTTTTCCACCAGAATCAGCGGCTGTTCACGATGGCGAGCAATCGCGTCGCCCACTGAAAGCACGTAACGCAGATCCGCTGAACCGTCCTCACGCGACGGCGTCCCCACCGCAATAAACGCCACTCGACCGTGTTGCACAGCGAGTTTTTCATCGGTGGTGAACAGCAGGCGTTTCGAATCGAGGCCTTCGCGTACCAGGCTGGCCAGCCCCGGTTCGAAGATGCTGACGTGACCCTGACGCAACAGGTCGACCTTCTTCTGGTCGACGTCCATGCACACGACATCATGGCCGACCTCGGCCAACACGGCCGCTTGCACCAGACCGACGTAACCGCTGCCAAATACTGTGATTTTCATGGAGCACTCCTGAATGCGGGCGCACGAGCCGGACGAGTGTTGATGGTGATGACCCCGAGCATGACCAGCGCCACGCCCAGTGATTTAGTGAAACTGAAGGATTCGTTGAACAGCGGCAGACTGGCCGTCAGCAGATACACCAGCGCGTAGCTGATGCTCAGCAGCGAGTAGGCGCGGCCCAGCGGCAGGTCACGCAGGGCGACCAGCCAGCAGAGCATCGACAGGGCGTAGGCAACAATCGCCACGATGACCACGGCCAGTGCGCGCAGGTCGAGGCTGTCCAGCGCTAGCCAGTGTTCCGGCACGGGCAGGCGGGTCATGCTCCAGCGCATCGCGAGTTGCGCGGCACTGACCAGCAAAACGCTGCCGAGGGCGAAAGTGATTCCGCGACGCGCGTTCATAATTGCTGCCCCAACAACACCACGCCGCCGATCACCAACGCCACGCCCAACCAATGCTGGCGGTCGATGGGTTCGCGGAAGACGAAGCGGGCGATCAGGGTGATCAGCACGAAGTTGAGGCTGAGCATCGGGTAAGCGATGCCGACTTCCAGGCGCTGCAACACCAGCAGCCACACCAGCAGGCCTGAGCCGAGGGCGAGCAGGGCCAGCCACAACCACGGCGAGCGCAGTTTGTCGGCCCATGTCGACTCAACACCGCGCCAGCTCTCCACGGCGTACTTTTGCGCAACCTGTCCCAGACAGGTCAGCAGGCAAGCGGCCAACAGCAGCAACAGGCTCATGACGCCTCCTTGGGCAGAATCATGATGACCAGGTTGCCCTGCTCATAACGGACGCCGTCCTTTGGCAATCTGTCGATTTCGTCCAGTTCGTCCTGCCCCTTGACGCGCATCACCACGCCGACCGAACCGCTGCGGCGCGCCTCGCGCATCCACTGTTGCACTTGATCGGGATCGACCCGTTGTTGAATGCCGTCAGGATAGGCAAGGCCATATTTCAATTCGCCTATCGTGTTGTACAACGCGACTTGCGGGGTTTTCAGACGCCAGGCCAGCGCCGACGCCGCGCCGAGGTCGTTGCTCAGCAGGTGATCGGTCTGCGCCAGTTCGGTGACGTGATGCTTGATGAATTGGTCGGGCATCTTGTTGGCCACCACCGATTTGGGCATCGCGGCCGGCAATACCGCGATCAGCAACAGACTGCCCAGCGCCGGCGCCGCCCAGCACTGCAACGGCAGGAACGCTTGCAGCAGGTTGGCGATGATCCAGCCGATCAGGGCAATGAACACCAGCACCATGCTGTGCAATTCGTGGTCGTACACCGGTTTGGTCAGTTGCAGGTACACCAGCGCAATCAGCGTGACGACGCCCAACAGCAGATTCAGCAGACCATTGATGCTCAGCGCCCGACCTTGCTCCAGACGCAAACGGTCGGCCAGCGCATGACCGAGCAGCAACGCCATCGGCAGCAGGCACGGCAGGATGTAGGTCGGCAATTTGCCGTTGCTCAGGCTGAAAAACAGCAGCGGCATCAGCAGCCACAGCAGTAGAAACACCACCCGGGGCTGGGCGCGCGTTTGCCAGGCTTGCTTGAGCGTGGTCGGGATCAAACCCGCCCACGGCAGACTGAACGCTACCAGCAGCGGCAGGTAAAACCACCATGGCGCGTCGTGTTGGGCATCGTCACCGGCAAAGCGGCGAATGTGTTCGTGCCAGAAGAAGAACCGCCAGTAGTCGGGCTCTTGTGCATGCACCGACAGCACCCACGGCAAGCTGACGACGATCGCGATGGCAATCGCCACCGGGCCGTACATCAGCAGTTCACGCCAGCGTTTTTGCCAAAGCATCCACGGCAGAGCGATCAACACCGGCAACAGCCACGCGAGGAAACCCTTGGTCATGAAGCCCATGCCACACGCCAGCCCCAGCACTGCCCAGGCAAGCATGCGCTTGCCGCTGGTTTGACTGTCGACGGCAAACCACAACGCTACCAGGCTCAGGTTGACCCAAAAGGTGAATTGCGGATCGAGGTTGGCGTACCCGGCCTGACCGGCAACGATGGTGAAACTCATGTAGAGCAGGGCGCAGGCAAAGCTTTTGCGCGGATCGTTCCACAAGCGTCGGGCGACGAGATAACACAGCAACACACTCAACCCGGTGCTCAGCGCCGAAGCGAAGCGCACGCCAAACAGGTTCTGCCCGAACAGCTCTTGCCCGAGCGCGATCATCCAATAGCCGGCAATCGGCTTCTCGAAGTAGCGCAGGCTCATGAAGTGTGGCGACACCCAGTTACCACTCAGCAACATGTCCTGACTGATTTGCGCGTAGCGCGTCTCATCAGGAATCCACAAACCATGCGTGCCCAATGGCAGCAGGTAAGCCAGTAGACAGATGCCCAACAGCAGCAGCGGCAATGCCCAGCGTTTAGTCATGCGCCTTGCACTCCCAGCCAGCCTTCACGGCCGTCGAGGGCGCCGCGTTGTACGCGACCCACGGGCAAGCTGTTGAAGAACTCGGGCAGCAAGTCGCCCAGCGGTGTGAAGTCGATACCTCGCTGGCGCGCAGCGGCCAGCAGTTGACGAAAATCCTCAGCCAGCAGAATCCCTTCGACTTCGGCATGAATGGTGTAGATGTTGAGCTGTTGCGCACGGAAGTGATCAAGGATGAAAGCGTTGAAGTCCCGCGCCGCAACGGTGGGGCCGACCACTTCGTCGAAGGTCGGCAGATCCACCGGGATCTGCGGCGTGCCCGGTGTGCCGTCCGCCAACAACGGCCGGAACAGCCGCGTGCCACGGCAATCGCTGTTGTAGCGAAAACCGAAGGCTTGCTTGGCCTCGATCACGCGCTCGTCGGCACGCCAACCGGCGGCGGCCGAACAGTGGATTTTTTCACCGAGAATGTCGCTCAAGGTGTCGACGCCCTGACGGATCTGTTCGATCAGTTGCGCATCGCTCCAGCGCCCGGCATTCGCCTGCCAGCCGTGGTGATCCCACGCATGCAGGCCGACTTCATGACCGGCGTCGCGGGCCTGACGCATCAGGTGCCCGAGTTCGCGGCCAATCGGTTTGCCCGGCCACGCCGTACCGGCCAGCAAAATATCCCAGCCATACAGGCCGGCCGCGTTGGAACGGAGCATTTTCCAGAGGAACTGCGGGCGGATCAGGCGCCACAAATGCCGGCCCATGTTGTCGGGGCCGACACTGAAGAAGAACGTCGCCTTGATCTGCGCCTCGTCGAGCATTTCCAGCAAGCGCGGCACACCGTCACGGGTGCCGCGAAAGGTGTCGACGTCGATGCGTAGACCGGCCTGCATTAGCGCTTGTCCGCTTGTTCGAGCATGGCTTCACGCAAAAAGAAGTCGAGCGTGTTGCCGATGGTCTCGCGCATTTCCACGGTCGGCGTCCAGTCGAGCAGGCGCTTGGCGTTGGCGATGCTTGGCTTGCGGTGTTCGACATCCTGATAACCGGCGCCGTAGAACGCCTTGCTCTCGACGTCGCGGAAACCGGCGAACGGCGGGAAATTGTCGCGCAGCGGATGCGCTTCGAATTGACGCAGCAACTCTTCACCCAACTGGCGAATACTCGCTTCGTTGTCCGGGTTGCCGATGTTGATGATCTGGCCGTTGCAGACGTCGCCATCGTTATCGATGATCCGCGCCAGTGCTTCGACGCCGTCGGCAATATCGGTGAAGCAGCGTTTCTGCTCGCCACCGTCAAACAGACGGATTGGCGTGCCTTCGACCAGGTTGAGGATCAACTGGGTGATGGCGCGGGAGCTGCCAATACGGGCCGAATCCAGGCGATCAAGGCGCGGGCCCATCCAGTTGAAAGGGCGGAACAGGGTGAAATTCAAACCCTTGGCGCCGTAGGCCCAGATCACCCGATCCAGCAATTGCTTGGACACCGAGTAGATCCAGCGCTGCTTGTTGATCGGGCCGACCACCAGGTTCGAGGTGTCTTCGTCGAAGTGCTTGTCCTGGCACATGCCATAGACTTCCGAGGTCGACGGGAAGATCACGCGCTTGTTGTACTTGACGCAGTAGCGCACCAGTTTCAGGTTTTCCTCAAAGTCGAGTTCGAACACGCGCAGCGGGTTGCGGGTGTATTCGATCGGCGTGGCTATGGCCACCAGCGGCAGCACCACGTCGCACTTCTTGATGTGGTATTCGATCCACTCCGAGTGAATGCTGATATCGCCTTCGACGTAGTGAAAGTGCGGGTGACTGCGCAGACGCTCGATGGCGTCGGAGCCGATGTCCAGGCCATACACTTCGTAGCGGTCGTCACGCAGCAAGCGCTCGGACAAGTGATTGCCGATAAAACCGTTGACGCCGAGGATCAGCACGCGAGTGCGACGTGGCGCGCGGCCGGATTCAGCGCCGCGCAGCAGCGAACCGTCGACCAGACCGAGTTCGTTGGCTAGTTGCGGGCCGCTGAGGAACAGGCCGTTGTCGTTGCGCTGCCCGGAGAGGATCACCAGCGAGTCTTCACCGCAGGCAATGCGCAACGGGTCGACGCTGATCACGCGGCCCGGTGCCTGACCGTCGTTGCCTTTGACGACTTCAGCGCTCCAGACGATCAGTTTGTGCTCACCCACAGCGCAGAACGCGCCCGGGTACGGCTGGGTGACGGCACGCACCAGATTGAACAGTTGCTCGGCCGGTTTCGCCCAGAGCAGTTTGCCGTCGGCGGCAGTGCGACGACCAAATACTGTGGCTTTCGATTCGTCCTGCGCGGTTTCGCTGATCTTGCCTTGGAGCATTGCTGGCAGGGTATCGCGCAGCAGGTCGGAGGCGGCGATGCGCAGTTTGCCGTGCAGGCTCAGCGCGGTGTCGCTGCGTTCGATGGCCACGCGTTGCTGGGCGACGATGGCACCGGCGTCGGCACGCTTGACCATGCGGTGCAGGGTCACGCCGGTTTCGGTTTCACCGTTGACCAGCACCCAGTTCGCTGGGGCGCGGCCACGGTAGCTCGGCAGCAGCGAACCGTGCAGGTTGAACGCACCTTTTTTCGCGGTGGTCAGCAGCTGTTCGCTCAGCAGGTTGCGGTAGTAGAAGGAGAAAATGTATTCCGGGTCGAGCTTGGCGATGCGCTCGATCCACAGTGGGTGATTGACGTCTTCCGGGGCGTGCACCGGGATGCCTTTGCTGGCACACAGCTGCGCGACCGAGGCGTAAAAGGCGTTCTCCTTCGGATCATCGGCATGGGTAAATACCGCTGCAATGTCATAGCCGCTGTCGAGCAGGGCTTGAATGCCGGCGCAGCCGATATCGTGGTAAGCGAAGACAACAGTTTTTGCGCTCATGAGAGAACCTGATCATTGGAGGAGGAGAGACCGTCGACGGTGATGGCGCGCGGCGGCATGGCGGGTTGGCCGCGCAAGACTTTTTCAACGAAAAAACGCGGGCGGGCACGCACGTCGCTGTACATGCGCCCGAGGTATTCGCCGAGCAGGCCCATGCCGATGAACTGGCCACCGGTGAACACGAACAGCACCGCGAACAACACGAACATGCCGTCACCGGCCCAGCCGGCACCGAACACCAGCCGCAACACGATCAGCGCTGCTGCGAACAACACACCGAGCCCGGCCATGGTGAAACCGACAATGCTCAGCAAGCGCAAAGGCGTGGTGGTCATGCAGGTGATCAGGTCGAACATCAGGTTGATCAAACGCATCGGGCTGTATTTCGAATCGCCGTGCTCACGCTCGGCGTGGGCGACGACGATTTCCGTGGTGTGGCGGGCGAAGCTGTTGGCCAGAATCGGGATGAAGGTGCTGCGTTCACGGCAGGCGAGCATCGCGTCGATGATCGTGCGGCGGTAAGCGCGCAGCATGCAGCCGTAGTCGCTCATGGCGACGCCGGTGGAGCGCTGCACGGCGAGGTTGATCAGCTTCGACGGATAACGGCGCAGCGCCGAATCCTGACGGTTGCCGCGCACGGTGCCGACCACGTCGTAGCCCTTTTCGGCTTCGGCGACCAGGCGCGGGATTTCTTCCGGCGGGTTCTGCAGGTCGGCGTCGAGGGTGATCACCACGTCGCCTTTGCACTGCTCGAAACCGGCCATGATTGCCGCGTGCTGGCCGTAGTTGCGGTTGAGAATGACCGCCACGAACGGGCTGTCTTCACGGCTCGCGGCTTCTTCCAGCAGGTTGGCGGACTCGTCACGGCTACCGTCGTCGACGAGGACGATTTCATAGTCGTGACGCAGCATCCGGCACGCCGCTTCGGTGCGGCGCAACAGCTCCGGCAGGCTGTCCTGTTCGTTGTAGACCGGGATGACGATCGACACACAGCGGATCGGATAGGGTTTCACAGGCGTTTGTCCATAAGAGTGGCGATGGCGCCGACCACGCGATCAAGGTCTTGATCGCTCATGTCGGGGAACAACGGAATCGAGCACAGCCGCGCCGAGTTCCATTCGGTGTTGGGCAGGTACAGGTGTGGGTCACGCTGGCGATACCAGGTGTGCAGGTGGGTGGCGATGAAATGGATGCCGGTGCCGATGCCTTGGTCCTGCAAGCCTTTCATGAAAGCTTCGCGGTCCATGCCGCAGCGCTCGCTGTCGATGCGCAGGATGAACAGGTGCCAGGCGTGGGTCTGCGCGTAGTCGGGTACCGCCAGCGGCTGCACCGGCAGGCCTTCGAGTTTTTGCCGGTAGGCGGCGGCCAGTTCGGTGCGGCGCGCATTGATCGCGTCCAGACGCTGCAGTTGTACGAGGGCGATCGCGGCGTTGATGTCAGCGAGGTTGTATTTGAACCCCGGCTCCATCACTTGCGCCTGCGGCTTGCGGCCACCGGTCAGGCGGTCGTAGGCGTCAACACCCAGACCATGGAACTTGAGCATGCGCACACGAGTGGCCAGTGCTGCGTCGTCGCTGACGAACATCGCGCCTTCGGCACAGGTCATGTTCTTGATCGCGTGGAAGGAGAAAATCGCCGTACCTTGCGCACCGACGTGGCGGCCCATGTAGCGGGTGCCGGCGGCGTGTGCGGCGTCTTCGATCACGGCGATCCCGTGTTTTTCAGCCAGGGCGTACAGTGGATCGAGATCAAATGCGGCACCGGCGTAATGCACCGGGATGATCGCTTTGGTGCGCGGCGTGATCGCGGCTTCGATGCGTGCGGCGTCGGTCATCAGCGTGTCGCGGTCGACGTCGACGAACACCGGTTTGGCGCCGAGCAACGAGATCATATTGGCGGTCGAGACCCAGGTTTGCGACGGCGTAATGACTTCATCACCCGGGCCAATGCCCAGGGCGAGCAGCGTGATATGCATGCCGCCGGTTGCCGAGGAAAGTGCCACCGCATGTTGGCAACCTATATAAGCGGCAAACTGTTCTTCCAATGCCTGGTTCTGGGGGCCGGTAGTAATCCAGCCTGAGCGCAATACTTGTTCGACGGCGGCTATTTCTTCTTCACCGATACTCGGACGCGAAAACGGCAGAAACGCTTGACTCATAAGAACCTCGAGGCGACAGCCATCCTTCAGCCAATTGTCTGAAAAACACATGATTTCAATGGTTTGGGATACCGGCCGGGGAATGCCTGATTGACTTTTAAGTCCGCGGACGGCAGGTTGTAGGCCTTTCGGGGCAACCTGTTGTAACTAAGGTTATGCCCGTTTTTGTCAAAGGAACATGAAAAACCGGTCGGCGATTCGTTTATCTGTTAGCCATACAGCCACCGTTCAGACTTCCTCCGTTCATCGGCACTTTTAATAGAAAAGTCCTACGGAAAAGTCGTTCCTTATATAAGTTTCTTTGCACTTTTAAGTTGTTTTGTTGAACTGTTTTCTATTCAAGGCCGTTTCGTTTGATTGACTTGTCGAGTACTGAATCCACCCCGTCCAACACTAATCCGCTGACGCTGTATCTGGCCCGTCTGGCGCCGTCCAGCCAACTGACCATGCGTTATGTCTTGCAGGACGCCGCCGACCGCCTCGGTTTCGAAGACGTCGACATCGAGGAAATCCCCTGGCACGGGCTGCAGCCCGAAGACGTCATCGCGCTGGTCGCCGCGTTGCGCGCCGACGGTTATGCGCCAAATACTTCTTCGCTGTATGTGAATGCCGTGCGCGGCGTAATGAATGAAGCCTGGCGCATGAGCCTGATCAGTCAGGACCATCTGCTGAAAATGCGTTCGGTCAAAGGTATTGCCGGCACGCGGTTGTCCCAGGGGCGCAATTTGAAGCGCACGCTGATTCACGAACTGATGGAAGTCTGCGCCGCCGACCCACGTCCGCAGGGCCTGCGCGATGCGGCGGTGATCGCCCTGTTGTACGGCACCGGCATGCGCAAATCGGAGTCGGTGGACCTGGACTTGAATCAGGTCGACTTCCGCGAACGCAGCCTGACCGTCACCGGCAAGGGCAATAAACAACTGATCAAATATGCGCCGACGTGGGCGTTCGACAAGCTCAATAAATGGCTGGAGTTTCGCCGCGAGCAACTCAAGGAAGGCGAGAGCGACGATGCCTTTCTGTTCAACCGCATCCGTCGCGGCAGCCACATCACCCGCGAGCGCATCACCAAACACGCGATCTACTACATCGCCCGGCAGCGCGGCACCCAGGTCGGGGTGAAGATCATGCCGCACGATTTCCGCCGTTCGTTCATCACTCGGGTGATCGAAGAGCACGACCTGTCGATCGCGCAGAAACTGGCGCACCACAGCAATATCCAGACCACCGCCAACTACGATGTGCGTGATGACAACGAGCGGCGGCGGGCGGTGGATCGCTTCGACCTGTGATCAGGACGCGGTGAACACGTGAGCGGCGCCAAGCACTGACAATTGCACCGGGCTGCCGGCGGGTGGCGCGTGCATGCCGGAGCTGCGCACTAACAGTGAGCGCCCCGGATCCTGACTGGTTGACGAGCGTAGTTCGACGGTCAACGTGCAGGTGTTGCCGGCAAAATCGCGCTCGGTGACCACAGCATGGCAACCCTGATTACCGATGACTGCGCCGCCCACCTGCAGTTGCTCCGGTCGCAGCATGATCTGCGCTTCGCCAATGAAACCGTTGCTGTCGACCGGCACCGGGCCGAGGTCGCAATGGGCCAGCCCGGATTCAATGCGCGCGGGCATCACCACGGCTTCTCCGAGAAAATGCGCAGTCTGTTCATCGTGCGGGTAGCGGTAGAGGTCCATCGGATGCCCGGACTGCACCAGACGCCCGCCACGCATCACCGCCAGTTGATCGGCAAACGACAGTGCTTCGCCCTGATCGTGGGTGACCAGAATCGTCGTGACGCCCGCGTCTTCGAGCAAGCGCGCGACCATTTTGCGCATGGCGCTGCGCAGGCCGGTGTCGAGCGCGGAGAACGGTTCGTCGAGCAGCATCAATCGCGGTTGCTGGGCCAGTGCGCGAGCCAGCGAAACCCGTTGCTGCTGACCGCCGGACAATTCATGCGGCCAACGGTTGGCCATGTTGGCATCCAGCGAAACGCTGTCCATCAGTTGTGCGATACGTTCGGTTTTTGCCGATCCTGTCAGGGCCAGACCAAAACCGATGTTGGCAGCGACGGTCATGTGCGGAAACAGCGCGCCGTCCTGCGGCACATAGCCAATCTGCCGCTGATAAGCCGGTACGGCGTGGGTGCTGTCGACCAGCACCTGACCATTGAGCATCAGGCTGCCGGCGTCGGGAAATTCGAAGCCGGCGATCATCCGCAACAGCGTGGTTTTGCCGGAGCCCGACGGGCCGACAATCACCGTACGGCTACCGGTCGGGACGGACAGGCAGATGTCGTCCAGCGCTTGCTGCGCGCCAAAGGCTTTGCTCAGGGAGATCAGTTCAAGTGCGTTCATCGGCCAGCGGTGCGCCTGGATTGGTGGTAGAGGATGGCCGTCAGCGGCAGCGATAACAGCACCATCAACAGTGCGTAAGGCGCTGCGGCGGCGTAATCGATTTCACTGGTCATGGCCCAGAAACCGGTGGCCAAGGTTCGGGTGCCGTTGGGCGCGAGCAGTAAAGTCGCGGTCAATTCATTGGTGATCGCCAGAAACACCAGGGCGGCGCCGGCCGCCGCGCCGGGTGCAGCGAGGCGCAAGGTAATCAGCCACAACGCGCGCAGCGGCGAACGGCCGAGGCTTTGCGCGATGTTCTCCAGTTCTACCGGGGCCTGGGCAAAACCGGCACGCAGGCTGACCAGTGCGCGAGGCAGAAACATCAGCAGATAGGCGAGCAGCACCGTAATGGTGGTCTGGTAGATCGGCCGGGCGAAATGGATGGTCACGGTCACCAGTGCCAGCGCCACGACAATCCCCGGCAGCGAACTGGTGATGTAATTGCAGCCTTCCAGCAGGCGCTGCAATTTGCCCGGCGCGCGGATCGACAGCCAGGCAATGGGGATCGCCGCGAGGCTGGTCAGCAACGCACCGGCCACGCCGAACGACAGGGTTTGCAACAACGCGGGCAGCAACTCACCACTTTCCCAGACCTCTACACCGCCGGCGACCAACCAGCGCCCCAGCGTCAGCAACGGTACGCCAAGGGCGAGCAGGCACGTCAGTACTTGCAGACCCAGCCCAAGCGCTTTGGCGCCGCGACTCAACAACACCGTGCGTTGTTCGCGCGCGCTGCCAGAACCCACGCGGGCATAACGTGCCTTGCCTCGCGCGGCAGATTCGACGGTGAGCATCGCCAGACAGCACAGGGCCAGAACCCCCGCGAGCATGTTCGCCGCCGGGCCGTTGAAGGTTGATTTGAACTGATCGAAAATCGCCGTGGTGAAGGTATCGAAGCGAATCATTGCGTAGAGCCCGTATTCGGCCAGCAGGTGCAGACCGACCAGCAACGCACCGCCACAAATCGCCAACCGCAGTTGCGGCAATACCACCCGGAAAAATACCGCCCAAGGTTTGAGGCCCAGGGATTCGGCGACGTCTTCAATCGCCGGATCGAGTCGGCGCAACGTCGCTGCAACCGGTAGATAAAGGAACGGGAAATAGGCGATCACCGACACCAGCACGCCGGCGGGTAATCCATGAATCGATGGAATCAGGCTGACCCACGCATAGCTGTGCACGAACGCCGGCACCGCCAAAGGCGCCACGGCCAGTAATGACCACAGGCGCCGACCGCGCAGGTTGCTGCGTTCGGTCAGCCACGCCAGCGTCGTGCCGAGCACAATGCACAAGGGCAGGGTGATCAACACCAACAACACCGTGTTGATCAGCAGCTCGGCCACTCGGGGACGAAACACCAACGCTTCGATAGTCGCCCAACCGGTCGCCCACGACACACCGATGACAAACAGGATCGGCAGCAACGACAGCAGTGAAACCGTGATCGCCAGCGCAACCACCCAGGAACCCCCGCGACCATTGAGGGCGCGGGTTTTCAGTGGCAGGTGAGCGGAAGACGCCGCAACGACGTCCGCCGGTAAAGGTTCCGGGATCACTTACAGGATTCCCGCCTGAGTCATCAGCTCGACGGCTTTCTTGCTGTCGAGTTTCGACGCATCGACTTTTGGCGCATCGAGATCCTTCAACGGCGTCAGTTTCGGGTTGGACGGCGCGTCTTTGCCGACCGCGTATTCAAACGAGGTGCCGCTGTGGAGAATTTCCTGGCCTTCCTTGCCGGTGATGTATTTGACGAACTTCTGCGCGTCTTCCTGATGTTTGCTGGAGGCCAGCACGCCGGCGCCGGAGGTACTGACGAACGCGCCCGGGTCCTGATGCTTGAAGTAGTAGAGCTTGGTGTTCTTGCTGTTTTCGCCGGTCTTGGACTGATCGACGAAGCTGTAATAGTGGTAGATCACGCCGCTGTCGATCTGCCCGGCATTCACCGCTTTGAGCACGGCGCTGTTGCCGCGATACACGGTGGCGTTGGTCTTCATGCCTTTGAGCCAGTCGAGCGTGGCGGCTTCGCCTTTCTGCTCAAGCACCGCCGCGACGATGGCCTGGAAATCGGCACCGGCCGGGGAGGCGGCCCAGCGACCTTTCCACTCGGGTTTGGCCAGATCGAGCAGGGATTTCGGCAGGTCTTTTTCCGCCAGTTTGGCCGAGTTGTAGACGAATACGGTTGATCGCGCGGCGATGCCGATCCACTGGCCATGCGCCGGACGGTAAGCCGCTTCCACCTGTTCCAGTGTGGCTGGCGCAATCGGCGCAAACAGCTTGGCGTTGTCGACCAGCACCATCGCCGGGGAGTTCTCGGTGAGGAATACGTCTGCCGGGGAAGCCGTACCTTCCTGAACCAGTTGATTGCCCATTTCGGTGTCATCGCCATTGCGGACGGTCACCGGAATGCCGGTTTCTTCGGTGAAACCAGCGACCCAGGCCTTGGTCAGGCTTTCATGCTGGGCGTTGTAGACCAACAAGCCAACGCCGTCGGCAGCCCACAGTGGGGCGGAACCGAGCAGGGCGGTGGCCAGTGCGGCGCTTTTCAGGAAGGCGGGAAGGTGTGGACTCATGGGCGGGCTCCTGGCTTTTTATACGTTATGGGCAAGCCTTCGCCGGACGTGAGGCAAAGGGTTTGCATTGTTGAGTCGCGGGCAAATCAGGCTGACAGATGAGAAAAAACCGTCAAAAAGACGGTTAATACATGTCATTCCTATTCAGATTAGCAGCGACTCGCCGACGCACGAGAGCCGTGCGTCTTAAGCTGGAGCCAGAAGGTGTGATTCAGGAGGAAGACGGGCAGCCGCGCGGATTGCCTGCCGCCTGACTGATGAGTGCAGCCAGGCGTTTGACGTTGTTTTGCTGAGCAGTCACCAGTTCATTGATGCTCGGCCCTGACGGCGTTTGCAAAGTCGAGCGGCAAGTGACCAGGCCACTGTCGGTGTCACCCAGCGGACGCAGCCGCCATTTCGCATCGATCAGGGCGTATTGGCCGGGGATTGAATCAAAACGTTGCACCTCGATGCGCACCGACACATCGCCGCGACCGCTGGAATTGCTCAGTTGATCGACCAGTGCACTGCGCAGCTCATCCGCCAGACTCGCGCCCCACCATTGAGTTTCAAGGATCGCCAAACCGCTGTTGCCCTGGCGAATGACAATTTGCGGGCGGTCGACCTGCGGCGGTACGGTGATGGCTTCAATCGGGATTTGCGCCCCGGGGCGGGCGCTGCCCAGTTGCACCGGCGTCAGCGTATGAAAACTGATCGGGTCGCTGCGGCAGGCGCCGAGCAGCATGCAAGCAGCGAGCACGGTGATCTTCAGCGGTAAAGCCATGGGGTAGCTCCTGTGCTCAATTGCGTGGCGGTCCTTTCAGGTCCAGCGGCGCTGCGTTGTCTGGGCGACCGCGAATCAGCGATTCCGGATGGCGACCGAGGTAATCCGAGAGTTCACGCAGGGAGCGCGACATGCGGCCGAGTTCGTCGAGGGTCTCGGTGAGCTTTTCGCGTTGCGGTGAATCTTCGGCCAGGGTCGAGCTGGCGGACTGTAGGGTTTTGCTGACGTCGGCGAGGGTGTTTTGCACGCCCGGCAAGGTCTTCGCGTTGAACTGGGTCAGGCCTTTGCGCAGTTCGACCAGGTTGCTGTCGAGGTTGCTGGCAATGCGATCAACCGGCAGCTTGTTGAGTTTGTCGACCACGGCTTCGAGTTTTTCCTGCAACTGTTCAAGGCTACCCGGCACGGTCGGGATCATCACCGGGCGCAACGTCGGATCGAACGCGACTTTCTCGGCTTTCGGGAAGAAGTCCAGGGCAACGTAAAGCTGGCCGGTCAGCAGATTGCCGCTGCGCGCCTGCGCGCGCAGGCCATTGTCGATAAAGGTACCGATCAGACGAATACCGGCCGCTTCGTCGTTGGGGTCATGCTTGAAAGCGGTGAGCATTTTGCCGTAGGCCATGCCCAGGCGCTGCGGGTAAATGACGATGCCGACGTTGAGCGGGAAGCTGCGTTTTTTCGCATCGAAATCCAGATTGATCCCGACCACTCGGCCGATCTCCATGCCAAGGAACTCCACCGGCGCATCCACTTTCAGGCCGCGCAGGGATTGGTCGAAGCGCAGACTCAAGTACTGCGCCTTGCCGTTGGGCGGGGCGAGTGCGGTGCTCTGCTCGGCGAACAGTTCGAAGTCTTTGTCTTCGGCCGCTGCGACGTCGTTGGGGCTGTATTCCGGAGCGCGGAAGGCGATGCCGCCGACCAGCAGGGTCGAGAGCGATTCGGTCTTCACCGCAAAGCCGTTGGCGCCGACATTGACGTCGATGCCGCTGGCGTTCCAGAAACGTGTGTTTTCGGTGACGAAGGCATCGTTCGGCGCATGGATGAACACTTCGATATTGACGCCTTTGCCGTCGGGGTCGAGGGCGTAAGTGACGACTTGGCCAACCGGAATCTTGCGGTAGTAAACAGGGGAGCCGATGTCCAGCGATCCGAGGTCGGAGGCATGCAACATGAAGCGTTTGCCGGGCTCGCCGTAGGTAATGGGGGGCGGGTTTTCCAGGCCTTTGAAGTTTTTCGCGCGGGCATTGGACTGGCCGATGTCGGCACCGATGTAGTCACCGGAGAGCAGGGTGTCGATGCCGGAAACACCGCCAGCGCCGATCCGCGGGCGCACGACCCAGAACTGCGAGTCTTCACGGGTGAAGGTTTCGGCCTGTTTGGCCAGCTTGATGGTGGCGTTGACGCTTTTCTGGTCGTCGCTCAACTCGACATCCGTGACCTGGCCGACAACCACGTTGCGGTACTTGACCTCGGTCTTGTTCGCCGTCAGCCCGCTGCCGGTCTTGAAGGTGACCACGATGGTCGGGCCTTCCTGGAGGATGTTGTGCACGACCAGCGAGATGCCCACCAGCACGGCCACGATCGGCACGATCCAGACCAGTGAGATGCCGAAACGGCGGGTTTTGATGGGGGCCTGGCCTGGTGCTCGCGGCTCGTCGGTGGCTGACGACTTCATCCATGTCCTCCTCGATTGATTGGGCACTGAGCGTCAGGAACGCAAAAGCACCTCATCAATATAGAAGTGCTTGGCGATAGAGCAAATCTGTATAGCGCATATGCCGCTATTGATCGTTCCCACGCTCCGCGTGGGAACGCAGCCCGTGACGCTCCGCGTCACTGGACGCAGAGCGTCCCTTGAGGCATTCCCACGCGGAGCGTGGGAACGATCAGATTGGGTAGGGGGTTAGCCAAGGATTTCGCGCAGGCGATACCAGAACATGCCCAGCGCCAGCAGGGGCGAGCGCAGCGCAGGGCCGCCGGGGAAGGTCATGTGCGGCACGCCGCTGAACACGTCCATGCCTTGGCTGTGCCCGGCATGAATCGCTTCGCCGAGCAGTTTCGCGCACCAGTGGGTGACGTTCAGGCCATGGCCGGAGTAGCCCTGCGCATAAAACACATTCGGATGCTGCTTGAGCCGCCCGACCTGCGGGAAACGGTTGGCGGTGATGCCGATCTTGCCGCCCCACTGGTAATCGATGTGCACGTCGGCCAATTGCGGGAAGACCTTGAGCATCTTCGGCCGCATATAAGCCGCGATGTCCGCAGGATCGCGCCCGGAATAATGGCAGGCACCGCCGAACAACAAGCGCCGGTCAGCCGAGAGCCGGTAATAATCGAGACCGACTTTCTGGTCGCACACCGCCAGATTCTGCGGGATCAGTTGCGCGGCGCGCTCCTCGGACAACGGTTCGGTAGCAATGATGTAACTGCCGGCCGGCAGCACTTTGCCACTGAGTTGTTGTTCGAGTTCATCCAGATGCGCATTGCAGCCGAGCACCAGGCTGCCGGCACGCACCGTGCCATGGGCACAACGCACCTGCACCGTCGCGCCGTGGATGATTTCCAGCACCTGACTTTGCTCGAAGATCCGCACGCCAAGGGAGGCCGCCAGCCGCGCTTCGCCTTGCACCAGATCCAGCGGATGCAGATGACCGGAACCCATGTCCACCAGCCCACCGGCATAGATCTCGGAGTTGACCACTTGCTGGCGGATCTGCTCCGGGCCGATCAGGCGTGTTGCGTGGGCATAACCGAGTTCGGCGAGGTCGACCAGCTCTTCCTTGAATGCATCGAACTGCGCAGAGGTGTTGGCCAGATCGCAGAAGCCCCAACGCAGGTCGCACTCGATGCCGTGGTCGCCGATGCGCTGGCGCACCAGTTCCACCGAGTCGATGCCGGCGCGCTGCAAGTAACGCACGCCGTCCTGGCCGACATACTTGGCGAAGCCGTCGACGTCATGGCCAATGCCACGAATCAACTGCCCGCCGTTGCGCCCGCTGGCGCCCCAGCCGATGCGCCGGCCTTCGATCAGAATCACCGAAAGCCCGCGCTGTGCCAGTTCAATGGCCGTGTTGACCCCGGTGAACCCGCCGCCGATCACGCAGACATCGGCGCTCAGCTCACCTTCCAGTTGCGGATAGGCTGTGGTCGCCCGCGCTGAAGCTGCGTAGTAGGAGCGGGCGTGTTCTTCGGTGTACTGATTCATTTGTTCGACTTCACTTTGCTCCAGGAGCGGGTCATCAGACGCATGATCGCTTGAGGCGGGGTGGTAGAGATGTAGAGCTTGTCGAGCACTTCCTGCGGCGGATACACCTCAGGGTTATTGACCAGCTCCGGATCCATGAACTGCTTGGCGGCCGGGTTAGGGTTGGCATAACCGACCGACGCGCTGACCTTGGCAATCACTTGCGGATCGAGCAGGTAATTGATGAAGGCGTGCGCTTCTTTGGTGTTACTCGCGTCGGCGGGAATCGCCAGCAGGTCAAACCACAGGTTGGCGCCCTCTTTCGGGATGGCGTAGGCGATGTTCACGCCGTTCTTGGCTTCCTTGGCGCGGTTGGCGGCCTGGAACACGTCACCGGAATAGCCGAAGGCTACGCAGATGTCACCGTTGGCCAGATCCGAGACGTATTTGGAGGAATGGAAATAGGTGATGTACGGACGAATGCTCAGCAGTTTGGCTTCAGCTTTTTTGTAGTCTTCGGGGTTTTCGCTGCGCGGGTCCATGCCCATGTAGTTGAGCACCGCGGGGAAGACTTCGTCGGCGGAGTCCATCATCGACACGCCGCACTGGGTGAGTTTTTTCAGGTTTTCAGGCTCGAACAGCACGGCCCAGGAATCGATGTGATCGATGCCCAGCACTTGCTTGACCTTGTCGACGTTGTAACCGATGCCGTTGGTGCCCCACAGGTACGGCACCGAGTGCTCGTTGCCCGGGTCGTTTTTCTCCAGCAGTTCAAGCAGCTTCGGATCAAGGTTTTTGAAGTTCGGCAGTTGCGCGCGATCCAGTTTGAGGAAAGCCCCGGCCTTCACCTGACGGGCGAGGAAGTGGTTGGATGGCACGACCACGTCGTACCCGGTGCGCCCGGCGAGGAGCTTGCCTTCGAGGGTTTCGTTGGAGTCGAAGACGTCGTAGATCACCTTGATCCCGGTTTTTGCCTGGAAGTCGGCGAGGGTGGTTTCGCCGATGTAGTCGGTCCAGTTGTAGACGCTGACCTGGGGCTGGGCGTGTGCTCCAACGCTGCACATCAGGGCCAGAGCGGCGGGTACCATGGATTTCAACAGACGCATATCGACACCTCTAATTTATTGGACTTTTCAGGTGGTTCGCTAATCCTGTGGGAGCGGGCTTGCCCGCGATGAGGCCGGCAGCTTCGACATCACTGCTGAATGTGCCGCCGCCATCGCGGGCAAGCCCGCTCCCACAGGTTTTGTGCAAATTTGAATTAAACGCTGAGCATCAGGAACTCACGCTCCCACGAGCTGATCACGCGCTTGAAGTTTTCATGCTCGGCACGCTTCACCGCGACATAACCACGGACGAACTTGTCGCCGAGGTATTTCGCCACGGTTTCGCACTCTTCCATCTGCGTCAGCGCTTCTTCGATGGTGATCGGCAAACGCAGGTTGCGGCGTTCGTAGGCGCGGCCCTGTACCCCGGCGCTCGGCTCGATGCCATCGACCATGCCGATGTAGCCGCAGAGCAGGCTCGCGGCAATCGCCAGATACGGGTTGGCATCCGCGCCCGGCAAGCGGTTTTCCACGCGCATCGCCTCAGGGCTGGAGGTCGGCACACGCAGGCCGACGGTGCGGTTTTCTTCGCCCCATTCAACGTTGACCGGCGCAGAGGTGTCCGGCAGGAAGCGGCGGAACGAGTTGACGTTCGGCGCGAACATCGGCAGCACTTTCGGGATGTACTTCTGCAAACCGCCGATGTAATTGAGGAACAATTCGCTCATTTGCCCGTCAGCGTTGGCAAAGATCGGCTTGCCGGTGGCGATCTCGACCACGCTCTGGTGAATGTGCATGGCGCTGCCGGGCTCATCGCCGATCGGCTTGGCCATGAACGTCGCGGCAACGTTGTGCTTGAGCGCGGCCTCACGCATGGTGCGTTTGAACACGGTGATCTGGTCGGCCAGATCCAGCGCATCGCCGTGGCGGAAGTTGATTTCCATCTGCGCCGGGCCGTCTTCGTGGATCAGCGTGTCGAGGTCCAGGCCTTGCAGTTCGCACCAGTCGTAGACGTCTTCGAACAGCGGATCGAATTCGTTGGCGGCATCAATGGAAAACGACTGACGACCGCTTTCCGCACGGCCCGAACGGCCCAGCGGTGCCTTCAGCGGCAAATCCGGGTCTTCGCAACGTTGGGTCAGGTAGAACTCCATTTCCGGCGCAACAATCGGCTTCCAGCCTTTGTCGGTGTACAGCTGCAAGACTTTCTTCAGCACGTTGCGCGGCGACAGTTCGATCGGGTTGCCGAATTTGTCGAAGGTGTCGTGGATGACGATGGCGGTTGGTTCGATCGCCCATGGAATCACGTAGACCGCGTCAGCCACTGGTTTGCAGACCATGTCGATGTCGGCGGGATCGAGCAGGTCGTAGTAGATGTCGTCGTCGACAAAATCCCCGGTTACCGTTTGCAGCAGCACACTTTCCGGCAGGCGCATGCCTCGCTCATGCAGGAACTTGTTGGTCGGTGCGATCTTGCCGCGGGCAATGCCGGTCAGGTCGCTGACCACACATTCGACTTCGGTAATCTTGTGATCTTTCAGCCACGTGAACAGCTGATCGAAAGGGGCATTCATAAAGACCTCGTTATTGGTTTTATAGACGCCGGGGAGGGCGGGTTTCATCTTCCGCCCCTTCCCCTGTGGCGCGTTGACGACTATCTTGGGCGAGCCTTGCAGTTCCATCTATCCACTTTAAGCAGCACCAAAGCGCACCAAAAGAGTGCGCAAGGTCACCCCATGACAACGTGCAATCCGCTCCAGGTACAAGCGTTCAACACCGCCGATGTCGCTGAACAAGTCCGCGTGACACCCGGTTGGGTACAGCATTACCAACAGATGTCGCCAGGCCATTTCGCCGGGCAGATCCGCTATCTGGATCTGCAAGGTGTCGAGGTCTACGAAGAGCAGATGAACACCCGCGTCGAGCAGAATTTCAGTGCGCCGTCGGGGGCGCTGGCGTTCTGTTTTGATCGCAGCGACAACGCGCTTTACCTGCTCAATGAAGACAGTCGCAACATCTGGATCACCCCGGAGAACTACCAGGAAATCGCCGTGGTGTTCGGCCCGGAGTTCGTTCGCCAGCACGGTCTGGACGTGGCGAAACTGGAAGGGATGTTCATGACCCAGCTCAACTGCGGGCAGAACGCCTTGTTCAGTCGCTGGTTAAGCTCGACTCTCACGAAGTTGTCGCAAGCTGTTGATCCGCTTGATAAAGATGCTCTAACAAAGCAGCTATTGGATGACTGTCTGTTCATCCTCGATAACGCGCGGGTGTGCCTGGACGGCGGCGGCTTGCAGCGGCGCACTGAAGAGCGCGCCATCATGAAACGCGTCGGTGACTGGGCGGCGGATTCCGCGGAAGAGACCCTCAATCTGCTCGAACTCTCGCAGGTTGCGGGCGTGTCATTGCGTCAGTTGCAACAGGCCTTCAAGGCCTACACCGGCATGACGCCCAGCCACTGGTTACGCCTGCGCCGGTTGAACAGCGCCCACCGCGAACTGCTCAAACGCCGCCCCACGGAAACCACCGTTGCCGAGGTGGCCATGCAGTGGTCGTTCTGGCATCTGGGACGGTTTTCAAGCAGTTATCGGGCGTTGTTCAAGGAATTACCGAGCGAGACGCTAAAGCGCTCTTGAATGCCGTAGCGGATAAAAAGGCTTTGTGTCGGCGCGCAAGTTAAATAGAATCACTCTCATTTGAAACTGACTTCGCGCAGGACTCTTGAGATGACTGAAGCAGCGACGCCATCGCCGCAGCACCTGCACGAACTGTATCGCGATCATCAAGGCTGGCTGGAAACCTGGCTGCGGCGGCGCATGGGCAATGCCTGGGATGCGGCCGACCTGAGTCAGGACACCTTTGTGCGTGTGCTCTGCAGTGCGCAACCGATTGCCGACATGCGTGAGCCACGGGCGTACCTGTTGACCGTCGGCAAACGCCTGCTGAGCAATTTCTACACGCGTCGCAGCCTGGAAAAAGCCTATCTCGAAGCCCTCGCGCAATTGCCCGAAGAATGCGTGCCGTCGCCTGAGCAGCGCTGGGTGCTGCTGGAAACCCTGCAAGCGCTGGATGAATTGCTCGATGGCTTGCCGCGAGCAGTGCGTAAGGCGTTTCTATGGAGTCAGCTCGAAGGCCTGGGTTATCGCGAGATTGCCGAGCGCTTGCAAGTTTCCGAGCGAACAATAAAACGTTATATGACAACGGCTTACGAGCATTGTTTGATGCTAGATCTATGATGAGAACAGCGCCCGGTAATGAAGCGCGGGAAGTGGCGCGGGCTGCCGCGCAATGGCTGGCGTTGCTCGAATCGGGTGAAGCCAGTGAAACGGATCACGTGCGGCTGAAGGCTTGGCGCGACAGCGATAGCCGCCATGAAAACGCTTGGCAGAAGATCCAGTTGTTGCGCCAGCGTTTTTCCAGTCTGCCCGCAGAATTGGCCATGGCCACCCTGGATCGCCCGGACCTGGCGCGGCGTGCGGCGCTGAAACGGGCGCTGGCGCTGGCCGCATTGATGCCGACGGCGTGGCTGGTCAGTCGCCAATTGCCCTTGGACGTCTGGCGCGCCGACTTGCAGACCGGCACTGGCGAGCACACACGAACACGGTTGGCCGACGGCAGCACCTTGCAACTCAATACGGCGAGCGCGGTGAACGTTGATCTGGCCCGTCGTCAATTGACCCTGGTGCGCGGCGAAATGGCGCTCAATGTCGCTGGCGGCGCTGCATTGACGATCAACGCAGCTTACGGCCAGATTATCGTCAGCCGCAGCGAAGTCTGCGTGCGTCTCAACGAGCGTGATTGCAACGTATCGGTGCTCAGCGGATCGGTGCAATTGCAACCGTTGCAAGGGCCGGCGCTGCAGTTGAATGCAGGGCAACAGATCACTCTGCAAGCGTCCGGTGCCGGCCCGGTCTTAGCGTTCGACGCCAAAATGCCCGGCTGGCGCGACGGCGTGTTGATGGCGCAAAACCAGCCACTGGGCGACTTTCTGTGCGAGTTGAGTCGTTATCGCTCAGGGTTGTTGCGGTGGGAGCCGGCCCTGGAAAGCCTGCGCATCACCGGCAGTTTCCGTCTCGACGATACCGATAAAGTGCTGGCGCTGCTGGCGGCAAGCTTGCCGCTGGAGGTGCATTCGCGTACGCGTTTCTGGGTCACGCTGACGCCGCGAAAAAATATCGTCTGAAGCCTGTCCCTTTTCTTCGCCTCACCGGTCATTGCAGGTAAGTGAACAAAATCGAGAGCTTCTTCCAATGCCCGCAGTATTCCCAAGTCGTTTGCGTCCGTTGTTGCAGTTGAGCTTCGTGCTGAGCCTGAGTGCCAGCCCGGTATTGATGCAATCCAGTTGGGCCGATGACGCCGCCCGGCGCAATTATCAGGTGCCCGCCGGCAGTCTGAGTGCGGCGCTGACGCGTTTTGCCGGGTTGGCCGGGGTCAATCTGTCAGTCGATCCGGCCCTGGTGAGCGGCCGCAACAGCAATGGCCTGGCCGGTGAATATGGCGTGGAAGAGGGTTTCACTCGGCTGTTGTCGGGCAGCGGTCTGCAACTGCAACCGGTGGGTGATCACGCTTACACGCTGATTCCTGCGGCCGATGGCAGCAGCCTGCAATTGGCGCCGACTTCGATTCTCGGTGCGACCGGCACAACCGACGCCGATGTGTTTGCCGGTGGACAGGTGGCGCGCCGGGGCTCACAGGGTTTGCTGGGCTCCAGGGATTTCATGGAAACCCCGTTCAGCATGACCACTTACACCAGTGAGGCGGTGAAGAACCAGCAGGCGCGCACCTTGGGCGACCTGATCGGCAGCGACCCGTCAGTGCGCGCAACCAACCCGGCGGGTGGCCGCTATGAGCAGTTCACCATCCGTGGTTTCAGTCTGTTCAACAGCGACGTTGCCTATAACGGCCTCTACGGCGTGTTGCCGACCTACACGATCGACATGGAGATGGCCGACCGCGTCGACATCCTCAAAGGCCCGAGCCAGTTGATCAACGGCATTTCGCCACGGGGCAGTGTCGGTGGGGGGATCAACGTGGTGCCCAAGCGCGCCAGCGACCAGCCGATCACCTCGTTGACCGCCAACTACGCCTCCAATAATCAGCTCGGTGGCGCCGTGGACGTCGGCCGCCGTTTTGGCGAAGACAACCAGTTCGGTGTGCGTTTCAACGGCGTCAAACAGTCCGGTGACACGGAGTGGGATCATCAAAGCGTCGATCGTGACATGGCCGTGCTCGGCCTCGATTTTCGCGGCGAACGCCTGCGCCTGTCGACGGATATCGGCCACACCGAACGCGACACCGATGCACCGCAGGAACGCGTGCAAGTCGCGGCCAATGCCAAGGTGCCGAGCGCGAACAATGTGCATCGCAACTACGCGCAACCGTGGAGCCAGGCTAAAACCGAGGACACCTTCGGCACGCTCAATGCCGAGTTCGATGTCAGTGATTCGGTGATGCTGTACGGCGGCGTCGGTGCGCGCAAAAGTAATCATGACTTCTTGCGCCACGCCGTATCCGTGACCAACGACGCCGGTGATTTCAGCGTTCTGCCGCGCGACTTCACCCGCGACGAAAACGTGCGCACGGCCACGGCCGGTGTGCGCAACTGGTTCCATACCGGGCCGGTGAGCCACGAGGTCAACCTCGCGGCCAGCTATTTCTACATGGATTTCGAGAATGGCGGTGCGCGCTACGCCACCGGGCGCAGCAACCTGTATGAGCCGGTGGAAACGGCAAAACCCGGCACACCGACGCGCTACGACGCCAAGGTCTACACCGAAAACCGCTTCAGCGGCGTGGCGTTGTCCGATACGCTGGGGTTCTTCGACGATCGATTGCTGTTGACGCTGGGCGCTCGCTGGCAACGGGTGAAAGTCGATGACTGGAGCGATGACGTCAAAGGCGACACGGCCTACGATGAAGAAAAAGTCTCGCCCTCGGGCGGCATTCTGTTCAAGGCGACGGACAAGTTGTCGCTGTACGCCAACTACATGGAAGGCCTCAGCCAAGGCAAGATCGCCCCTTCGACCTCGATCAACGAGGACGAAATCTTCCCGCCGTTCATCAGTCGCCAGGTTGAGGTCGGCGCCAAGTACGACGCGGGTGCCTACGCGCTGACCGCCGCAGTATTCCGGATCAAACAGCCCGCTTACGAAACCAATGCCACGACACGCGTCTTCGGCCCCAACGGCAAGCGCCAGAACGACGGGGTCGAACTGAGCGTGTTTGGCGAGCCGTTGAAAGGCTTCCGGCTGTTGGGCGGCGTGATGTTCATCGACAGTGAACTGACCAACACCACCAACGGCACGTTCGACGGCAATCGCGCGCCGGCGACCCCGAAATACAACGTCAATCTGGGCGCCGAATGGGACGTGCCGACCGTGCAGGGACTGACGTTGACCGGGCGCGGAATTTATTCCAGCTCGCAATATCTGGATCAGTCCAACGAGAAGCAAATCGACGCCTGGGAGCGTTTTGATGTGGGCACGCGCTATGCCTTCAAGGTCGATGAGAAAACCGTGACCTTGCGCGCCAATGTCGAGAACGTGCTGGACAAGCGTTACTGGAGTTCGGCGGGGGCTTCGGATGACAGTGAACCGGGGTTGACCCTGGCGACGCCGCGAACTTATCTGTTGTCGGCGACTGTTGACTTTTGAACATTCACCGCACGCAAGCCGTGCGCGGTGCCCAGCCTTGGATGTCGTGATGTTCGTGGTTGGGCGATACAGCGGCTGCCGCTGCTAGACGGCACCGACGCACTCGAGTGACGTTGCGCCCGTGAGCTTTCAGTAGGCATACATCTTGCCTTGCTAACAATCAACATACCGATAGCTAGCAAAGAGAGAGCCTGCAACCATGATCGCAACTTCCAGTCGTGCGGTGATCTGTACGCCTCATGCCGATGCCAGCGCTGCCGGCATGCGAATTCTTGAAGCCGGCGGCACGGCCGTTGATGCCATGCTCGCCGCCAGTGCCATGCTTGCAGCGGTTTTTCCGCACATGACCGGGCTGGGCGGCGATGCCCTATGGATGATCCACGACAAGCAGGTGCGCACCATCGTAGGGATTGGCCAGGCCGGGCAACGTCTGCCGGAGGGCGGCACCATCACCGTGCGCGGCCCTGCATCGGTGGCGAGCACGGCGGGTGCGCTGGCGAGTTGGCAGACCGCTGCCAACATCAGTCGGCATGAGTGGGGCTCGCGGTTCGGTTGGGCCGATCTGTTGACAGACGCCGCGAGCGTGGCTGCTGCCGGCAGCGAGGTGTCGCGATCGCAACTGTTCTGGCAAACCCTGCGTCGCCCGCTGATCGAGCAATTGCCGGACCTGCATCGCCTGTGCAAGCGCGAAGGGCAGTGGTTACGCGAGGGCGATACCTTGCGTCAGCCCGAACTGGCCAACACCTTGCGGCATCTGGCGAAACACGGCGTCGAGGATTTCTATCAGGGCGAACTGGCCGAGGCGTTCGGGGCTGCATTCGATCGCTTGGGCTGCGGCTTGACCGCGGCGGATCTGGCGGCGACTCGTGCGCCGCAAGTCGCACCGATTTCCGTCCGCTATCGCGAAGGCCGACTCTTTAACGTCGCGCCGCCATCCCAGGGTTTGTATACGTTGCAGGCCATGGCTGCGCTGCAACACAAACCACTGGCGGCCGCCGGCAACGGCAGCGCGCTCTACTATCACTATCTGGTCGAAGCCATTAAACAGGGCTTGCTGCGGCGCAACGCGCAGTTGTGCGATCCGCTGAGCCAACCATGGGATTTTTCCGCGAGTCTCGAAGACGCGCGGATTCAAGCCTGTGCCGATGCCATCGACGATCAACGTGCCGCGCCGTGGAACGAGCCGGGGCGGCCGGCCGATACCGTGTGGATGGCTGCGACCGACAGCGAAGGCCGTACCGCCTGTTTGATCCAGAGTCTGTTCCATGACTTCGGATCAGGCTGCATGCTCGGTGACACCGGGGTGTTGTGGCAGAACCGCTCGGCCGGTTTCAACGCCAGCCCCGAACACGTCAATTGCTGGGCACCGGGCAAGCGTCCGGCGCACACACTCAATCCGTCCTGCTATCTGGCAGACGATGGCCGCCGCTGGTTTTTCGGCACGCAGGGCGGCGACGGCCAACCGCAGACGCAAATGGTTTTGGCGACGCAACTGATCGACTTTCAGCAGCCCATTGATCAGGCGCTGCTGACCCCGCGTTTTCTGCTCGGCCGCAGCTTTTTCGACAGCACCGACAATCTCAAACTGGAAGGCGACATGAACGCCGCGACCATTGAAGGCCTCGGCACGCTTGGGCATGAGGTGGAAATCATTCCGGCGCGCAGCCCCATGACTGGCCACGCCGGCATTATCGCCATTGATGCCGCGGGTCGCCGCAGCGCCATGCATGATCCTCGGGGGGAGGGCGCCGGGCTCGGTCTGCCGGACTGATGCTTGCAGCAGGCATTTGCCGGGGTTGGGTGGCTGGCGGATAATGCCGGCCATTGCCCGCCAACCGCAGCCTTGTGGAATCGGCATGAGGCTTTCAGGAAAACCGAGGAAAGGATGGGCTTGAGCACTGTCACCGCCAAACAGCAAGAAGTGCAACGCATCGTCGATGCGCTGTTCAAGGCGATCGCCCAGCATCGTCTGCCGCCGGGCACGCGACTGATCGAAGCGCACATCGTCGATACCCTGCAAGCCAACCGCAATCATGTGCAGGTGGCGTTGCAGCGTCTGGCGATGCAGAAAGTGGTGACCATCGAAGCCAATCGCGGCGCCATGGTTGCCCAACCGACGGCCAAGGAAGCGCGGGATATTTTCAGTGCCCGTCGCGCCATCGAGCGGGCGATTGTCGAGGCCATCACGCCGGCCACCATGCGCAAGCAACGCCAGCGCATCGCGACCCACATGAACAACGAACGCAAAGCCACCAATGACACCGATCGACGGGCTATCGTCCGCGAACTGAGCGAGTTTCACCTGCTGCTCGGCGAGATCAGTGGCAATGCCGTGCTCAGCGACATCCTCGCCAATCTGATGGTGCGCAGTTCGTTGATCGTGGCGCTGTATCAGCGCAATGACGTGCCATCCTGCGCTTCGGATGAACACCAGGAAATCATCACCGCGCTGGAAAACGGTGACAACGAAAAAGCCGTGGCAGTGATGATCGAGCACCTGGATGAACTGGAAGCGCAGTTGGCACTGGAAGAAAGTGTGCCTGCCGAGTTCAATCTCAAGCAGGCGTTGGTTGATTAATTCGCTTTCATCAACGTTGCTGCCGGCCGACTGAAGGTCTGACGCCCGCCCTTGAAGCCCATCAGCGGTGCGCTGATTTCGGCGATGACCGCCGCCGGCGAAGGCGCGTCGAATACGATGAAATCGGCGCGGCAACCGGGCTGCAAACCGTAACCTTTTAATCTCAACAAAGCGGCTGACTCGCTGGAAATCCACGCGAGACATTGCAGCAGTTCCGCCGCCGTGCCCATCTGGCTGACGTTAGCGAACAGGTTGGCCTGACGGATCAACGATGCATCGCCGTACGGCGTAAACGGATTGCCGATGTTGTTGGTCGAGACCGAACACCTCACGCCGCACGCGTGCAGATGCGCGAGTGGCGCCAGGCCTCGGGGTTTGTTGTGAAACGCCTCGCGGCCCATCAGGAACAGATCGGTGCTCGGCAGGCAAGTCACGTTTACACCGGTTTTTGCCAGATGTCGGGCGAGCACCGTCAGTGGCTCCTTGGGCAGCGCCGACAGCTTGGTCGCATGCCCGATGATGACCCGTCCACCCCAGCCGTGAAGCTGCGTGCAGCGCGCCACTTCCATGACCGTCATGCCTTCGGTATTGAGGTCGAAATCCAGGTGCAGATCGAGGTCGCAGTCGTAGCGCACCGCCAGCTCGAACAGACGCTGGATCTGCCCGTGCGGGTCGCTGTCCATATACGGGCAGCCGCCGAGTACGGTTGCGCCGCTTTCCAGTGCCTGGCACAACAGCGCCTCAGTCCCGGGGTTGTTCAGCAGGCCTTCCTGGGGGAACACGCAGATTTCCAGGCTGATAGCCCACGCATAATCGGCCTGCAAACGGCGAATCGCGTTGAATCCGGTCAGGCCGATCTGCGGGTCCAGTTCCACGTGGGTACGCATGTGCGTCGTGCCTTGCACAATCGCCTTGTCCAGCACCTGCGCACCGCGCCGATAGACATCGTCCTCGGTGAACTCGGCTTTCGCGGCGCGGGTTTGCGCGACCGCTTCGGCCAGCGTGCCTGCCTGCAAATGGCAGCGCTGCATGATGCAAGCCTTGTCCAGATGGATATGGGTTTCGATCAGGCCCGGCATCATCAGTCGGCCGTGCAGATCGAGGGTTTGCCAATCGCCGGCAGCCGGACTGAAGGCGTCGACGAAGTAGCCGTCCTCGACGAAGAACTCGCTGACGCGATGATCGCTGCCCAACCGCGCATTGATGATTTTCAGGGCGTTCATGCGCTGGCCCCTTCACCCAGATAAGCGGCCGCCAGTGCCTTATCGGCGCGCAGTTCTGCCGAGCCTGCGGCTTTGACGATTGTTCCCGTTTCCAACACATAAGCACGATCGGCGACTTGCAGCGCGAGGTTGGCCATTTGATCCACCAGCAGGATGGTCACGCCCTCGTCGCGCAGCGCGGCCAGCGCGTCGTAGAGCTCGCCGATCATCGCCGGCGATAAACCCAGTGACGGTTCATCCAGCAAGAGAATGCTTGGCTTGGCCATCAAGCCGCGACCCACGGCGACCATTTGTTGTTCGCCACCGGAAAGGAGGCCAGCCGGGTTGTCGATGCGATCACGCAGGCGCGGAAAGCGTTGGAGGATGGCCTCGATTTCTGCCTCGGCATCGAAGGGTTCGCGACGTGAATAGCCCCCGAGCAACAGGTTGTCGCGCACACTCAGGTAAGGGAACACCTGGCGCCCTTCCGGCACCAGGGCCAGACCTCTTGCGGCGATGGTGCTGGCGCTGGCCAGTTCGATGTTTTCATTGTCCAGCACAATGCTGCCGCTGCTGGCGCGATGCAGGCCGGCCAGACATTGCAGGATGCTCGATTTGCCCGCGCCATTGGCGCCGAGAATCGCCACCAGTTCGCCGGGATTGACCAGCAGGTTGACCTTGTCGACCACGGCTGATGCACCGTAATCGATAACCAGATCCTGAACGTACAGACGCGCGTCGCGGCTGCCGTTCCAAGCTTGCTCGCGAGGCGTGGCCTGATACTCGGTACCGCCCAGATAAGCCGCGATGACCTGCGGATTTTGCCGGATTTCAGCCGGCGGCCCCGAGGCGATCGGCTTGCCGGCGTCGAGTACCAGCAGGTGTTCGGACACCGACATCACCAGCGCCATGTCGTGCTCGACCAGAATCACCGTCAGGCCAAAGTCCGCCAGCTTGCGCAGCAGCACGGCCAGATTATCCGTGTCGCGACGACTGAGGCCGGCTGCCGGTTCGTCCAGCAACAACACCGCTGGCGCCGTGGCCAGTGCCCGGGCGATTTCCACCAGGCGGCGATCCACATGCGGCAGATCCTCGGCGGCTATATTGACTTCACCGCGATAGCCAACCAATGCCAGCAGATCCAGCGCCAGATTGCGCTCTGCATCTGTAGAAAGGCTGAACGGCAGGCCCATGCGGCCCTGCTGCATCGCCACCAGCAGGTTGTCCAACACTGACATTTCGCCAAACAGCAGGGTGGTCTGATACGTACGGGCAATCCCGGCCCGGGCGCTTTTCCACGCGGGCAGGCCCGCCAATGGCTGTTGCAGTTCGATCCGGCCACTGTCCGGCACATAGAAGCCGCTGATCATATTGAGCACAGTGGTTTTACCGGCGCCATTAGGGCCGATGATGCTGGTGATGCTGCCGGCCGGTGCGTGCAGGTTGACGTGTTGCGCGGCCTGCACGCCGCCGAAGCGAATGCCGATATCGGTGACGCGCAATCCCGAGTTTGGGCCACGGCTGCGCAAATGCGCGGCCACCCGTTGTTGATCGAAGCGCGTGGGCGGCAGCAGGCGAGCCGGTTTGATCCAGCGCCGGGCGAGGGCGCCGAGCAGGCCGTTGGGAGCAATCCACAGCACCAACAGCAGCAGCGTCGAAAAGATCAACAAGCGATATTCGGCGAAATCCGACAGCAGCTCCGGCACCAACACAATCAACAGTGCGCCAATCAGCGGCCCGAACAGCCTGCCGCTGCCGCCGACGATCACCGCCAGTACAAACAGAATCGACTGCGAAAACGGAAAGGACTCCGGGTTGATAAACATCAGCAACGGCGCGAGCAGACCGCCCGCGAGTCCGGTCAAGGCTGCCGACAAGGCAAACGCGAGGGTTTTGCTGATCACCGGATTGAAACCCAGCGAGCGCGCGGCGATTTCCGAGGCCTTCACTGCACGCATGGCTTTGCCCCAGCGGCTGTGGCTCAGGCGCTGATAAAAGAGCAGGGCGCCGATCATCAGCGCGGCGGCCAACAGGGCGAGGAAAATCGACGGATCGAGGCCGGCAAACTCCGGCATCGGGATTCCCATCAAACCATTGGAACCGCCGGTGACGTCACGCCATTCGATCAGGCTGTGATGCACGACAAACGCAAAGGCAATGGTGATCATCGCCAGATACGGACCGCTGACCCGAAGGGCGGGAATCGCCAACAGCGCGCCAATCACCCCGGCTGCCACCCCGGCGATCGGCAGAGCCAGCCACAACGGCCAGCCCGCCAGGGTCAGCAGCGCCGAGACGTAGGCGCCGATGGCGTAGAAAGCGATATGGCCAAAGGAAATCTGCCCGCTCAGGCCGATCAATATATTCAGGCTTACGCCAACCACTGTCGCCAAGGCGCAGAGGGTGAAAACCAGCAGGGAGTAACTGTCGAGTGTGAACGCCATGACGCCAGACGCGACAGCGAGGAGGGCGATCAGCAGGGTGGGAAGGTTCTTCATACTTTCACCAATGCCTGACTGCCGAACAGACCGTTGGGACGAATCGCCAGCGCGACAATCACCAGCGCAAAGGTAAAGATCTGGGTGAAGGCCGAGCCGAAATACATCGTGATCAGCGCTTCCGTCAGGCCGAACAACAGGCCTGCCGTGAAGACGCCGCCAGCGCTGGTGATGCCGCCGAGAATGGCCACTGCAAAGGCTTTCAAGCCAAACAACATGCCCATTTCTGCGTTGACGCTGAACAGCGGCGCAATCAACAAACCCGCCACGGCGGCGAATACCGTAGACACCGCAAAGGCGATCGCGACCACCCGATTGACGTTGATCCCCATCAGCATTGCCGCGCGCGGATTCTGCACGCAGGCTTCCAGCACTTTGCCCAAGCGGGTGTAACGCCGCACCAGATACAGCGCCAAGGCAATGGCTGCGCCCGCCAATGGAATCAGCATTTGCAGAGCGCCCACGTTGCTGCCAAACAGCTCGACATTCAGGTTGGCCAGGCTGCTTTCAAACTGCCGGGGCTCTTTGCCGAAGGTGAACAACGCGAGGTTATCCACCAGAATGCCGCCGGCCACCGTCGCCATCAGCCAGGCCTGTGAGCCGCGACTGTGGAAGGGCCGCACCAGCCACCGTTCGATCGCCAGACCGTACAGCGCACACAGGATCAGCGTCAGCGGCAGGGCGAGCCACAGCGGCCAACCCCAAGTGATGCAAAAGGTGTAGCCGAGCACGGCGCCGACCATCATGGCGCTGCCCTGGGCAAAATTGACGGTGCGCGAGACGACGTAGGTCAGGTGAAACCCCAACGCCAGCAACGCGTACATGCTGCCGAGGCCGAGCCCGGAGATGATGGCGGCGGTATACATGGCTTACTCCTCGGGCTTGAGCGGGACGATCTGGTCGTTGACGAAGTGGGTGAACAGGTAATCGTCCGGCCCTAACGCGTCATGCTTTGCAGGGGTAAACGGTTGCTTGTACTGCTTGATCAAACCGTCGTAATCGCTGATGGCGTAAAACCCGTCGCGAATCGCCTTGCCGTCAGTGCTGCCGGCTTTCTCGATTGCCTGAGCGGCGAGGTGCAGACCGTCGTACGCATTGGCGATGCCCACGGCCGGCGTGACATCGGCCAGGGTTTTTATCTGTGGGTAGGCGGTTTTCAGCGCGGCCAGGAGGGCGTCACCCTTGGCGCTGTTGTGCTCGGTGAAGACGTAGGTCTGGATGAAATGCACGCGTGATGCATTCGGTCCCGCCAGCTCGCCAAAGCGACCACCGGCCGGCCCCCAGTGCGAGACGATCGGCACGTCCCAGCCCATGCGATCCAACGATTTGACGACCTGTGCGGACGGGCTGACGTTACCGACGAGGAGGAGGGTGTCTGCACCGGCGTTTTTCAACCGGGTCAGTTGTGGCACGACGTCCAGATCGCTGTCCTGAATACGCTCGACACCGGCGTTGGCCATGCCACGTTTTTCCAGCGCGCGCTTGAGGCCAGCCTCGTTGGACTCGCCCCACGGATTGTTGATGAGGATCATCCCCGGCTTCTTCATGCCGTGGTCGACGCCGTATTTTACCAGCGCTTCATCGACCAGCTCATCGACGGCGGAAACGCGGAATACGTAGTTATCGGCGGCGCCGTTTTCAGTGATTTTCGTACCCGCCGCCCAGATGCCCATGAACGGCACTTTCAACTGGTTGACCAGCGGCACGATGGCGAGGGAAACCGGCGTATCGAGACCACCGAACAGCACGGCGACTTTTTCGCGCTGGACCAGTTCGCGCGCAGCGAGGATGCCTTTGGACGGGTTGCTTTCATCGTCGCGACGCACCAGCTCCAGCGGACGCCCGAGCACGCCGCCGCTGGCATTGACCTCGTTGATGGCCATGGTCAAACCGCGAGTCAGGGCTTCGCCGGACTTGGCCGATTGCCCAGAAAGCGCCGCGACCAGACCGACCTTGATCGGCGGCTCGGCCGCGTGCGCGCCAGTGAACATGGCGAGGTTGAGCGTGACTGCCGCAGCCACGGGAAACAGCCGACGCTGCAGGTTTTGAAGCCGAGTAGCCATAGTTGATTCTCCTGATTGCTAGCAGTTATAAAATTATTGCTAGCAAGTAGGGTGCCACTCGGTTCGGCTATGGAAACTACGGCTTCTTTAGGGGTGTTCCGCTGATTGGCGCTCCAAATGGAGGCGGCTTGCACCACGCGCAAGCGTGTTTATTACTGCGGTGAGGGTTCTCCGCTCAACGCATCGACCATCGGCGGGTGATCCTGCACAGCCTGCCGCAAATCCTCGGTCACCCGTAGTTCCGCACCGGTCGGCGAGAACGTGGCCGCCGCGGCAAAAGGCGCGGGATTGGCTGGAACCGGGCGTTTGCCACGGCGCCAGAGGAAGAACGTGACCATGCACAGATTGACCAGTGCGAACACCCAGAACAGACCGTTGGCGCCGAACGAGTTCATCACGGGCGAGATCATCATCGGGCTGATCGCCGAGCCCAGCGAGTTGATCAGCAGCAAACCCTGAATCATCGGCACCAACGCTTCGGCCGGAGCGCGGTCGGCGGCATGGCTGACGGCAACCGGGTACAGCGCGAAGACGCCGCCACCGAGCAGAAACAGCATCGCGGCGAGCATCGTTGCAGTCAGTGGCAGCAAGACAATCACCAGCGACAACACCGTGCACGCGATCGTCAGAATCGTCAGCACCTGCAAGCGATCCTTGCGATCGGACCAGCGCCCCACCGGGTATTGCAGAAGCATCGCGCCGAGAATCGTCCAGGCCATCATGCTGCCGACTTCGCCGACATTCAGGCCGCTGCGTTGCAGGTACAGCGGCAGCAAGGTGTAAATCGCCGCGATCGTCACACCCGAGCCGAAACAGCCAACCAGCCCGGTCGGCGTCACGCCCAACAGTTGCCTTGGCTTGAGCGGCTCAACCTGATCGAGCAGCGGCGACACGCGTGGCAGAATCACGATCGGCAACACTGACAACGACGCGAGCATACCAGCGACCATGAACGGTGCGCTGTCGCTCAAACCGGTGATTTTCCCCAGCGTGGCTTGGCCCAGCACACCGGCGCCGTATAACACGATCATGTACAACGCGAGCAAGCGCCCGCGAATCTTTGCGTCGCCCGCCAGCAGTAGCCAGCTCTCGATCACCAGAAACACACCCACCGTGGCCCAGCCATTGATCAGGCGCAGTGCGAACCAGCCCCAAGTGTCATAGAACAATCCCTGCAACAGGATGGTCACGGCGATCAGCGAGGCAAAGCTGCCATAGGCGCGGATGTGCCCGATGCGCAGAATCAAGCGGTCGTTGAACACCGCACCCAGCGTCAGGCCAATAAAGTAGGCCGATGAGACGATGCCGATCATCGTGGTCGAGGCACCGGCGGCGTCGAGACGAAGGGTGGTCAGAGAAGACAGAAAACCGTTGCCCAGCGCAACAATGAACAGCCCGAGCAAAGGCGCCAGCGCCATGGCCAGCAAACGCGGAGACATAAAAACCTCTAGAGATCGAACAGCGGAACGTGCGCCTCTGCGCATGCGATTGCCAGGCCGACGTGTGTGTTGTTGGGCAAGTGCCTGCCGATCGGGCAGGGCGGTTATGTCGGACACACGTCGAGGAGGTGTGGCCAGCCTTCAGGTGCGCGTCAATCACCCGATCCGGCGACTGCGACAGCGCGCGGGATTCTAAGGCTTGTGCGGGATTTGCCAATAGCGGTGAGCTGCGGCGTTAGGACGCAGCCCGCCATTGGCTTATGAAATGCTTTGGCATGCTCGTTACATCATAAGTACAGCGCTTGATTGGCAAGCCTTCCCTCTTATTGATCTTGATGCTTTCGCACTGACCTTCCTGTATATCAAATGGCTCTGCCAATGGCTTGCTCGTAGCAGGAAAGGAAATGCTGCCACTGCGACTCATCCCAGAAAGAATGCCGTCTGAGTTGGGGAATGTCGTGACGCGCCGCACTCATTGCCGTAGCGCGACCGCGAGATTTTTCCAGGTCAAGCAGCGCCAGTTCGAAATCGAAGTCAGTGTCAGTCATCCACGCCTTGATGAAGATGTGTTTGGAACGCATGCAACCGTGCTGCCATTTGCCCGAGTGCATCCGCGCCAGCATTTGCGCCAGACGCTTGAAAAGTTGCTGATGCTGCTCTGTCGTCAACCTGCTTGCAGAGCCCTGGCTATACCAGGTATCCAGATCGATGAAGCCGCCCAGGTCTGCGGTAACCAAAACACCTTGCCATGTGCCTCGGACTTTTCTCGCACCATAAAACACCGGTTTTGGCGCATTCACGCCCAGTTCCTCAAGTCTGGAAAGGGCAATACCTTCACGCAGAGCAGTGGGGCGGCCAGTGGGGTAACGGAGACTACGAAACAGATGGCCGGTCTGACGCTTGACGAAGAACGTCCTGTTATCTTGCACTACCAACTGGACACCGCTGGTGCCGCTGCGGCGCACATTCGGTGGTTCAACCCACGACCCGGACGTACCCCACCAGTACTCAAACTCATCGTGTGCCCGGCCCATTCTGCGCTCCATTTATTGTAGAAAACTGTTTGCGTGCGACGTTTGCATTATGGTCGCAATAGCAGCTCAGTCTATTAGTGGACGAGAATAGTTCCCCGTTAATCGCAGAGGTTAGTGCCTGCTTTGGACTTTTACGCAACTACGTGGCGAAAGTACGCAAATTGGAGGGATGCCTGCAGAATGTGTTTGCTGTTTCGAGGAATTTGCTTCTGAGTGTAAGCCGCCGCCCGCGATTATCTGCTCTCGGCCGAAAGCAGTCTGTCGCGACGGCCATTCAAGACGTTCAATATCACGAGTCCCCGGAAGACTTGATTCGCACATCCGCTGACATCCGGTGATGTTCCAGCAAGAAGTCCACGAATAATCGCACCCGCGCCGGCATCGCCGCGCCGCCGACGAACACCGCATGAATCGGTTCCTGATCCCCCGGGTTCCAGGCCTCCAACAGCGCAATCAGCTCGCCGCGCTGCAGGTCCTCGCTCACGCTGAACTCCCCGATGCGTGCGATGCCGGCACCGACCCGCGCGAGTTGTGCCAGCGCTTCACCACTGCTGCATTCGATATTGCCGCTGACCTTCAGGGAAAACTCTTTGCCATCGCGGCTGAACGGCCAGTTGGGTTCGGCACGGCGAAAATTGAAGCGCAGGCAGTTGTGCTGTAGCAGGTCTTGCGGTTCCTGAGGGATGCCGTGGCGCTGCAGATATTCGGGCGATGCCACCACGACCTGGCCGGTGTTGCCGATTCTGCGCGCGGTCAGCGGGCTGTCGGGCAGATGGCCAAAGCGTACTGCGACGTCGGCTTGCCCGCCGAGAATATCGACCACTTCGTCGCCGAGGGTGAGGTCGACGACGATGTTCGGGTAACGGGCGCTGAAGGCTGCGACCAAAGGAACGATGGCCAGCCGCCCATGGCCAAGGGCGGCACTGACCCGCAATCGCCCCCTGGGTACGCCCTGATCGGCGATGGCTTCTTCGACCTCGTCCATGTCGGCGAGGATACGCCGGGCGCCGCGCAGGAACGCTTCGCCCTCGGCCGTGAAGGTGATCGCGCGGGTGGTGCGCAACAGCAGGCGGGTGCCGAGACGTTGCTCTGTGCGCGCGATGATCCGACCCACTGCCGAGGGTGTCAGGCCCAGTGCACGCGCGGCGGCCGAGAGACTGCCTTCCTGCGCCACGGTGGTGAACACGCTCATTTCACCTGACCTGCCGTTGAAATCCACTTGTGCCTCCTACGCAAAGGTGATTGCCAAAAATGCAGTCTACCGCCTGAAAAGCCGGGATCGTAGCATTGGCGGCATAGATGAGGAGCTTTCCATGCGTATCAATCCACCACTTGTTGCACTCGCCGTCGGTGCCTTTGGCATCGGCGTAACAGAATTCGCCCCCATGGGCATGTTGCCGGGTATCGCTGCAGACTTGGGCGTTTCCATTCCCGCTGCCGGTTTGCTGGTCAGTGCCTATGCGCTGGGCGTGTTGCTCGGCGCACCACTGATGACCCTGACTACCGGCAAGATTCCCCGGCGCTATCTGCTGATCGGGCTGATGGCGATTTTTACCCTGGGTAATCTGATGTCAGCCTTGGCCACCGATTACTACAGCCTCATGGTCGCCAGGGTAGTGACCTCGCTGAACCACGGTGCATTTTTTGGCGTTGGCTCGATTGTCGCCGCCAGCCTGGTCGCTCCGGAAAAACGTGCCGGAGCGGTAGCGGCGATGTTCATGGGGCTGACCCTGGCGACTATCGGCGGTGTACCGTTGGCGGCCTGGTTCGGCGAGTTGTACGGGTGGCGTACGGCTTTCTGGGGCATTACCGGATTGGGCGTGGTGACGATGGCGGCGCTGTGGTTCGCGCTGCCCAATGTGCGGGCGCCGCAAAGCGTCGGGGTCATGGCGGAGATTCGGGTATTGGCGCGCGGCCCGGTGCTGGGCGCGTTGGCCCTGACCGTCGTTGGCTCAAGCGCGATGTTTACCGTGTTCACTTACATCGCACCGATCCTCAGCAACGAGACCCATGCATCTACCGCCTTCATCACCGCCATGCTGGTGCTCTACGGTGTCGGTTTGACGCTGGGCAACATGTGGGGCGGCAAAGCCGCAGACCGCTCGATAGACCGCACCCTCATTGCCTCGCTGAGTGTGCTGATTCTGGTCTTGTTGGCGTTCACTGTGCTGATGCGTTGGCCGCTGCCGGCCGCCGTGGCCATTCTGATCTGGGGTATCGCCAGCTTCGCTCTGGTGCCACCGCTACAGATGCGCGTCATGGAAGCGGCCAAGGACGCGCCCAATCTGGCCTCGGCAGTGAATATCGGCGCCTTCAACTTCGGCAATGCGATTGGCGCAGCGCTGGGCGGCGCGGTGATCAACGCGGGTCTGGGTTATCCGGCGATTTCTCTGGCCGGAGCGGCAATGGCGGGCCTGGGGTTGCTGATGGTGTTGGCGTTTGCCTGGCGCTCCAGAGCGATTGAAGCCGCCGTGGTGTGACAAGCTCCAGGTCACTCTGAAACAGCCACGCTGGGGTAGCCACAAAAGCCCTTGATAAAGGCCCGCTCGATGGAGCACCTGTCATCATCCGTTTTTACAAGATCCGGCAGGGCGAAAACAGTAAACGCGCTTGAATGCCGCGCATCATCGGATGCGCGGCCATTTTCGACACTCGCAAAACCGTCGCGAGACGAGCTTTTTTACAACGCAAACGTAGTCCCACGAGTATTCACGAACAGCGAATAGATCGAGTGACTGCTGGCCATGAACAGCCGATTCCCTTCGCGTCCTCCGAAGCACAGGTTCGGGCAGCGCTCTGGTAGCGAAATGTGCCCGATGGCTTTGCCCTGCGGATTGAAAACGCGCACGCCGTCGAGTTTTTCCAGATCGGCCTTGGGATCGCCATTGCCGCCCCAGCCGCACCACAGGTTGCCCGCTTCGTCGCATTTGATGCCGTCGATGGCGGCGTACTCCAGCCCCTCAATGTGCTTGCGGCGTTCGCCGAGGGTGCCGTCATCTTTCACTGTAATAGCCCAGATCAGGCGATTGGGCTTGGCGCGTCCTTCGACGACGTACAGGGTTTTTTCATCCGGAGAAAAGCACAGGCCGTTGGGGCCGTTGAGGTCGTCGATGACCCGCGTGACTTTTTTGCTCTCGCCGTCGATGCGGTACACGGCGTGGGGTTGGCTCGGGGTGATTTTGTGGCCTTCGTAGTTGTTGCCGGTCTGGAAGGGCGGATCGCTGAACCAGATCGATCCGTCACTTTTGCAGACGATGTCGTTGGGCGAGTTGAAGGGTTTGCCGTCAAAGCTGTCGGCCAGCACGGTGATCGTGCCATTGGCTTCGGTGCGCGTGATGCGCCGGCCTTCGCTGGTGGTGGTGGAGCCTTCGCAGACGATCAGACGACCTTGGCGATCCCGGCACATGCCGTTGGAAAAGTTGGAGTGTTCGCGGTACACGGAGAAAGTGTCAGTGATTTCGTCCCAGCGCATGATGCGATTGTTGGGGATGTCGCTGACCAACAAATAGCGGCCATCACCGACCCACACCGGTCCTTCAGCCCAGCGCATACCGGTGGCGAGTTTCTCAACGCTGGCGTTGAAAATTCGCAGCTCAAGGAAGCTGTCATCGAGGATGTGAATCAGCGGATCAGGGTAGCGCTGACTCAAGGGCTCGGCGGCCTCGGCGATCCGCGTCAGTGCGGTGCTGCCGACGGTAGCGAGTGTGGCGGAAACGGCGAGGGACTTTTTCAGGAAGCTGCGGCGGGTATTGCCTACCGCGCGGTCAAGGCTTTCAGGCTTGGCGGACAGGGATGAGTCCATGTAGCGATCTCCGTGGTTTTATTGTTTTTGGGGGAGAGGTAGTAATACCTTGTGTTAGGACATCGTACAACTCATTCGTGGATTCTGTTACTGAGCCTGTGTCGCGAGACTTCACTCAGTGATTCCCTGAACAATCTGTTGCTGCAACGTTTCACCACTGCTTGTATCCTTGCTCGCGGCGAGCGCAGGAGTCTGCAGCCATTGAGTCGCTCATGAGTCGCTGGAACGGAAAACCGGACTTTCCAAAAGGTAGCAATGTGAAGCGTGATACTCATCTGGTTGTGCTTTTGTTGTGTGTGATCGGTTGTTCCCTCGCGTCCTTGACGGTGTGGAAAGTGTTGGCCTCTCGAGAGCGCGCACTGGAAGAAGTCAACGTCCATGGCTTGAACCTGACCCAGGCGTTGGCGACGTACTCCGAAGGCATCGTGCGCCAGAGTTCATTGCTGTTGCTCGGCCTCGTCGAACGTCTGGAAACCGAAGGCAGTGGCCCCGCGCAGATTCAGCGGCTGAGTGCCCTGGTCAAGCGCCAGGAACCGTTGATGCCGCAGCTCAGTGGCATCACCATCTACGATACTCAGGGCCGCTGGCTGATGTCTTCCAACCGGCCGATTCCCGCCGGGTCGAACAGCAGTGATCGCGCCTATTTCATCCATCATCGCGATGATCCCTCCCGCGAGACTTTCATCGGGCCACCGATTCAGAGCCGCTCCAATCAGGAATGGGTGATTACCGTCAGCCGCCGTTTCAACGATGCTCACGGCGAGTTTGCCGGCGTGGTGGCGGTGACGTTGGGGGTGGAAAACTTCCTGCGCCTGTTTGGCAAGCTCGACGTCGGGCAGGACGGCGCCATCGGCTTGTCGTATACCGATGGCACGTTGCTGGTTCGCTATCCATTTCGCGAGCAGGACATGGGCCGCAACTTTTCCAAGTCGCCCATCTATGCGAAGTATCTGGTCGATCACTCAGTCGGCACCGCGTCGTTCACCTCCAGCCTGGACGGCGTTGAGCGGCTGTACGCCTTCCGCAAGAGCGATCGGCTGCCCTTGATCACCACCGTCGCCCTCGGCAAACGCGAGGCATTGGCCGCGTGGCGCCTGGAGGCGTTGTTGTCGGCCGTGGTGGTGGCTGGGCTACTTGGGCTTACAGGCTTGATCGGCTGGTTCCTGATTCTGGATATCCGCCGGCGCACCAAGGCCGAAGATCAATTGCGCGGCACCCAGCAGCAGCTGCTCTCATCCAATCGGCAACTCGAGTTGCTCGCGATGAAAGACGCATTGACGGGGTTGGCCAACCGACGCTGTTTTGACGAGAGTCTCGCTATCGAAGCACGGCGCGCAAAACGTGACGGTACGACGCTGGCATTGCTGATGATAGATATCGATTACTTCAAGCTGTTCAACGACTCATTCGGTCATGTCGCCGGTGATGCCTGCCTGCAAACCGTCGGCAAGATACTCGAGGAATGTGTGCGTCGGCCGTCAGACCTGGTGGCGCGTTATGGCGGCGAAGAGATGGGCATCATCATGCCGGACACCGACGCTGACGGCGCCGCGGTGGTGGCGCAACTTATCCTCGATCGCCTGAAGCAAGAGAACATCAACCACAGCGCCAGCCCGTTCGGGCGCCTGAGCGTGAGCATCGGCATCGCCACGGCAACCGGCGCGCAACTCGAGGACTTGCAGGGGTTGATCGAAGTGGCTGATCAGGCGCTGTACAAGGCCAAGGCGCTGGGGCGTAACCAGTTTGCGCGTGACGGCCAATAGCCGATGTTCTTTACTCCAGGAGCCGCACTGGCGCCTGGTATCGCCGTTGACGATACCCGCCCGTCACTGCGGGCCAACATGAGCCACCGCCTTCGACGGAACCGACATGCGATATCGACGCCTCGACCTTAATCTGTTGGTTGCGCTGGACGCTTTGCTGAGCGAGTGCAGTGTCAGCCGGGCGGCCGAGCGTCTATGCCTGGGACAGTCAGCTGCCAGTTCGGCACTGGAATCGGCGTGGTTGAATGGCGAATGCTTTCAATGCTGGCCGTTGAATCCGACATCACCGCCAATCGAATCTGCCAGGCCATCGGCCTCGACAAGAGCGCTGTCAGTCGTTCATTGCAAACGCTGGAAGCAGCGGGGCGGATCACCAGCCAACTTGATCCCAGGGACGCGCGGCGTTACACCGTACGATTGACGGCCAGCGGTAAAGAACTGCATGACCGCGTGCTCAAAGTTGCACTTGAGCGAGAGTCGCGTCTGCTCAGCGGATTGACCCCGGCCGAGGTCGACACGTTGGTTGACTTGCTTGGGCGCCTGCATTTGCAAGTGCGCAATGTGAACAGTTATGACCCGAGTGATGAGTGAGTCAGGGAAAACCGATTTATTGCTGATAAATGCTTCGATTGGCCGGTCCATGCGCTTAAGCAGGCTTCAAGCGGCAGCCCGGATGATGCCGCACTGGCTGATGAAATCCTTGGGATGTGCCGCCCTGAGGTGTTTGCCTATAGCCTCAGTAAACAGCCTCATTTGTGGATCGACAGCGTTGTGAGTCCTTTACAACTCACAAGCGACGCCATCATCGTCGAATTAGTAAATGTTTTCGTGCTTGTAACCCCACTTACCGTTTCTGATCCGGATATGTGGCTCGAATGTGAAGCACGCCACCTCGCCCAACTTTCGTTCGTTGCCTGATTCTATGTAAAGCCTTTGATCGCGCTGCTCGCAGATGCTGTGACCAACGTTGCCAAGAAAATCGAGATTTTCGAAACCGATATCGATTATTGACTCATTCGCCAAATCGAACAGTTCATTGAACGTGGTTTCAGGACTGACCGTTCGTAGCGTGAGGGCATGCAGACTGCGCTCTGCCTCATACCCTCGGGTGGTTTTATATGGTCAACGAACTGCGACAGGACGGATTTCGCTGCGGTCTGTACAAGAGATTACGTGGTGCTGGCATGAGTGAAGCCTCTATCGTCGTCCTTGAATGATGGAGGAGGCGCTTGAGCAAAATTGAACGTCAGCTTTTTGGCCTAGACTGGGTCAACTCTCTAATCGAAGGACATAGAATGCTTATTGTCTTCAGCGGTCTTCCCGGTACTGGAAAAACGACTATAGCAAGTGACCTTGCCACCAGAACAAGTGCGGTGTATCTGCGGATTGATACGATTGAGCAGGCTATCCGAAATTCCGGTGCTCTGGCACAAGACGTGGGGCGGAGCGGTTATATGGTCGCTAATGAGCTTGCTCTGAGCAATCTTCGCTTTGGTAGTACAGTCATAGTCGACTGTGTTAACCCTGTAGTTGAAAGCCGAAAGGCGTGGAGCGAGATCGCTGCTCGCTCTGGTGCTCCACTAGTGAATATTCAGGTGGTTTGCTCTGATAAATACGAACACCAACGACGGGTAGAAACCAGGAAGATTGATGTTCCTGGCCTGACGCCACCAACCTGGCAGTCTGTATTGGATCATGAATATGAGCCATGGGATAACACTCCGTTTGATATAGACACAGCCCTGACGTCTCCGGCGGAGGCAGTGGCAATGATCACTAAACGATTTTTATCCGAGAAGTAGCGCCAGCTGAAAGCTCAACGTAGCAAGGGGTGATCAGCAGACGCTTGCCGCTTCTGGCCGAGCGCTGGCGATCGAGAACCGCGGCTTCCGGCCAATTGCTGACGCCCACAAATGGCCGCTTTCGGCCAGAATCATTCACCCGATACTTTCCTATCTCAGATAGCGCACTGGCGTTAGCGATATTCGGAGCTAGCCATACCTGTCTACTGCTCAAGCATTAAACTGCGCCATAGGATCACTGTTGGTGCAACAGGTGCGAGGTCTGTTTGCTGCAGTACCTGTTTTGGCAACTCAATTGCAGTCGAATCGCTCAGTCCGGATGAGGAGTGCTGGTGTGCTAAAAGTTGCGCGGGCACTTCGGTAGTCATCGATGGGCGGGTAGTCATTTGATCGTAACCACGACCTTGCCTTTGGCTCGTCCCTGTTCGACGTATTTCAGCGCCTCTGCCGTTGATTCAAAGGGAAACGTTCGATCAATCACCGGATTGATGATGCCGGCCTCAACCAGCGCGCTGATTTGGTGCAGTTGGGCGCCGTTGGCGCGCATGAACACGAACGTGTACCTGATGTCCTGCTTGCGTGTCTTGCGCCGAATGCCGAGGCTCAGCAGACGCATTACCTGCCGCAATGGCCAGGATAATCCTTGCTCCTGTGCGAATAGCGCAGTGGGCGGCCCTGAGATCGAAATCAGCTGGCCGCCGGGCTTGAGGACCTTGAGTGACTTTTTCAGGACATCGGTGCCAAGGCTGTTCAACACCACGTCGTAGCTGTGCAAGACATCTTCGAAATTCTGCTTTTTGTAGTCGATGACCACGTCAGCCCCCAGCGCCTTGACCCATTCGACATTCGCGGTGCTGGTGGTTGTGGCGACAAAGGCACCCAGGTGTTTGGCAAGCTGGATGGCAACGTTGCCGACGCCGCCGGAGCCGGCATGAATCAACACCTTCTGGCCCTGTTGCAGGCGGGCGGTGTCGACCAGCACTTGCCAGGCCGTCAGTGCCACCAAGGGCAGGGACGCGGCTTGCGCCATGCTGGTATTGGCCGGTTTCAGGGCGATCGCGTTCTCGTCCACGGCAATCCTCTCGGCGAACGTGCCGATCCGTGCTTCCGGCGGGCGAGCGTACACCTCGTCACCCGGTTTGAAGCGCGTCACTTTAGAGCCGACCGTCACCACGACACCCGCCAGGTCGTTGCCCAGAATCAGCGGAAACGAGTAGGGCAGGATCAGCTTGAATTCGCCTGTGCTGATCTTCGAGTCCAGCACGTTGACACTGCTGGCATGGACCTCGATCAAGACGTCGCGGCTCCCCACTTCAGGGGCTGGCGCTTCGCCGAGGCGTCCGGGTTGCTTGCCGTAGCGATCAATCAGAAAGGCTTTCATCGAGGTGCGGCTCTTGTCGGTTGTAGGGAGGGTAGCCGGGGCGTAGTCAGGCATCGAGGAACGCCTGCGCCTTGGCCACAAAATCAACATGGTGCTGGAAAATCCCGCCGTGTCCGGCATCCTGATAAATCACCAATTCTGCGTTGGGGATTCGCTTGGCCAGTTCAAACGAATTGACGCTGGGCACCATGATGTCGGTGTCGCCGTTGACGACCAGCGTCGGTGACTGCAAACGCCCAAGGTCTTGCGGCGGCTGCTTGCCCCACGCGGTGATCGCTTTCAACTGGCGCAGGAAAGCGCGGGGCGTCGGGCCTTGATCGCGATTGTTTTTGCGAGTTTGCAGGCGCTGCAAATACTGCGAGGCCGATCGACGGCCGTTGGCCGTAGACGTGAAGAACAGATAGAACTTCGGATCGCGCAGGGTCAGCAGGCCTTTGAGGATCAATGGCCACGTCACCGGGCCAACCTTGTCGATATCGCTGCCGCCGGCTGGCCCGGTGCCGGTCAGAATCAACCGCCGCACCAGTTCAGGGGCCTTCAGAGCGATGTCCTGAGCGACGAAACCGCCGAGGGAGAAGCCGAGCACATCAACGGTGTCCAGCCCCAGCGCGCGGATCAACTGGATGGCATCGTCAGCCATCTCGCCGACGGTCAGTGGCGCGGTTCCACCCGAGCCGCCGATGCCGCGATAGTCGGTGGTGATGACGCGTCGGGTTTGCGCCAGGCCATCGATGATCGCGGGGTCGAAGTTGTCGAGCACTGCGCCCCAATGGTTGAACAATACGAGAGGCACGCCGGTGGCGGGGCCAGTGTCGCGATAGGCAAAGCGAACGCCGTTGGCGGTGACGGACTGGTTTGCCGCGTCGATGAATGACGTTGGCGAACCCGAAGGCGGATTTGTTTGTGCTGAATTCATGACTACTCCGGATTGCAGGACGGATTCGGTTCAGCGCCCTGCGCCTGCAGCGAATCCGCCCAACATGCTCGCTACCTGAACATCACTCTGGCGTCTGGTAACGCTGAGCAACCGCAGACTGACGGATTTGCCCGATCAGGCCCAGACGTGCGCCCTGCAGGACATCCCAGCGCTCCGCTTCGTGCAGCGGCGGAATGGTCACGGGCTCGCGACGATCGAAGCCGACGAGAGCGGCATCCACCAGATCGCCCACTTCCATGATTTCGCTCAGGGTGTTGATGTCGACGCCGGAGCGATCCCAGATTTCCGTGCGCGTGGCGGCCGGCAGCACCGCCTGCACGTAGACGCCCTGAGGCGACAATTCCAGACTTAAACCCTGGGACAGAAACAGCACAAAGGCCTTGGTCGCGCCGTAGACCGTCATGCCGAATTCCGGCGCGAGGCCTACCACCGAACCGATGTTGATGATCGCACCGTCACCGGCCTTGACCAGACGTGGAGCGACGGCGCTGGCCAGCCGCACCAGCGCGGTGGTGTTGAGGGCGACCAGTTGCGCCACTTTGTCGGTGCTTTGCTCGACGAAATGGCCGGACAGCGCGGCACCGGCGTTATTGACGAGGATGCCGATGCGGGCGTCGTCGCGCAGACGGTTTTCAACGACGGTCAGATCGCCGGATTGAGTCAGGTCCGCCGGGATCACATCGACCGCGACCTCATGTTCACCGCGCAAGCGTGCGGCCAGTGCGTCCAGGCGCGCTTGATCGCGGGCGACCAGCACCAGATCGTGGCCGCGTTGCGCAAAGCGTTCGGCGTAGACGGCGCCAATGCCGGTGGAGGCGCCAGTGATCAGAACAGTAGGGCGAGTGCTCATGGGGTATCTCTCTTTGAGGAGGTGAGAAAAAGAGTGCGCTTAGCTTGCGCTGACGCTCGATTCAGCCAGTGTCGGGTAGTCGATGTAGCCTGCCGCGCCGCCGCCATAGAGGGTGGCGGGATTGAACGCGGACAACGGCGCGCCACGTTTCAGGCGTTCCACCAGATCCGGATTGCCAATGAACGGGCGACCGAAGGCGATCAGGTCGGCCTGGTCTTCAGCGAGCCGTGAGGTGGCCAGATCGAGGTCATAGCCGTTGTTGGCGATGTAGGTGTTTTTGAAGCGCTGGCGCAGGGCGGCGAAATTGAAGGGCGCCACGTCACGCGGACCGCCGGTCGCGCCTTCGACCACATGCAGGTAAACCACGCCGAGGGCGTCGAATTGTTCGACGAGGTAATCGAATTGCGCCTGCGGATCACTGCTGGAGACGCCATTGGCCGGCGACACCGGCGACAGGCGAACACCGGTGCGGTCTGCACCGATCTCACTGACTACAGCCGCCGTCACGTCGAGCAACAGACGCGCGCGATTTTCAATCGAGCCGCCGTAAGCATCGGTGCGCAGATTGGAGTTGTCCTTGAGGAATTGGTCGAGCAGGTAGCCGTTGGCACCGTGAATTTCCACGCCATCGAAGCCAGCGGCGATCGCGTTGGCCGCCGCCTGGCGGAAGTCGTTGACGATGCCCGGCAGTTCGCTGATGTCCAGTGCGCGCGGCTCGGAGACGTCTTCGAAGTGGTTGTTGACGAACACTTTGGTGGCGGCGCGCAGCGCAGAAGGGGCCACCGGGGCGGCGCCGTTTTCTTGCAGGTCGACGTGCGAGACGCGGCCGACATGCCACAGTTGCAGGAAGATTATTCCGCCCTTGGCATGCACAGCGTCGGTCACGCCGCGCCAGCCGTCGATCTGTGCCGGCGTGTAGATCCCCGGGGTGTCCTGGTAACCCTGGCCCTGTCGGGAGATTTGCGTGGCTTCGCTGATCAACAAACCGGCGCTGGCGCGCTGGCTGTAATAGGTCGCCGCGAATTCGCTGGGGACGAAACCTTGACCGGCGCGGTTGCGTGTCAGCGGCGCGAGAACGACGCGGTTCGCCAGAGTGAGTTTGCCCAGCGTGTAAGGGGAGAACAGGGTTTGCTCGGTCATCTGATGTTTCTTCCGTGGCCGTTGATGAAGATCGATGGTGTGAGCAATTAGGATGATGATCGAAATCTAAACTGTCAACGGTTTTGATTATGGCCAACATCTATGTATTATCGGGCGCAGGATTTCCCCGCAAACACGAGGTATTGCACGTGAGAGTGACCAAGGCCCAGGCGCAGGCCAATCGAGAGCACATCGTTGAAACGGCCTCAGAGCTGTTCCGTGAGCGCGGCTTTGACGGCGTCGGCGTGGCCGATCTCATGGCGGCCGCCGGTTTTACCCATGGCGGTTTCTACAAACACTTCGGGTCGAAGGCCGACCTAATGGCCGAAGCCTCGGCGTGCAGTCTGGCCAAATCGCTGACCGGCGCTCAGGCGCTGGATGTGCCGGGCTTCATCAACGTCTACGTGAACAGAGAGCATCGCGACGGACGTGGTGACGGTTGCACCATGGCCGCGTTGGGCGGCGACGCGGCGCGCCAGTCAGATGAGGTGAAAGCGACATTTGCCCAAGGCATTGAGCACACCCTGCAAACCCTGGGCGAGAAGTACCCGACAGGGCCGGAGACCGAGGCGGGTGAGGGGCGCAAGAAGATGATCGACCTGCTGTCGCGGGCCGTCGGCGCTATTATTCTGTCGCGTGCCTGCCCGGATGATTCCGCACTTGCTGATGAAATTCTTGAGGTGTGCCGGGCAGAAATGGTTGCTTCATTGCCGGTCGATGACGTGAAGACGGTGTAGAGAGGCATTCATTGAAAGCGCAAAGCGTCATCCGTGGCAGTACCATCATGGAGCAGTCACCCTCGGCCTCAAGGCTCTTTGCGAAAGAACAAAGTGATCTGGCCGACCTCTACACCAAATTTGCTCATGAACGAGCGATTTATCAGGGTGTTCTTGTCCATCAGGTACATCCAGTCATCTAAATGAACTTCATACTCCTTGCCATCCACCGGCAGGTTCAGCACATATTTCCAGCGCAGTGCATTGCCTGCCACCTCACCAAGCGCCTCGCCCACCACGTCGCCAGCGGTTCCGCGCCATTGGCCAGGGCCAGCAGGGGTTAGCGTCCACACTCGTTTTTGCGTAGTACCGTCGCTGTAGGTAAACGACTCGTCGAGGATCAGTCTGCGGCCTTCGGAGTGGCCATTGATGACCACATGAAAGCGCTTCGTGACCTCGCCCGAGTGCTTTTGAAACATGCCCCACGCTTCGACCCGGCCCTCGAAGAATTCGCGCAACTCAAGCGTGGGCGTCTCGTGGCTGTAGGTCTGCACATCCACTTGGCTGCAGCTTGCTAGGCCAATGCATAGCAGCAGTATCCATTTCTTGAGCATGTGCATTTCCTCGAAGGTCTCCGGGCGTAAGGTGCCCAGTGGACTAGGGCTTGGTCGGGTCTGCCGGACGCCAGATCAGTTTGCTGGTGTCATACCCCTGTTGCTGAGCAATCTTTACCAGCTGTTCACGGTTGACGCCGTTAATTTCAGAGGTGCGTGAAAGCACCCAGAGATATTCCCGGTTCGGGTGGCCGACCAGTGCGAACTGGTAGGCCGGGTCGTGGTAAAGCACCCAATACTCGCCTTTGGTTATTCCTGGCGCGATGCGGCTGAACCAGTTATCAAACTGCACCCAGAGCTTGTCTGTTTTGCCTGGCTGCTGCGATTCGGCAATTCCGCGTACCTCTTTCCATTCGTCATCCTGTTCCCTGCAACGATTGGTGACGTCAATGCGGCCATCATCACGCAGACCGTAATGCGCTTCTGACTGCTGGCAATTGCGCTGGAAGAACATAGGCAACCTGGCCTGCTCGTACCAGGTGCCCTGGTATTTCTGCAGGTCGACTTGCATGGTGGTGGGAGGGGGCTCCTGGGGCGAGCCTGCGCACCCGGCGAGTGCCGCACTCAGACAGGAAAGCAGAACGATCTTGCGTATCGACATAGAGACCTCCAGGTTGTCAGGAGAAACGCACATGTCATTGGAGGTAGGGTGAGCGTGAAAAGTGCTATCGACTTGCAATCGATACGATGGCCCGCTCATGCAGGCTACCCTCCGCTTTCAACGACCTCTTACCGGGCCATTACCGTCCACAGCTGATCAACCTTCGTCGTGTAGCTCTGACTCATCAACTCGCGGCGCATCGCCCAATCAGGCGCCGCCGGCACGCTGGCGAGGCGAAGAACTCCCTTTCCCCAACGACCATTGACTTCATCCAGCACGGTCATCACCTTGTCCGCCGTAACAGGCTGGGAGTGTGCAAACAGGTCGTCCGTGAATTCACCGGGCTGGCGCAAATCCATCAGCAGAACTTCCGCTTTGCTGTATTTGAAGCCTGGTCGGAAGAGGCGATTGACCGCTTCGGTCGCAGCCTTGGTCATGAGTCGAACGTCGTTTGTCGGGTAGGGGAGTTCGACGAGTGCGCCGTTCGCGTACTTCGCTTCTTCGGGATTGAACATGCCTGTCCTGATACTCACGCGGATCTTCTTGCACAGCGAGTTTTGCGCTCTGAGCTTTTCCGCCGCGCGCTGGGTGTAGGTGGCGACGGCCTCCTTGATCGGCTCGATCTGCGTGAGCCGGGTGCCGAACATCCGGCTACAGCAAATCTCTTGCTTGGGTGGGTCAGCTTCACCCAGTTCCAGACAGGAGGTGCCGGCAAGCTCGCGAGCGGTCTTTTCGATTACCACGCTGAATTTCTGGCGAAGCATCCACGGATCGGCTTTCGCCAAGTCCATGGCGGTCTTGATGCCCATTGTTTCCAGGTGGGCCCTCATGCGCCTGCCGATGCCCCAGACCTCGCCGACATCAGTGTTGCGCAGCGTCCAGTCGCGTTTGAACGGGTCACACAGATCCACCACACCACCGGTGATATCCAGCAGCCGTTTGGCGGTATGGTTTGCCAGCTTCGCCAGGGTTTTGGTGCGGGCAATACCCACCCCGACTGGAACCCCCGTGCGCTTGAAAAGAGTGGAACGCATATGCCGCCCAAAAGCACATAGATCGCCTGGGACGCCGGTCAGATCGGCAAACGCCTCGTCAATGCTGTAGACCTCGAGCGCTGGCACCATCGATTCGATGATCGTCATGACGCGTTCGCTCATATCGCCGTATAGAGCGTAATTACTGCTGAAGGCCACGACTCCATGCCGGCGAAGGTGATCTTTGATTTGAAAGTACGGCTGGCCCATTTTCACGAAAGGCTTGGCGTCGTAGCTGCGCGCGATCACGCAGCCGTCGTTGTTGGACAGCACCACGATAGGTGTCTTTGCCAGGTCGGGTCTGAACACTCGCTCGCAGCTCGCATAGAAGCTGTTGCAGTCAATCAGGGCAAAGACTGGCTCAAGTGTTTTCATGATTGCGCACGCTGTATTTCACCACACCCCAGATCACCAGCTCATCGCCCTCCATGACATGCCTTGCCGGGTATTTTGAATTCTCTGACAAAAGCATCACGGCGTTCTCGCGCAGAAGCAGACGCTTGCAGAAGGGCTCGGAATTGAGTGCTGCGATGACAATATCGCCGCTGACCGCATCGATGCTCCGATCAACCACCACCAGATCCCCTGAATAGATGCCGGCGCCCTGCATGCTGTCTCCATCAATTCTCACCAGGTACACGTGCGGCGCGCGGATATCGAACAGCTCATCGAGGGAAATGTGTTTTTCGATGTGATCAGCCGCAGGGGAGGGGAAACCCGCCGGCACCCTGGATGAATAGAAGGGCAGCTTTATGCCGCCAGACGCGAGAGGGCCGAGGATGGTGATGCTCATGATGCAAGCCTTAAGAGGTTAGCTGTACGTATATACAGTTAACGATTTGCTTCGCTTGCGGTCAATCTCATAGGTACGACAATTCGACGGGTGACACCCTGTGCGGACGCTACTCGATCTGCGAATCGATGGATCACTACCTCAAGGAGCTAGCGCCAGAGCAGCTGGTGATACTTTGGCCAGTCGAGAGGTTTATCCGGCTGAGGAGGCGGATACTCATCAATAAGAAAGGGAGCATCGGCCATGCACAGGGAATCAACTCGGGGCCTATTGTCGCTTGGAAACAGATATTAATATCGGCTGTCCGGGCGAGAGACCTCGGGCGCTACTCCTTGTAAGTGCGGGCCGTGTTGTTGAAACCAAGGGTGGTAATCACAAGACGTTGAAAGACTGGAAAGCTGAGCACGGCTCCGCGACTGTCGAGTGCTGGTTGGCCAAGTGATTTTGGTTTAAATACAAAAGGGCCTGACAAGGCCCTTTTGGGCTGACTTCGTAGCTCTGTTCAGGTTGTAGGCGCGGCGTCTTCTGCCAATACGTTGGCAGGGGGGCATTTGAATGAGTGTCTACAGAAGGCTCACGGACGGGAAGCCACCTCGTCCAGGTGCTGCAGCAGTGCCAGAGGATCCTCGTAGACTCGGAGTGCACCTGCACGTTCAAGCTCTCCTGTGTCATAACCACCTGAAAGCAGCCCTATACCGGTGGCCTTGCAGCGTCGTGCGGCAAGCATGTCCCAGATGGCGTCACCGATCACCAGGCAATCTTCGATGGGTACATTGAGTTTGCTTGCAGCGGCGAGGAAAAGGTCTGGATCGGGCTTGCCATACTCGACGTCATCACGGGTGATGAGATTCACCTCCGAGATATTCAAGCCCAATGCCTTCAGATTTATCGCCGCAGTATCCATCCCACCGCTGGTCGCAATACACCATTTGAGCTGATCGCGGTTTAAGGTTTCGAGAAGGTCGACAGCGCCAGGCAGAGCGCTTATCTGACCCTGCAGATCCTTGTAGGCTTTATCATGTTTATCGCTGAGCCTTTTAGCCTGGTCTGGTTTGATCTCCAAACCGGTCTCACGGGCTAACATCTTGAGCATCAGTCCACCGCTCATACCTATTTTTCTGTGAATTCGCCACATGGCCAACGGTATATCTTCTGAGTCGAGCGCGGTTTTCCACGCGAAAACATTCTGGTAGACGCTATCAGTCAACGTGCCATCCAGATCAAAAATGAATGAGGTTTGCTGGCGCATACGTGACACCTCCATCAAGCAAATTTCGGGTAGTAGATATCGCGTATTCGAAATATCGGTCGCACCGAATACCAAGGGTGCTGACGTTAATCCTTGAGTCTTTCCAAGTCGGCTGGGCCGGGTTCCACACGTGGTTCGTCGCCAAGGAACTCATCTTCCCTGACCACTCGTTCGTCATCTGTTAAGCCTGTTTCTGACACGTCCGAGACGAGAGCAGAATCTTTCAATGCTTTGCTTTTTTTTGATGAAACGGAGCTTTTTTCAGTCATAAGATTTCTCCTCGCCCCTTGAAATTCGAGGCGCTCAATTTTTCGAAAACATATGCTCTGAGTCGTTCCGTCTTTCGCAGATATCGAAGCGGAGAAAGCGCAGCGCATGGATGCCACTGCGGTTTCCATCGCCTTGCTTCCGCCTTGAGCCAAGGGTTAATCAGACGCATGAAGCAACCTGAACCATTCAGCATAAGGCGAGTTAGTGACCCGGAATCGATTGAAATCAGGACTGCCATCAACCCACCAAACAGGGCCCCGCTCACCAAGCGCTACTTTGGCCAGTTGTACGTTTTCCCGAGCGCGCTTCATCTGCGATTCGTCTTCCGCATCCTTTGCTTTCTTCACCTCCCGTCGAGCTGCCATGAGTGCATCGACGAGACGCTGGCGCACGTCCTCTTGCAATGATGGATTTGAACAGCGCCACAGCTGCCCTTTGACAACGAAGTAACGACCGTCAGGTGTTACTGGATGCATTCCTCACCTCCGATCTTCAAAGGCCGCTTTTCCAGATACTTCACGATGAAGTCCTCAGATTCGCTGGTGTTGCGATAGAGGATGGGGGCACGGGTCGGGAAACTAAGGAGCTGTCACAACCGTTCACCCGCCAATGTGAAATTATCGTGATGGGAGTAGCGCGGTTGGTTCGGTGGAAAAATCAGACAGCGTTGCTGGCAGAACCTAGGGTATCAAGCGCATCTCGCGTAGTTTGTCGAACACGTCGAAAAATGCCTGATCGCTTGCTTGATACGCAGTGAAGCCCATTGCACGGCTTTTCGACATATCCGTGACAACTTCGATGGGTCGACCAAGATCTGCATCGGTGTGCCATGGGGACACCAGGCGACCAATATCAGGTTCCTTCAAACCGTATTCCGCAACCATTTGCGTCCATGCTGCCTGGTCGTTATCCATCTGCTTCTCGAGCGGCGAAAGTGAAGCGGGATAATCGGCAGCAGGCAAGTCGAAGTAGTCGGCAATTCGGCTCCACATCCATTTCCAGCGAAATACATCGCCATTCGTGACGTTGAATGCCTGATTGGCTGCAGCCGGCGTGGTGGCCGCCCACAGTTGTTGTTTCGCCAACTGCCGGGCGTCCGTCATATCGGTAAGGCTGTCCCACTGCACTTTTGATCCTGGAAACACGAAAGGGCGATGGGTCTGTTTGCAAATCGAGGCATAGACGGCGAGGGTGGTTGCCATGTTCATCGCATTACCTACAGCAACCCCGGTGACGGTATGCGGGCGATGAACGCTCCAGGTGAAGCCGTCCTTTGCAGCCGCGGCGAAGAGTTCGTCTTCTTGGGCATAGTAGAAATTCTCGACATCCAGTCGCCCCTGGTCTTCGCGAAACGGTGTCTGCGGAAGGCTGCCCTTACCATAAGCTTCGAATGGGCCGAGGTAGTGTTTCAGGCCCGTCACGAGTGCTACGTGCTTGACACTCTTGGCTGGACGAATGGCGTCGAGGACATTGCGAACCATGGCGGCATTGACACGAATGTTCTCGGCCTCCGTGGCTTGCCGTGACCATGTGGTAATGAACACATGAGTGGCTTTCAAATCCGCCAGCGCCCGTGCCAGCGAAGCAGGATCCTGAAGGTCTGCTGCGACAGGAATCACGCCTTGCACTTGCGACGGGTGCCTCGAGAGCGCGGCGACCTGCCACTGGTTATCGATGAGTAACTGGGTGATGGCGCTGCCGACGATGCCGCTGGCGCCCACGACCAAAGCTGTCTGGGTCATACGTTTCTCCTGGATTTAGATCTGGGAGTCCACGTCAGCGACAGAGGTTCAACCTGAACCGAATCCGCATTAGCCTGGCGAGCTGCACTCGCGACAGAGTGGTAACTGGCCGGCATCTTGCTTTATGGTTGGCGCCAAATAAAAAGCGAGTCGCACACCGTGAAATTCCATCAAATCAGAGCCTTGGTCGCGATCAACCAGTGCGGCAGCATCAATGAAGCCTCGCAGATGTTGCATGTCACCCAGCCTGCGTTGAGCCGTTCCATCAAGGATCTGGAGCGCGAACTGGGCCTGACCCTGCTGCAGCGTTCCTATAAAGGCATGTCGTTGACTGACGAAGGCCGGCGGATCATCCGGCATGCGCACATGGCGGTCGAGAGCATGCGGCGCCTGCAAATCGAGGCCGATAATATCCACGACATGGCTGTGGGCGAGGTGGCTGTCGGCGTCACTTCACTGACCGCCATGCTGCCGGGTTTTGAGAAGTGCATCAGTGACTACCAAGCGAAAAACCCTCGCGTGCGGATCAAGCTGATCGAGCTGCGCCCCAGCCATATCGTCCAGCGTTTGCGCGACGGGACGCTGGACTTTGCCCTGACGTCTCAACAAAACACTCAACGTCTGAATCTCGATTGGGAAGCCCTGCACCGGATCAAGGGCACGGTGGTATGCAGTCCGAACAACCCGATGCGGCATTCGCCCTCGTTGCGGCAATTGCAGTACGCCAACTGGATCAGCCTGGACGAGGTAGACGACCGATCCTCACAGTTCTACCAAATGTTCGAGGTCAACGATATTCACCCGCCGCAGAAGGTCATCGAGTGCGCCTCGTTGTTTCTGGCCTTGCGCCTGGTCGAGAATGCCGATGCGTTCATGACCCTGAGCAATCTGGCGCTGGGCAGTGCACTGCCGCCGGGACGGGTACCGGAACTGGTCCTCGTCGAAGTCGAAGAGGTCATCCCCGAATACCCGATTTATCTGGTGTGCGTTGACCGCCATTCGCTGACGTCGCCGGCGAGAGATCTGTTCAACGGTCTCAAATCCAAATTGGCCGCTGAGTCTTCGGCAGAGCCGGCTTACTAGAAGTGGTAGTACATGCCGACGGCCAGGTTGCTGGGGTCGTCGCCGGTTTGCTCGAGGGGGATTCCCGCATAGCTGATGGCGGATTCGGGGCGGTTATCGATCAGGGCGAGCCGACCGTAGATGGCCCAGTTCTTTTTCAGGAAATGGTCGTAGCCGAGCATGATCCCGGTGGCGTCCTTGTCGCCGAATTCGATGTCGCGCTTGACCAGTGCCATGCGCGCCACATCGGCTTTGCCGACGGGCGCGGAAAGGCCCAACGTCCATGCGCTCATGCTCGGTGTGGCGTGGTAGTCGACGTCCTGGCGCTGCCAGGTGACATTGGCAGACAGCGGCCCGAAGTCATAAAACGCCGAAGCACTTTTGAAGTAGTTGTGGGTCTGCCGCTGACGGTCGCCGTCGTCCCATGGATCGCTCAAGTAATCATTGAATGAACCCAGCAATATCCATCGCGCATTGCTGTACTGAACACTCATGCCTTTGCCGCGCACGGTTTTGCCGGAGCTGGCGGTATCGTTCAAGCCCAGGCTCACGGCGGTGGCCACGCTGAAACCGGCGAATTTGGGCGTGGTGTAGGCGACGGTGTGCTTGGGGCGCATATCCAGATAATAGGCACCGCGCCCGGCCGGCGGGCTGGTCAGGTAGGTATAGGGCGAACCGTAGGTGGCCAGGAAAGGATCAGCAAACGTCGGCGTGCCCATGCCATAGGTTTTGCCGAACTCCAACTTGCCGTACTCCCGCGAACGCAGCGCCGCCACCGCCAAGCGTAGCGTGCCGACCTGCTTCCAATGCTCGTCGAGCGCTTGGCCATTGAGGTTGAAACCTTCCTCGACGTCGAACTCCAGCACCGTGTCTGGGTTGAGTGCCTTGCGCATGTAAAGCCCGAGCTTATTGGTCCAGGCGCCACCGCCCGCAAGTTTGCTTCCGGAGTGATGGCCCGAGTCCTGGTAACTCACAAAAGCATCGAGCGTGCCGTAGACATTGAGCTTGTCGGTGTAGCCCTTATCGACGTTGTAATAGCCAAATCCCGGCGCTACTCGGGCGATCGCAGGAAATCCCTCAGCCTGGCTGCATGTCGGCGCCCCGAGCCCCAACAGCAAAGCGGTCAATGAACAATTGCGCGCGGCGGACATAACCATTTCAGACGCTCCGTAGACGTGATGGCTGATGGATCGCAGCCTCCACGAAAATAAAAACCGGCGGAAATGGTCAATTTTGCATGGCTATGCCTAATGGTTAATTTGCTGGCGAATGACCGGTGCATTGAGGGCGACAAGCGTGCGCAAAGATCACAAAAACAAGCCCGATCACCTCGATTCGGCGACTGCATGAGTCTGGAGAATGGAAGCCATTGGTGCGATACCCGCCTTCAAGCCCTCGCGCGGCACCGTTGTAGGGCGCATTCAAAGGACGTGACGCAAGCAAGTTAACCAGTGGTTAATTGCCTGCAAAAAGCGCAAGTGATTCGTCTTCGGAGTTCCCCGATAGTTGGTCTCGCATAACGCCAATAAGAAATCGGAGCGTGCCATGACGACCCTGCATTCGGACACTTCCCTGGCCGACGGAACGATGCGTTCCAATCCGGCCACATCCAACTCAAGAAAAGCCACGGTAGCGTGCGCCCTCGGCAATGCCCTAGAGATGTACGACTTCACGATCTACAGCTTTTTTGCCGTGATCATCGCCAAGAACTTTTTCCCCGCCCAGTCGCCGATCGCCTCATTGCTGATGTCGTTGACGGCGTTCGGAGTGGGCTTTCTGATGCGTCCGGTCGGAGCAATGGTGATTGGCCGTTTCGCCGACAGGAAAGGGCGCAAGGCCGCGCTAACGCTGACCATCGCACTGATGACTCTAGGTACAGCGCTGATCGCATTCGCCCCCACTTATCAGCAAGCCGGGGTATTGGGCACTGCTCTGCTGGTTATCGGCCGGCTGACTCAAGGTTTTTCCGCTGGCGGCGAAATCGGCACCGCCTCGGTGTTAATGATGGAATCGTCGGCGACCGGCAATCGTTGCAGCAACGTCAGTTGGCAGGCTGCGAGTCAGGGTTACGCGGCGCTGGTCGGGGCTGGCATCGGACTTCTTCTGAGCAGTGTCATGACCGCGCCCGACCTGGAAGCATGGGGTTGGCGTATTCCTTTTGTCATCGGTTTGCTGATTGGCCCTGTCGGCTGGTACATCCGCCGCTGCCTGCCGGAAACCCTTGAACAGACCACGATCAGCGCCGCCCCTTCAACCGTGCGCAAACCCGGCTGGCGCGAGGTCATTGATCTGCGCAACACCGCACTCGCCACCGGCCTGATGGCGAGCGCCACCATCGGCATGTATTTGTTCATTTTCTATATGCCGGCGTATCTGGTGAGCGCGCTGCATTATCCGCAGCGCAGCGCCTTGGCGATTGCCTGCGTTGCAGCCGCGTGCCTGGCGATCATCACTCCAATTGCAGGGCGTTACGCCGACCGCCACGGTCTGCGCAAAAAACTGTTGGTCTGGACGATGACCTTACCGGTTATCGCAGCATGGCCCGCACTTTGGCTGTTGTCGCATACCACTGACTTGTACATCGCGATGCTGATCGTTGCACTGCTGGTCCTGCCAGGTTGCGTGGGCTCGGGGGCGTTTTTCGCGATGATCATGGAAGCCTTCGCCAAGCCCCACCGCGCGCTCGGCACCTCGGTGAGTTACAGCTTCGGCGTCACCTTGTTCGGCGGTTTCTCGCCGTTGATCGCCACATGGCTAACCTCGGCACTCGACACACCCACGGCTCCGGCGTTCTACCTGCTTGTCGGCGGGGTGATCAGCCTGTGCTGCCTGAAACTGTTCCCGGAAAACATTGGACGAGACTGACCCATGCGCAACCAACAAAATAAATCAGCGTTAAGCGAAACCGAACTGCAAAGCTTCATCGCCTTGCGCCGACAAATTCATGCTGCGCCTGAGTTGGGCGGCGAAACCCCGAACACCGCTGAACTGGTCGCCGCCAAACTGACGCAATGGGGCTATCAGGTGCATCGCGGTATCGGCGGGCATGGCTTGGTCGGTGTCCTGAAAAGAGGCGAGGGGCCACGCCGTATCGGTCTGCGCGCCGACATGGACGCGCTGCCCATGCAAGAAAAAAACACCTTTGCGCATGCCAGCCAGATTGCCGATCGCATGCATGCTTGCGGGCATGACGGGCACACCGCGATCCTGCTCGCGGCGGCTTATCGGCTCGCAACCCATGGCGAATTCAACGGCACCCTTAATCTGATTTTTCAACCGGATGAGGAGGGCTTGTGTGGGGCCAAGGCGATGATCGACGACGGCCTGTTCCAACGGTTTCCCTGCGATGCGATTTTCGCGCTGCATAACATGCCCGGTTACCCCTTGGGCACGGCCGTGGTTCAGGCGGGGCCGACCATGGCGTCCTCGGAACGTGTGTCACTGCTCATCACCGGCCAAGGTGGACACGGCGCCATGCCAGAGAAGTCGGTTGATCCACTACCCGTGGTGGCCAGCCTTATCAACGCGATCCAGACCATCAAGTCGCGCAATCTCGGCCCAGAAGAGTACGCGGTGATCAGCATCGGCATGCTCCAGGCCGGGAGTGTCTACAACATCATTCCTGATGAGGCGCGCATGCTGATCAGCGTGCGTACCGATACTCCGCAGACTCAGCAAAAGATCAATCGGCGACTTGAGCAGATCATCCGCGGTCACGAGCAATCATTCGGCGTGAGCATTGACCTGGAATTCACTCCGCTGGCCCCGGCACTGATCAACGACGCCACCGAAACACAAAGAGTGCGCGAAAGCCTTGAACCACTTTTTGAACCTGGCCACCTGCAAAGCCGAGGACCAAAGGTCATGGGTACCGAGGACTTCGCCTGGATGCTCACAGAAGTGCCGGGGTGCTATTTCTTGCTGGGCAATGGTGAGGGCGAGTTTCACGGCTGCTCTGTGCACAACCCGCACTACGACTTCAATGATGAGCTGATCCGACTGGGCGCCGATTGCTGGGTAAAACTGGTGGAAGATTTTCTCGTCTGAGCACTCTGATCAGCCTCGACCGCCAGCGCTGGCCCTGCGGTTTTGAAACTCAAGCGTCAGAATCCATCGCCGGACGTACGCAATGTCGTCCGGCGCAGGGGGGCGCGAACCGACGAACCCCGTCACTTGATCAGCGGCACACCACTGAGCGATTGCAGATCTTCAAAGCTGATATCAGCCAGAATCTCCCTGACCTGCAAGCCCTCAGCCGTCACGTCGAGGATGGCCAAGTCAGTATAAATCCGCGTCACACAGCCAATGCCGGTCAGCGGGTAGGTGCATTGCGGCACCAACTTGCTTTCGCCTGTCTTGGTCAGGTGATCCATCATGACGAACACTTGGCGTGCGCCAGTCGCCAGGTCCATGGCGCCGCCCACGGCCGGAATGGAACCTTCAGCACCGGTGTGCCAGTTGGCCAGGTCACCGTTGACCGAGACCTGAAAAGCACCCAGAACGGCGATATCGATGTGTCCACCACGCATCATTGAAAAGGAGTCGGCGTGATGAAAGTACGCACCACCGGCCAGCAGGGTCACGTGTTGTTTGCCGGCATTGATCAGATCATCGTCTTCCTCGCCCGGCGCGGGACTCGGGCCCATGCCCAACACACCGTTTTCGCTGTGCAGGAACACTTCCTTGTCACCCAGATAATTGGCCACCAGCGTCGGCACACCGATGCCGAGATTCACATAAGAGCCTTCAAGAATATCGTCGGCCACACGCTGGGCCATTTCGCTACGCGAAAGTTTGTTCAAAACAGTCATGGCGGACCTCAGTTGGCGTTGGCTTTCGGAAGACGGGCGAGCGGCACGGCAACTACGCGCTGAACGAAGATCCCCGGTGTGACAATGTGCTCGGGATCCAGCTCGCCCAACTCGACGATCTGGTTGACCTGAGCGATAGCCGTTTTCGCCGCCATGGCCATGATCGGCCCAAAATTACGTGCAGCCTTGCGATAGGTAAGGTTGCCCCAGCGATCACCTTTTTCTGCTTTGATCAATGCCACATCGGCGTGCAACGGCATTTCCAGCACGTAGTTGCGGCCGTCGATCACCCGCGTCTCCTTGCCTTCAGCCAGTAGCGTTCCATAGCCTGTTGGCGAATAAAACGCACCGATGCCTGAACCGGCGGCGCGGATGCGTTCCGCGAGGTTGCCCTGCGGAACGACTTCAAGCTGTACCTTTCCGGCCAGGTAGAGTTCGTCGAATACGTAGGAATCGGATTGGCGCGGAAACGAACAGATGACCTTGGCAACCCGCCCAGCCTTGAGCAAGGCGGCGAGACCGATTTCACCATTGCCGGCATTGTTGCTGATGATGGTCAGCTCGCGGGCGCCCGAGGCGATCACACCATCCACAAGTTCGGATGGCATGCCGGCGGTACCAAAACCACCGACCATGATGGTCGAGCCATCGGCTATCCCATCAAGTGCGGCAGCGATGGATTCAAACGTTTTATCGATCAAGGCGTACCCCATGTTTCATGTTGACTAGACAGCGAAATCTGGCTGCAAAAACCGCTTGAATCACGGTGACTGCACCGGTGTGCATAGCCTGCCAAACAATTGGCCAGTGAAGGAGGGGCGGCACTTGATGTCGTGCGATCAGCGAACGCTACCTTGAGTCATTCCCGTTCCGTGCGGTGACGAGTTTGCGGTGTGAGAGCCAGCTGTTTTTCACTGCCGATTCGATCACGTCCAGACCGGCGCTGATGATGCTGCCCTTAGCGTCTGAAACTCACTCACTGAGGGGATCAAACATCAGTTGCCGGAACATTGGATGTATTTCTTACACTGGATAGAGTTCGTCCAGCACTGTCATCAATGCTCGCTTCCGTGGGTTTTCCAGTCCGAGCCAGGCCACACCGATGCCCGCGCCGCTCATGGGCAGCGCCAGTGGCCGGGTCACCACGCCGACTGGCAGCGCTGAAGCGGCGCCACCTGGCAAAATACCGACGCCCAGCCCGGCAGCGACCAATGCCAATTGTGTAGTGAACTCACCCATTTCCCGGGCGATGGTCAACGTCACTTTGCGGCGATGAAAACCCGCCAGCATTTGATCGTATAAACCGGGCGCGAATTTGCGCGCGAGCACCAATACCGCAGATCCGGCCAGATCTTGAGGTTTTATACGAGCCTGGCTGCAAAGTGCGTGGTCTTGCGGCAGCGCCACCACCAGCGACTCCTCGAAGAGCAAACGGGTGTGTACGCCAGGCACATTCAAGGGTAAGCGCACCAGACCGAAATCCAGGGCGTTGTCCAGCAAAGCCCGGGTCTGCGGCAGCGAGGGCATGTCCTTGAGTTCCAGCTCGATGCGCGGGTAGCGCTGCTCCAGCGTACGCACAAGCGTTGGCAACAAGTGCGCCAGCGTCGACGACACAAATGCCAGACGCAGCACCCCGGCTTCTCCGGCTGCCGCCTGTTGCAACACTTCACGGGCCCGAGCGGCCTGACGCAGGGTTGCCAAGGCTTCGGGGAGAAACAGCGCACCTTCTTCGGTCAACTCGACGCCGTGACGATCACGTTCGAACAGCAGCGCGCCAACATCGTCTTCCAGTGCGCGTATCTGCGCACTCAACGCCGGCTGGACGATGTGCAGACGCGCTGCCGCACGACCAAAGTGCAGTTCCTCAGCCAACGCTGCAAAAGCCCGCAAATGCTTGAGTTCCATTGATCCTCTTGATCCGTATGGTGTTTCTGGTGATCACGATCGGTGATTACGGCATCACCATAAACGATTGGCACGCCGGGGCGGAAGCGGTCGAAAGTGGGGTCGTTGCCCTATGCATAAAACCAAGAAGGGGAGGCACAGATGATCGATAACTTTCGCCTGAATCAGCGTCGGGCGCTGATCACCGGCTCGGTGCGAGGTATTGGACTTGCTCTGGCGCGCGGGTTGGCACAGGCGGGCGCTCAGGTGGTGATTAATGGTCGCGATGCCCAACGCGCACAAAGTGCCTGCGCGTTGTTACGGGATGAGGGGCTGGACGCGGAATATTCATTGTTCGACGTGACCGACCACCAGGCCGTTGCAACCGAGATCGATGCGCTGGAACACCGCTCAGGCCCGATCGACATTCTGATCAACAACGCCGGTTTGCAACATCGTCAGGCGCTTGAAGACGTGAGTGCGCAAGACTGGCATCGACTCATGAGCACTAATCTCGATGGCGTCTTCAACGTGTCCAAGGCCGTGGCCCGACACATGATTGCTCGCCGGCGCGGCAAGATCATCAACATCGGCTCGGTACAAAGCGAACTGGCTCGCGCCTCTATCGCACCGTATGCCGCCAGCAAAGGGGCCGTGCGCATGCTCACTCGTGGCATGTGCGCCGACTGGGCCAGGCATGGCCTGCAGATCAATGCCTTGGCCCCTGGCTATTTCCGAACCGAACTGAACCAGGCGCTGGTCGATGACTCGGCTTTTTCCGACTGGCTGATGCAACGAACGCCTGCCGGACGCTGGGGCAATGTCGAGGAACTATGCGGTGCGGCGGTGTTTCTCGCTTCGTCAGCCTCCGACTTCGTCAACGGCCAGACCCTTTTCGTCGATGGTGGCTTGACCAGCGTCGTCTAACTCTCGTGAAGGACACCAACATGCCTCAATCCCTGCCAACCTTGTGTGGATCCATCATGGGGTCGCCGTTTTCGCTCTCGGCAAAAATCCACAACGCTGCTTACGCCGCATTGGGCCTGGACTACACCTTTGTCTGTTTCGGCGTCGAAGATCCGGTTGCGGCCGTGGCGGCCATTCGCGCGCTGGGCGTGCGCGGCATGAACGTTTCGATGCCGTACAAAACTGCAGTCATGCCTTGTCTGGACAAGATCGACGAATCGGCCCAAGTGATTGGTGCGGTCAACACCATCAACAACGTCGAGGGCGTGTTGACCGGTTACAACACCGACTACCTGGGAGCCGTGCGCGCCCTGCAAGAAGTCACCGAGCTGAGTGGTAAGCGTATCGCTGTGATCGGTGCCGGCGGAGCAGCTCGCGCGGTGGTTTACGGTTGCCTGCAAGCAGCGGCGGAGGTCACGGTATTCAACCGCAGCATCGAACGTGGTGCCGCCCTGGCCGAGGATCTTGGCGCCCGGTGGGGCGGCAACGTCGGAGCATTTGCGGCGACGTCGTTCGACATCGTCATAAACGCCACCTCCGTAGGTTTCAAACAGCCCGAGAGCAACCCGCTGGACGGCGTTCTGGCCAGCCACCTGATTGTGATGGATGTGGCTTTCATGCCGGTGCAGACCGCGCTGCTGTTGCAAGCCAAAACGTTGGGTTGCCGCACCGTCGCCGGCACTCGCATGTTGGTGCATCAGGCTTGTCGGCAGATCGAGCTGTACACCGGCAGAGACGCGCCCATCGACATCATGGAGAAGGCCATGCTCGAGGAAATACAGCGCCTGAAATTGTAAGCAATCCCACTACCCGTGAATAACAAGATGCCAAAAAGGCACCTGGAGGTAACACGATGGCTCATGATCATTCACCATCCGACGTTGCTTTGATCCCCGACGCGCGCGAACAAAAGAAAGACCTGCATCGCGCCGCCTGGGCCTGCTCTTTGGGCAGCGCCCTTGAATACTACGACTTCGCACTTTATACCTTGGCCTCGGCGCTGATCTTCGGGCCGCTGTTCTTCCCCGAGCAGAGCCGTGCCATGAGCCTGATCGCCAGTTTCGGCACCTACTTTCTGGGCTTTGCGGTACGCCCCTTGGGCGGCGTACTGTTCGGCATGCTGGGTGATCGGGTAGGGCGCAAGTTCGTGCTGACGTCCACGGTGCTGTTGATGGGTATTTCCAGCACCCTGATTGGCGCACTGCCTACCTTCCATCAGATCGGTTATCTGGCACCAGTATTGTTAGTCGTCCTGCGCCTTTTGCAGGGGCTGGGTGCCGGGGCGGAGCAGGCCGGAGCGGCAGTGATGATGACCGAATACGCGCCCGAGGGGCGGCGCGGTTTCTACGCGGCGTTGCCATTCCTCGGTATTCAGTTGGGCACCATCCTCGCGGCGCTGGTGTATTTCCTGGTGGTCAGCGGCAATGACAACGTCATTGAGAGCGGGCTTTGGCGCGTGCCGTTTTTCAGCAGTGTGGTCATCGTGGCATTGGCCTTGTACATGCGTATGTCGCTTCAGGAATCACCGACGTTCGTGCGTCTCAAGGCGCTCAAGCGTGTCTGCGACAACCCATTGAAAAGTGCGATGGAACACTCCAGACCGACTTTATTGTTGGGTATCGGGCTGCGCCTTGGAGAGAACGGTGGGTCATCGATATACCAGGCTTTGGCGGTGAGCTACATCGTCGGCGTCGTGGGTTTGCAAGGGCCGGTGGGCGTCTTGACCCTGATCTGTGCAGCCTGCCTCGGCGCGATGACCGTGCCGATTGCGGGAAAACTCAGCGACCGGTTTGGTCGTGTCGTGGTCTACCGGGCTTTCGCAGTGCTACAACTGGCACTGGCATTTCCGGTGTGGTGGGTACTGAGTCTTGGCCATGTCGTGGCGAGCATCATTGCGATCTCCATCGCGCTGGGCATCGGGACCTGGGGCATGTTCGGCACCCAGGCTGCGTTGATGCCTGAACTCTTTGGCTCGCGTCACCGTTATATGGGGGTATCGATCGCTCGGGAAGTGTCCGCGGTCATCGCCGGGGGGATTGCGCCGATGATCGGGGCTGGCATCATCGCTCTGGTAGTGGCGAGCCATGACGGCGATGCCAGCGCGGGCATCAATGCATGGCTGCCGATCGCTTGCTATCTGAGTTTGCTCACGTTGATCACTCTGTACACCACGTTCAAGACACCGGAAACACTTAACCGTGATTTGGACGAGGCCCGCGATGCCTGGGAAATGGCCCGTGCAGGAAAAGTGATGAGCGGGGACATTTCAGGCGTTCACGTGGGTTCGGTGATTACCGCCCGGCATAGCATCAGGGCGCGCTGAAGGTGCCTTTGGAGGAGGGCATCGACTAGAGTCAATACTTAGCTCTACTAAATGACCGTTTAGTAGAGCTAAAGTCAAACACTGCCAATTTTACGGATAAGGCCATGATTTCACACCAAAACCCTGCACAGGACGTCATCAAAGCGCTGGACCTAGAGCCTCACGTCGAAGGCGGCTATTTCCGCAGAACCTATCAGGCTGATCATAGAGAAATGCTCGAAACCACGGGTGGTCCTCGATACCTGATGACCTCGATTTACTATCTGCTGACCGAAGATTCGCCGGTGGGCCAGTTCCATTTCAACCAATCCGACATTCTGCATTATTTCCATTTGGGCGACGCCATTGAGTACAGCCTCATTCATGCTGACGGTTCACTGCAAACGCTGATGATGGGTAGCGAAGTTTTGAGCGGTCAGCAATTGCAATTACACGTACCAGGCGGGATCTGGAAAGCTTCACGCTTGCTGAGCGGTTCGAACGGATTTGGATTGATCAGTGAAGCGGTTTCACCTGGATTCGATTTTGCGGACATGGAGATGGGTGATCGGCGGAAACTGTCGGCGCGGTTTCCACAGCATCGAGTGCTGATAGAAATGCTGACGCGTGACGATGATTGAGAGGTGGAGATTTCAGGGATGGGAATCGGCGAGGTTCAAGGTGCTTGGAGGTGATGCTGGAGATTCAATTCCAGTGTGTGACTGGGCTAGATCTGTAATATCTTGTTACGTGTAATGTATATTATGTTAAATCATGTATTGCGCTATGCGCCCTTGCAACAACGCCTGCTTCCTGTGACTGTTAGCTAAAAATGATAAATCTGTGACCCCCACTGATTAATCGGAAACGTGGACGACTTAATCGGAAAGCATTCCACGCCAACCAGTTAGGTTGCACAACTGACGTACTATCTCAACCCGGCTACGCCTTTTCTGTCAGTACTAAATTGGAAAAAACCGCTCTGTAGCCCCTGATTTTTGGTGCCCACCGCCTGCGACCAAATCTCTCCTTGGTGTGCCGCGTGACGAAAGTAAATTGGAAAATGGAACTCAGCCATACTGGCCCCAGCGCAAATCCTTGTTCTCAATGAACTTATTCTCGCGCAAATATTAAAGCTGCTCCTGTACTCTGGGTGATTGACGAAAGTTAATCGGACAAACATTCGTCTGCACGGCTGACGCCGCCCAGATGTTTGCTTTCATAGCACCTGCTCTATAGATTCAGATGCTGAGATCTCTAAGGCTCAAGGCTGTTAGCCGTTCGCAATGGCCGGCCTACATTTGGATGCATATATGGTTCTGATGTTTCATGGACTGCTGACGCAGCCTGACTCGCATGCCGAGGGCTCCAGCGAACGGTCTTGTGCAGAAAAAGAGCTGGTGCGTATTTACCTCCAAAGTCTTCCGTCGGCTTTACGTGCTCAGGAAAGCTATGCGTTGATGACTGATTATGCGCTGGCCACCCGGGGCTTGAAGGCGCCGCACGCTAGATCGTTTGCCCAGTCATCTGCCACTGACAAGGCACTTTGGAAAATACGAGCCCCCTACTCTCCTGAGCGCTCAAGCCTCGGTCGAGCAAGCTCATGACCGGGGAAGTGCTCAGTCCAGGTGCCCCCCCCCCGGCTCGAAAATGATCGGATACCAGTCACGGAAAGCCTGCACGCATGATCACATTCAACACTAGGCAGGCCACCCAAGCGGTGGATGCTCCCCCGCACTAGAGCCAACGCTTTGGTGCAGCCGGGAAAAACTAAGCCATAGCTTAGATTCTCTAGTCAACTGTGACAAAACCGCAAAAACTAAGGTAAATCTTAGTTTTCAGCTTCTGATCGTAGGCAGTGGGTTGCCTGACAGAATGCGTACATGGCTCTCCCAGCACTCAACATTTGCTCGGTCGCGGTGAGCCCTTCAAGACCGCAGCTTGAGTCCAGGGCCTAATCGACGCATTCCCCACCTACCCTCGCTTGCGAAGTATGCGCTTGGCCGTTGGCTCATTTCTGACGATGAGCAGCTCGGAGTCCAAGACTGTGCGCGAAATAAATGCAAGCGTGCGAAGCGTAGGCTGGGCATCGATTGCCCGCGCGACCTCATCTGGGTTGACCGACTTGTGCCCGATCAGGCGCCGGCTTCTGCTTTTACGGAGCGCGTCGACGATCAGTTGGCCAAGTTGGCGAATCCCGCTCTCATCCAGATCCCGGGTGGCTCGTTGATCCCGGGAGGTACCTAGAAGATCACTCATCATGTGGGTTTTGACTCGCGATGGGTCATCCGAACACAGGTAGGCCACAGGATGGCTATTGAACACAACGTAGTGCTCATCATCGTCAGGCAGCACGCCGATATCATTGGGGCGGAACCCGAAAGAGTTGTCGACGATTTGCTTCGACAGGTAATGCGTATTGAGCTCGGCGCTTAGATGGAACGCAGGGGCCACGTAGTAGACTTCACTGCCCGTGCTTTCGAGCTCCAGTAGCAAATCATGCTGCGCGGAATGCCGTAACGCATGGAGGTGCCAACGGTAGTAGGCGCCCCCCATCAGCGTATATTCCTTGCAGTTTGTGCGCTCCAAGCGATGGCTCAGCTTGAACTGCAGAAACAGTGGCGATCCGAAAGGAATCTTCACGTCGTAGCCGCCACCCGGTTTTCCCTCCTTCTGGAGTGAAGGAAACTCAGGGGCAGCCACTACATGAGTGCTAGGCGCTGTGATCAGCTCGTTGGTGAAGGCGAAGCCGTAGGAAAATTCTGACATCTCGGGTTTCATTATTGCTGCGTCCTTGCTGTTGGTCATTCATGGCAAAGCATCGGGCTTTAATGTCTGCATAGTGGCGGTCGGTGACTAAGGGGCAGGTGCTGACGCTGCAAGCTCCAGAATTGACCAGCCAGCTTTCTCAAGCGCAACCCTGCGCTTTACACCAGTAGCGCCCTCCCCCAATGAACTCTGCCGTATGGCCAAGCACAACATGTGCGACGGACGGGTCATCCCGACGTACATCAGCATCATGTCTTTCTTCGCTGTTTCCTGGGGCCTCTTGGTAGCTGCTTTTTTTCCCTCAAGACATGGCATGAGTTTCTGGATGAAGTGACTGCCCCTGAAGGTCTCCAGGATTATCGTCGCGGCGTGTGTCTTACCCTTTTCCGAGTGAATGGATGACATCCGGATGTCGACGCCGGCAGAGACATCCTGGAACCTGTAGGTGTTTACAAGGGAACCCCCTGTTTCTCCGGCTTCGGTGGCAACGGGAGCGGGCTCATAAGCAAGGTATTGGCGCCCCAGGAGTTCAGCTGCCACACCCTCAGAATCATAGAGCGCGGCAGCCAGTACCATGAGTTTCGGTGCGATGACCTTGACCCAATCCTGCTGCGTGATTTCGGACGGCACAAACAGCATCTGCTGGAGACAATCGCGGTATTGAGCGAAGGCTTCGTGCTTAATCATGAATTTCTCATGCACAGCGGCTTGGTGCCGACCTCGGATCTGAACCAGGCTGCGAGGGAAAGCCAGCTCACCGAGGTTGATCAGACACGAGGCCAGTAGCTCAACGGCCGAGTTGGCCGTGGGCTCCTTCATCGCATAGCGGCGTGCTATATGTGCGCCCTCGGCGAACGTGCGGGGCTTAAACGACGTCTTAGTCGTGTCAGACCGATAGGATGGCCAATAATGCTCCAAGGCTTTCGGGTACTGGTTGGGTTTGAAGTTCTCAAGCCGATGCACGGCGCCGACGGCGAACACACCTTTTTCGCGGATATCTTCCGGCAGATGTTTCAGCACCAGCTTGCCGAATTCGTCCAGCACTCCGGTTGCATCCTCGTCCGGAAAGACGATGATCGTGTGCGGGATGGTGCTGGGTTCCCCTTCAGTCCGCAGCCCTTTCAAGCCATCCGTTATCGGGACATAGGCAAACGTGTTGGCAATCGATGCAATGGCCTGATCAAAGCGGAAGCTGCTGGCGATCTCCAACTGACGTTTTGGGTCAGGGAACGGATCTGATAGTGGTGTCTTCCTGTCGAAGATTTCCTGGTTTGGGTCGCCGACGCGGATGACCCGAACATCTGGATCATCGTGAGGAAAGACGCGTTGCAGTATCCCCGCCTGGTCAGGTTGGGTGTCCTGCATCTCATCGATCAACACGCACGGGAAGCGCAGACGCAATGCGCCGCACACGCCTGGTTCTTGGTCGAGTAAGGCGTGGCCCAGCACGAACACTTCATCGAAGCAGAAGTAACCTGCCTTGGCAGCGCCACCCAGCGATTTCACCACACTTTTGTAGGTGGCGGTGTGCGGTGCAAAGCCGATATTTTCATCCCCGAGTGGATGATCGAAATCGGCAGACCGGACTCGCAGGCTGTGGAGGCTTTTGTGCTTCATCTCAAAGGCCGTCTTTGCACCGAAGTGCTCGCTATCCGTCAGCTTTCTTCGGCGTGCCTTGTGCGTGAGGTCATCGTCAATGGCCAGCAGTGCAATCCCTTTCGAGCGCAGCCATGGCGAAGCCAAGAATCGTCCGGTGAAACCATGGATAGTGTCGATATAGTGAGGGAAGCGCAGCAGCCGTTGACCTACTTCCGTACCGCCGAGGCGTTTCTCGATCTCTTCCCTGGCCGCGTTGGTGTGTGAAAGCACGCAGATACCCTGCATACGGCTCTTCCAGTGACGAGCCAGGATGGCCAATTTCGCCACGACCAGCGTCGTCTTGCCGCTTCCCGGGCAAGCCGCTACATCGATGGTATCCATGGACTTCAAGAAATCACGACGAGGCTCGTCCAGCGTTTCCAGCCCCATAAGCTTGATGACCCAATCCACATCGGCATCAGTGATGGGGGCAACCAGTTGGCTAAGCGTCATTCGGCGACCTCATCCAGCGGATCAGCTGAGCCTGCCGGTGCTGCCGGCACCACGAGGTTGTGAGCTGGGCTAGAGGTTGTGGTCAGTGCGGCACCTCCGGTTGCGTACTCGATCGCGTGGACAACATAAGTGGGCAGCAGCCCACGCAGCGTCGTGGCGTCCAGGGTTTTGTTTTCAAACCGCTGGTCGATCAAATCGATCAGGTGCTGGGCTGCGATCGCTTTAGAAGCTCTTTTGAACAGTTTGTAGATCGCGGAACACCGAGCATCCTCGGTGGTATAGGTGGTCTGGATCTTGTCGAAAGCTGTCCGCGCCTTCTTCAGCAGCGTGATCTTGGTCTCCTTGCCTTCGTCGATCTTTTCCTCATTGATGGCAAGGTATGCGGCATGGTGGACTTCCTGCGAAAGACCCTTGAACGCTAGGTCGTACTCAAGCGTCCAGTGATCTGCAACGTATGTGCGCACGCATTGCCCGTCACTTTCTGCTCGCTTGTCGCGGTGCTCCTTGAGGCCTTTTTCAAGGTCAGGCGCAGTGGCACCGAAGTCTTTCATCGCGCGCCAGCGTCGATCGGATTTGTCTGGCCATACAGCCCCTTTTACTCCCTTCAGGCTCAAAATCTCGGGTGCACAGTCCGGCATCACGTCCATGTCTGTAATGCAGGCGGTAGGCACCGATATCTCCCCCTTAGAAGTGTCTTTCCGCTGCAGGATTTTCGAATACCGGCGCAGGCCGACGCCGCCCACGTTGATAATCGATACACCATGCTTGGTGAGATCTTTGCCAAGTCGCCGAGCGAGTGACGGCAGCAGAATGGCCTCGGCATCACCTTCTACGACCAGTAGCCCCTTCGCGAAGAACAGACCCGCTTTGGTAACGTCCAGGAAGCGGCTGAGGAAGCGATAGTCGTCAGGAGCAAGGCAGGTTTGTTCTTCCGCAAGGGAGAACGCTTGCTGCCGCTGCATCAGAACCAAGTTCTGCAACGGAATTTTGGAGCTTAGGTTGGGGCTGTGCGTGGTCAATATGACTTGAACCGGCCTCAAACCTGTAGCTGGCTGAGCCGCAGCCTCAAGAAACTCCATCAATTGGAGTTGGCGCTGAGGATGTAGGTGCGCTTCTGGCTCTTCGATGAGGAGCAACGGAAGTCCGTCGGGCTCTTTACCGAGCAGCAGTAGCTCACAGGCCATGAACAGCACGTTGTTCGAGCCCAGCCCATAAACGCCGCGGGCTTCACCTGTGGCGTGATCCAACAGCCCCAGCTCCAAACGCTCTAGGATCTGTTTGAGTTTGGCGGGATCCGTTCCCGCCTCCCCGAAACCAATGCGACTTGTCAGTGGCTGACCAGCAAGGGAGAGCGGACGCAGGTAGGTGTCGTTGATTTCCTTCTGCGCGGAGACGATGGCGCCGTGGCTGTTCACCAGGTGGCGAAGATAGTCGCCCATGCCTGCAATGCTGAGGGCCTCAGCGTCAGCAAGGTCAGTTGGAAGCGCTGCAGGATCAAAGGCGCTGCCGGCGTCAATGTTAGGGAAACTACTGAGTACCTGAGACAGGCGCGAGTTTCTACCCGGCGACATCTCTCGTTCTGCGTCGCGTAGCGGTTTCAGGTACGCGGTGGCCAGTAGTTGCCGTACACCCACGTCCAACGACGGGCCTTCTCCGTTTTCACCCGAGCGAACCGAGATGTCGACCCATTTACGGGTGGAGGCGGAGGCAACGATGCGGCGAGCCGACCAGTGAACGTATAGCCTCCCAACGCCACCCTTGTAGGTCACATACTCAGCGAAAGCGCCGAGTTCCGCGGGGCTCAGTCCTTCCAGCGTACACCTGAGGGTGATGGCTTCCGCCTGGGTGCCATCGTTGGCGATGTGAAAGTCCTCGATCTGTAGTCTGAGATACTCAGCATCACGTGTCTGCAGAACGTAGCGAATCGCATCGATGACTGCGGTTTTGCCCGCGTCGTTTTCACCTACGAGGGCTGTCACGCCTTCGTTGAACTGGATGTTCAACGCATGACCGCCTTGGCCGAACTGGCGGAAGTTTTCGATTTTCAAAGCCGAAAGGTACACAGCGCTACCCTCACCTGATTCAGTGGCAGGGAGGGGGTTGCTGAGCGTCAACCTGACCGATGCTATCCCTCCCTGGATGCGCTAGCTATATGCCACGAAAAAGCCATTGGTGCTAGACGATTCATCCGGTTGCTGCCGGATCGTGATAATTCGGCATACTCGCGTGGGCGTATAGCCGCTGCGAGTATCAGTGCGGCACAAATTGATGGCGGCGTAGCCCGCGCAAGACGTCAAGGTTCATTTGCGATGCTGTCGGCCCAGGCCGGTCGCGAACAGGCCGAAAGCATCAATACGCACAGGAGCTTTTCGTTTGGCAGCAAAAACACTAACAGCTCGCGAGGCCTATCAAATCCTGCGAGACATTGCCCAAGAGGTTCGCACCATGCGCCGCATTGGCCAGCAGTCGTGGGCTGAGATCTACTGTGGCTTGATGACTGTCGAGGCCGACGGCTGGGTGTTCTGAGACACCCTCGATTATTGCGACAGCTGCAACAGCCCCGAGTGACGTGCTTACGTTTTTGACTCGCTGCAGTCGTACAGTACCGACCCTGTGGAGCTGTTGAGCACTAGGGGGCAAGTCACGTTAGAAAAGTTGCTGAGAGACACCTAGACGCCCCGCACTCAGCATAGATCGAGAAGGAACTAACCTCACCCAGGGCCGCTCAGGAGGCGCACGGCCAATTCGCCCGATGGGCATATGGAGGTTTACATCATCAGGGTGTGGCTGGCTTCGCAGCCCTGAGCCGAATCAGGCTCGAGATCTGACACGCCTTTAGAACGTTGTTCACTAACAATCAGGCGACAAATCCATGCTCCAAGCGCCTGATAAACTCGATAACCGTGTCCGTCTCCAGCCTGGTTGCGATCATAGCGGCAGGGGCTTTGCCGCCAAATGCTTTTACCGGACGTGACATCCAATTCATCGCTGCGTCGATATCGCCGCCATACAAGCGCTTAGCGGCGTCGAGAACTTCTAAATAACGCGCCTGTTGATCGGGGGGCAAAGTGCTCATGAGTACGCTCCTTCTGCGGTCTGATCCTAGACTACACCATCGCCATCCGCTCAATGTCCCTCCTTATAGGCGAGCCTGGCGCCAGTTTCAGGCGTGCCTATTACTACGATCCCGGCAGGAGGTTACGTTGGCCTGAGGCTGGCGTCTCACAAAAGGTGTAAACCAGCTTTTTGACGTGTAAAGCGCGGTGGTTTACACATCAAAAAATTGGTTAACACACCGGGGCAAGGGCTGTTTCAAGCTAGATCCTCACTTCTCACCCGGATTCCCTCCCCGTATCCCACTGCGTATCAGCACGCTTTGACTCAAGTCCACAACACCATGTTTTCGTCATTCGCATGCTCGCTGCAATCGCTCAGCAAACAGAGGCAGATAAAGCTCAGACTCGGCTATTTGCCACCAAACCTTGTTCTCATCTTTGTCGGTCATGGCCAGCAGATCGTGCGCCAGAAAGACCTCAAAGCCCGCCCTCGCGACCTTATCTTCGGCGGTGAACTCGTAGAGCCCTGCTTGGACAAGTAGCTTTTTGACGATCAGCGGCAGCAACCAGGCGGAGAAAATGAGGTGGTTATGGCTAGGCCAGATGCTTCCCTTCTCACCATTTGCGGGGCCATGAGCTGCCGCGTTACGAGCGGCACAGAAATCGTGTACCCAGGCGTCGAGCGGGCGATTTACGTGTTTGTCCCAGTGCTTGCACCACCACTGTTCGTCCAGTCTCCCTTTATGCCAGATGGGCGGGTTCGGTAGCTCGTCGAAGTGTTCGTTGATGGCTCTGCGGAAGGCAGCTTTGTCATGAGGAACGTCAAGCAGCGTGTCTATGGCGACCCGCATCAGGATCAGTTCGGATCGTTCATCTATGGATGACGCATCGGTATTGGCTCTGAGAAAGGAAACGACCGCCTCGTCGATACGTTCCTTAAGTTCCCCAGCAGGTAGCTTGAGTAGTGCTTCAAGCAGTGGGGTGTCGAGCGTAATCCGCGAGCTGTTGTCGACGTGGTACGGCCGAATGAACTTGAGCCCTGCCCTGCCCGCCAGCATGATTTGTGTTCCACCGTCACGCCGGCGCGTGGTCACACAGGAATGAGCCGGTGACGCGGCATCAAACCGCTGCGCAACGACCTGGAGTGTGTCGGCGTTGCAATAGTCGGAAGTTGAGCACAACGACCGACCTACCAAGGCAGAGAATGCGAGATACGAACACTGAACCAGTCGCTGCTGGATCTGGGCATCCGAGGCTTCAAGGCCCGGTGTGTCTTCGTCCCAAATGATTACAGCGGCTTGCTGGATCGGCTGTGAAGGCTGAGAGCCGTACCCTCGGTCGTCGTAGTTGCCTAGTACGCCGTCGAAAGCTTCCTGCGGTATGCCCAGCAACTCACCCGGAAGTCGACCTCGCTCGTAAGGGATCAAACGAAGATCTGCTATTCGCACCTCTTTGGTAGCAGATACCCACGGTAGAAAGAACACAACTGCCATAGCCCCTCGCTGCACTTGGTCATAAGATTGAAGAATCTTAGCTCAGCATCGCCACCGTATTCTCTTCATTCCGCAGCAGACTCTTGCCTCGAAAGCTCCCCAATGTAGCGACAAGCTGGACAGCCATGTGGTATCGATCTTCCAGGCGATTGGTATTCCTATTCGATCCTGGACGGGATGATTGCCCACGACGCCGGCTGTGCAAATGCGGCTGCGGAATTCTTCGTTACAACGCTTATGAAGGACGGCTGGTCATCGAACACATCGCACCGGTTGGTGACAGAGACCGACTGGCAGCACCGGATGTATCGAGCATGGAGCGTTTTGAACGCCGAGAACCGCGGGATCGCAACGGCGCTCGACTATGAGGTGTACCAGAACTATTGGCCAAATCTGGAGTTTTGCGCGGATGGGTTTGAAGGGAAGATGGAGCGTTGGATCGCCTGGGCTTGAAGGCGACGCACTGTAGATCGCTTGCTCGGTCACCTGTCACTGACGAGGCACTTTGAAAAATACGAGCCCGCTACTCTCCTGAGCGCTCAAGCCTCGGTCGAGCAAGCTCATGACCGGGGACGTGCTCGATCCAGGTGATCCCACCGGTTCGAAATGATCGGATAGCAGTCACGGAAAGCCTGCACGCACGATCACATTCAACACTAGGCAGGCCACCTGGGAAATTGCACCTGACTTGACCAAGCGTTTTCATCCCACTTGACCACCTGGTTGCATTCGACTTGACCAGCCATTTGCATCGGGCTTGACCAGCGCACGGTACGCCTTGACCCGCAGGTATCGTCCCATAACTGCCGCCCAAAAGAATTGGCTTTCACAGCCGATTGCAGGCGGCCTTTATTTTGGCACGCTACCCTAAGAAGCAATCCTTCTAACAAAGCTAAATTTATAATTTACTCTAGGCCTATTGGTTTCTAGAAACGCTTGCCCATTCAACTCAGTCATTGTCGTTGACTCTTTAAATCGATTTTTTTTAAAAGACTTATCAAGAGATTCGAGATGTGCTCTAGAGGTACCCGGCCCAAAGTAAATATTTTTTTGACAATTTAGATATTGAAGGGCATTGAGATAAAACACATCAACCTCGTTTGTTAGCTTGTGAAAGCTAGTCTTTCTTAGTCCTATTTTGTGATTGCACTTATCATAGAAGACAAGTAAAAGCTTTGGCGTTAGTGGTAGTAACATTCTATAGAAACAGCTATTACTTTCTGCATCCATGTAGATCAGGGGGTTATCGCTAATAATGAAAGGCGTTCTTGTTTCGTTTATGAGCAGCTTCATTTCAAGCTTCAAGCTAGGAACCATGATGCTATTGGCGCTTTCAAATAGAATGGAGTGCGGATTGGTCATAGATACAGCTACACTATCGTAGAACTCATGCAGTTCTTGCTCAGAGAGTTGCCCATTCGCCACCTCTGCAAGCTTAGGCATAAGCTCAGGCCTTGCATGCTCCTTGATAATGGAATAGTTTTTTGTGACAACCTCCTCAGCCAGTTTCAATGCCTTGTCAGTTCGTACGTACTGATAAACAGAAAATACTGTCAGCAAAATATGAGCGCGACTCAATCGCTCTATATTAGGGATGGGAACTAAGCTTATTAGATCGATAATTTTCCCAACCTCGCCCTCGATCTCTCCCAGCTTTTTCTCTATAACTAAGTCCTTCCCGTAAAAATAGTGCTTTGCGCACTGCGGCTTATATGGGATCGACGACTTTATCTCGCCACTCGCAGCACTCATAAGGCCAATGTTAATTTTGTCTTCATGCGAGAATCGTTTAAGGAGCAGCCTAGGGACGAAGTGTTGATTCGCATACTCAGTCTTTTGTGGCTTAGCGTTTGAATCCATGAATTGTTACGCCCCGTAATCCGAATGAGGGTTTTATATATTTTATTTTGGTGTGCCTAGGTGACTAGCCTTGGGCTTGAGTCTCTAGAGTCCACATTGACACTGAATGGGCATAAAACCTCCTTGTAATAATCAGCTTCGGAATTATTCGCTTTCGCCACAAACAGAGCTCGGAAAGATATTATCCAAGTATACTACTGCGGTCTCTTGTGCAGCGTCCATGGTTTTCCTGGCCAATTCGACCTTTCGCAGTGAAGAATTTGGTGTAACGAGTGGCCCCGATGAGCGGCCAATTCTGCCTGTCTACGGCATGCTCCCGGCTGGCAGCTTCGGGTCGAAAGCTGCCGGCCGAGTGTGACCGCTATCGACCCACAGCGGACGTTCGACGATGGCAGAGATCGAACCTTAGCTATGGTTGCAGAATGGCAGTATTAGGATGATAGGTGCGAAAAAGTAGACCCTCAATAAAGGGGGCTGAGCCTGGAAGGAGGGCCTTTGGGATACAGGGAACAGGCATTGCGTTCATTGCAATAGTACTCCACTGGTCTATTTCACAAAGCTCAAGTTTTAACCTTATAATGTAGGCCTACCTTCATTTACTGAATGAGTATGCTATGACGCCTGGAGCCATTTTTACTAATTTGAAGAAAGAGCTGGGGGCCATCAATCCATACATGGCGATTGTAGATTCCTCAGTTAAAATTTTTCTCGAAGCATCAAAACAATCTGCCAATCCGCCTGGTTTTATCTCTGCGCAGGCTAAGTCGCTCGGGTACGGTACGCTCTATCTTGATCAGCTAGAGCTAGAGAAATCAAAACAGTTTGTATATCTCTCACATATAGCCTTCATGAACGGCAAAGCCGAAACTGCTTGTGATTACATTAGAAAACAGCCTTTAGTAGCCAAGCCTAATGTCAATGTAGAGGGTGATTTCCTTCGAAAGGCAATTCGGGTTATCCATTCGTCTAGAAACGGGGCAGGCGAGGTGATGAATGACGATGCGGCATTGTCAAGTTTTGTCGATGCCTCTGATGTAGCGGTGATTGATTATTATAGGAAAATGAGAAATATTAATTTTCACGGAGGGAGTTCTGAAGAAATAGTAATATTTAGTGAGACTTACGCCTCTACAGTTAGGGGGAGGTATAATTGGGTTCCTAGTCCATTTGGAAATTTGAAGGCTCAAGATATGATATTGCTGTCTAAAGTTTGGCAGCGAGTGATACGTGATCTTTGTGAAAGGTCGTTAGATCCCGAGCGGGATGTGCTTCCGTTGGTAGTGAAGCGATATAAGGGGGCAACCGGTGAGAGAATGCTGAACGGCGCCATAAAGCTCCTACGGCAAGAATATCTTCTTGACACCAGTGCCGCGACCGAGCTAGCATCGAGACTAAAGGCTGGTTAGCATAATCGGTTAATGCGCCCTACGGCTGCGCCTAGCGCAGCCTCCCCTCGAATGTTACTTGTGTCAGGTAGCATTCGAGGGGTAGATGGAGGTTCGAATCCTCTGCCAGCCACCATTTTCATTTTGACGCTGTCCTGATTCATTTGGATTGGTCGTCAACTTAGCCTTATACCGCAGGCATTGCTAGTTTTCAGTGTTCTGGGGCAATCCCAGTTCATTTCTGAATATCAACTATTATCAACTTTCTAGGTTGAGCCTTAGTCACGCACCGTATTGCCCTCATTCCCTAATGTCCTTTACCGGTCGGTATGAACTGGGTGGGATCATTGTCGAACATCGAATCCAAGCTGCCCTTGGCGGAGGTCAGTTCACGGCCAGAAGCGGACTTTCGCGTATTCCGAGGAGATTTGTGGGCATTCAGCAGCATGTAAACACCGATGGTCGGGAACACGCCTGGTGCGAGCGTTCAGTGCTGTAAATGCGACCGCCATCGACGCCTCTGCCAATGGTCGCCGCACGACCCTGGCTATTCCGATTGCCAGCGATGACACCGAGGCGCTGCAAGTAGCCGCCCAACTGGTGCGCGACGCCGGCAATGCACCGGTGATCACCGGCGACTTGGCGTCTTCAAGAGTGTTTGAAGATGGAACGCCCATCGATGAAGCTGATACCGATGAGGCTACGTTGCGCCAGTTGTTGGACTTGCCGGCTAAATGAGTCGAAGGCAGTAGAGCGTTGGGGTGTCGGCTACGCGGCCCTGACGCTATTTGGCCGCTCTCTCCCGGTTAGGGTAAGGAGCGGCCAGGCGCTAGCCTTACAGATCTGGTAGCTGATCTAACTCCGCTTTAACCCCCGGAACCAGTCCGCATCCGACGTCCGCTTTTGGCCGATTGCTGCCCTTCGTGAAGGGCAGCTTTGGGTCGATTTCTGCCGGTCAAGACGTACACTTGTGCTGGTCAATGCACTAGCCCACTCAAATGACCAGCTTTGTAGAGCTGGTAATCGATGGCAGCTGATAGAAATGGCCGGCCTTAAGACGAAGGCGTTTGGGATGATAGCTCACCGCCATCTTCGCCTGCAGTATCAATCCAACACTCCGCTATGACCTGTCAAATGAAAAAGCTATCCGAGCTTATTTATTATCGAAAAAAGATTGAGACTGCTCCCTTCGCAGCTGTTCTCTTTAAATAGAACCACGTAGATCTAATTTTATCTCTTCTTGCGCTGCAGGTGATCTTTGAAAAGGATAAAAATAGAATTTAAGCCCTTATATGAGAGAAAAAATCCAATTTTATCTTAGGAAAATGCATGCGAAAAATATTATATCTTTAAAATCAGTTGGTTAAAATTATCTTTTTTATGGAGCGCTGACAGTCGGTTTGTGCACAAAACCCCGTCTAGTGGAAAATCAGCCCCTCGCGTTACCCCTCCAGTCCTGTCGGAAAACTAAGCTTTGAGCGCAACCCAAAGCCACCTGCGCCAACTCACCAAGAAACACCGCGCGCCTATGCAAGCTCGACGCGCCAGAGACGAACTCAAGTCAACGCGTGCATTCGTAGCTTCTCAAGGGTTTCAACGAGGTCGTCATGGTGCAGAAGAGGCACATTCAGGTTTGTAGCGGCTGTTCGAGCCGCTTTCGTGAAGGACGCGTTAGAGACTACGGCGCCCACATCACAGCGGTAAAAGCCTTTCGCAGAGTAAGCCTCCTGGACGCTACCGTTACCAACAGGCTGGGAGTAATACTTGCACTGGATCGCCGCCTGAAAGGAGCCTTTGATAGCAATGATGTCTGCACCATGATCCCCGGTGGCCGGTGTCATCTTCGCCTGCCAGTCGGCCTCTTCCAGGATCCGCGCCACATGCATCTCATAGTCAGAGCCGGAGCTGTGCTCGTGAAGCTGAGTTTCTGTTGTTTGGTCATCGAGTGACGCGGTGGCCGGGACGATGTCATTCATCAATTCGAGCATGGCTTTAAGCGGAGGATGCACAGTGAGCCCGTGCGCCTCCATCGCTGGGATAGCGACTGCCTTGATGAAGTACTTTGCGTGCTTTGGCCAATCGCCGTCTCGCAGGATCTCGTACTCGTCTTTGTAGGCACACTGGATTCGCTTCCTTGAAAGCGTGATCAGGTGTTCTTCGGTAAGCTCCTCAAGGAGCGCCAGCCCCTCTGTGATCTGAGCGTTTTGAAGCATTTCGCCCAGGGTTGAGTGCGCAGTGTCGTACCAGGCTTCATTGAAAGGCGTCCATGGCCAGTGCGGTTTTCTGCGACGCTGGTCTCTCGGGATCGCAGACCAGAGTCGGTTCATGCGCATCGATCTGCGCACCACATTGAAAACATAGGCACTGATGCTGAAAACGTAGTAGCCCACGACGGTACAGAGCGTGATGAAGAGAGCCGGATTCGTGTACTTGTCTGAAACGCCGCAGGCGCCGGCGATGATGGTCACGATGGCAAAAAAAATGCCGTGCACAAACGGCGTCCACCATTGAGCATCGGTCTTGCGGTAGAGCGCGATGAGCAAGATGGCTGCAAGAACGTACAGAGCTAAAAGAGTAGGTTCAAAAAGACCTAAATTGATTTGAAGAGAGCCGGTGCTCATCATCATCCTTGGCATAAATAAATATGGAATATTGCCAGGATTCTAGCAACTAACTGTTCATGCATCCAGTGTGGCTGAGCACTGGCTTCGCCTCACCCTCCCCCGATTCGATTCCTATGGCGACTCTGGCCCGAGCAGAATGAAATGATGGGCAATGGCCCGGATGGATGTCCTTTTGCACCTCGACAATCACCGAAGCACTCTATAAATCTCGCTGACCACCTGCATCGTCGCCTCTTCGACTGTCCCTTCATTACGGCACAACACCCAGCCCTGATCCGCAACCGCCTGCTCGAACATCTCGGTACACGCGACGTGCTCGGCGTGCTTCTGAATCACCGTGCCGCCCAGCCCGCGCGATCGTGCTGTTGCCCTCGCCCATGAAATATCCGGTGCAGTGACGACCCCGACATGCAGATCCGGCACTCGCACGTCTCGCTCCATGTTCAATTGAAGAATTTCTGCAAACGGCACGGTGTGGCGAAAGGCGGCATCCGACGGATACCAACGATCAATCAGGATGATGCTGTTCGGCGGTTGTTCAGGCAGCACGTGTCGGGAGATCCAGCTTCGGCTATCGGCAAAACGCTGACACACAGCCCACTCGAGTTTCGCGGAAGGATTTCTGGCGAGTTGGTTAACGAGGGCCATGGTTTCAGCCCTGAAGGGATCGCTTTTTCTCTCGCAGAGCCGAATGACTTTCTGCTTGTCCGCTCTCAGTGCTGCGGTAACGGCCTCCAACAGTGTGGTTTTGCCGGTGCCTTTGGGGCCATCCAGAGAAATAAACAGCGAGGGATTCATTCTTCACACAACGATCAAGACTATGGCGAACACTCTAACCGCATTTGCGCAATTGCATCAGCTCATCCCTGCCCTTTGCCTACACTTGCGTCCCAATGATGCTCACCCGCCTTTTTCAATGCCGCTTGACCGAAGCCGCCATTCAATCCGGCCAACTTGTCATTTGTCATGGCTTGAGGCAGGGTCGAACCCACTGACATCTCTGCCAAAGGAGTTACGCCATGTCAAAGCTCTATCCCAGTATCGATCCCGAGGGGTTGGTCGAGTACTCCGTGGTCTACACCGACCGCTCGCTGAACCACATGTCGCAGTCCTTTCAAGCGGTGATGAAGAACATCTCCAAGACCCTGAAGCAGGTCTACAACGCCGAGGCGGTTGCGGTGGTGCCGGGCAGCGGCACCTTCGGCATGGAGGCGGTGGCGCGCCAGTTTGCTACCGGACAGCAATGCCTGGTGATACGCAATGGCTGGTTCAGTTATCGCTGGAGCCAGATCCTCGAGATGGGCAATATCCCGGCGGCCACCACGGTGTTGAAAGCCCGGCCGGTGGAAAGCGGTCATCAGGCCGCGTACGCCCCGCCGCCGCTGAACGAAGTGCTGGCAGCGATCGCGACGCAAAAGCCGAAGATCGTCTTCGCCCCTCACGTTGAAACTTCATCCGGGATCCTCCTGCCCGACGACTACCTGCGGGCCGTCGGCGACGCCGTGCATGCGGAGGGAGGTCTGTTCGTGCTGGACTGCATCGCCTCGGGCACGCTTTGGGTTGATATGCACAAATGCGCCGTTGACCTGCTGATCAGCGCTCCGCAAAAAGGCTGGAGCGCATCGCCTTGCTGCGCGCTGGTGATGTTCAGTGCTTTAGCGCTGGAGCGTATCGAGCACACCCAAAGCAGCAGCTTTGCCTGTGACCTGAAAAAGTGGCTGCAGATCATGCAGGCCTATGAACAAGGCGGACATGCCTACCATGCGACGATGCCGAGCGATTCCCTTGCACGCTTCAACGAGGTGATGAAAGAGACGCAAGCCTACGGTTTCGACAAGATTCGCGACGAGCAACAGGCGCTGGGCGATCGGGTGCGCACCCTGTTGACCGGCAAAGGCTTCAAAAGCGTCGCCGCGGCAGGCTTTCAGGCGCCGGGCGTCGTGGTGAGCTACACCGACGATGCCGATATCAAAAACGGCAAGAAATTTGCCAGCCATGGCCTGCAGATCGCCGCCGGCGTGCCGCTGCAATGCGACGAGCCGGCCGACTTCCAGACCTTCCGTATCGGGCTGTTCGGGCTGGAAAAACTGCACAATATCGAACGCACGGTCAGTACGCTTGAGCAGGCGCTGGATGAGGTGATGGTTGACTGACCTCACGCAGATCGCTCAGCGTCGCGGACACATTGTGTAAAGCGATCAGCGAACCTTTCCCACGGAAACGCCGTCCGAGCTAAGGCATCAATGCTTACCGCTCGCCACGAGGTTTCCGTTTGAAAGCTGCCATCGTCAAAAAATACCGTTTGATCATCAAGACCCTGGGTTATGTCGGCTGGGCCTTGTTCTGGCTGTTGCTCTGGGACATTGCCGTCACCGTGGACTTCATGCTGTTCCTCAACGCCAAGCTGAATTTGCCGCTGATGCCTCTGACATTGTTGGGTTCGGCATTGATCGTGCTGATCAGTTTCCGTAACAGCAGCGCGTACAACCGCTGGTGGGAAGCGCGGACGCTGTGGGGTTCGATGATCAACAATTCGCGCAGCTTCGCCCGCCAGGTGCTGACGTTACTGGATGACCCTGGCAGTGAGGTGAACCCGGTCAAGTCGACCCTGCTGCGCCGCCACGTCGCCTATGTCAATTGCCTCGCCGCGCATCTGCAAGGCCAGCCTTGTCCTGAAGAGGTCCGAGCGTTCATTCCCGCTGACGAATTCGCCCGCAGTGGCACCACCAATAACTTTGCCAACGACATCCTCACCGGCTCGGCCGCGCTGCTTGCCCGGGAATACAACGCCGGGCGTCTGGACAGCATTCGTCTGGCGCGGCTGGAATCGACACTGGTGGATTTGTCCAACAGCCAGGGCGGTATGGAGCGCATTGCCAATACGCCGCTGCCCTACCCTTATGTGTATTTCCCGCGCCTGTTTATTTCGCTGTTCTGCCTGATCGTACCGGTGGGGCTGGTGGAGTCTCTTGGCTGGTTCACGCCGCTGGCCTCGACCGTGGTCGGTTTCATGCTGCTGGCCATCGAGCGCATCGGCACCGATCTGCAAAGCCCGTTTCGCCACAGCGAGCATCAGATTCAGATGGAAGCGCTGTGCGAAACCATCGAGAAAAACCTGCAGTCGATGCAGCGTGATTCGTTGGGGGACGTGCGCAGGATTGAAGAAAACGCGTGAGGGTGTCGGGAACCGCCACTTCTACTGACGGCTCCCAAGTCAATCAGAACGCCGGCACCACATCACCGTGATAACGCTCAAGAATGAACTGCTTCACCTGCGGTGAGTTGAGCAGTGCCCCCAGCTTCTGCACCGCCGGGTCGTTGGCCTTGTCGCGACGCACGTACAGGTAATTGGCGTACGGCGACTCCGAGCTTTCGATGAACAGTGCGTCTTTGTGCGGCACCAGTTTGGCTTCCAGGGCGTAGTTGGCGTTGATCAGGGCCAAATCAACCTGATTCAACACCCGCGGCAGCATGGCCGCTTCCAGTTCCTGGAACTTCAGATGTTTGGGATTGCTAACGATGTCCAGACGCGTGGCCATGATGTTGTCGGGATCTTTGAGGGTGATCAGGCCTTGCTTGGCGATCAGCAGCAGCGCTCGACCGGAGTTGGTCGGGTCGTTGGGAATGGCAATGGTCGCGCCATCTTTGAGTTCACTGATGTTTTTGATCTTCTTCGAGTAGGCGCCGAACGGTTCGATGTGCACGGCGACGACAGGCACTTGATCGCTGCTCGGGCGGTCTTTTTTGTAGGCCTCGTAATACGGCTTGCTTTGGAAGTAGTTGGCGTCGAGCAAGCCTTCATCGGTCTGCCGATCCGGCTGAATGTAATCAGAGAAGACTTTGACCTCCAGCGTCACCCCCTCTTTGGCCAGTTCAGGCTTCAAGAACTCCAGAATCTCGGCATGGGGCACAGGCACCACGGCGATTTTCAGGGTTTCGGCGTAGGCATTGCCCATGGCGGCGACCAGCAGTGCAACGGAGAGCGCGACGCGTTTCACGATAGTTTTCCTTCGAAGCGTTTGAGGGAGAAAGAGGACAGATCCAGGTCGGTCGAGCCGCGTATGCACCATTGTGCGAACGCCTCGCCGAGTGCTGCGGAATGTTTGAAGCCATGTCCGGAGCAGGCCGAGACGAACAGGGTGTGCTGCAGCGACGGATGTTCGTCGATGATGAAATGGCGATCCGGTGTCACGGTGTAGGCGCAGACGGCGGACTTGACGACTGTCGAGGTCACGCCGGCGATGCGGTTGTGTACCTGGTGCTCGTACATGTCCTGCGCTTCGGTTGCTGAAACCGTGCGGTCGATGGTCTGCGGCGCCGATGCGGTGTGGTACTGCGCGGTGGCGATTTTCATACTGCCTTCGCCGGATAAAGCGGGAAATCCGTAGTTGATGTTGTCGTCACCACGGCCGTGAGTGAGGATGAACGTCGGCGAGTGGCCCACCAGTCCGGCGTCCTCCTCCAGTTCGAACCAGAACAGTTTTTGCCGGTAGACACTCAGCAGATTTTCATAACGCTCACCGAGCCATTCGCCATTCCAGTTGCCCGCGCTGATCACCAGTTTGTTGGCAAACAGGGTGCGGCGGTCGGTGGTGACGGTGACACCCTCCTCGCTCGAAGTGATGCCGGCGACGGTCTCGCCTTTATACAGCGTTGCCCCGTGTTGCTCGGCCAGTTTGAGCTGCACATCGATGCAGCGCTCCGGGCGCACGAAGCCGCCACCCGGTTCGAAATAACCGATGGCCGAGTCGTGCGCGTGGGCGAATTGCGGGAAACGCTGGCGAATCTGTTCGGCGGACAAGACTTCGTGCTCGATGCCGTAGGTTTGCGCTAGGCCGATGGTGCGCAAGGTGAAGTCGGTCTGATCTTCAGGATCGAACTCGCTGCTCGACGTTAACACCAGCAACCCGGATTGCTCGAACAGCGACTCGCCCGACAGTGCCTCCAGCTCACGCCAGATGCGATGAGAATTGCGCACGATCGGCACATATTGCGCACCCTCTCCCACCGAAAGTCGCGTTATGCGCGTATCACCGTGGCTGGAACCGAGGTTATGCGGCGGGTGATGGCGATCGATACCGACGACGTTAACCCCCGCTTTCGCCAACTGATAAACCGTGGCGGCGCCCATCGCGCCCAAGCCTAAAACCAGCACATCACATCGCTCGGACATAAATAGCCACCTATCAAAAAGGCGCCAGTTGAGCGGTAAAACACCGCGAATTCCAAGATTAAAAAAGCATATCCATATAGCTCGATGCGTCTGCTGAACGCTCTGTATCGGGCTATTGGGCGCTTATTCGTCGCATTTACAACCCGGCGCAAATGATTTAAGCCTGAAGGCGCGACAGTCTATATCTGTCAAAAATCACAATAAATCTTACAGAAGAGCGATTTTAGTGTGCATTTCGACAGACTTTTCAACATTTGAGCCACCTCAGGCGCGAGTCAAAAGCGCGAACTACGCTTCACGTTGAAATTTGTGATTTAACTAGGTAGTTACCTAACTATATAATGCGCGCCTCATTTCAACGGGACACTCAACGTGAAGCAGAGTCAAAGCCTCTCGGGCATATCAAAATTCATTCTGGTCGGGCTGGGCGTCGTCATCGCCCTGCTCGGCTTGGCGCTGGCTGCGGGCGGCGTGAAGTTGGTCAGCCTGGGAGGTTCGTGGTACTTCCTGCTGGGTGGCCTGGTCATGGCCGTTTCCGGTCTGTTGATCGCGCGTTTCAAGCCGGCCGGTGCGTGGTTGTTCGCCGCGTTCCTGGTGGGCACCGCGATCTGGGCGGTAATCGATGCTGGCCTGGTGTTCTGGCCGGTGTTCTCGCGCCTGTTCATGTTCAGCGTGATCGGCCTGGTCGTGGCCCTGGTCTATCCGCTGCTCAAGCGTGCCAACGGTGGCGTCGCGGGCCGCGGCGCTTATGCCGTGGCGGCGGTGCTGGCGGTCGGCGTGGTTGTGGCGGCCGGCAATATGTTCGTCGCTCACCCGACCGTTGCCGCAACCGGCACCGGCCCTGGCCTGACCCCGGTCGAGCCGGACAAGGCGCAAAAAGACTGGGCGCACTACGGTAATACCGAAGGTGGCAGCCGCTTCGCCGCGCTGGACCAGATCAATCGCAACAACGTCGACAAGCTGAAAGTTGCGTGGACCTACCACACCGGTGACGTCGCCGAGAGCGATGGCAACGGCGCCGAAGACCAGCTGACCCCGCTGCAAATCGGCAACAAAGTCTTCATCTGCACCCCGCACAACAACCTGATCGCGCTCGATGCCGACACCGGCAAAGAACTGTGGAAGAACTCGATCAACGCGCAGTCGAAAGTCTGGCAGCGCTGCCGTGGCATGGCGTATTTCGACGCCACCGCCGCCATTGCTCAGCCGTCCAACTCGAGCATCATCGAGGCCAAGCCTGCTCCGGCTGCCAATTGCCAGCGTCGTTTGCTGACCAATACCATCGATGCCCGCCTGATCGCGGTCGATGCGGACACCGGCGAGTTCTGCCAGGGTTTCGGCAACAACGGCCAAGTGGATCTGAAGGCCGGTCTGGGTGATGTGCCGGACAGCTACTATCAGTTGTCCTCCGCACCGTTGATGGCTGGCACCACCGTGGTGGTTGGCGGTCGCGTGGCTGACAACGTGCAAGCAGACATGCCGGGCGGCGTGATCCGTGGTTTTGACGTGATTACTGGCGCCATGCGCTGGGCGTTCGACCCGGGCAATCCGCAGGATAAAAAGGCTCCGGCCGACGGCAGCACCTACGTGCGCAGCACGCCGAACAGCTGGGCGCCGATGTCTTATGACCCGGCGACCAACACGGTATTCCTGCCGATGGGCAGTTCGTCGACCGACATCTATGGTGTCGAACGCAGCAAACTGGATCACACCTACGGTGCTTCGATCCTTGCTTTGGACGCGACCACGGGCGCAGAACGCTGGGTGTTCCAGACCGTGCACAACGATCTCTGGGACTTCGACCTGCCGATGCAGCCGAGCCTGATCGACTTCACCAAGGACGGCAAAACCGTACCGGCCGTGGTCATCGGCACCAAGGCCGGGCAGATCTACGTGCTCGACCGTGCCACCGGCAAACCGCTGACCGACGTTAAAGAAGTCCCGGTCAAAGCGGCGAACATCCCGAACGAACCGTACTCCCCTACCCAGCCGAAATCGGTGGGCATGCCAGAAATCGGCGCGCAGCACCTGACCGAATCGGACATGTGGGGCGCCACGCCGTACGACCAGTTGCTCTGCCGTATCGACTTCAAAGGCATGCGCTACGACGGCCTGTACACCGCGCCGGGCACTGACAAATCGCTGAGCTTCCCGGGTTCGCTGGGCGGCATGAACTGGGGCAGCATTTCGACTGACCCAGTGCACGGCTTCATCTTCGTCAACGACATGCGCCTGGGTCTGTGGATTCAGATGATCCCGTCGCAGAACAAAGGCCAGGCGGCTGGCGGTGGCGAAGCACTGAACACTGGTATGGGCGCCGTTCCGCTGAAAGGCACGCCGTACGCCGTGAACAAGAACCGCTTCCTGTCGGTGGCCGGCATTCCTTGCCAGGCGCCGCCGTTCGGCACGCTGACCGCGATCGACATGAAGACCCAGAAAGTCGCCTGGCAGGTTCCAGTCGGTACCGTTGAAGACACCGGTCCACTGGGCATCCGCATGCACTTGCCGATCAAGATCGGCCTGCCAACCCTCGGCGGCACTCTGTCGACCCAAGGTGGTTTGATCTTCATCGCCGGCACCCAGGACTTCTACCTGCGCGCGTTCAACAGCGGCAACGGTGAAGAAGTCTGGAAATCGCGTCTGCCGGTTGGCAGCCAGGGCGGCCCGATGACCTACGTTTCGCCGAAAACCGGCAAACAGTACATCGTCATCACCGCCGGCGGTGCGCGTCAGTCGACCGATCGTGGCGACTACGTCATGGCTTATGCTCTGCCGTAACCCCCAGCGTCCACGTTAAACGCGGACGCTTTTTTTGAGCGCGGCACCCTCGGGTGCCGCGCTGCTTTTCCCCTATTGCTCAAGTTTTCTGCAGGAAGATTTACATGCTATCGGCTGTTGGTTTTTCCCGTTCCGACCTGTTCAAAGGCCTGCTGCTGGGCGTCGCGTGCACCACTGCCCTCCCCGCGCTGGCCGACAACGATTCCGATCTGTTGACCCGCAGCACCCTCACGGGTGACTGGGGTGGTTTGCGTCACCAGATGGACGAAGAAGGCGTCAAGTTCACCGGCGACTACAGCGGCGAAACCGCCTATAACGCTGGCGGCGGCCTGCATCGCTCGGCGCGCTACTCGCAGAACATTAAGCTCGGCGTGCAGTTCGATCTGAGCAAACTGTACGGCGTCGACAACGCTGGCAAGGTTCAGTTGACCATCAACGACCGTCGCGGCAACAGCGCCTCGGAAGACCTCGTCGGCAACCGTCTGCCGATCCAGGAAAACTACGGCGGCCTGTACACGCGCCTGACCGAATTGAGCTACGAGCGCAGCCTGTTCACCCCGGCGCTCAACGTGAAGCTTGGTTACATGGCCATGGGCAACGACCTCGGCGGCCTCGACAGTGGCATTCTCTGTAACTTCATGAACGCCGGTTTCTGCGGTCACCCGCTGAACATGTCCGGTGGCAGCGGCTGGACCAACTACCCGAACGCGCACTTGGGTGTGCGGGTGAAATACGACCTGTCGCCGTCGTGGCAACTGCGCGTGGCGGCGTTCAACGTCGATCCGGAAAGCAACGGCAACTCCAGCCGCGCCTGGCACCTTGGCCCGAAACACACCACCGGCACCGTGGTGCCGATCGAGCTGGTGTACAAGCATGCGGGCGAGCTGCCAGGCGAATACAAAGTCGGCTACTACTACGACAGCTCCGACGTGAAACGCATCGGCAGCAGCAAAGAAGTGTCCGGTCGCGGCGGCCATTACCTATTGGTTGATCAAGCCGTGTGGCGCTCGGAGTCGTCCGAAGGCCGCAGCCTGCATGCGTTCGGCCAATACTCGGCGGCCAGCGAAGCGGCCTCGCCGTTCAGCAAGTGGTACGGCACCGGCGTGGTTCTCTACAAGCCCTTCGAAGGTCGTCCGCGTGACACCGTCGCTTTGGGCTACGGTCGCGCCGTGCCGAACCCGCGCAGCCGCGATGTGCTGCAAGACGCCGCGCAGGACAACGGCGCTGCGTTCCCGAACCTCGATAGCGCCGAACAGCTGATCGAACTCGGCTACGGCTATCAAGCCACGCCATGGCTGACCCTGCGCCCGAACATGCAATACATCATCGAGCCGGGCGCGTTCTCCGGACAGGACATCGACAATGCGTTGGTGTTTGGTCTGCAGGTGAAAGCGTCGCTCTGACCGAATGTGCGGGAATAGCAGGCAATAAAAACCCGGCGTAAATGCCGGGTTTTTTATTGCCTTGCAATTATCTCGACTGCGGATGTTCGCTTGCGACCGAGTTGGCCGCGTCCACGTCGCTCATGTCTTCATCGACCGACGCCTCGTCGTCCGCCGGCAGCGGCACCTCAGCTTCATCGCGTCGCGGATCATGCCCGGTCTCATTGTCCGTGGTGCGCGTGACTTGCTGCTGAGACTGGTTGCCCGGCGCTTTCTCATCAATGTCCATGCTGGCTCTCCTGCTGATGCACGGAAATTCCGCGCTTGAACGTCAGAGACTCTCCACCACCGCGAGTGCCCGCCACTGGACGAATGGCACGCCTCAAGGCCGACAGCTACCTTTCCTCCATTGCATGGAACCCTGAGTGATCTCTGTTCTCTATCGCAAAACCATCAGAGGAATTCACCATGATTGCCCCTGCAACCGGTATGAAACCGGGTGAGCGTTATTGCATTGAAAGCGTAGAGCGCGCGCCTCAATTCCCCGGCTTTTTCCTCGACGGAAAATACTACCTGGGCCCTGAACTGCAGACCGCCGTCGGCTGGCTCGAAGGCCAGAATTTCTTGTATGACCAGCTCGATCCCGCCGGCGAACCGGTTTACCCCGACAGAATCGTTGGCACGATCACCGCGCTGACACTGGAGTTGAGCGATGGTCTGCGTCTGAGCATCGAGGAGTTGCCGTATCAGGCGCAAAGCGTCAGCTCATTACCGCCGCTTGTCGAATCGACCTTTTCAACCCGGCAACTGGATATGCCCCAACGACGCGGCAGTACCGGCCCGCGTCAGCCGATGCAACCCTCTGCATTACTGGTTGCAGGTGCGGCAACGCTCGTAGGCCTCTGTCTGTTGGCGATCAATCGTGCTCGCGGTCGCGCCAGATAAACAGCGCTCGAGGTCGATGGAGGCCCAGTCATGCTCAAGCAGATCGGTAACACGCTCATCCAGCGTGACCATCGCGCGCGCTGCCATTGCGGCGCCGTCGTCCTCGAGATTCACTTGCCCGATGGCCTGCCCACGCCCCATCGCTGCGACTGTTCGTTCTGCAAGCGTCGAGGGGCGATCGTCGCGGCGGTACCAGCGGCTGACCTGAGGGTGATCCGCGGTGAGTCGGCGTTATTGAAATACAGCTTTGGCCAGCGAGTGGCCGAACATTTTTTCTGCGGCAACTGCGGCATCTACACCCATCACCGCCGCAGCAGCAATCCGCATGAATTCGGTTTCAATGTCGGCTGTCTTGAAGGCATCAATCCTTATGATCTGGGTGAGGTGCCCGTAGCGGATGGCGGGCCCTGGCAGTCACCCTGAGCGCGCAGCGCGCATTCGGCGACAAAAAAACCGGCGCAAGGCCGGTTTTTGTACGTGATCATCAGGCCTGATCCAAGGCCTCCACCACGCCCTGATCCTCGCCGAGGAACCCGCCGCTCTGATGCTGCCAAAGCCGCGCATACACGCCGTTCAGTTCCAGCAGTTCGCTGTGGGTGCCCTGTTCGATGATGCGCCCTTCGTCCATGACGATCAGCCGGTCCATCGCTGCAATCGTCGACAAGCGGTGAGCAATCGCGATCACGGTCTTGCCCTGCATCATGTCATCGAGGCTTTCCTGAATCGCCACTTCGACTTCCGAATCCAGCGCGCTGGTGGCTTCGTCGAGCAACAGGATGGGCGCGTTCTTCAGCATCACACGCGCAATCGCGACACGCTGACGCTGGCCGCCCGACAACTTGATCCCGCGTTCACCGACCAGCGTGTCGTAGCCGGTATGGCCCTGACGATCACTCAATTGACTGATGAATTCATCGGCCTGGGCGCTGGCCGCCGCGCTGCGAATCTGCGCGTCGGTGGCATCGGGCCTGCCGTAAGCAATGTTGTCGCGAATCGAACGGTGCAGCAGCGAAGTATCCTGCGTGACCATGCCGATGCAGCTGCGCAAGCTGTCCTGGGTCACGTGCGCGATGTTCTGGCCATCGATGCGAATCTCCCCGCGATCAATGTCGTAAAAGCGCAGCAACAAGTTGATCAAGGTCGATTTTCCGGCGCCAGAACGGCCCACCAGGCCAATTTTTTCACCCGCACGGATATTCAAGCTCAGGCCATCGAGCACCTGACGTTCGCCGTTGTAATTGAAGCTGACGTTGTCGAAAGTCACCGCGCCGCCGGAAGTCTTCAGTACGCCGGCTTCCGGCGCGTCTTGCACCTTGGTGCCCTGGGTCAGCGTCGCCATACCATCGTGCAAGGTGCCGATGCTTTCGAACAGCGAGGTCATCTGCCACATGATCCAGTTCGACATGCCATTGATGCGCAACGCCATGGCGGTGATCGCCGCCACCGCACCGGCGCCGACCTCACCCTGATGCCACAGCCACAGCGCATAACCGCCCGCCGACATGATCAATGCAACCACTAACGCCTGATTGACGATCTCGAACAGGCTGACCAGACGCATCTGGCAAAAACCGGTCAGCTTGAAATCTTCCATCGCCGCCCGCGCGAAATGCGCTTCGCGATTGGAGTGCGAGAACAGCTTCACCGTGGTGATGTTGGTGTACGCATCGGAGATGCGCCCGGTCATCATCGACCGCGCATTGGCCTGCTCCTGCCCCACTTTGCCCAGACGCGGCACGAAGTACCACATGGCCAGGCCGAACAGCACGACCCAGGCGAGGAACGGCAGCATCAGCTTCAGCGCAAAACCGCCGGCCAACGCGATGATCGCAATGAAATACACACCGATCCCCGGCAGAATCTCGATCATCGTGAACAACACATCGCGCACCGCCAGCGCCGTCTGCATCACTTTGGTGGTGACCCGACCGGAGAACTCATCGGAGAAAAACGAAAGGCTTTGCCGCAGCATCAGCCGATGGAAATCCCAACGCAGGCGCAGCGGCAAGTTAATCGCCAGAATCTGGTGCTGCACCATCGTGCGCAACGCCACCAGCCCGACACTGAGCACCATGACGATGCCCATACCCCACAACACCCGACTCTCCTGCGCCGCCGCTTCGCCGCCGGCCTGCCAGGTCGAGAGCAGATCGACGACTTGGCCGAGGAAGGAAAACAGCCACGCTTCATAAATCGATACAGCGGCACTGAGCAGCGCCAGCGCAAGGATGTAACCGCGCGCGCCACGGGTGCAAGCCCAGAGGAACCGCGCCAGGCCGGTGGGCGGTGGCGGTACCTCGTCAGGAGGAAAAGGGTCGAGCCTTCGTTCAAACACACGAAGCATGGTGATCTCCAAAACTTTCAAGTAAGGGGATTCTGCCATTGATCGGTGGCTTGGAGGTCTTTGTGAAAAAGTGTGTGCTCGATGGAACGGCTTTTCGCCCTCAGCGAATCGCTTGACGCATTTTGCTGAACGACCTTGCCGGCGTCGGGCTCAACGCCGCTGGCGTATGCCAAGGGATAGCGTTCCAGGCACCGCTGCCGGGCGTCAGCAACTGGCGCAGATGCTGCTCGTGGAACGCCTCGCCCAGCGAGTCGACGCGAAATGCCGCCACCCACTGCTCGCGCCCCTGCTGGAAGGCTTTGCCAAAATCTTCCCAACTGTCGAAACAGTCCTGTGCGCGCTGCGCATTGAGCAGCAACACACGCCAGGCGACACCGGGTTCGAGCCAGTGCATCAACAGTGCGCAACGGACCAGAAACGCCACCCGCACACAAGCAAAGGCCATGGCCGCGCGCGGCTCATCGTCGGCTTTCAGCGCCTGCAGGTCGAGGCCGAACCATTGCCGTTCAAGGGTTGCACTGAAGTGCGCCCGCACCGCCTCGTCATCGCAATGGCTGCGTATCCCGGCCTGGTGCAGCAACGCTGCCCGCAGGATCTTCTGCGCCTGCTCGTTGAAGTGATCACACGCCGACGAATAGAAGCCCTCGACGCCCATCGCATCGGCCATAGGTTTGGCCAGCAGCAGCGACCAGTGCTTGCGTGGGCTGAACAACGGCGCACGGCGGGGCTTGAATGCTTGCCACAACAACCAGACTGAAACAACCACTGCAATCATTAAAAACATGCCGTTCCCCTCACCTTGTCCGAGCCTGCCAGGTCTGGATTTCCTCGGCAGTGGCCGGCGCCATGTCCGGCCACGGCACACCTTCGGTCAGGCACAGCGGCTCACTGGCCTGACGCTCAATGCGCTTGCTGAAAATATGTCGGATGGCGTATTTGACCGACACCGCTTGCGGGGCAACCTGCAAAAACTGCTGCGGTTGACGCCCGGCCACCAGCCATTCGACCATCGCCGACGGCGCATCGAGGCGCTCGTACAATTGCGGATACCGCGCCACCAGACGAGTCTGCGCGGTCGGATCGCTGACGTCTTCGATGCGCAGCCAACCGGCTTCAGTGCGCACGATACCGATGGCGATGCAGTCGGCGGGCGTTTGCTGGTCGGTGTGCAAGGCGTTCAGGCACTGCAGCAGGTCTTGGTAGTAGCGTTCGACCGGTGGCCGGTTCTGTTTGCCTTTGACCTGCTCGACCGTCAAGGTGCCGTCGGCCTGGACGATCAGGCTGATGGTGATGTGGGGTTGGCCCTGGGCATCGCGAAAACTGAACACGCGCATGCGCTGCTGCTCCACCGCTTCGGCATAGCGCTCGCCGTAACCGCCGGTCAAGGCGCGGCGATCAGCGAACTGGCCCAGGCAGTGGCGCATCACATAACTTTCAAAGGCCATTTCCGCGCGCAGGCAATCACTCTCGGGACGCAGTTCGTGCAAGACGTGCTCAGCAGTGGTCAGCCGCGCAAGCAAGGCTTCGGGACGGCTCTGGCACCAGCCCTGCTCGACCCGCGCCGCCATCTGCGCGTGTTCCTTTTGCCACAGTGCCAGCGCTTGCGGGCAATTGATGCGCTCAAGCTTGTCGGCCAGCGCCGTGCCCTGGCGTGAGGTCAGAAACTCCACCAGCAACGCTTCCTCGGCCAGCAGTGGCGCCTGCTGCGGATCGACCCAGACCAGCGGCGCCAGCGTCTGCTGCGACGCTTTGCCGGCGTCGTGCAAATGCCTTTCCACCCAGGCTGGCGGCTCGCTGCCCAATGCTTCGGCAGCCTGCATCAGCGTGGTGATCCGCCGCGCAGGTTCGAAGTTGCCGACCAGATGACGGTAGAAATGGTTGAGCAACCATTTGCTGACTTCCGGCGCATCGCCGCGAGCATGGCTGCGCTCAGCAATGCCGCGTTTGAGTTGATCGGCATTGAGTGCGTTGCGCGGGGCGTAACCGGACTGGCGCGGCGGCGAGGCTCCGTCCACCGTTACTTCCATATCTGCCACCAGGCCTTGGCGGCCGGTTTTGCAGACGCCTGCAATTCGGCGATCCACTGGTGGAACAGCTCATTGTTGCCCTGATCAACCGGGTTGTTCGGATCACTGCGCAGGATCGAGCGATGGTAATAGGCCACGGCTTCTTCGTTGCGGCCGAGCCCCTTGAGCACATCACCGGCGCAGCCCAGCAGGGACGGTTCGGCGCTTTCGTCGATGATCGGCGCGTAACGCAGCCACAGGCTGGTGGCTGCTTCCGGCAGTGTGTAGGAGAGGTACATGGCGATTTTCATGCGTGCGAACAGCGGCGAGTATTCCAGCGCCTTGTCGCTGATTTCGCACTCTTCCTGCCATTTGATAAGACGTTCCAGCCAGATCAGAATCTCGCGTCCGCGGTCCAGTCGGTACAGCGCGCGGGTAACGTCCTGAATATATTCTTCCGGGTCGTGGCGGCTGTAACCATGGTCGGCTGCGTAGTGCCAGAGCTGTTCGGCCGCTTCGGCGATGCCTTGGTCGTCCTTTATCTTGATGCGATTTTCCAGGATGCCCTGATAGTGTTCGGCGAACGGGCTGGCGGCGATGCCGCGTGCATGCAACTCAAGGGCCCGGCCCATGAGCTTGTCGTTGTAGCAGCGGTAATTGAACGCCAGGTTGGCGCACAGCATTGAGTACAGGTGTGCGCAGGCGTCAAAACGGTGACCGCGGCCGCTGGTAATGCATTGCTCCATACGGGCCTGGCCGTGTTCGTAGGCAACCTTCTGTACTTCGCGCAGTTGCCACCAGATCGGTTCGGCTTGCTCTTCCGAGAGCGATTCGACATGGGTTTCGACCAGTCCCGAAAGGTTGGTCGCAAACTGGTAGTAGTACATACCGCTGGCCAATGGCGGCAAGGGTTGGCGCAGGGCATCAGCGATACCAAACACACTGGCATGGGCACTGAACAGGGCGAAGTTGCTGCGATTGTCGTGCAGGTTACCGGCCGAGACGGCTTCACGCAGCATTGCCAGTTGGGTGTTGGCGTCGATGCGCCCGGCCTGGCCTTCACGCACCGCCACCAGGCGGTTGATCCACGGATGATCCGGCGCGCGACGTCGCGCCTCCGCCAGAGCCTGGGCGAAGACGTTGTCGATTTGCTCCAGGTCATCGCGCGCGGCCTGCAGTGCATCGAGCAGCGCCCCTTGAGACGGCGTCGACTCATCACGCCATGGCAAGCCGGAAAGGAACCGTTCCAGCACCGCTTGATCGTCACAGGCACGCATTACACACAGCGGCCACCACACGGACGCGTCTTCAGCATCAAGCAGACGTTCGTTGACCCAATAGGCCGTGCCCGGCCACATGTGAGCGCGCACTTCATAGATTTCCTCGAAGGCACGTTGCCCCGCCTCGTCGACCTGGCCGTTCTCCAGCAACCATGGCAAATGGTAATCGACGAAGTTGTCAGCGCCGCCCGAATCCAGGCTCAGGGTCGCCACGTCACAGACTTTCAATGCACCCACCAGGTCGCCCTGGGCCTTCAGTGAACGGGCGGCCAGACGCGCCAGGCGCACTTCCCATTCCCGGCGCTGAGGCAGCGACAAATCGGCGGTCAACTGCATCACCGGTTGTTCGAACAGCGCCAGGCGCAACGGCACGATTTCGATCAGCGCATCGCCCAGCCATAGCCAGTCGTCAGCGTCGATATCCTGATCGTTGCCGGCCGTGCGAAATGCATCAATCGCCGCCAGTGCGGCTTCGCGCGCTGCTTCGTCACGTTCATGAGCGGCCAGCACCTGGGCCCGACGCCGCTGTTGATCGGCATCGTCCCAGGCGCGCAAAGCGTGACGATCAGGGTTGATCAGGGCCATGCTGTGACGCACCTCGATGGCCTTGAGGGCGATGTCGAGGGTGGCGTGTTGCAGGTCGTCGAAAATGCGGTAGCGCCGGTACTGTTCAACGTCGAACGGCAGCGACTCGTGGGTCAATTGCTGCAGGGTGTCGAGCGCCAGCAGCACGCCTTGCTCGGCTTTGAGGTAGTTGCCGAGCCGCAGTTGGAAAATCAGCAGATTGACCTTGAGTTCGTTGCGCGCATCGCCCGGCGTCGCCGCGATCAGTGCCTGGCCATCGTCGGTCAGTACTGCCTTGGCCGCTTCAGCATCACCGGCGTTGACCCACAGCACATACAGACGGCCAATCGACTCCAGCGAGACAGCCTTGAGCGGCTGGGCGCGCAGTTGGCCCAGCAGATAATCGGCACCGTGTTCCTGATGCTCGACCTCAAGACGATCCATGAATTGATCCAGCGCAATACCGGACAGCACGGTGCTGTTTTGCGTCATTGTGAACTCCATTTGCGAATGACTGTGCATCGCCCGATGCATCCTGCGTCGGCGCCCTCAAGTGGGGCAGCGGGTACTCGTGTGCGTGTGCCCTGTACAGGCAACGGATGACGAAAGGGATCGGGCAATACAGCGAGGCCGCGCACGCTACCAGTTGGCGTTTGAAAAACCAAGAGTGTGGGTGGGGCAAAAGCAGTGATTAACGTGTAGGCAGTGGATCGACACGGTGAATCGGCTCTGGCTGGGTAACTTCAAGTCGCCGCTTCTGGACGACAGTTTTTGATTACTACCTTTGGGGCCTATACGCCCGTGTTTTTCCACGGACCTTCCCATGCAGCTGACTCCAGGCATACGAATATTTGCGAAACAGCTTGGAAGCAGGCGAGCAAAGAAATATTAGCTAATTGCTCGTCGACGCGTGCCCAATCGCCGTGCGCGAAGGCGTTCCGGACGTGTCGAAAGTCATTCACCGTCTCAAGCAGAACTGGATTCAAAGAGAAATGCAGTCCCGATTGAGCGATATGTTGTAAGAGAAACTCTACATCGCTGGTGGCAGCTCCAGAGGGCTTACGTGGGACACTTCCATGTAAACTTTTTACTACCCGTTTCAAGCCCCACTCCACAAAGCTGCTTAACAAGACAAGCGAAGTAGCCTGAGTTACGACCGCTAGATTGTCCTCCCAGCGTGGAACCTCGTCGTCGAGCCAGTCGAGTTCTTCAGCCCTCCTGCCAGAAGCGATGATCGACACGCGCTGCTCGGTCAGCTCTGCGCAGCGTTTTTCGACAGTCAATAGTTGGTGAAAGCAGTAGTCGTTAAGCTGGTGAAGCTTGTCGAACAGGACGAAAAAAGTCTCTGAAAAGCGCTCGGGTAATTGTATGTATGTGCCATCCGCTAGTAGTTCTCCGTCGGCCCCCTCCATTGAGCTTGAGGCCCAGAACAAGCCATATTTTGTGGCAACGTTCAATTCATCGTTCACCCGCCATTCCTCTATTGTTTTGTTGAATCCACTGAGGCCAGTCACACCAAAATGACTGGTTTGCCCCTTGCGCAGACACTCGCCCTCACCAATCGAACTGCCACCCTCGAATTGCCCGGTGCCACGCAACTAGGTGAGATAACCAGACCACTGCTCCGAGTCAGTTGCCGCATGTATGTCGATCGCATCCAGATGCATAAACATGATGTAGTCGCGCACGCAATATTCCTTTATTGAGTAAGTCAAAGCAGTCCAGACCCTGTCAGTCAGGCATCTTTCACAGTCATGTACTGGCTGAAATTGTTGATATGGTCGTCAAGGTTATCCTCGAGCATCATCCGGTACTGCTCACAAAAGTACTTCAGCATCGCCTCGCGCGCTTGCGCCATTTCTTCGCCAGACTTGAAGCTGCGTGCGCTCACCCAGGCATTGAACCGGGTGGTGCCAAACATCATCGATGCGCTGACTTTGCCGAGGTTTTCGAACACTTTGAGCTGCTCGTTCGACAGGCTGATGTGGGCGTCGGCGCGATCGTAGAAAGCGTCATCGGTCGTATCGGTCATTGCGGATTACCTTCTATCAACGTCGGGAAATTGCGTAATTGGAACACTTCCCGCCTCGGCTGCGCTACGCGGTGAAATGAAAAAGGCTGCTGGCCGAAAACAACCTTGCATGACCCTACGCGCATCAATGTCCGCCATCACAAGTACCAGCGATACTCCCGCGCACTGATCTCCTGCATGAATGCCAGATGGTCCTGACGTTTGTTCTCGCAATACACATCGACAAACTCGGCGCCCAAGCCCTCGCGCAACTGCGGCTGATGCTGCATCGCACGCACGGCCTCGAACATTTCCTTGGGGAAATCAATGCCGCTGCTGCGGTCTTCATTGAGCGGCGCAATCGGCTCCTTGCCCGATGCCAGCCCATGCTCCAAACCCACCAGAATTGCCGCCAACACCAGATACGGATTGGCGTCCGCGCCTGCGAGGCGATACTCGACGCGCAGGTTTTTCGCGTCCGATTCCGGAATGCGCAGGCATGCATCGCGATCCTCAAAACCCCAACTGGCTTTGGTTGCCGTGTTAACCGTACCGCCCAGGCGGCGCATGGCGTTCTGATTCGGCGCTAAGATCGGCATGCTGTGTGGCAGCAGTTCCAGGCACCCCGCGACCGCATGGCGGAGTGGCTGCTGATCGTTCGCCGCCAACAGGTTGTTTCCCGCTGAATCGTAGAGGCTGACGTGCACGTGCATGCCGCTGCCCGGATGCTGCAAATATGGCTTGGCCATGAAGCTGGCGCGATAGCCGTGTTTCAGCGCAACGCCACGCGTGCTGCGGCAGAACAACGCTGCCCAGTCGGCGGCGCGCAAGCCGTCGTCGAGGTGGCCGAAGTTGATTTCGAACTGGCCGGGGCCGAGCTCGGCGGTGATCACGGTGGCATCGATGCCCTGTGCTCGCGTGGCTTCGACCATTTCATCGAGCACCGGGGCAAAACGCGACAGGCGTTCGATGTGCATGTTCGGTTGGTCGTCGGCGTCGTCGCTCAGTTCATCGCGAGGGAACTGCGGCAGACCGTCACGCAGTTTTTTGTCGAACAGGTAAAACTCCAGTTCGAACGCCACTACCGGATGAATGCCTTTGCGTGCGAGGCGATTGAACACCTGTGCAAGCACTTCTCGCGGTTCGAATTCGATGGGTTTTTCGGTGCCGTGCGAAGTGATCAGCATCTGCCCCAACGGCTGCGCTTCCCAGGTCACCGGTTTCAACGTGCCCGGAACCAAACGGCGCACGGCGTCCGGGTCGCCGTCGTTGAAACAGTAATCGCCGATGTTGAACAAGCCGCCCTGCACGCCCAGCAACACGCAGTTCTGCGGCAGTTTCAGTGCGCTGCCGGCGGCGACTTTTTCAAGCATGTCGACCGGGTAACGCTTGCCATAAAAGTGCCCGGGAATGTCCAGGGATATCAGGTCGACATAACGCACCTCGGGGTAGCGTTGGCGAAACGCCCGTACTTCAGCGAGCAGGTCAGCGCAGACAGCGTCCATCGTGTTCATCCTTTATGGTTATCAGGTGTAGACCCACAGCACGCGTGTGAGCTGATCGGTGAGGTTGCCGTAGCGGCAGCGGGTGTGGCTGTCGAATTGAAAGCTGTCGCCAGCCTTGAGCGTGGCGGGTTCTTCGTCATCGCCCAGCCACAACGTCAGTTCGCCTTCGAGCACGTAACCGCCCTGCTCCGAGCTGTCCGTCAGGTGGCGGTCACCGCTGCTCGCGCCAGCCTCCAGATGGCTTTCGAGCATGGAGAACGAGGCGCGGATCTGCGGCGACACCAGAATGTCGGTGATGCCGTTGGCGTAATACAACGTGCGGCGCTCGTCCGGACGCGTCACCCACGGCAGCTCCTTGGGCTTGGGCAAACTGTAGAAATAGGTGGTTGGCACGCCAAAGGTTTCGCTGATCGCGGTCAGGTCCGCCACCGTCGGCCGCGACAGGCCGCGCTCGACCTGCGAGAGGAAACCGACCGAACGGCCGATCTTGTCGGCCAGTTCCTTGAGGGTCCACTTCTTGTGCTTGCGCAGGTCGTGGATGAGGATCGCCAGCGCGGCGATCTCTTCTTGCTTGTTCATCGTCAAAGCCTCATCAAATACTGTCGCGCAGGCGATACCAGGCTTTGCCGATCGCCTCCAGCGGTGCGGCGAAATGCTTGCCGCCGGGAAAGCGGCCATTGCTCAAGCCCTGGTACAACGCCAATTCATCACCGTCGCCGAGAATGGCCGCAGACACCGCCCGTGCGGCGGCCAGGGTCGGCAATACGCCGTGGCCCGAATAGCCTTGCAGCCAGTAACGATTGCCTTCGCCGCCGACGTCCGGTGTGCGCTTGAGCGTCAGGTCGATGTGCCCGCCCCAGGCGAATTCCACCTCGACACCTTTGAGCTGCGGGAACACACGCTGCAAAAACGGTCGGGTCGCAGCGGCGATGTCTTTCGGCATGCCGCCCAAGTAGGTGCAGCCACCGCCAAACAACAAGCGGTGGTCTGGCGTGCGGCGGAAGTAATCGAGGACGAACTGGTTGTCGGTTACGCAGACGTTGCTCGGCAGCAACGCGGTGGCCAGATCAGGTGCCAGCGGCGCGGTGGCGACTTGATAGGTGCCCACCGGCAAAATGCAGCCGGACAGTTGCGGGTCGAGTTCATCGAGATAGGCGTTGCAGGCCAGCACCAGTACATCGGCACGCACTGATCCGTGCTCGGTGTGAACGCGAAAACCTGCGCCCTCCTCCTGATAACTCAACGCTTTGCTTTGCTCATAGATACGCCCACCGGCACGCTCGATGGCGCCCGCCAGGCCCAAGGCGAGTTTCAACGGATTGAGGTGCGCGCCTTCCGGGTCGTACAGCCCGGCCTGATAGCGATCACTGGCCACCCACGCCGGCAGCTCCTCGCGCGGGATGAACTGCAAGGCATCGTGGCCCCACTTGTGGCTGGCTTCGTGTTGCCATTCGGTGAGCAGACTGACTCGTCGTGGCATCACCGATGTCCACAAATGCCCAGGGCGATAATCAATGTCGAAACCGTGACACCCCGGTAACTCACGCAATTCCTGCGCAGCCCAGCGCATGCCGTCCCACAAGCGTTTAGCGCGTTCATGTCCCAGCGCGGCTTCCAGTGGCGGCATGTCACATGACCAGCCGAGAATCGCTTGCCCGCCGTTACGCCCCGAGGCTGCCCACGCTACACGGCTGGCCTCCAGCAAGGTCACGCGTTTGCCCGCCAGCGCCAGTCGCAACGCGGTATGCAAGCCGCTGAAACCGGCGCCGATGATCACCACGTCGGTGTGCTGCTCGCCCTCCAGCGCCGGTCGCTGGCGCAGAATATCGGCGCAACTGTGGGCGTAATAACTGTCGACGTGCTGGCTGGACTGCTGAAACATTCGCGACCTCGTGAAATTATCTTTTTATAATTTCATGAAAATTTACAGAATAAATTTCACGCCTGCAAGCCGCCGTTGTCCCGATCAAAAATCGTAGCGCGCCGTCATGCCCAGTGTTCGCGGTGTGCCCAGCCCCCCGGTGTAGGCGCCGTTCGGGGAATTCCACAGGGTCGTGTAGTAGGTCTTGTCGAAGGCGTTTTTCAACCACAACGACACGTCCCACTGGCCCTTGCCCCAATCGCCGCGCACGCCGCTGGAAAGGTTCACCAGTCCGTAGCCGGGCAACTGCGCGTCGCGGGAATCATCGACGGTGCCGACCGCATGGGAGCGCCACGCGTAGCTACCGTTGACGTAGGGTTGCAGGCCATTGTGCAGACTCCATTGATAACTGGCGTTGCTGTTGAAGACCCATTTCGACGCGCCCACCACTGCGTGGCCACTCAGGTCGCAGGCGGCCGGGGCGCCGGGACGCAAGGCGACTTCAGCCGGGCATGGGGCATCGTCGTAAGACAGATAGCGCACGTCGTTGAAGGCGCCGTTGAGGTTGATCGTCAGCCCCGAGATCGGCCGCCAACTGCTGTCGACTTCCACGCCACGGCTGCGCACGGTACCGGCGTTGGTCAGGTAACTGGTGAGGTTGACGTCGTCGTAGGCATTGGTCTGATAGCCGTTGACCACGGTCCAGAACAGGTTGGCATTGAGCAGCAGGCGCTGATCGAGCAGCGTGGTCTTGATGCCCAGTTCGGCGTCGTTGGCCCGTTCGCTGCCGATCAACAATGAGTCTGCCCCCGCCACCGGCGCGCTCGCCACGCTGAGATTGACCCCGCCGGACTTCTCGCCATGAGACAACGAGGCATACGCCAGCACCTGATCGCTGACGTGCCAGGCCAGGCTTGCCAGCGCCGAAGGGCTGAAGCTGTAGAGGCTCAAGTCGCCGGAATCATACGCCCCCAACCGCCCTGCCCTGGCGGCAGCTGCTGCACCGCTGACGCCGACACCACCGACCGGTGCGTTACGCGTGACCTGGGCGAGTTTGCGCTCATAGGTACCGCGCACACCGAGGCTGAAATCCACTTGCGGCGTCAGGTGCCAAGTGCCTTGGGCGAATGTGGCAAAGCTGTCGGTGTCGACATCGCCATGGCCAATGCTGGTGACATTGTTCAGCGCGCCTTGCGGGGTACCGTTCCAGGTATCGGCCAACGGTCCGTAGTCGGTGAAAACCTTGTTGCTCATCTCCTGACGGAAGTAATACGCGCCCAACACGTAGTCGAAGTGTTCACCGACCGGCGAAGCCAGGCGTATCTCCTGTGAATATTGCTTGTCGCGCGCCGACTGGCCGACGTTGTCCATCACGTCGACGTTCAGCTCATCATCGTTACGCGGCGTGAAATCCCACCAGCGATAAGCGCTGATCGACGTCAGCGTGAAGTCGCCGGGCAGGTTCCAGTTCGCCTCCAGCGAGGTGCCACCCTGAAACACCGTGACGTTCTGATCGGCGTCGAGATTGACCCGACGCCCGTCCACCAACGTCGCGCCAACCGCGGCGGCACGTTGTTGATAACGGTTGACGCCATTGATGGTCGGCCCGGTGCTGAACAACGAGCGTGTGCCCGCACTGGAATCCTCCTCGTGATAATCGGCCAGCCAACGCACATTGAAATCGTCGTTGGGCTGGAACAGCAGTTGCCCACGCACGCCCTGCCGCACGCCACCGCCGAGGGTATGGCCGTCGAACTGGTTCTTCACGTAGCCATTTTCGTAGGTTTTGTACGCGGCGATGCGTCCGCTCAGCGAGTCATTGAGCGGGCCGGAAAAACTCGCCTGGTTTTGCGAATAACCGTCCTCGCCCATTGAGCTGGCGAAGCTGCCTTGCGGCGTCGATGACGGACGTCGTGTGGTGATATTCAACACGCCGGCCGTGGTGTTCTTGCCAAACAAGGTGCCTTGCGGGCCGCGCAGCAGTTCGATCTGCTCGACGTCGAGCAAGTCGAACACCGCCATACCGGGGCGTCCGAGATAGACGTTGTCCAGATAAATCCCGGCGCTGCCTTCCAGGCCATCGCTGGCCGGGTTGTTGCCCAGGCCACGAATCGACAGGCTCGATTGCCGGGCGTGCATGAACGCGACGTTGACGCTGGGCATCGCCTGCTGCAAATCCTGCAAGCGATACAGGCGTTGCTCCTCCAGCGTCTGCGCGCCCAACACGCTCATGGCCGTGGGCACTTGCTGAGCGTCCTCGCTACGGCGCCGGGATTCGACCGTAACCGTTTGCAGCACATCATTGTTGTTGGGCAAATCACTGGCGGTGGCGGGCTGTAACGGCATTAACGAGCACAAACCCAGGGCGCCAGCTGAAACGTTGCGCGAAAAAAGAAGATTCATCGGTGGTTCCTGGAGCGGCGAGGAGCCGCTCTTCGAGAGGAGTCGATACTTCGCTGCGCGTGGCGTGCGTGAGCGTGATCGTTGCGGTGGATGTGAAGGTGTTCAGTCACGCAGCCATGGCAGATCTGCGCGCTGATAACGGTGGGCACGGAATATCGCGTTGTTGGCGCCCGGCAGATAACGTTGCGAGGCCGCATCGGGATAGGTCGCGAAGTGCGGATTGACGTATTCCCAGACCACTTCACCGGCCTGAGTGACTTCGAACAAGCGACCGAAGTTGGCCTCGGTGATCAGCGTATTGCCGTTGTGCAAACGCTGTGCGCCGCCCATGAACGGGGTGAAAAAGGCGTAGCCCGGCGTGTCGGCGTATTGCCATTCAATGCGCTGCGTCGACGGGTTGATTTCGAGGATGCGCGAGTGCGGCATGCTCACGTGCGGACGGAAGATGCCGTTGTCGAATACCAGCACGTTGCCGTTTTCCAGTTCACTCGGGCAATGTTGCTGCGCGACCAGATCGTGGCCCAGACGCCATAACACTTCGCCACTGCCGCGTTGCACGGCAATCACCGACGAAACGCTGCGCAGGCTGAGGATCACTTTGCCGTCGCGACCGGGCGTCACCGCATTGGTCATCGGCCAGTGGTGACGCTCAAAGCATTCGTGCAACGGGTAATCCTCAGGGCGCAGGTGTTCCCAGCTGCGCCACTCCCAGACCACATTGCCCTGGCGATCGACTTCCTTGACCACGTCGGCATAAATCACCCCGCCCGGTGCTTCGCTGCCGGGAATGCCGCCGACCACGCGCCGGGCCAGCTCTGCACTTAAAGGCTCGGCGGTGGTGTAGAGCAGATGGCCGTTGTCGAGCCATTGCGCATCGTGGTGATGCAGCAGATCCGTGTGTTCCCAGACCACTTCGCCTTGCGGTGTCACTTCGCTGAACGCGCCGCCGTGCCACACCGACCAGCCCGGAAACAGGTCCGGTGAGTCCGGATGGTTGCCGTTGTAACCGAGGTTGCCGTTGCGCAGGATCACCGCGTCGCGGCCAGGGCGTTGTGGCAGTTTCCAGCGATGGACGACCTCGCCATCGAGGTCGATGAGGAACACATTGCCCTGTGCCGTTTGCGGGGCGAACAGCGTGTAGCCGCCAGCGCTGCGGGCATGATCGACAGCGATCAAGCCGGTTTTGCGCCGCTTGAGGGTGGTGGTTTCGAGGTTAGGCATGGCTTTTCTCCAGGCGTGTGAGTCCCGGCCGCCAGCAAAGCGGCACGGTGAACAGAAAGGGTTGTCAGGGGGGGGGCAAGGCGCTGTTGAAACGGTCGTCGAAGATCTGCTCGACCTGCAACGGTCGTGGAATCAGCCGTTCGCTGGCGAACATATCGGCCAATTGCTGCTGCGAATGGATCACCGATGATTCGATCGGCACGTAATGCAGGTCCTGTTGCGCGAGCATCTCTTGCACCAGCGCCACGGGGAGTCGGGTGGTTTGCGCGAACACTTCGGCCCACGCCTGCGGGTGCGCAGTGGCCCACGCTTGGGCACGGGCCAGTCTGCCGAGCAGATCGCCCAGTTGCGCTGCCCGTTGTGGATCATTCAGGGCCTTGAGGCTGGCGACGGTGAAATTCAGCCCGGTTTCCGGCCAGGCACTGCCGTCCACCAAAACCCGTGCGCCGCGTGACGTGGCCTGGCCCACAAACGGATACCACACCGCCCAACCCTCGAGTTTGCCGCTGGCAAAGGCATTTTGCGCATCCACCGGGCTGACATAGGCGATGCTGACATCGCGTGGCGTCAGGCCCGCTTGATGCAGCGCCGCCAGCAACAGATAGTGGCCGCTGCTGCCCTTGGCCACGGCAATGCGTTGGCCCTTGAGGTCGGCGACTTGCGTAACGGTCGAACCTTGCGGCACCAGCAGCGCATTGTTGTTTTGCGCGCCGCTGGCCACCCCGACGATGCGCACGTCATAGCCTCCCGCCTGAGCGAACACCGGCGGCGCATTGCCGACGACACCGGCATCGATTGCCCCGGCGCTCAGCGCTTCGAGCAAGGTCGTGCCGGCCAGAAACGGATGCCACGATAATGCATAGGTGATGCCTTGGTCTTGCCCCGATGCCTTCAGCAACGCTTGGGTCAAACCGCTTTGGTCACCGACTTTCAACGCTGCCTCGGCCGCCGGCACCGCCAACAACAAAGTCGCGCAGCACAACAGTGCTTGCAGGCACTGGCCGAGATGACGGGTGAGTGAATACTTGGCAGTCGCGGGTTTTACCGGCATTGTCGTGGCCTCGTTTTTTGCGTTGAATTCAGTATGTCGAGGCCCGCCGTGCCGCTCCATGCCAAACACCCCTCCTTTGCTGCCATGGCGGACACCCCGCCGCAGCCAGTCCGCACCGTCGTGGTGTTGGCCTTCGATGATCTGTTGTTGCTGAATGCGGCCGGGCCGTTGGAGGTCTTCGCTGCGATACCGCGTGTGTTGGGCGGCGCTTTCAGCAGTCAACCGCCCTATCGCTTGCTGATGGCGTCGCCGCAGGGTGGCGAGGTCTTGTCGATTTCGGGTATCAGCGTCGCGACCTGCTCACTTGCACAGATCGATCAGATGGCCCCGCAGATCGACACGTTGATCGTCGCCGGAGGCCCGGGAATGGCGGCGCTGGAAGCTGACGAACAGGCCTGTGACTGGTTGCGGGTGCGATCAACGCAGATCCGCCGGCTCTGTTCGATCGGTACGGGTGCTTTTGCCTTGGCGGCTGCCGGGTTACTCGATGGCCGGCAAGTGGTGACGCACTGGAAATTTGCCGCCGAATTGCAGGCGCGCTATCCGGCGGTACATTGCCAGACCGAGGCGCTGTACCTGCACGACGGCAATCTGTGGACATGCGGCGGCGCAACCGCCGGGATTGATCTGGCGCTGGGGCTGGTCGAGCAAGACCTCGGCGCGCAAGCGGCGTTGACGCTGGCGCGGTATTTCACGGTGTTCCTCTGGCGCGGCGCGGAGCAGCCGCAACTGAGCGCCTCGCTTAATGCCCAGTCCAACGCCTTGCGCACCGATCCGGACGTGCGCCTGGCGCGGCTGCATGCGTGGATTGCGGCGAATCTGAACGGTGACCTGCGCGTGGAGCGACTGGCTGAACAGTTCGGCATGAGCCCGCGCCATTTTGCCCGCGCCTACGTTGCCGCCACGGGCGAAACACCGGCGCAAGCGGTGGAGAACCTGCGTCTGGAAACGGCCACTCGGTTACTCAAAACCACTAGCGAGCCGATCAAACGCATTGCCGAAACAGCGGGATTTGGCCGGGAGGAACGCATGCGCCGCGCGTTCCAAAAACACTTGGGCACCAGCCCAAACGGCTACCGCAGCGAAATGAAAGCCACCACGGCCGGTGCGGCCCAGCCGTTGGGCATTGCCTTGGCGGGATTGGCCCAATAGCCCGACGCGCCAGTCAATGCTGTAGCGCGTACCGCCGACAATGTTCCAGATAGCCCTTTTCATGATTGCCGACCAGTTGCACGACGCTGGTCCACAGCCAGGAAGGCGCGTCCAGACGTTTCGAGCGACAGGTTTGCAAATCCGCCATCCACTCGGATCGGGTGGCCAGATCCATCTGTCGCGCATGTGCCACGCCGACGACCCGCGCCAGATAGCCGGCCGCGAGCATCGCATCGCGCTGACTCAACTGATCCAGTTCCAGCTTCATGTCCTGCGGCAGCAACTCGCGAACAAAAAAGCCGTGATCAAGCATGCGTGTCGCCAGCATCCGATTGCCCAGCCCCGGTGAAAGAAACCGCGCGCCTTCGACCACGCGTTTGCCGTTGTCGCGCGGCATGGCCGCTCGGGCGGCGCGGGGGGCGGCGGCACCGACGGCTTCCTTGATATCGAGCAGGCAATATTCCTCGTCATCGCCCTTGCCCACGCCCAGCAGCACGGCATAACGCTTGAGCCCCAACGAACTGCAGCCCTTTACCCAATATGCCGAGTCGAGCATTTTCACCCGATCATCCTTCGAGCGGCCCTTCAACGACGTCACCAGCGTATGGATTTCCGGCGTGGCGCAGAGGGTTTTCAATGCAGCGCGTTCATCGCGCGACAGCGCCCAGAACTGTTTGCCCAATGGAATGGTCGGTTTGGTGCTTTCGATGCGCTCCTCGGCCAAATGCTTCCAGGTGCGCTGCACGGCACTGCGCATGCCGGCTTTGACTTGCGCCGGCCGTGGCGGGTCTTCATCCAGATCACCGACGAAGGCTTGCTCATAGCCACGCATCATTTCTTCGAGCATGCGTGCGGTCGCCACGCCGGGCAGGTCCGAGCCCCGCGCCGCCGTGGCCAGCGACAGTGCCAAGCGCACCAGGTCATGCGCCGGGTTGCCGATAACGGTCTGGTCGAGGTCGCGAATATGAATGTCGATCTGCCCTTTGAGATCCCCGGTCGGGCCCAGATTGCCGGCATGGCAATCGCCGCAAATCCACACCGCCGGGCCTTTGGGCAGGCTGCGGCCCGGTTGGCTGTGCAGCCACTCGTAAAATTGCACGGTGCTGCCGCGCACATAAGCGTGCGCCGAGCGGGCCATTTTCAGATTGCGCAGTTGCGACAGCGGTTCAAGTCGGGCGGAGGGACGCGGGGTTTTCATGGACGCTTCTTGTGCGGGATGTGAGCTGTTGACCGCCCGCAGTGCACGAATGTTTCAAAGTGTTTCAAGGTATTCGCAACCCTTTCGTTATTGCGGCAGCTCGACTCGCGCCAATAACCCTGCGCCGTGACGATTGCTCAGCGTCAGCTCGCCCCCCTGTTCACGCACGATCGCGCGCGCCGCCGACAGCCCGAGGCCAACGCCGCCGGTGTCGCGGTTGCGCGAAGCTTCCAGGCGAAAGAACGGATCGAATACCTGCTCCAGCGCGGCCTCGGGTATACCGGGGCCGGTGTCGCTGACTTCAATGCAAATCGAATACTCATCAGCGCGCAACGCAATGCGCGGCTGCTGTGCGTACTTCACCGCGTTCTCCAGCAGATTGACGATCACCCGTTTGATGCCCAGCGGTCGGCCGTCGTACACCAGATGCGCCGGGCCGCTGAAATCGACCTCAATCTGCTGATCTCGATAGTCATCAATGATGGTTTGCAGCAGCTCCGACAGGTCGAACGCGGTGCTTGGCTCGCGGTGCGTGTCTTCTCGAAAGAACGCCAGTGCAGCGTTGATCATCGACTGCATTTCTTCGACATCGCGAATCAGCTTGCGCTGGTGATCGAGGTCTTCCATGAATTCGCTGCGCAGGCGCATGCGCGTCAGTGGTGCGCGCAAATCATGCGAGATCGACGCCAGCATGTGGGTGCGCTCGGCAATAAAGTGCTGAATCTGCGCCTGCATGGTGTTGAACGCGACGATGGCCTGGCGAATTTCGTGGGGGCCTTCGATCTTGATCGGTGGCGCCCGCAGGTCCGTGCCGAATCGTCGCGCTGCACGGGAGAAACGTTGCAACGGATTGGCCAGTTGCCGAGTGGCGATCCAGGCAACCAAAAAGGTCGCGATCAGGCCCAGGGCGATGATGATTGCGATCCGCGTGCCCAGCTCCAGACCCCAGCTGCGTTCAGGCGGAATAAAGGACAACCAACTGCCGTCCGCCAGTTGCACCAGCGCTGCGTAATGCGCACGGGGATTGTTGCGCGGCCAGTCGTCAGGGTTGAAGGCTTCGATCTTGCGATCGCCGCCGAGCAGTTGTTGCAGCACCGGCACCCGGCTCGCTTCGACGCGAACGCCGTCATTGGGCAGATCGAAATCGGCGCGCTGCGCTTTCCACGACACTTGCAGCATGGCGCTGCTCGCCGCGTCCGCCAGTTGCGGGCGCAGGCTGACGGGCGCCGCCTCGATCACCCGCGAGGTCGCGGCAATCTGCTCAAGCAGGCCCGTGCGTTCAATGGGCGGGCGCGCCCAGATGCCGGCGACCTGCACGAACAGTGCGTTCAGCGCCAGTGAGGCGAGCATCGCTGCGACGATGGTCAGGGCAATCCGGCGGCTGAGGGTATCGCCCGGCAACAGTCGGCGGATCACGAGCGCGTGACCTTGGCCGTGAACATATAGCCGCCGTTGCGCACGGTACGGATCAGGTCCGGGCGCTTGCTGTCCGGCTCGATCTTGCGGCGCAGACGGCTGACCTGCACATCGATGCTGCGATCAAACGCGTCGTGGCCTTGGCCGTGGGTCAGGTCGATCAACTGTTCACGGGTGAGGATGCGCTGCGGATGGTCGAGAAACACCACGAGCAAATCGAACTCACCGCCGGACAGCGGAATCATCACGTTTTGCGGTGAACGTAATTCGCGGCAGGTGATGTCCAGATGCCAACCGGCGAAGGCGATCACCGGCCGCGAAGGCTCGACCGCCGCTCGCTGTTCGCCCGCGCGACGCTGCAAGGCGCGTACCCGGGCGAGCAGTTCCTGCGGGGCGAACGGTTTGGTCAGGTAATCGTCTGCGCCCAGTTCCAGCCCGACAATGCGGTCGCTGAGCTCAGCCATGGCGGTGAGCATGATGATCGGAATGGCCATCTGCGCCCGGACCTTCTGGCACAGGCTCAAACCGCCTTCGCCGGGCATCATCAGATCGAGAATGATCGTGTCCGGGCGCTGCTCGGCGATCGACGCCCACATGGCCTCGCCGTGGGGCGCCACGTCGACGTCATAGCCGTGCTGAACAAAGAACTTCTTCAGCAGCGCGAGAATTTCCACGTCATCGTCGACGAACAACAGTCTGCTCACGGTTACAGGATCCATGGACCAAAAAGAGGCTATCTAAAGCCATTTCGCCGCCCGGGTCATTTATTTCAATCGAGCAACATTCCTGCACGCCAGACATCAAGCGGACATCGTCTGGCAAAACCTCTCGCGCATTCTGCAGCCATTCCAATCGAGGGGGTTCGCATGAAGGTATTGAACAACAGCCATTGCACCGAGGGACAGCACAGCAACCGTCCCTTGATCCTCAGCCAGCGCACCGCCGCGCTCGGTCCCGACACGCCGGTGGTGTTTCAGGAATCGTGCCTGGGCGTGTCGGGCGATCAGAGCCGGATCGTGCTGCGCCGCTACTTCGAGCAATTCAGCCCGACCAGTGCGCATTGGGTCGAGTACGTGCACAGCATCGCGGCCGCCGACCTTGTCGAATGGATCATGCGCCACGGCCAGTTGCACATCGAGTGCTCGGATCACAGCACACCCAAGCAGCAGGCAGCGCGTTGATGAGAAGCCATTGCCTGATGACCGTGTTGTGTAGCGCCTCACTGAGTTTGTCGGCCTGCAGCAATCAAAAGGTCGAACCCACCGGGTTTCTGCATGACTACAGCGTGTTGAGCGAGCGTCAGTCGCCATCCGGTCAACCGCTGCTGGCGTGGGTCAGCCCGGCCCTGGCCAGGGCTCGCTACACTCAGGTGTACCTGGCGCCAAGCCAGTTTTACCCGAGTGCCGAGCCGACCAAGCGCATCCCGCTGAGCACCCTCGCCGGCGTCACCGACTACTACGACGCGGCGCTCAGGCTGGAATTGGGCAAGGTCTTGCACCTGGTCAATCAGCCGGGACCGGACACGTTGGTCGTACGCCCCGCCATCACTCAGGTCGCCACCAATACTCAGGGCTTGCGCTTTTATGAATGGTTGCCGGTCACGTTAGTGGCTGCCGGGATCAGTACCGCTGCCGGCATCCGCGATCAGGACAGTGAAGTCGCCACCGAGGTGTCGTTCGAGGACGGTTCGACCGGCGAAGTGATCGCCGAAGTGGTGCGCAAGGGCACCGGTGTGGCACTGGAAAACGACCAACAAGTGCTGACGGCCGATGACGTCAAAGTCGTGCTGGATGGCTGGGCCAGTGATCTGCGGCAATCGTATGTAGGGCTTCGTCGCTAGTACCGCGGCTTTGTTGTTTAACGTGCAGAAATCACGGTGTATTTCCACCCGTCTATGGCCATGCCGGAGACCGCAATCCTTGGCTTTTAAACACCCGCGTTTAAAAGACACGCCAAGATATGTAATCAGGCTACGCAACCTTGCGTAATTGCCTACAGCTACGCCAGAATCCGCCGGCTTGTGCGCCTTGGGGGCGGGTTCTATTGTGGTCCGGTCGCTGACGAATCAGCGATCGGGTTTAGCAGCTCGGCAATTATCAAGGCACGTGAGTTCCGCCAATATGTAATGGCGGCTTTGCGTGGGGCACTTCGGTGCGCCGGGATCCTTGAGCCTGGTCTGCTAACCCGCGTACAGCCGCCACCTCTTCGTTTAGCAGCGATGGCTGACGGCTCCATTTTTCTCAAGGAGCTTCACAATGATAAAACCAACGCCTAACCCGCCCGAATCCGATCTCACCTCCCCCTACGAATCCCTCGATTCAAAAAAACTCAACGACGCCGCCGACCGCGCCCTCGATCACTGAGTGCTGGATAATCTGCAATTGCCGGGCTAACCCCCGCCCTTCGCTGCACCGATATCTGTAGGAGCTGCCGAAGGCTGCGATCTTTTGATGTTGGGACGCAGAGCGTCCCCGGCGGCATTCCCACGCAGAGCATGGGAACGATCAAAATCGCAGCCTTCGGCAGCTCCTATGTATGGACTCGCCCATCATTCAATCCGCTTTTGAACACTGCTACCCGATTGCATCTATGTATAAGGCCTATTGATCGTTCCCACGCTCTGCGTCCCAACATCAAGATTGCAGACCTGAACATTTACCCGATGACGACGTTGGAGACTGCAATTTTTGGCTTTTAAACACCCTCGTTTAAAAGACACGCCAAGACATGTAATCAGGCTACGCAACCTTGCGTAATTGCCTACAGCTACGCCAGAATCCGCCGGCTTGTGCGCCTTTGGGGCGGGCTCTATTGTGGTCCGGTCGCTGACAACTCAGCGATCGGGTTTCGCAGCCCGGATCAATCAAGGCGCACAGCGCTCCAGATCGTTGCTCTCGATATTTATCGCAACGGTGCTTCATGGCGGCTGTGCGCGGGATACCTTCGGGTATGCCGGGTTCCTTGATTCCCGGTCTGCGAACCTGCGTACAGCTGCCACCTCTCTTCGTTTCGCAGCGAAATGTGGCGGCTCCAACAGTCAAGGAGCTTCACCCATGATCAAACCAACGCCTAACCCGCCCGAATCCGATCTCACCTCCCCCTACGAATCCCTAGATTCAAAAAAACTCAACGACGCCGCCGACCGCGCCCTCGATCACTACCTCTGCCCGCCGGGTTCCAGGCCACCGCCGCGTAAACCTCGCAGGATGTACGCCGTCACCGCCGACTTCAAAAACGAGGAGCTGCTGGTCGATGCCTGCGAAACCCTCGCTTGCGCAAGAAACATCGCCAATGACTTCGCCCATCTCATACCAGCGTCGCAGCGCCGGACGCTGTTGGGCATTGCGCAACTGATCATGCTCGGGGAACTGGCGGTGAATCGGGTGCTGGATAATCTGCAATTGCCGAGCTAACCCTCGCCCTTCACTACACTGAGATCTGTAGGAGCTGCCGAAGGCTGCGATCTCTTGATGGTGGGACGCAGAGCGTCCCCGGCGGCATTCCCACGCAGAGCATGGGAACGATCAAGATCGCAGCCTTCGGCGGCTCCTACAGGGGCGTGCGGGAAAAAAAGCAGTGAGCAGTGAATTATTTCGTGTCCTCATGTATCTGAGCCAAAGAGCACGCGCCATCAAATCGATGGCATTTACGCGGCAAGATGGATCAGCAAAGAGAATACCCGGATGAAATCACGCAAAAAAACCGTCAAGCCGATCGGCCTGAACGACATCACCATTGTCGACGACGCCAAGATGCGCAAGGCGATCACCGCCGCCGCCCTGGGCAATGCCATGGAATGGTTCGACTTTGGTGTCTATGGCTTTGTCGCCTATGTGCTCGGCAAAGTGTTCTTCCCCGGCGCCGATCCCGGCACGCAGATGATCGCCGCGCTCGCGACGTTCTCCGTGCCCTTCCTGATCCGGCCGCTGGGCGGTTTGTTCTTTGGCGCGCTGGGCGACAAGTACGGACGACAAAAAGTCCTCGCCGCGACCATCGTGATCATGTCGCTGAGTACCTTTGCCATCGGCCTGATCCCGTCCTATGCCTCGATCGGCATCTGGGCGCCGATCCTGTTGTTGCTGGCGAAAATGGCTCAAGGGTTCTCGGTCGGTGGTGAATACACCGGTGCGTCGATCTTCGTTGCCGAATACGCGCCGGATCGCAAACGCGGTTTCCTTGGCAGCTGGCTGGATTTCGGCTCAATCGCCGGTTTCGTTTTCGGTGCCGGTGTGGTGGTGTTGATCTCGACGACGCTGGGCGAAGCCAAGTTTGAAGAATGGGGCTGGCGCCTGCCGTTCTTCCTCGCCCTGCCGCTGGGCATGATCGGCCTCTACTTGCGCCATGCGCTGGAAGAAACCCCGGCGTTCCAGCAGCACGTCGAAAAACTCGAACAGGGTGACCGCGAAGGCCTGGCCCGTGGCCCGAAAGTGTCGTTCAAGGAAGTCGCGACCAAACACTGGCGCAGCCTGATGACCTGCATCGGCGTGGTGGCCGTGACCAACGTCACCTACTACATGCTGCTCACCTACATGCCGAGCTACCTGTCGCACAACCTGCACTACAGCGAAAACCGTGGCGTGCTGATCATCATCGCGATCATGGTCGGCATGCTGTTCGTGCAGCCCTTGATCGGTTTCGTCAGCGACAAGATCGGCCGCAAGCCTTTCATCGTCGTCGGCAGCATCGGCTTATTCATTCTGGCGATTCCGGCGTTCATGCTGATCAACAGCGGCAAGATCGGTTTGATCTTCGCCGGCCTGCTGATGCTGGCCGTGCTGCTGAACTTCTTTATCGGTGTCATGGCTTCTACACTGCCAGCGATGTTCCCCACGCACATTCGCTACAGCGCATTGGCCGCAGCTTTCAACGTCTCGGTGCTGATCGCCGGCCTGACCCCGACTGTGGTCGCCTGGCTGGTTGAAAGCACCAACGATCTGTACATGCCGGCGTATTACCTGATGGTCATCGCCGTGGTCGGCCTGGTCACCGGCGTGACCATGAAGGAAACTGCCAACAAGCCCCTGCGTGGCGCTGCACCGGCGGCCTCGGACCTTGAGGAAGCCAAGGAACTGCTGCAAGAACACCACGACAACATCGAGCAGAAAATCGAAGACATCGACGCCGAAATCGCCGCGCTGGAAGCCAAGCGCCAAGAGTTGGCGCAACAGCATCCACGGATTGACTGAGGCCAGATCGAACCGCACTCAGCAGAGAACACGCTCGTCATTGTGGCGAGGGAGCTTGCTCCCGATCGGCTGCGCAGCAGCCCCGAACTCTCCAGGCATCATGCGTGGGACGCTTCGCCCCCCCAGCGGGAGCAAGCGTCCTCGCCACCTGTCATTTCTCCCCTCAAGCCATATCGAACATGTCGCCCGGCATCAGCTAGCCTTGAATGCGCCTCGCCCGTCATTCAAGGAGCCGTCATGTTCAAGTTCATCAAGACCACCGTCATCGGCGGGCTGTTGTTCATCCTGCCGCTGGTGCTGATCGTCGTGTTGATCGAAAAAGCCATTCACCTGCTGCGCGGCCCCGTCGAGAAGCTGCTGCCGATGTTCAAGGGTTTTGATGTGGCTGGCGTCACGCTGGTGACCGTTGCCACGTTGTTGGGGCTGATCATCCTGTGTTTTCTCGCCGGATTGCTCGCGCGCACTTCAGTGGCGGCGCGGGCGCTGGAGGCCACCGAGAACAAGTTGCTGAGCAATTTGCCGGGCTATCAGCTATTCAAGGACACCACCGCGCGGTTTGCCGGGATGGAAAACGAAGAGGGTTCGAAGGTCGGCATGATTGCCGAAGGCGAAGGCTTTCGGCTGTGCCTGATCGTCGAAAGCGTGGATGACTGGCTGACGATTTTCATGCCGGACGGTGGTCCTGCCGGCGGCACCGCCGGTGAGGTACGGCTGGTGCCTGCCGCGCAAGTCATCGTCAGCGATCTGTCGTGGCTGACGCTGGCCACTGGTTTGCGCCGTGGCGGGCGCGGGATGTTGGCGCAGATGCAACCCTGGCTGCCGAAAGCCTGAAAGCCTCAGCCCTGCTCAAGGTGCATTGACCACCACATACGTCACATCACTGCCCTGATACTGCGGCTGGTACCAGGTCGAGCCGCATTGCATGTAGGCAACGTTGTAGCGAATCACCTGCACGCAACTGCTGGGCATTTGCGCCGGGGTGAAAATCGAGCCGACCACCGCCGCCGTCACCGCGACTGTCGCCGTTACGGCCGCTGCCGTCGCAATTGGATGGTAGTTATCGTCGTAGCCATAACGGCCATGGCCGTCGACATCGATGTCGACATCGCGGTGATTGTCGATATTGACGTTACGGTTGACGTTGCGATTGCTGTTGTTGACGTAAGTGCGGTTGCCGACATTGTTGCCGGCATTAACCCGATTGCCGGCGTTCACCCGGTTATTCGCATTCACCCGATTATTGGCGTTCACATGATTGGCCCGCTGCGGTGCGTTGATTCGCTGCGCCCGTTGCGCGTTGGGTGCCGGCGCGCGGTTGACGTTGGCGCGGGCATGCCCTTGAGCACGTTGCGGCCGGGCGTCGGCCTCGGCGACATAACCTGTGGTCAACAGCGTTGCGGCGGCCAGCGACAACAACAGACTCCACGTCATCGACTTGTTCATGTCACTGCCCTCCCTGATCGCTGGCTTTTTTAAACGCAATCGCCACATCGCCCTTGCCCGGTTTGAAGGTGAATTGCGTCTCCGGGATGGTCGGCTTGAGGTTCCACTGATACACCGCGCTGTACTCGGGATAGCTCTTTTCGTCCGTGGTGGTGATCACCAGTTTGCACGGCAAGGGTTTGTCGGAACGGGTCAGCCACAGTTGCCAGTCGATGCCTTCCTGGCGAAACGCCAAGTGGTCGCAGAGCTGGCCCTTGATGATCGACGGGCCTACGTACAACGCAGCTTTCAAGGCATCGATCTGTGCCTGATCGCTGCCGAACAGAAACAGATCCTCCATCGGCACCTGCACACCGTAGAAGTTCTCGACCCTGTGCAGGGTTTCCGCCACGGTGGCCGGGGCGTCGACTGTGGTGTAGTACTTCAGGTACGGCGAATACTGGGTGAGTTTTTTGCCGTTGTAGAAGAACTCGCGGGTGCGCACATCGCCTTCGCTTTTCGCGTACAGACGATCGTGGCCGACCACTTTCAGGGTGTTGGCGGACTCCGTCTTGATCTTCTGCCCGGACTCCAGAACCGTGTCGCGCGAGACCTGGGCATCTACCTGAAATTTCGGCAGGCTGCGCAGGTAATTGCCCATGTCGATGAGCTTGTCGACCACCTGCGGATTGATCAGCGGCGCGTCATCGGTAGCCTCGGGCGCAGGGCTGGCGGGCGGGTCTTCGGCGCGCACGGGCGGCGCGAGAACCAGCGTGAACATCAGGCAGACAATACTGGCTGGGGTTTTCATCGGTTCCGCTCCTGTCCCTGCTTTGGGCGTTGCGCCCCGAGGGCGACTGACTGACCAGCCTAGACCGCAGAGTTGTTGTGCGCCAATGCGCACAAAGGCCTTGCCCACTGATAGCCAAAGGCTGCTACGCCACGTATCTCCAAGGCCCTGAAATAGCGGCTTGGACGCTGGAAAACCGTAAGAAACGACCTACGCTGAATTTGTCCGTCGCCCGGCGTCGGCACTCATTGGAAGGATTCAGCAGGCAGTACGAGGGCCGATCATGCAAGGTTCACGCGGTGGATTTTCCGGCGCTCATTTGCGCCCGCAGCGTCAGTCACTGGCGCTGGAACCCCGAATTCTGTTCGACGGCGCTGCCGCCTCGGCGACGGTCGACCAGCATCACAGCGATCCCGCCGCTCCGCCGGCCGCTGCCGAGGCTCAGGTGCCGCACGCCACGCCCACCGAAGGCCGCGCCGCCAGCGAGCAAGGACCGTCGGCCGCGCGCAACTTGCTGGTGATCGACAGTCGCATTGAAAACCGTGATCAGTTGCTTGCGCAATTACCCGGCAATGTCACTGCGATTGTGGTGAATGTCGGCGAAGACGGCCTGGCCGCGATCTCCGCCGCATTGGCGCAACTGGGCAAGGTCGATTCGATTCAGATCATGTCCCACGGCGCCGCCGGGCAATTCACCTTGGGCAACCGCACCGTCAGCTCGGACAACATCGATTCGCTGGGCAAAACCCTCGAACAGTGGCGCAGCAACCTGACCCAAGGTGCGGACATTCAGTTGTACGGCTGCGATGTCGGCGCCGGTGCGGCCGGGCAAACCCTGGTCAATGAACTCGCGCGCTGGACCGGCGCCGATGTCGGCGCCTCCAGCAATGACACCGGCAGCAGCAAGGCCGGCGGCGACTGGACGCTGGAAACCAAAGTCGGTGACATCGACAAGAGCATCGCCATCAGCAGCCTCGCGATGACGCATTTCGACGGATTGCTGGCCGACGCCGCGCCAACCGCCACGGTATCCACCGGCGGCAGTGATGTGCTGCTCGGCGACCGGTTCACCTTCACCGTGAATTTCAGCAACACCTCGACGCAGGTGGGTTACGCGCCGTTCATCAACCTGGCAATGCCGGCCACCGGCAAGGATGGCAATGACGGCGTCAATTTCATCTCCGCCACCTACCTGGGGCAAAACCTGATCAGCCATGTGGTGACGTTCGATGCCAACGGCAACGCCACGCACCCTCTGGCCAAAGACGCCAATGGCAATTTCCTGATCATCAACGCTGCTACTTACGGCATGCGCGCCGGCGACAAACTGGTGGTCATCGAACTGCCCTTCGCCAGTGTCACCAATCAGCAACCGGTGATCGGCGTGCAGATCACCGCCAGCCTGAGCAACCTGGCGGACACCGCGTTCTCCAACGGCACCCCCGACCTGACCATTCGTGCCAGCGGCGGCTTTCAGTTCGGCAACGATGCGCTGGACAACCCGACCAATGATCCCAGCCTGATTCAGGCCGGCACCGCCGCTTTCGTCGTACACCCGACGGTGATTACGGTCAGCGAAACCATCAATGCCCCGGAAGGCGAAACCGCTACCGGCCCCAACTACGTGCGCACGCTGACCCTGTCGGCGACGCCGGCACCTGGCCAGACGCTGACCAACGTCGTGATCACCCAACCGCTGCCGGACAACATCCAGGTCAACTCGATCACCCCCGGCGCCGGCGGCCGAGTGACGTCGATTACCCTGCACGACGGCACCGTGGTGACCGGTGCGGCGCAAATCGCCGTGCTGATTGCGGCCAACGACGTCTACATCAATTCGTTCACTGTCACCTACGACAGCCTCACCGGCAAGACCGATACCGTAGTCGCGTTCTACGTGCCGGAAGTCGATGCCAACGGCCAGCCCGTCATCAATCCGGTGACCGGCGATGCCGTGACGGTCACCCTCGGCGCGCCAACCGCTTCCGGCCAGTGGGTGCCGCTGGACCCGCGTGACCTCACTGCGCCAAACACCACCATCGACTTCAGCGGCACCGGCCAAAGCACGCAATTCATCGCCAAATCGATCACGCTGGTGAAAAACGCGACGATGCAGAACGACGTCGGCCACACCGGCATCAGCCCCGGCGACACGCTGCAATACACCCTGAACCTGGCGATTTCCGACTACTTTGCCTTCGGCAAGGATTTCTTCAACGAAGGCCAATTGGTGATTCGCGATCAGCTCAGCGACGGCCAGACGTTGAGCGGCACGCCGACCCTGACCGTGACCATCAACGGTGTGGTGCAGACCATTACGCTGGTCACCAGCGTGGTCAACAATGCCGATGGCACGACCTCAATGGTCTTCGACATCGCGCAATCGCTGCGCAATGCGTTTTCCAATGTTCGCGGCTGGCTCAACGGCGATCTGGCCTTCGACGACACGTTGCAAGGCGCGGTGGTGGCGGTGTTGAGCTACTCGGCCATCGTCGGCCAGACCTACAAGCCACCTTCGGGCAACCCACACCCGGACATCAACGAAGGTGACGAACTGGGCAACACCGCCACGGTTGACGGCACGCTGTTGCAGGATCAATTCAACCTCACCGGCGAAAGCGAAACCGACGGTTCCGCTACCACCAGTGTGATTCCGACCAGCACCGTCGATATCAGCCTGGTCGAGGTCAACAACGGCGCACCACCGGGCAATGGCGAATTACGCCCCGGCGATGAAGTGACCTTCGAGCTGAGCTACGATCTGGTCACCGGCGATTACGAGCAATTCAAACTGACGGCTTACCTGCCGCTGCCGTTGTTCAATGTCACCGGGATTACCTGGGGTTCGGGCGGTGACGTCGGCCAATGGGAATTGGGCGCAGGCAATACCAATGCCGGTGGCGTGGTCAGCGTGACCAGCGCCAATGGCAACTCGGTGGTGTTCGATTTCGGCAGTTTCGCCACCAATACCACCACGGGCAGCCGCATCGTCATTCGCTTCACCGTCAGAGTGGGCGATCAACCGTTTGCCGATCAGCGTTCGCTGGACGTCCTCGCGCAATCGAGCCAACAGACCACCCTCACCGACCGCACGCTGATTTCCTCGGACGTGGTGGCGATTGTTTCGGTCGCCGAGCCGGTGCTGAATATCAAGCACGGCGTGGTCTCCGGCTCCAACGGCACGGTGACCGGCACCACGGGGAGCTGGAATCCGCCGGGCAGCACCGGCAAACCGTTCAATGGCAGCGTCACTGAGCTGTCGGCGGTCGATGGCAACATCAATAACATCGACGGTGCCGACCGTCTGCGTCTGGTCACCGCGATTGAAAACAGCGGTGGCGGTGGCGCGTTTGACGTCAGCACCAGCATCACCCTGCCCTCCGGCCTGAGTTTCGTCGGCGGCAGTCTGGCGGCGGCCAACCTGCAGATTTATCGCGGCGACGGCACCTTGCTGGTGTTGGGCACCGACTACAGCGTCAGCGGCAACCAGATCACCTTCCTCGATGCCGGCGGCCAGGCCAGTCTGTTGGCCGGGCGCAGCGGCACGGCAGCCGATACCAGCGGTGCCAATCTGGTAGTGATCAGCTATGACGTCGTGGTCAGCGCGACCATCGAGGCCAGCCGCAGCCTGCAAACCACGGCAACCCTGAGTAATTACGCCAGCGTCAACAACGGCACCGACTTCACCCCGACCGACCTCACCGACCTGGCCAGCCAGCAGGTCGCCGCCCCGGTGATCAGCAAAGTGTTCGCTGACGGCACGCTGGACGCTGGCGATTCCAGCGCCGCCCATACCAGCGGCAGCGATCTGGTGATCGGCGAAAGCATGCGCTATGACATCGTTATCACCCTGCCCGAAGGCACCACGCAGAATCTGCGCATCGAAGACCTGATTCCACCCGGCATGCGCCTGGACACCAGTTTCAACAACGGACTCGGCTATCAGATCATCACCACGCGTGCCGGCAGTGGCGCGCTCGGCGCCGATTTTGCCGGCAGCGTGCTGGTCGGTGGTTTTACCGGGATTGGCGGCACGTTGGGCGGCGACGGTGTCGACGGGCGCTGGACCTTCAGCGTGTCCAGCGTGTCGGCGGACAACCAGACCGGCAACAACACCTTCGTGATTCGTCTGCAACTGGTGGCCAACAACGTCATTGCCAACCAGGCCAACGTCTCGCTGCAAAACAATGCGCAGTTGATTTTCAGCGACCCGGATGGCGACACGCCAAACGGTGCAGTCGCGGTGGATCGCAACGTTGCCCTGACCGGTGGCCAGCCGACGGTGACCGTGCGCGAGCCGACCCTGCAGGTCAATCAGGTGATCACCTCCACTTCCGGCCTTGGCGGTTATGACCAGGGCGACACGGTGACTTTCAACATCACCATTACTAACGGCAATGGCGCCAGCGATTTTAGTGCGTTCGAAATCAGTTTCCTCGACACCCTGCCCACCCAACTCAGCAACGTGACGCTGGTCGGCGTGCTGTATCAGAACGGGGCGACCAACAACGGCGGGGTTGCCTTCGAAATTGTCGGCGGCCAGTTGCGCACGGCCAGCGGCGCCAATATCGACATTGCCAAGGGCGGCTCGATCGTTTTGCAACTCAGCGGCGTGGTCAACGCCAGTGCTGCGGCGTTATCGAATATCGCCAACGTTGCCAGTGTGCAATGGACCAGCCTCGACGGCCCGGACAGCGGCGAACGCAGCGGCGTCGATGGCGTGCTCAATGGCGGCACCCTCAACGATTACCGCAACCTGTCGACCCTGCTGATTCCGGTGGCCCAGGCGATCGAGATTTCCCGCGTGGGTGGCTTGCCGGACACCGCCGCGCCCTCGCCGACCACCGCGACGGTCGAACAAGTGACCGTCGGCGAAGTGATCCGCTATCGCGTGGTGGTGCTGGTGCCCGAGGGCAACAACCCCAACTATCAAATACAAATTACCCTGGCCAACGGCTTGCAGTTCATTTCGCCGGATGCGCTGGTGAATGCCTTGCGCATTGCCTTCATTTCCAACGGTGGGTTGACCAGCGACGCCAACCTGATCGTCGGCGGCACGCTGAACATTGATGGCAATGAAAACAGTCCCGAGGCGCTGCCGATCACGGCCGATCTGTCGGGCCTCGCACCGCAAGGCATCTTCGACCCGAGCCGGCTGACCATCATCACCAACCCGGATGGCAGCCAGGTGGTGACGTTCAACCTGGGCAACGTGGTCAACGGCAATGGCAACGATGACGACCTCGAAGGCATTTCCATCGAGTTCAACGTCAGGGTTACCAACATCGCCGCCAACATTGCCGGTGCACAACTGGCAGTCACCGCGCAGGAAATCGTCAATGGCGCCGGCCGTGCGGTCAGTGACACGGTGTTTGAGCGCGTGGTCGAGCCGGGTTTCAGCGGCCTCGACAAGCAGATCGTCACCTTCAATCCGAACCCCGGCGGCAGTACCGGCAACGCCACGGTGCAACTGAGTTTTACCCAGAACGGCGGCCTGCCGGCGTTCGATGCCAACGTCAGCGACAGCTTTGCCGGCGGCAGCAATTACGCCCTGCTCAGCGTCAGCATCAATGGCGTGAGTTACGGCCCGGGCAATCTGCCGGCGGGTATCAGTTTCAGCACCAGCGGGGGCCTGAGCGTCAACTTCGACCAACTGGATGTCGGCGCGCAGATTCAGGTGCGCTATTCGGTCGACCTGCCCAATTCCACGGTTGTCGCCAGCAGCAACGCCACACTGACCTGGAGCAGCCTGCCGGAAGATTTCACCAGTTGGGGCGGCAACAGCGTCGGTGTCGATGGCACCACCACCGGCGAACGTACTGGCAGCAGCGTTGGCCCGAACCAATATATCTTGCGTGATAACGCCGGCCTCGGCGTGATCAGCGGCACGTTGTGGAACGACACCGCCAGCCCGACCGCCAGCGCCACCCCGGACGGCGTCGGTCTGGCCGGGCAAACCGTGACCCTGACCTGGGCCGGCGCCGACGGGCGTCTCGATACCACCGCCGACAACCTGCAGTTCACCACCGTCACCGACGCCAACGGTCAGTACCGCTTCGGCGTCTTGCCACTGGGCGTGTTCCGCATTGACGTGCCTGCGGGGCTGGTCAGTTACCCGCAACCGGTGGGTGATCTGCGCGTGCGCGTCGACAGTGATGCCGGCACCCTCGGCCAGATCACAATCACGTTGGGCGATGCCGACACGCAAAGTGCCAACGCCGGTTATGTCGAACAGAACGACGCGCCGGTCAACACCCTCCCCGGCAGCCAAAACGGCCAGGAAGACGTGGTACTGAACATCGGCGGCATCAGCGTCGCCGACGTCGATGCCGACCGTGACCCGAACGCCAACGACCGCGCCATCAGCGTTATTCTCACGGTCACTCACGGCACGCTATTCCTTGGCGCGACAGTGCCCGGTGTCACGGTCAGCGGGGCCAATACCGTGAGCATGACCCTGACCGGCAACGTTGCCGATATCAACACCGCGCTGGCCAGCCTGCGTTATCTGGGCAATGCCAACTTCAATGGCACCGACACCCTGACCGTGCTCAGCAACGATCGCGGCAACTACGGCGATGCCGATGGCGACGGCATTCCCGGCACGGCCGCCGATGCGTTGACGGACACCGACACCCTGCAAATCGTCCTCGCCGCCGTCAACGACAACCCGGTCGGCGTCAACGACAGCGCCACGGCCCTGGAGGCCGGCGGTACCAACAACGCCTCCGCCGGTATCGACCCGCGCGGCAATGTGCTGAGCAATGACACTGACGTCGACATCGCCACCAACGCCGATCAGTTGCACGTGGTCTCGGTCGGCCCGGGTGCCGGCATTCAGACGCCGGTGCTCGGCGTGACCGTAATCAATGGTCTGTACGGCCAATTGGTGATTGGCAGCAACGGCTCCTATCAATACGTCGTCGATAACAACAACGCCGCCGTGCAGGCGCTGCGCGTGTCGGGCCAGACCTTGCAGGACAACTTCAATTACATCCTCGCTGACCTTGCCGGTGAAACCTCGACCGCCACATTGAGCGTGACCATTCAGGGCGCCAACGACACGCCGCAAGGCGTCGATGACGACGGTGTGGCCATCGAGGCCGGCGGTGTCAACAACGGCACACCGGGCAGTGACGCCAGGGGCAACGTGTTGAGCAATGATCTGGACGTCGACAGCGCGGCCAACGGCGAAACCCGCACCGTAATCGGCATTCGCCCGGTGGCCGAGGCCGGTTCCGGCAATTTCACCGCAGTCAGCGGCGCCACGGCGATTGCCGGGCTCTACGGCACCTTGACCATCAATCCCGACGGCACTTACAGCTACGTGGTCAACAACAGCAACGCCACGGTTCAGCGTCTGAGTGCCGGGCAACAACTGGTCGAGTTTTTCAGCTATCGGCTGACCGATGCCGGCGGGCTGGATGATGTCGCGCAGTTGCGCATCGTCATTCAAGGTGCCAACGACAACCCGGTGGCCAGCGATGACGCCGCCTCGGCGCAGGCCGCATCCACCAACGGCAGCGCCTCGGAAAGCAATCCCAGCGGCAACGTCATCCAATTCCCCAGCAGGCCCGGGCCGATCACCCAGCCCGGTGGCAACGGCGTCGATCAAGACGTCGATGCCAACGACCAACCGAGCAGCCAGTTGCTGGTCAATGGCGTGATCAACAAAAGCGAAGCCAGTTACAACCCGGCGGTCGATGTGCTGAGCGGCGTGGCCACCGGCACCACCTCAGCCAACGGCACTGTCGTGACCGGGCTCTACGGCACCTTGCGCATCGGCGCCGATGGCTCGTTTTTCTACGACGTCGACAGCACCAATGCGGCGGTTCAGGCCCTGGCACCGGGGCAGACTCTGACCGAGTTTTTCACCTATCGCGTCACCGACACCACCGACCTGACCGACACCGCGCAACTGGTTATCACCGTGCACGGCGTCAACGACCCACCCGTGGCGCAAAACGTGATTGCCGTTGCCACCGAAGCCGGCGGCCTCAACAACCTCACACCGGGCGTCAACCCGTCAGGTGATGTCACGGCCAATGACACCGACCCCGATGGCGATCCATTGACGGTGACGCTGATCAAGTCCGGCGCCAGCGGCGATCCGGGCACGCCCATCGCCGTGAATCTCGGCGGCACGGTGATAGCCGGACTGTACGGCACGCTGACGATTTTCCCCGATGGCAGCTACGTCTACGAAGTCGACAACAGCAACCCCGACGTGCAGGCCCTGCGCCGCAGCGTTGACCTGCTTTCGGAGCGCTTCACCTACACCGTCAGCGATGGCGTCGGAGCGAACCCGCAAATCGATACCGCTGAAATCATCGTGTTGATTCGCGGGCAGAACGACAATCCGCTGGCCACTGACGATTCCGGCGTGGCCATCGAAGCCGGCGGTTTGAACAACAGCCAGCCAGGTCAGGACCCAACGGGCAACGTGCTGGATAACGACAGCGACGTCGACGGCGGTGAAGTCCCCGGTGATCTGCCCAATTACGACTATGGCGAAACCCGCGCGGTGTCCTCGGTGCGCACCGGCTCAGAGGCTGGCACCGGCACGGCAGGCACACTGGGCACGGAGTTGCGCGGTACTTACGGCTGGCTGACGCTCAATGCCGACGGCAGCTATAGCTATCGCCTCGACAACAGTCTGGCGGCCGTTCAAGCCTTGCGCGCCGGCAACACCCTGCTCGATGCCTTCAGTTATGAAGTGATAGATGCCACCGGCGCCACTGACCGGGCCACGCTGAACATCAGCATCCAGGGACGCAACGACACGCCTGTCGCGCAGAACGACAGCAACACCGCTGTCGAGGCCGGCGGTGCAAACAACGCCACACCGGGCATCAATCCGAGCGGCAATGTGCTGAGCAACGACACGGATGTCGATGGCAACGGCGAAGTGCTCAGCGTGATCGGCGTCAATCAGGGTTCCTCGGTCGGCTTGATCGGCAGCGGCTTCAATGGCACCTACGGGCGCTTGACCCTGAATGCCGACGGCAGCTACAGCTATCTGCTGGATAACCTCAATCCGCAGGTCCAGGCCCTGCGCAGCAATGCCGACACCCTGACGGAAACCTTCACTTACCAGATCCGCGACCTCGCTGGCGCCACCAGCAGCGCAACGCTGACCATCACCATTCGCGGGGCCAACGACAACCCGATCGCCAGCGACGACACGGCGGTGGCGGTTGAAGCCGGCGGCACGTTCAACGGCACGCCCGGGGTCAATCCGAGCGGTAACGTGCTGACCAATGACAACGATGTCGATGCCAACGACGCCAAACTCGTCACCGGTATACGCACCGGCAGCGAAGCGGCCGGTGGCACCTTTACCACCGTCGCTGGCGCGCAAACCTTCAACGGTTTGTACGGCACGCTGACCCTTAACACCGATGGCACCTACAGTTACGTGGTCAACAACAACCTTGCGGCCGTGCAGGCATTGAAAGTCGGCGATTCGCTGGTGGAAACCTTCACCTATCGCCTGCGCGATATCGCCGGGGCCACTGACATCGCGCAGTTGAGCATCCGCATTGACGGTGCCTGGGATTCACCAGTGGCGGTCAACGATACGTCGGTGGCCGTGGCGGATAACGGCAACGGCAATGGCGTCAACCCAAGCGGTAACGTGTTGCCCAATGACACCGATGTCGATCAGGGCGACAGCAAGACCGTTACCGGCATCCGTTTCGGCACCGAAGCGGCCGGCGGCGCGTTGGCGGGGGTCACGACAGGCACCGACAACAGCAACGGCACGCTGATTAGCGGCCTGTATGGCCAACTGATTATCGGCGCCGACGGCAGCTACACCTACAACCTCGATTCGAGCAACCCGGCAGTGCTGGCCCTGGGTCCGCTGCAATTTCTCAACGAGCGCTTCACCTACCAGGTCAGCGACCGTGGCGGGCAGACGGATCTTGCGGAAATTCACATCATCATTCGCGGGCGTAATTCAGCTCCGGTGGCCAATGCCGACACCTCGACAGCCATCGAGGCTGGCGGCAGCAACAACACTCAACCCGGCCTCAACCCCGGCGGCAACGTGCTGGACAACGACACCGATGCCGAGAGTGATCCGCTATCGGTGATTGGCATTCACACCGGCACCGTCAACGATATCGGCACGGTGGGCAGCGTCGGCACGTCATTGCGCGGTCTGTATGGGGATCTGCTGATCAACGCCGACGGCAGTTACACCTACACCGTCGACAATAACCTGCCCGCCGTTCAAGCCTTGCGCCAGAGCGGCCAGACCCTCATTGAAGTGTTCAGCTACACCATTGTCGACCGCTGGGGTGACACCAGCACCGCCGAACTGCGCATCACCGTCGATGGCCGCAACGACACGCCCATTGCCGTCGATGACCGCGCCACGGCGGTCGAAGCCGGCGGCATCAATAACGGCACGCCGGGCAGCAATGCCAGTGGCAACGTGCTGGACAACGACACGGATGTCGACAGCGTCGCCAATGGCGAAAGCAAACACGTGCAAAGCGTTACCAATCAGGCCGGCCAGTCGACGGGCGCCGGGCAAGTGTTGATCGGCCTCTATGGGCAACTGACGCTGAACGACGATGGCAGCTATACCTACGTCATCGACAACAACAATCCCGTGGTGCAGGCCCTGCGCACGGCGGGCGAGACCCTCAGCGAAACCTTCACCTATCGCATGACCGACACGGCCGGCGCGACGTCGGACGCACGCCTGACCGTGGTGATTCAGGGCGCCAACGACGCGCCGGTGGCGCAAAACGACAGCGGCTTTGCCAGCGACCAGGCCCCTGCCCCGCAAACCGTCGGCAACGTGCTGCCCAACGATGGCGATGTCGATGGCAACGACAGTCTGGTGGTGGTCGGTGTGCGCACTGGCGCCGAGGCGGGTTCAGGGACGGCCGGCGTGATTGGCCAGCCGATCATTGGTTTGTACGGGACACTGGTGCTGAACGCCGACGGCAGCTACACCTACACCATCGACCAGAACAACCCCGCCGTGTTGGCCGCCGCCGGTCTCGGGCAGATCCTGCGCGACGTGTTCACCTACACCATCAACGACCGTGCCGGTGCCAGTGATCAGGCCGAACTGACGATCACCCTCGATATCGCCACGCCGTTCATCCCGGCGCCGGGTGGCAACAACTTCGAGCGTGACCCGAACACCCTGAACCGCAATTTCCTGATCCCTGATCCACAGCCGGCGGTGTTCGTCACGCCGGTGGTCGAGCGTGCGGCAGAAATATCCGAGCTGTCGGCCTGGGGCGTCGATGGCAGCAACCTGCGTCTGGCAGCGGTCGGTGAATTCACCAGTGAGTCAGTGGGCAATGGTCTGGGGCTGGTGCCGGGGCAATTCGTTCAGCAAGCGGTGCGCACCAGTCGCCTGGAAAGCGAACTGGATCTGCTGTGGATTCAGGGGCGCCAGGGCCGGACCGGGTTGAGTGCCGATGGACTGTTGAGCGATCCGTCGTTGTTCACCTTGAACCCGGCCGATCTGACGCACAGTCCGGCACACGTTGAAAAACAACAGGAAAAACCACGGGCCAAGGGCTTCAGCGCGCAATTGCGCGATGCAGCACAGCGGCGCACGCAGCGGTAAAGCAGTCGACCCGAAGAAAATTCCAAGAATACAAAGGAATGAACATGCGTATACATGCGACCCGGCTTCTCAGTACCGCCATCGCTTCTGCACTGTTGCTCAGTGCTTGCTCGTCAACGGAGCCCAAACCCTCCACCGATGAAGAAAACCGCCAGCGCATCATCGCTGACCAGTCCCGCATGTATTCCGGCCAGGAGCCGGTCACCGCGCCGATTACCTTTTACGAGGCGGCGGCGCGGGCGCTGAAATACAACCTCGATTACCGCCTCAAACTCATGGAAAGCGCGCTGGCCTCGGACCTGCGCGACGTTTCCAGCCATGAAATGCTCCCGCGTCTGGTCGCCTCTGCCGGGTACGCCGGCCGTGACAACGATTCCGGCGGCACCTCGATCGGCATCGAAGACCGCCAGGTCAGCCTGCGGCCATCGACCTCGGAAGAGCGCTATCGCGAAGTTTATGGTTTGGGCTTGAGTTGGAGCCTGCTGGATTTCGGTGTCGCGTACTACCGCACGCAACAGAAATCCGATCAGATCCTGATGGCTGAGGAACGTCGGCGCAAAGTCGCGCAGAACGTCCTGCAAGACGTGCGCAACGCTTACTGGCGGGCACTCGGCGCGCAGCGGTTGATGCCCGAAGTCGACAAACTGCTGATGCGCACCCACACCGCGCTGACCTCGGCTCGCGAAGCGGAGACCCGTGGCCTGCTGCCGCGTCAGGAAATCCTCGCCTATCAGCGTGCGCTGCTCGATTCGATTTATCTGCTGACCGTACGCCGCCAGGATCTGGAATTTGCCCAGGCCGAATTGTCGGCGCTGATGTCGCTGCCGCCGGGCTCGAAAATGGTCCTCGCCGACATGCCCGATCCACCGCTGCCAGAGGTCCGTCAAAGCATGGCGCGGCTGGAACAATTGTCGTTGGAGAACCGTCCGGAAATCATGGAAGAGTGGTATCGCAAACGCGTTAACCAAAAGGATCTGGAGATCGCCAAGGCGCAGTTGTGGCCGAACGTCAGCGTCGATTTCGGCTACAAGTACGACTCCAACAAATACCTCTACAACAACGACTGGATGAGCACCGGTCTGCAAGTGTCGATGAACCTCATTCGCCTGCTGCAACTGCCGTCGCTGAACGCCGCGGAAAAGTCCCAGAGCGAAACCGACGACACCCGTCGCGTGGCGCTGTCGATGGCGATTCTCACGCAAGTACGGGTCGGCACCCTGCGCTATCAACTGGCGCGTCAAGAGGTGGAGTTTGCCGAAGACAGCCTGCGCGTCGACCGCAGCCTGCTCAACTACGCACAAGCGGCGAAAACCGGCGCGTTGGGCTCGGAACTCGAAGTGATTCGCTCCGAGGGCCGTTACCTGCTCTCGCGTTATCAACGTGAAGCGGCATTCTCCAGTGCTCAGGCCGCGTGGGGGCGGATGTACAACTCGGTGGGCCTGGACGTGCTACCCAAGGAAATTTCGCAACACGACATCAAGACCCTGGCCCGGGAAATCCAGCGGACCTTGAACGAACAAGAACAACAACGCCTGCTCGCCGCCACTTCGCAAGGAACGCCGAATGCGCAAAATCGCCCGTGAGTCCCGTTTCGGGGCGCTGCTGTTGGCCAGTCTGATCCTCCCCGTCCATGCTGAAGAAACCTCTTCGGCGCCCGCGCTGGAAAGTGCCAGCGCCATTCGCGTATTGCTCGCTGCCGAACTGGAAACCACCCTCTCCAGCCAAATGGCCGGCACCCTCGGGGAATTGAAAGCCGGGTTCGGCGAACAGGTCGCCAAGTCTGAACTGCTCGCCCGCTTCAACTGCAATGAAGCCGAAGCGCGCTCGAAAGTCGCCGCCGCCGAACTGGCCATGGCCAAACAGAACCTGCAAGCGAAACAGCAGTTGCGCCAGCTCAACGCGGTCGGCGATATCGAAGTGTCGATGGCCAACACCGAAGTGCAAAAAGCTGACGGTGCAAGGGCCATGGGCGCGGCGCAAAGCAGTTATTGCCAGGTACTTGCGCCGTTTTCCGGGCGCGTGGCCAAGGTTTACGTCAAGCCTTATCAAACCGTCACCGCGGGCACGCCGCTGTTTGATCTGGTCAGCGACGGTGCGCTGAAAGTCCGCCTGAACGTGCCGTCCAATCTGCTGAAAAACCTCAAGCCCGGCCTGCCGCTGCAAGTCAGCATCCATGAAACCGGCAAGACCTACCCGGCCCATGTCAGCGGCATCAATTCACGCGTCGATGCCGTGGCGCAAACGGTTGAACTGGAAGCCCGGCTCGATAACAAATACCCCGACCTGATGGCCGGCATGAGCGGCACGGCGCAGTTCGATCAAGATGCACGCCCATGACGATGAACGAGCCGCTGCTGCCCCACCCTCACCTGTTGCTGGAGCTCGATGCGCTGCGCGACAAGGCCATGGCCGCCGACTCGCTGAACAGTCTGGCCTTCAGCATGGCCAACGACTTGTACCCGTTGCTGCAGTTTCATCAGGCGCTGGTGTTTGCCCAGCGCGAATCTGCATTGGAACTGCTGAACGTCTCAGGTCTGTCGCGGCCCAGTGAGGACTCGCCGTATCTGGTGTGGCTACGCCGGGCCAGTCGCTGGGTCGCGGCGCAAGTGCCTGACGCCGAGCCGGTGTGGATCACCCAGGAAACCGCCGCACCGCCAGCCGACATTGCCGAAGGCTGGAACGAATGGTGGCCGTCGGGGCTGTGGTGCGTGCCGGTGCACGATCGTGACAATCAACGGCTGGGCCTGTTGATCCTGTTGCTTGAGCAAGAACCGCCGGCCGTGTTGTGGCAACCGCTCAAGGGCTTGGTCGCCACGTGGGCGTATTGCTGGGCGGCGCTGACCCGGCGCAAGCGTTTCAGTCGCTGGCGGCCCAATCGCAAACAACTGTTGCTGGGGCTGATCGTGATCGGCGCGTTGCTGCTGTTGCCGGTGCGGCAAACGGCATTGGCGCCGACGGAAATCGTTTCGCGGCAGGCACAGATCATCAGCTCGCCGATTGATGGCGTGATCGAAAAGATCCAGGTCAGGCCGAATCAACCAGTGGATGCCGGCACGCCGCTGTTTTCGCTCGACGAAACCACTTTGCGCAGCCGTGCCGAAGTGCTTGGCAAGGAAGTCGCCGTCGCCGATGCCGAGTTGCAGGCAGCCAGTCAGCGCGCCTTCGATAACCCGCAAAGCAAAAGCGAGTTGACCTTGCTGGCCGGTCGCGCGCAGCAGCGCCGGGCCGAACTGGCAGCCGTGCAGGCGCAATTGAAACGTACGCAAGTGCTGTCGCCGAAGGCCGGCGTTGCGGTGTTCAGCGATCCCAACGATTGGCTGGGCAAGCCGGTGGTCACGGGCGAGCGCATCATGCAGGTGGCTGATCCGACTCAGCCGGCCATGCTCATTCAACTGGCGGTGGCCGATGCCATCGCACTGGAACCGGGCGCCGAGGTCACGCTGTTTCTGACCGCGTACCCGCTGACGCCGCTCAAGGGGCAGATTCTCGAAACCAGTTATCAGGCGCGGCCCAGCGATGAAGGTGTGGTCGCCTACCGCTTGCTCGCCAGCATTGACGGCGCTCCGGAGCACGCACGCCTCGGCCTGCACGGCACGGCGAAGCTTTACGGCGGTCGGGTGATGCTCGGTTATTACCTGCTACGCCGACCGCTGGCGACGCTGCGTGCCTGGAGTGGTTGGTAATGCTTGATCCGGCCGATCTGCCGGTGCCGCCCCTGCGCGAAGATTTGCGCTTGAGTGAAGCGGCCCACGGCAATAACGGCGAACCGGCGTGGGTGATTCAGGACACGGTGATCAACCGTTTCTACCGCATCGGCTGGCTGGAGTTCGAGTGCCTGCTGCGCTGGGGTCAATCACCCCGCGCGATCAGCGAGCAGATCGCCGAAGGCACGGCACTCAAACCGGATGTCGAGCAGGTGCTCGATTTTCGTCAGTTCCTTGAGCAGCACCAATTACTGCGCGCCGGGCCTGCCGCGCTTGAGCGTCTGAAGTGCAAAAGCGCAGAAGGCAGTTGGCTGACCTGGCGCTGGTGGCTGCACCATTACCTGTTTTTCCGCATCCCGCTGCTGCGCCCGCAAAAGCCATTGCAGGTGCTCGCTCGGGCGCTGGGCTGGCTGTTTCATCCGCTGACGGGGATGGTCGTGCTGAGCCTGAGCCTGCTCGGGATTATTCTGGTGTTGCAACAGTGGGACGTGTTCACCAGTGCCGTGGTCGAGTCGTTTTCCACCGAAGGCCTGTTCAGTTTTGCCTTGGCGCTGATCGTCGCGAAAACCCTGCATGAACTCGGGCATGCCTTGGTCGCCACGCGATTGGGCTTGCGGGTCGGGCACATGGGTATCGCGTTTGTGGTGATGTGGCCGATGCTCTACACCGACACCGGAGAGAGCTGGAAACTCAGCCGCTCGCGGCAACGGCTGGCAATCGCCTCGGCAGGCATCGTCACCGAGCTGTCGCTGGCCGGGTTGTCGACGCTGGGCTGGGCATTGTGCGACCCGGGCGCGCTGCGTAATGCGCTGCTGTATCTGGCGACCACCAGTTGGTTGCTGTCACTGGCGTTGAATGCCAGTCCGTTCATGCGGTTTGACGGTTACTTCATTCTTTCCGACCTGCTGGATTTTCCCAACCTGCACGAGCGTGCCTCGGCCCTGGCGCGCGTCACCCTGCGGCGCAATCTGCTGGGGCTGCAGGAGGATTGGCCGGAAACGTTCCCGAGCGGTCAGCGGCGCTTGCTGGTGACCTTCGCGATCATCACTTGGGTGTACCGACTCGTGCTGTTTCTGGGGATTGCGCTGGCGGTTTACCTGTTCTTCTTCAAGGTTCTGGGGATTTTCCTGTTCATGGTCGAACTGTCGTGGTTTATCGCAATGCCGGTGATGCGCGAACTGGGTCACTGGTGGAAGAATCGGGCGGCGATTGCGAGTCGGCGCAAAATCATGTTTTACGCGGTGCTGTTGGCGATTCTGCTGGGCCTGGCGATGCCGTGGCGTACGCAGATCGATGCGGTCGGTGTCGCCCGCGCCGAACACCAGTTGCGTGTGTATGCGCCCTACCCGGCGCGCCTGCAATCGATTCACCCGGACGGCCCGGTCAAGGCCGGGGAAACGCTGATCACCCTGGACGAACCGGACATCGCCTCGCGCCTGCAAACCAGCGAAGCCAGCGCCCGCAGTTATGAAGCACGACTGTCCGGGCTGATTGCCGACCCCGGCGGCCTGGCCGAAGACGCCGTAACTCGTCAGCGCCTCAACGTGCAGTTCGAAGAGGCCCGCGCCGCCCGCTCGGAAATCGCCCGGCTCAACCTGCAGACGCCGTTTGCCGGGATCTGGCTGGATGTGAATCCGGACTGGAAACCGGGGCAATGGGTGGGTCGCCAGGAATCCTTGGGCGTGCTGATCGATCCGCGCAGTTGGCAGGTCGACGCTTACGTGGCGCAGGATCAGGTGCATCGTATGGCGATCGGTGATCATGTGCGTTTTTACCCGGACGGCCAAACCGCGCCGCTGCCCGGCCGTGTTGTACAAATCGGCAGCACCCGCGCCAGCCAGTTGTCGCACCGCATGTTGTCGTCCCGCTTTGGCGGGCCGGTGCCGACGACCAATGCCGAACATTCGCTGATTCCAAGCAGTGCGTTGTTTCAGGTATTGATTCAACTGGATGAGCCATTGGCGAGCCTGCGCGAAACCCGTGGTCATCTGAAGATCGAAGGCGAACGCCGCAGCCTGCTCGCGGACGGCGCTACGCACGTCCTGGCCGTGCTGATGCGCGAAAGCGGCTTCTGACAAATACACACAAAACCCAGTCCCAATGGAGAACCTGTGGTGAGGGGATTTATCCCCGATCGGCTTCGCAGCAGTCGCAAATCCGCCAGATACGGTTTCACTGATGATCCGGGCCAAAAAGTTCTGGGGCTGCCATGCAGCCCAATCGGGGATAAATCCCCTCACCACAGGGGTTGCGGAAACTTTGGGTTAGCCAACAACCACGAAGATGATGATCGGGCCGCAGCCCGCCTAGGGACGGCGCAACGCAGGACAGTAACTGCCGAATGCCCCAGAGCGCCGTGCCAATACAAAACCTGTGGCGAGGGGATTTATCCCCGATCGACTGCGCAGCAGTCGCAAATCCACCAGATACGGTTTCACTGATGATCCGGGCCAAAAAGTTCGGGGCTGCCATACAGCCCATCGGGGATAAATCCCCTCACCACAGAGGCTTTGGTTTAGCCGGCAAACACGAAGATGATGATCGGGCCGCAGCCTGCTTAGGGACGGCGCAACGCAGGACAGTAACTGCCGAATGCCCCAGAGCGCCGTGCCAATACAAAACCTGTGGCGAGGGG
>NZ_JBODOE010000002.1:52425-61766 GCF_051913165.1 Pseudomonas sp. SM4 | reverse complement strand
ATTTATCCCCGATCGGCTGCGCAGCAGTCGCAAATCCGCGAGATACGGTTTCACTGATGATCCGGGCCAAAAAGTTCGGGGTTACCATACAGCTCATCGGGGATAAATCCCCTCACCACAGGGGTTGTGGGAACCTTGGGTTAGCCGGCAACCACGAAGATGATGATCGGGCCGCAGCCTGCTTAGGGACGGCGCAACGCAGCACTCTACCTGCCGAATGCCCCAGTGCGCCGTGCCAATACAAAACCTGTGGCGAGGGGATTTATCCCCGATCGGCTGCGCAGCAGTCGCAAATCCGCCAGATTCGGTTTCACTGATGATCCGGGCCAAAAAGTTCTGGGGCAGCCATACAGCCCATCGGGGATAAATCCCCTCACCACAGGGGTTGCGGAAACCTTGGGTTAGCCAACAACCACGAAGATGATGATCGGGCCGCAGCCTGCTTAGAGACGGCACAACGCCGGACTGTACCTGCCGAATGCACACAAAACGATGTGTCAATGCAAAACCTGTGGCGAGGGGATTTATCCCCGATCGGCTGCGCAGCAGTCGCAAATCCTCCAGATACGGTTTAACTGATGAACCTGGCCAAAAGGTTCTGGGGCTGCCATACAGCCCATCGGGGATAAATCCCCTCACCACAGAGGCTTTGGTTTAGCCGGCAACCACGAAGATGATGATCGGGCCGCAGCCTACCTAGGGACGGCACAACGCCGGACAGTACCTGCCGAATGCACACAAAACGCTGTGCCAATGCAAAACCTGTGGCGAGGGGATTTATCCCCGATCGGCTGCGCAGCAGTCGCAAATCCGCCAGCTACGGTTTCACTGATGATCCGGGCCAAAAAGTTCTGGGGCTGCCATACAGCCCATCGGGGATAAATCCCCTCACCACAGGGGTTGTGGGAATGTTTTGGTTTAGCCGGCAACGACGAAGATGATGATCGGGCCGCACACAGCCAGCAAGACGTTGGAAATGGCGTAGCACACGGTGAAGCCGATCACCGGGGTGTTGCTGCCCGACTGTTCGATGATCTTGTTCATCGACGCCGCTTCCGTCTGTGCCCCGGCCAGGGCGCCAAACAGGATCATCGGGTGCAAGCGCAGCACGTAGCGGCCGAAGTACAACGCCACCAATGGCGGCAAGATCGTTACCACCGCGCCAGACAACAACAACGCCAGGCCCTGCTCCTTCATCGCGGCAAACGCCGCTGGCCCGGCCAGCAAACCGACCACGGCACCGAATGCGGTCAAGCCAAACTCGGAAAACGCCCACTGTGCCGCCGGTGGCAACGCGCCGATTTCCGGGTGGCGGGAGTTGTACCAGCCGATCACCAATGCGGCGACCAGCACCCCGCCGCCGATGCCCAGCTCCACCGGAATCATGCCGACGTGCGTCGACAACAACCCCAGCAGTGAACCGAGCACCATGCCCAACGTGTGCATGGCGATATCGCTTTTGTAGTTGTTCTTGCGAATCCGTCCAAGACGCTTGGCGATGGCTTCGACACTGGCCGTGCGCCCGGTCAACGTCAGCACGTCACCACGGCGTAACACCGTGTTGGGCAGCAAGGGCAGCTCGTAGCCCTGACGGGAGATGGTGTTGACGAAGCACCCCAGGCGCCCATCGCTGGCCAATCGGGTTTTCGCTTCATGAATGGTTTTGCCGGCAAACTCCGCCGAGGTCAGCACGATGTCCACTTCGCGCGTCGGGAATGACAAGGACTCGGGATGATCGATCTCCGGTCCGACCCAGTGACTCAGCGTGCCCACCGCATCGCGCAAGGCATACACGCCCACCACATCGCCGGCCATCAGGACGAAGTGTTCATCGCGCTCGATGATCTGCCCGGCGCGCACCACACGTTCCACCGTCAATGAGTCATGCAGCTTTTCAAAATCGACGATGCGCTGACCATCCGCCTGGCCGTTACTGGCGACCTGATGCGCCCGAACCACAATGCGCGTATAGGGCACGGTGATCGCCTCCTCTTCCTTGGCGATGCCCAGTTCCAGCTCCAGTTCACGCGCTGATTCACGCAGGTTCACCCCGAGCAATTTCGGCGCGATGCTGCCGACAAATACGATCAGGCCGATGGTGCCGAACAGATAGGTAATGGCATAGGCGATTGCCATGTGGCTATTGAGCTGAGCCTTGGCCGCGGCATCAATCGTCAGTTGATTGATCGCGCTGGTCGCGGTGCCCATGATCGCCGTGTCGGTCAGCGCGCCCGCGCCAAGCCCGGCGGTAAATCCGGCGTCGAAATCGAACACCGAGTACATCAGCAAAATCGCCCCCAGCGCCGTCGCGCACAGCACCACCGAAAGCAGCACCAGTTTCAGCGTGCCACGATTGAGGCTGCCGAAAAACTCCGGGCCACTTTTGAAACCGACGGCGTAGATGAACATCACGAAAAACACCGACTTCAACCCCGCCGGCACTTCCAGACCGATCTGGCCGATCAGCAAGCCCATCAGCAACGCACCGGCCACCGAGCCCAGGTGAAAACTGCCGATGCGAATCCGGCCGATAAACACCCCCAGGGCAATCGCCAGAAACACGGCGATTTCCGGGTCAGTGCGTAAGGCGTGGAGGATGAATTCCTGCATGGGGCGAACTCCCTATGAACGGCGGTCACTGATCCTTCGGTTCTTGAGCTGGCGCGGTGTACCACTTGTCCCTTGGTACCCATTTCTCTTGTTGTGGATCGCCCAGATAGTGCGGCGACATGATTTGCACGCCGTACTCGTTGAACACATCCTGAATATTGGCGTGGAGCATGCTCAGCAACACCGCACGGGGTCGCGGCTGGCTCGGGATCGCCTGTGCGACCAATCGGTACTCGGGATAGAAGTCCGAGAGTGCCGTCTGGAACACCTGCGCCGGCGGGTCTTCGAGAATCCCCGGCGTACGTTGCGCCGCCTCCAGCAACATCGCCTCGACCTGGCGCCAAGGTGTGTCGTAACCGATGGTCACCACGGTATCGACCACGTAGCCGGGGCCCTGCACGGTGCGCGAATAGTTTTTGGTGACCGTGCCGGTGATCATCGAATTGGGCAGTGTCAGCACTTCACCCAGACCGGTACGAATCCGCGTGGTGAACATACCCAGTTCGGTGACCGTGCCTTCGTATTCGCCGATTTTGACGAACTCGCCGGGGCGTAACGTGCGTGTGTAGGTGAGGATCAAACCGGCAGCGGCCTGCCCGACCACGCTGGTGGCGCCGAGGGAAATCATCAGGCCGATCAACACCGACAACCCCTTGAACGCATCTGTGCCCGCTCCCGGCAAGTACGGATAAGCCATGGCCAGCGCAAACAACCAGATCGCCAGCGCGGTCAGGCGTTGGGTCGGTTGCAGGGTTTCGTGATTGAGCCAACTGAAAGTGCCCGGCGTGGCCATACGGCGCAGAATTCTCCGGGTGAACGCGGTGACACCACGGGCGATAAAGAAAATCGCCAGCGCCACGCCCAGTCCGGGAATCGCCCCGACAATGCCTTGCAACAGATACCCGGCCAGCTCGAACAGGTAATTGTTGAGGCTTTCGCCCCACGGCCGCGTATAGGGAAAGCGCGACAGGACAAAACCCAGCCATTCATAGGTCAGCAGCAAAATCACCAGCCAGCGCAGCAACAGCAGCAAGCGGCTGACCAGCGGATAGAGGAAGTTGGAATCGATCAGTTGCACCCGGCCGACCTTCAGCGCCTGGGTGTGGCGATCCATCAGCGCGGGGAGTTTGGCCAGCAACTTGCGGCGCAGATACGCCAGGCACCACAGCAACACGAGGTAAACCAGCGTGGCCACGGCAGCCAGCCCCAGTGAGCGCAGGATCATCTGCAGGTTGCGCGCTTCACGGGTTTCGGTCACCACCTGACGCAGTTTCTCCGCTGCGCCTTCAGCGGCTTGTTGCACCGAAGAGTATTCGAGGCTGTCGATGTCGTTGGGTGCGACGATGAAGGCACGCTTGTCGCCGATCAGCACCATATAACTGTTCTGGATCGCGTCGGTGGTGATGTTCAGCGCCGCATCTTCATCCAGCGCCTCGCTGATGACCATTTTTGCCCGTTTGACCCGCGAGGCCGGTGCTTCCCCCAGAATGGTCGCGCGAAACAGCATGATGCTGCGGTTGGCGACCTTCAGCTCTACCGCTTCGCCCGCCGTTTTTGCCCCGTCATCGACCGCCCAGCCGAGCCCGCTCCAGAGCGCCGCGAACACCACTATCCAAACCGCCAGCAGCCTGCTTCGCATGCGCCTGTTTCCTTACGCCCAAGTGTCAAAGAGGGATACGTAAGCCAGCGTAGTTGAGCGATGAACGGTTGTCAGATTCCCGCCCGCCAACAAGTGTCACGGCAAATTTTCTCGGCGGGTGTCGTCCAGTACCTCGGTGACATCGGCCGGTTGATAGACCCAACCGATAAACAGTTCATAGCCCACCGCGAGGATCACCGGGCCGGTGAACAGGCCGATGATGCCGCTGGTGACCATGCCGCCGAGTGCGCCGATCAGCACCACCGGCATTGGCACCGCCACGCCGCGCCCCAGCAGCATGGGTTTGAGCACGTTGTCGGAGAGCCCGGCAATAATGATCCACACCGTAAAGATGACGGTGCTGGCACTGACGCCATCCTGGGCAAAAACATAGATCACCACCGGCACGGTAATCAGCAGAACCGGCAATTGCATGATGCCCAGCAGCAGCACCATCAACGCTAGAATGCCGGCGGCCGGAATGCCCATGATCACCAGCGCGACACCGATCAGCAGCATCTGGATAAACGCGATCCCCACCACGCCTTGCGCCACGGCGCGAATGGTCGAAGTGCACAGCTCGGCGATTTGCGGCCCGCGTACCGGCCCGGAAATCCGTGTGGTGATCGCTACGGCCGTGCGGTGCCCACGCTCACCGTTTTTCATGATCAGGCCGGCAACGATCAAGGCCACGACAAACACCACAATCCCCGCGCCGACACCGGCCGCTTGGTGCAGCAGCACTTTGCCCCAGTTGCTCAGGTGCGGCGCCAGCTCTTTGAAGGCCCAGCTCAAATCCTGCGAGGCATGCTGCCAGATGCCGAACAGCGGCGCGCCAATCAATGGCCAGCTCTCGACGCTGGCCGGTGGCGGCGGAATCTCGAATTGGCCCGCCTCCATCGTGTGCATGCCGACCTTCACTGAATCGGCAACCGAGGCGCCGAGCAGGCTCAGCGGCACCATCAGAATCAGCAGCCCGAAGAGCACGAGAATAACCGCCGCCCAACCGTAGCGATTGCCCAGTTTGCGTCCCAGTGTCTGATTCAACGGATACAGGGTGATGGCCAGAATCAGCGCCCACAGCATGACGTTGAGGAACGGATGGAAGATGTCGAAGCAAAACAATACCAGGGTGGCGATCAGCCCCGCGCGGATCAGCACGTCCAGCAGCGCTCGGGAATTGTTGAAGACCAGCAGCGGTTTTTCTTCCATAACGATTCTCCTGAGGGAGCCTTTGACCGGTTGGCTGAGCCTAGAACACATCTGAGGGATCGGCGGTTTTTGTCACCTTGCGAGGCGCCGCACGGAACAAACGACTGCGCTGACTGGTGCATGGGCCAAAGCACGTCTAAAACTGATGCAGGTCCATTTATAAGGAAGTACCGGATGAAAACCACGCACTCCCTGATCATTCTTGCGTTGGCGGGCAGTACCGGTCAGGCGCTGGCGGGCGGTATCGATCTGTATGAAGCGGGCCAGGAAGGCGCAGGACTGGCCAATGCCGGATCGGCCGCGCTGGCCACCGACCCCAGCGTGCTGATGAGTAACCCGGCCGGGATTGCCACGCTCAAGGGCACGCAAGTTTCGCTGACCGGTCAGGCCGTGCTCGGTGGTCTGGGCTTTGATCGCGACAGCGACAATGACTTCTCCGGCAACGAGGGCGGCAATCCACTGCCGATCCTGCCGGGCACCAGTTTCTTTATCAGCCACGAAATCAATGACCGTGCCAGCATTGGTTTCGGCATGTATGGCAACTTCGGTCTGAGTGTGAAGTACGACGATGACTGGGCCGGCCGTTACTTCAGCCAGGAATCGTCGCTGATCGGCATTTCGATGCAACCGACCTTTGCCTACAAGATCACCGATGACCTGTCGATGGGCATTGGCCCGCGCCTGGTCTACGGCTACTACTACACAAAAATGGCCATCGACAATAACGCCTTCCTGCCGGGCACGCCGTTTCAGGAAGATGGCAAGTTGCAGTACAAGGACACCGACATCGGCACCGGGATCAATCTCGGCCTGCGCTATCAGTTGAATGAGCGCACCACCGTCGGCCTGGCCTATACCAGTAAAGTCAAACTGGAATTCAAGGACTCACCTTCCGTTCATGGCATTCGCAATCCGCTGCTCAATCTGGCGCTGTCGCGGCTGGACGTTGACGAGCTGGAAATCGACATGAACATCCCGCAGACCGCGACCCTGAGCATTGCCCATCAATTGAACGAACAATGGACGTTACTGAGTTCGGTGAACTGGCAGGACTGGAGCGACTTTGCCGACATCGGCGTATCGGTAGACTCAGCCGCAGGTGATGTCTCTCGTTCGGTCGACCGTAAGTATCAGGACACCTGGCACCTGTCGATCGGGGCGCAAAACCAGATCAGTCCGAAACTGCGCTGGAACATGGGCGTGGGTTACGACAGCTCCGCCGTCAAGGATAAGGATCGCACCGTCGACAACCCCATGAACGAGACCTGGCGGCTGGCGACCGGGCTGAGCTACAAACTGGCCGAAGACACTGACATCAACCTCAATTACACGCTGGTCTGGCTGGGCGACATGGACGTGCAGCAAACCAAGCGCAATGGCCAGTCGCTGTCAGGGAGTTATCCCAACAGCGCGCTGCATATTGTTGGTGGTGGCGTGACGTGGCGATTCTGATGCAGTGGCATTCCACTGCCATGCACAACACGGAATCCAGTGGCACTGAAGCCCTCGCCACGGATTTTCGTGTTAGCGCTTGAGCATGCCGTTGCAGAGCAGGTTAAAAACCCCGCGCATGTGCAAGGCATGCGCAACTCTGTCCGGGGTTTCCTGTGTCGCCAGACGAATGAACGCCATGTTCGCGTACTGGTTGAACAGCGTCGCCACGACGTCGAGATCAATCGATTCGCGCACTTTGCCGGCCTGCTGGAAATGCAGAAGCAGCGCCTTGGTCTCTTCAATCACCGCCGCGTTCCATGGACTCATCGCTTCGGCCAGTTCGCCGGTCAGTAGAAACGGTGCCAGTTCCCGCCACAGCGAGGCCGGCATCGCTTGTAGCTGGTAATCGGTCATCAGCCCTTCAAACGTGCACAACGCTTCCAGCGGATCGCTGTCATCGTCGAGATTCGCCCGCGCCTCGCGCATGGCTTGTTCGTCGGGTTGTTTGAGCAACGCCAGCAAAATCTCCTGCTTGCCGCCGAAGTAATTCACCACGGTCGGGGCGGAAACGCCGGCCTGTGCGGCGATCTGTTCCAGCGTGGTGGCCGCGAAGCCGTTGCGCTTGAACAACTCGAGCGCCGCTGCGGCGATAACTTCCCTGCGCTGCTCTTTCTGCCGCTCTCTGAGTCCGCTCATGTTGCCTCTGATGATCCTTGCCAATGGCGCTCAGCCTACGGAGATATTTTTTCACCGACAAATATTTTCTTTACAAAAATATTTTAAGGTGGCAAAACTTTACCCGTGCAGCGTTGCACTCACTCGCTCAATGTCCCGGAGATCCGCCATGTCCGCCGAAGTCGATTCGACCCGCACTACCCGCGATTATCAAGCCGCTGACGCTGCCCACCACATCCACGCGTTCGTCGATCAGAAGGCTCTCAACGAGGAAGGCCCGCGGGTAATGGTCAGCGGTGATCGTCTGGCACTGTGGGACAACGACGGCAATCGTTATCTGGACGGCATGTCCGGGCTGTGGTGTACCAATCTCGGCTATGGCCGCAAGGATCTCGCCGCCGCCGCGACCGCGCAGTTGGAACAACTGCCCTACTACAACATGTTTTTCCACACCACCCATCCGGCGGTGATCGAGCTGTCGGAGTTGCTGTTCAGCCTGCTGCCCAAGCACTACAGCCACGCGATTTACACCAACTCCGGCTCTGAAGCCAACGAAGTGCTGATCCGCACGGTGCGCAAGTTCTGGCAGGTGATGGGCAAGCCCGAGAAGAAAATCATGATCGGCCGCTGGAACGGCTACCACGGCTCGACCCTCGCGGCGACGGCGCTGGGCGGCATGAAATTCATGCACGAAATGGGCGGCACTATCCCGGATGTGGCGCACATCGACGAGCCGTACTGGTTTGCCCACGAAGGCAACCTCAGCCCGGAGGCGTTCGGCCTGCAAGCGGCGCGGCAACTGGAAGACAAGATTCTTGAGTTGGGCGCGGACAAGGTTGCCGCGTTTGTCGCCGAACCGTTTCAGGGTGCAGGTGGCATGATCATTCCGCCGGCGACGTACTGGCCGGAGATTCAGCGCATCTGCCGTAAATACGATGTGCTGCTGTGCGCCGACGAAGTGATCGGCGGGTTCGGCCGCACCGGCGAATGGTTCGCGCATCAGACCTTCGGCTTTGAGCCCGACACCTTGTCGATCGCCAAGGGCCTGACCTCGGGTTACATCCCTATGGGGGGCCTGATTCTGTCGCGGCGCATGGCCGAGGCGCTGGTGGAAAAAGGCGGTGTGTTTGCGCACGGGCTGACCTATTCCGGCCACCCGGTGGCGGCGGCGGTGGCGATTGCCAACCTCAAGGCCTTGCGCGATGAGGGCGTGGTTGCGCAAGTGAAGGCCGATACCGGGCCGTATCTGCAGAATTGCCTGCGCGAAGTGTTCGGTAATCACCCGTTGGTCGGTGAGATTCAGGGTGTGGGGTTGGTGGCGGCGTTGCAGTTTGCCGAGGACAAGGCCAGTCGCAAGCGTTTTGCCAATGAAAATGATATTGCCTGGCGCTGCCGTACGATTGGCTTTGAGGAGGGTTTGATCATTCGCTCGACGTTGGGGCGGATGATCATGGCGCCGGCGTTGATTGCCACACGCACGGAGTTGGATGAGTTGATCGACAAAACACGGATTGCCGTGGATCGCACGGCGCGCGAGTACGGCGTCCTCTAATACCCATGTAGGAGCTGCCGCAGGCTGCGATCTTTTGATCTTGACCTTAAAACAACATCAAAAGATCGCAGCGTGCCGCAGCTCCTACAGGTATGCACCCGGCCGTTATTGGCGGACAAATATCAATCCTTCGTCACTGCGCAATACCCATGTAGGAGCTGCCGCAGGCTGCGATCTTTTGATCTTGACCTTAAAACAACATCAAAAGATCGCAGCGTG
>NZ_JBODOE010000002.1:49698-52325 GCF_051913165.1 Pseudomonas sp. SM4 | reverse complement strand
CCGCAGCTCCTACAGGTGTCCGCCCGGCAGTTATTGGCGGACAAATATCAATCCTTCGTCACCGCGCAATACCCATGTAGGAGCTGCCGCACGCTGCGATCTTTTGATCTTGATCTTGAAAACAACATCAAAAGATCGCAGCGTGCCGCAGCTCCTGCAGGTGTCCGTCCAGTAGTTATTGGCGGACAAAGATGGATCGCGGCGATTACTCCGTGCGCCGCTTGGTGTTAAATAGGCGCCAGCCTTAACCTTGTCGCTTAAAGCCGTGCAACGAGAACCGATATGAACACCCCTTCCAAGAAAAGCACCCACATTCAAACGGCGGTGACCGCATGATCGAAGTCACCGAAGTGTCCATTGCCCAACTGCGCGCAGCACTGGAGTCCGGCCAGACCACCGCCGTTGAACTGGTGCAGGCCTACCTTGCACGCATCGACGCCTACGATGGCGCCGATACCCCGACCGCGCTGAATGCCGTGGTGGTACGCAATCCCGAGGCGCTGAACGAAGCGCAAGCCGCCGACGCCCGCCGGGCCAAAGGCGAAACCCTTGGCCCGCTCGACGGCATTCCCTACACCGCCAAAGACAGTTATCTGGTCAAGGGCCTGACCGCCGCGTCGGGTAGCCCGGCCTTCGCCGATCTGGTCGCCCATCGCGACGCGTTCACCATCGAGCGCCTGCGCGCGGCCGGGGCGATTTGCCTGGGCAAGACCAACATGCCGCCGATGGCCAATGGCGGCATGCAGCGCGGCGTTTATGGTCGCGCTGAAAGTCCGTACAACGCCGATTACCTGACCGCGCCGTTTGCATCTGGCTCGTCCAACGGTGCCGGCACGGCGACGGCGGCGAGTTTTGCCGCATTCGGTCTGGCCGAAGAAACCTGGTCGAGTGGTCGTGGCCCGGCCTCGAACAATGGCCTGTGCGCCTATACGCCGTCGCGCGGTGTGATTTCGGTGCGCGGCAACTGGCCGCTGACGCCAACCATGGACGTGGTTGTACCTTACGCACGAACCATGGCCGACCTGCTGGAAGTGCTCGATATCGTTGTTGCCGAAGACCCGGACACCCGTGGCGATCTGTGGCGCCTGCAACCGTGGGTGCCGATCCCCAGCGTCAACTCCGTGCGCCCTGCCGCTTACGCTGAGCTGGCAGCCGATGCCAAGGCGTTGGCCGGCAAGCGTTTCGCCGTGCCGCGCATGTTCATCAATGCCGACCCTGAAGCGGGCACCAGCGAGGCGCCGGGCATCGGTGGCCCGACTGGCCAGCGCATCAACACCCGCGAGTCGGTGATTGATCTGTGGAAACAGGCCCGTCAGGCCCTCGAAGCTGCTGGTGCCGAAGTCACCGAAACCGACTTCCCGCTGGTCTCCAATTGCGAGGGCGACCGTCCGGGCGCACCGACTGTGTTCACCCGGGGCCTGGTGTCGAAAGAGTTTCTCCACCACGAACTGTGGGACCTGACTGCCTGGGCGTTTGACGATTTTCTGCGCGCCAACGGCGATCCGAAACTCAATCGTCTGGTCGACGTCGACGGGGCGAAGATCTTCCCGCACGAACCGGGCACGCTGCCCAACCGTGAAGGTGATCTGGTGGCCGGCATGGACGAATACGTGCGCATGGCCGAACGCGGCATCACCCCGTGGAATGAGATTTCTACAGTGCCGGACGGCCTGCGCGGTCTGGAGCAGACCCGGCGTATCGACCTCGAAGACTGGATGGATAAGCTGGGCCTCGACGCCGTGCTGTTCCCGACGGTCGCCGATGTGGGCCCGGCGGATGCGGACGTCAATCCTGCGTCGGCGGACATTGCCTGGAGTAACGGCATCTGGGTCGCCAACGGCAACCTTGCGATCCGCCACCTCGGCGTACCGACCGTGACCGTGCCGATGGGCGTGATGGCCGACATCGGCATGCCGGTCGGTCTGACCTTCGCTGGCCGCGCCTACGACGACTCGAGCCTGCTGCGCCTGGCCGCCGCATTCGAGTCAACCGGCAACAAGCGCCAGATCCCGCCCCGCACCCCGCCATTGTCGTAACCCGGTAAAAAGGTGTGTCAGTCAACAAAAATGTTGCCTGACACACCGCCATCGCTGGCAAGCCAGCTCCCACAGGTTCTTCCTCATTCAACCAAGACCCTGTAGGAGTGAGCCTGCTCACGATAGCGCTGAATCAGCTTGGATGAATGTGGCTGACACACCGCCATCGCGAGCAGGCTCACTCCTACAAGGGATGGTGCGTAGCCATTAATCTTGAGCCCCCCTGAATCCCTGTGGGAGCTGGCTTGCCAGCGATGGCGTCAGCCCATTCACCAAAATATAAAGAGGAGTAGGCTCAAGGCTTTATAGCCACCTTCTCCCACAGGTTTCAGCTCCAGTCACAAAACTCTCATTCAACTCAAACCCCTGTCGGAGTGAGCCTGCTCGCGATGGCGGTGAATCAGCTTGGATGAATGTGGCTGACACACCGCCATCGCGAGCAGGCTCACTCCTACAAGGGATTGTGCGTGGCCATTGATCTTGAGCCCCCCTGAATCCCTGTGGGAGCTGGCTCGCCAGCGATGGCGTCAGCCCATTCACCAAAATATAAAGAGGAGTAGGCTCAAGGCTTTATAGCCACCTTCTCCCACA
>NZ_JBODOE010000002.1:18956-49598 GCF_051913165.1 Pseudomonas sp. SM4 | reverse complement strand
GGTTTCAGCTCCCGCCACAAAATTCTCATTCACCCCAAACCCCTGTAGGAGTGAGCCTGCTCGCGATGGCGCTGAATCAGCTTGGATGAATGTGGCTGACACACCGCTATCGCGAGCAGGCTCACTCCTACAAGGGATTGTGCTTAGCCATTAATCCTGAGCCCCCCCCCAGATGGCTTGCCAGCGATGGCGTCAGCACTGCCACAGCAAGTCAGCACATGGGCTCAATCGCTTTCCCTGAAACTTCACGATCATCCAGGTCACCTTAATTGCCGCTGGCCACTGACCATGATCGACCGCGCCCCCTCGCGCCTTACCTTGCTCGCGCTGCTCTGCGGTTTGAGCGCAACGGCTGCCGCTGGAGGTTTTCTCGATGACGCCAAAACCGAAGTGCTCAGCCGTAACTTCTTTCTTAGCAACGACTACAGCTCGCCCTCACCCTCCGGGAAAAACTATAAACAGGAATGGGCTCAGGGGTTTATCGGCACCTTCTCATCCGGATTCACACCGGGAGCAGTTGGTTTCGGCGTTGACGCGCACGCCTTTTACGGCTTGAAGCTCGATGGCGGCGAGGGCCATTCCGGCACGGGGCTGCTGCCGGTGGACAGTGACGGGCGCAGCGAAAATGACTATTCCAGCGCCGGCGGTGCCCTCAAGTTGAGGGCCTCACGCACCACCCTCGCTTTCGGCGAAATGACCGTGGAAACCCCGGTCTTCGACACCTCAGACAAACGCCTGCAACCGGAATACGCCACAGGCTTTCTGCTCAACAGCCGCGAGATCGACAATCTGAACCTGGTGGCCGGCCACTTCACCGCGTTCAAAAATCAGGACAGCTCATCCGGCAAAGGCGACTTTTACGGCTATGGCGCCAATACCGAAGCCGGCGGTATCAGCTTTATCGGCGCCGATCTGTTCCCTGACAGCGCTCTCGGCGGCGCGCTCTACGCCTCCGACCTGAGTGACACCTGGCACCAGTACTACGCCAATCTCCATTTCAAACAATCCGGCGTGTTGCTCGACGCCAACCTTTATCACACCCGCGACACCGGCCGAGCGCTGGCTGGTGCCATCGACAACACTGCGTTCAGCCTGTCCGGCAAATACGCCTTCGGCCCCCATGCGCTGCTGCTCGGCTGGCAGCGCATCAATGGCGACACGCCGTTTGATTTCGTCGGCGGCGACTCGATCTACCTCGCCAACTCGATCAAATACGCCGATTTCAACGGCGCTCACGAACGCTCCTGGCAAGTGCGCTATGACCTCGACTTCGGCGCCTTCGGCATCCCCGGTCTGGGCTTCATGACCCGCTACGTTTCCGGCAGCCACATCGACGGCACCCATGCGCCTCAGGGCGGCGCCTACAACCCGTTTGACGCCGACAGCGGTGAGTTCCAGCCGCAGCAAGGCGATGGCGGCAAACATTGGGAGCGTGATATTGATTTGAAATACGTCGTCCAGTCAGGCACGGCAAAAGACTTGTCAGTGCAGCTCTCCCACGTCAGCCACCGCGCCAATGACGCCCAGGCCGGCGATGACATCGACCGCATCTACGTGGTAATCCAATACCCATTGGCGTTCTGAAAAACCCGCCTGAATCTATGGCGTCTGCGTGGCTTCATCGATGTTTTCCAGCCAGAGCGGGTCGATGAGATTGCCGCCATATTCCGGCTTCATCTCGACCTCTTCGTGTTCGATCAGGCCCTTGTGATTGAAGTAGACGATGTAGCGCGTAAAACCTTCCGGAAAGTGCTTATCGGCATAGAGCGTCGCCCCGGCGGGCAGAATGTAGCGGGTGCCGTCGCCATCGATTCCGCCGATGTACAAGGGTTCGGTGGTTCTGATCATGGGCATGCCGCGTGTCGCCGAGGCATGTGTCACCACAAAGTAAAGCCACGCCGCAGCATTCGCGCACACCAACAGAATGAAAAAAAGCACTGTGCTTCGGGTTGTACTTCTCAAGCGAATCTCCGGCAGTCCATTGTCAGGATTGGCGGATATTACCAATGTAGGCGCCGCCGCAGGCTGCGATCTTTTGATCTCGCAAATATGGCGGAAGGCAGCCGGAGTCGAACCTGCCCGGGAACGGATGCCGTCCCCAACCGGGTTTGAAGCCCGGCCGCGCCACCGGGCGCGATTGCCTTCCTTGAGTTCAGTGCGCGTCGGCGCTGGCCAACGCGTTGTCGTAGCGGATTTGTCGTGATTCGCCGCTGCGCCGGGTCAGGCCGATACGGTCGAAGTATTCGAGGAACTGAATACAGCGTTTGCGTCCCAAGCCTAGCGCATCGCGGAAGGTTGTCACCTGGATCTGCGGATTTTCCTTGGCGAGATTGAGCAACACGTCAGCCATTCGGCGCAGTTGCACATCACTCAAAAACAGGTCGCGCACCACTTGATGCATCAGGCCCAGCCGCGCTAGTTTGCGCAGCAGCAGGCGCACCACCGCGTCGTCCTGGCCAACTGCTTTGGCCGCGTCACGCACCCACGGCGGATCGAAGCCGCCATGTTCAAACACCGGTTGCAGTTGTTGCCAAAGCATTTCGTCCTCGGCATTCAAACGTACCTGATGATCCGGCAGGTGCAGCCACGGGCCGCTGGCGGTGATCGCGCCGGTGTCGCGCAATTCATCGAGCAGGCGGGTGAACGTCGAACGTTCCAGCGGCAACGCACTGAAGCGCCTCAGACGATCACGGTCCGGCCCCATTTGATCGGGCTCCAGCACATGAAACTTTGCCAGTTGCTCCAACAGGGTGAATTTCAACTGCCCCCAGCGCTGCACGTTGAACAGCACCGGGCCTTGACGGGTGTCGATCAACCGCACGTTTTCCGGCAGCGCCCACGTTGAACGCAGGCGATTGAATTGACGTTCCAGCCGTTGCGGATCAAGACCTCCCGCGCTGTGATCAACCAACACCGGCAATACCTGTTCGAAGCTTTCGCTGCTGGCCAGGGCCTGAAGTTGCGCCAGTCGTTCGCGGCTGCGGCGTTGTCGGGCCGGGGCAAACGGGTCGAGCACCCGGCCGCCACCGAGGGTGCGTTGCGCGCTGGAATCGCGCAGGATCAGCCGATCACCCTGCACCGCGTGAACCGGCGCGTTGATCAGCAGTTGCGCGAACATGCTCGCGCCGGGACTCAGACGCGATCCTTCGAGCAACGCGACTCGCGCGATGACATCCTGCGTGCCGAGGTGTACGTGGACGGGGTGAAAATGTTCGAACGTGCGCTCGCCGGGCAACAGCTGGAATTCGATGTCGATGCGCTGAGTCGGTGCATATAGCCACTCCGCCAGCAGCCATTGGCCGCGATGGATCTGCGCCAGTTCAAGGCGTTCACCGCTGAGGTTCAAGGCAACCCTCTGCCCGGCGAAGGCCTGCTCGGCAGTCTGGTTCTGCGCATGCAAGCCGCGCACCCTGACCGATTTGCCGGACGGTGCGAGTGTGAGTTTATCGCCCACTGAAACCTCACCGGCCAACGCCGTGCCGGTCACCACAATCCCGGCGCCGGCAACGCTGAACGCACGGTCGATGGCCAGGCGAAAACCACCCTCGTGACTGCGCACCTGCACGTCACGTTGCACCTGCAATAACGCCTCGCGCAGCTGATCAACGCCCTGCCCGCTGACGCTCGAAACAATCACGATTGGCGCCTCGGCGAATGGCCCGGCTTCCAGCAGATCAAGCACCTGGCGCTGAACCTCCTCCACCCTGCCCGCCTCGACCCGGTCGCATTTGGTGATCGCCACCAGCGCCCGGGGAATGCCAAGCAGTTCGACAATCGCCAGATGTTCGCGGGTTTGCGGCATCACGCCGTCATCCGCCGCGACCACCAGCAACACCAGATCAATGCCTTGCGCGCCGGCAAGCATGTTGTGGGTGAATTTCTCATGACCGGGCACGTCGATAAACCCGGTGAGGCCCGCCCCCGGTTCGAGTTCGGCATAGAGATAACCGAGGTCGATGGTCATGCCGCGCTCGCGCTCCTGCGGGCGGCGGTCGCCGGATTGCCCGGTCAGGGCTTGCAGCAGCGACGTCTTGCCGTGGTCGATGTGCCCCGCCGTGCCGACGATCACCGATCGACCTGCAAGTGTGGCAACTGCGCGAGCCACGCCGGCTCATCGTCGAGTTGGCGCAAGTCCAGCCACAGCGCATCGTCGTCGATTCGCCCGAGCACCGGGATCGGCAGCCCGCGCAATTGGGCTTCAAGATTCAACAAGTAACGCCCGCGCAAACGCTTCGACACCTGCGGGCGCATGCATAGTGCCGCGCTCGGCAAGCGTGCCACCGGTTGGCTGCCGCTGCCGATCATGCCTAAGGCGTGCACGGCGCTGACCGTCCAGGTTTCCCCCAGCACGTCAGCCAGCGTCGGTTGCAAGCGTGAGGCCTGCGCGAAGATGTCGGCCTGCGGGCGCGTCAGCAGGCGCAAACTCGGCAAGCGCTCAGCGAGGCGATCCGGATCGCGGTACAGCCCCAACACCGCTTCCAGTGCCGCCAAGGTCAACTTGTCGACCCGCAATGCGCGTTTCAGCGGGTTCTTCTTGATCTTTGCGATCAACTCTTTGCGCCCGACAATCAACCCGGCCTGCGGCCCACCGAGCAGCTTGTCGCCGCTGAAGGTGACGATGTCCGCGCCATCGAGCAATGCCTGGCGCACCGTCGGTTCTGCCGGCAGGCCCCAACGCGTCAGATCGAGCAGACTGCCGCTGCCCAGATCCTCCAGCAGCGGCAAGCCATGCCGATGGGCCAACTCGGCCAGCTCGGCCGTGGGCACCCGCGCGGTAAAACCTTCGATGCTGTAGTTGCTCGCATGCACGCGCATGATCAAACCGCTGCGTGGGTTGATCGCTGCTTCGTAGTCTTTGGCATGGGTACGATTGGTGGTGCCGACCTCATGCAGACGCACGCCGGCGCGGGCCATGATGTCGGGGATGCGAAACGCGCCGCCGATTTCGATCAACTCACCGCGCGAGATGATGCCTTCCTTGCGCGCGCCCAGACTGTTGAGCGTCAGCAGCACAGCGGCGGCATTGTTATTGACCACGGTGACGGCTTCGGCGCCGGTCAGTTCGCGGATCAGGCCCTCGATCAGATCATCGCGATCGCCGCGTTTGCCGCTGGCCAGATCGAACTCCAGATTGAGCGGATATCGCGCGGCCATTTGCACCGCTTCGATGGCTTCGTCGGGCAACAACGCGCGGCCAAGATTGGTGTGCAGCACCGTGCCAGTCAGGTTGAACACCCGGCGCACGTTGCTGCGTTGTTGCTGCGCCAAGCGTTCGCCTACGCGGCCGGCGAGCACTTCGGGACTGATTTCAACGGCTGACAGTTGCCCGTCCAACACGCCGGGGCGCAATTCATCGAGCAATTGCCGCAAACTGGCCAGCAGCGACTCACGTCCGTGGCGCTCAAGTAACAGCACACACGACGGGTGACGCAACAAACCATCAATGGAAGGTAACCGCAGGGACATCAGCCACTCCTGGAGACAGATCACTGCGCCAGAGTGTAGACGCTCAGATCATTCGTCTCCCGGAGCCAACAACAGATTCGGTGCCAGCCGCTGATAACCGTCCTGGGCCAGACGCATGTCCAGAAGCAGACTGCTCAAATCGCCCGACAACGCCTCCGCATCGGCATCGTTTTCCAGATACACCAGTTTCAGATAACTGTTACAGCCCGGACAGACCTCCGCCCTTATCGGTGCCTGATTGGCGGCATGGCGATCATCCTCAAGGCTGAAATAGTCCAGGCCCTTGCTCGACTCGCAATACACGCATTTGACCCGCACCACATGCCATTCGCAGGCGCACAAAGAACAGACCAGATAGCGCAAACCGTTGTGCTTGCCGCGATGACGGATCACCCCGGCCATCGCCGGTGAACCACAGGCCGGGCATTGGCTGAGGCTGTCACCGGGTTTCAGCTGCAGATTCGGCGCACTGAGCAGCCAGTGACTCCAGGCCGTTTGCAGTGCTGCGCCGAGGAACGGCACCAGTTGCGCCGGCACCATTGAATATTGGCCGCTGACCAACGCCACGGCCCACGAACGTAACTGGCCGGTACTGGCGACCCGCAACGTCGTCAGCGCATCGACCACGGCAGGCTGCTCATCAGGGACATAACGTTGCAACAGAGCCGCAAGATACGCCTGCCAGGCGTCTTCGCGGATCAAGGTATCAGCAGCAAACGGCGGCAAACCATGCTGCTGACACGCCTCGATGCGTTGTTTATCAAACGGCGCCGTCAGCGGCGGATCGTCGAAAACCTGCTGCTGCACCCGGCACAACCCGGCGATCAGTCGCAGGTAATCAGCCAGCGCATGCCCTTCGGCCAATTGCTCCAGCCGTTGCGCGCGCAAGGTGAACAGATTATGCGGCGGCAGATGCAGAAACGGCGGCGAACTCGCCGCCGCCTCGATTTCCCCAGGTTCCAGAATGGTTGGCAAAAGTCAGCCCTTTTTGGTGATCGGTCGCTCCGGCATGTCCGGTTGGCGTTCATCGCGGGTGATCTCGCGATACCACAGTTCATGGTGTTTCTTCGCCCAGGCGCGGCTGACCCAGCCGTGCATCATCGCGTCGACCGAGCCCTTGATCCACAGCCCGGCGTAGATGTGAATGATGATGCTCAGCACCAGAATGAAACCGGCCAGCGCGTGCAACAGCATTGCCCAGCGAATCACGGTGATGCCGAAATACGCACTGAACCAGGCGCGCCAGATCACCAGCCCGGTGAACAGCAACCCGAGCATGCACAGCAGTAAAGTCCAGAACAGCAGCTTCTGCCCGGCGTTGTATTTGCCCACCGGCGGCACGCTTTCTTCATCGTTGACCAGCACCCGATCGATGCGGCGCATCCATTTCCAGTCATTGTTGATAAAGAAGTTCGCACGCCAGAAACGAAACACCAGGCCGAGGAACAACACAAACATCGCGATGCCCATGTAAGGATGCAGAATCCGCGTCCACGGCCCGCCGCCGAACAGGTTGCTCAGCCAGAACAGCGACGGATGAAACAGTGCCAGCCCGGACAGCCCGGCCATGAAAAACAGGATCGCCACCAGCCAGTGATTGGTACGCTGGTTGGCGGTGTAGCGCAGGATCGTCTTGTTGCTCATGGCCGGTCCTCCCCGCGTGGATCGAAGGTGTGCACCGCCGGGTCAACGACATGCACCGAGGTATCGGGTGGCGTTGGATGTTCATCTTCTTCGACGCGATTCGGGCCGATGCGCACGTAATGGAAGAACCCGGCCAACACCGCCGCGCCCATGGCCAGCAGTCCTAAAGGTTTACTTATGCCTTTCCACAGGCCTACCAACGGACTGATCGCCGGATCTTGCGGCAGGTTGGCGTAAATGGTTGGCGTGTCGGCGTGGTGCAACACGTACATCACATGGGTGCCGCCAACGCCCGCCGGGTCATACAGCCCGGCGTTTTCGAAACCACGGCTTTTCAGGTCGACGATGCGTTCGGCGGCGTGTTCCTTCATGTCTTCCTTGGTGCCGAAGACGATGGCGCCAGTCGGGCAGGTTTTTACGCAGGCCGGTTCCAGCCCGACTGCGACCCGATCCGAACACAAGGTGCATTTGTAGGCCTTGTGATCCTTCTGCGAAATGCGCGGAATGTTGAACGGGCAACCGGTGATGCAGTAACCGCAACCGATGCAGTGATCCTGATCGAAATCGACGATGCCGTTGGCGTGCTTGATGATCGCGCCGGGGCTCGGGCACGCCGCCAGGCAACCGGGCTCGGCGCAGTGCATGCAGCCGTCCTTGCGGATCAGCCATTCGAGGTTGCCGGCGTCGGTTTCGTGCTCGGTGAAGCGCATCAACGTCCAGGTTTCTGCGCTCAAATCCTGCGGGTTGTCGTAGGTGCCGTGGTTGTGGCCAACCTCGTCGCGCAGCTCGTTCCATTCCGAGCAGGCGACCTGGCAGGCCTTGCAGCCGATGCATTTGGTGGTGTCGATCAGCTTGGCCACCGCCTCCTGATTCCTCACCGACGGCGGCACGGTGGTGGTGGCCGAGCGGGCAATGATGTCTTGGCTGGCCATTTAAAGATTCTCCATCAGAGCTTCTCCACGTTGACCAGGAATGACTTGGATTCCGGGGTCTGTGTGTTGCCATCGCCGAGGAACGGCACCAGGGTGTTGGTCAGGTAACCGTGACGCGTCAGGCCGGTGAAACCCCAGTGCAGCGGGATGCCGATCTGATGCACGACCTGGCCGTTGACCTGCAACGGCCGGATTCTTTTCGTCACCACTGCCACCGCTTCGATAAAGCCGCGTTTGCAACTGACGCGCACCCGATCTCCGGCAGCAATGCCCTTCTCTTTCGCCAGCACTTCGCCGATTTCCACAAACTGCTCGGGTTGAGCAATCGCGTTCAACTTGCAGTGCTTGCTCCAGAAGTGGAAATGCTCGGTGAGCCGATAACTGGTGCCGGCGTACGGAAAGTCCTTGGCCTCGCCGAGGGTTTCCCAGACCGAATCGAAGATCCGCGCCGCCGGGTTGCTGGTGGCTTTCTTGTTTTGCGGGTGCAGCGGGTTGATGCCGATCGGCGTTTCGAACGGCTCGTAATGCTCGGGGAATGGGCCTTCGTTCATCTTGTCGACGGCGAAGAACCGCGCCACGCCTTCGGGGTTCATGATGAATGGGTTCATCCCGGCTTCCGGTGGCACGTCGGCCTTATAGTCCGGCACGTCGGTGCCGCCCCAGGCCTTGCCGTTCCACCAGACCAGACGTTTTTTCGGATCCCACGGTTTGCCCGAGACATCGGCCGAAGCGCGGTTGTAGAGAATCCGCCGATTCGCCGGCCACGCCCACGCCCAGCCCAAATGCTGGTGCATGCCATACGGATCGGCATTGTCGCGCCGCGCCATCTGGTTGCCGGCCTCAGTCCAGCTACCGGCGAAAATCCAGCAGCCGGACGCGGTGCTGCCGTCATCCTTGAGCAAACCAAACCCGGCGAGTTGTGAGCCGGCCTTGACCGCGACGCCAGTGGCATCGGTGAAATCGGCGACAGCGCTGCCGTTGATTTCCTTGGCCAGTTCCTCCGGCGAAGGCTCGTCGGGGATTTTGTACGGCCACGTCAGTTTCAGCAGCGGATCAGGGAATTTGCCGCCCTCGGCCTGATAGCGCTTGCGCAGGCGCAGGAACATCTCGGCCATGATGCGAATGTCGGTCTGCGCTTCGCCCGGGCCATCGGCGCCTTTCCAGTGCCATTGCAGCCAGCGGCTGCTGTTGACCAGCGAGCCGTCCTCTTCGGCAAAACAGGTGGTGGGCAGGCGAATGACTTCGGTCTGGATGTCGGCGCTTTTCACATCGTTGTACGGCCCGACGTTGTGCCAGAACTCCGAGGTCTCGGTGGCCAGCGGGTCCATCACCACCAGCCATTTCAATTTCGCCAGGGCACCCATCACGCGGTTTTTGTCCGGCAGCGCGGCGATCGGATTGAAGCCCTGGCAGAAGTAGCCGTTGACCTTGCCCTGGCTCATCAGGTCGAACATCTTCAGAACGTCGTAGTTGGGAATGTCGAGTTTCGGCAAATGGTCGTAGCACCAATTGTTTTCGGCAGTGGCGTTGGCGCCGTACCACGACTTCATCAGGCTGACGTGAAATTTGCTGTAGTTCTGCCAGTAGGACAATTGCCCCGGTCTAAGCGGAACCTGCGTGCGCTTGTGGATGAACTGACCGTAATCCTGCTCGCTGTCCTGACCCAAAGTCAGATAGCCCGGCAGTGCATTGGAGAGCAAGCCCAGATCCGTCAGGCCCTGAATGTTCGAGTGCCCGCGCAAGGCGTTGACCCCACCGCCCGGCATGCCGACGTTGCCCAGCAGCAGTTGCACCATCGCCGCGCTGCGAATGATCTGCGCGCCGATCGAGTGCTGGGTCCAGCCGAGGGCATAGAGAATCGTCATGGTCTTGCCCGGAATCGAGCAGGTGGCGATTTCGTCCCAGATTTTCTGCATGGCATCGACCGGCATCCCGCAAATCTGGCTGGCGAGGTCGATGTTGTAGCGGCTGTAATGCACCTTCATCAATTGATAGACGCAGCGCGGGTGTTGCAGCGTCGGGTCGACTTTGGCAAAGCCGTCGTCGCCCATCTCGTAACCCCAACCTGATTTGTCGGTGTAGCTGCGCTTGGCAACGTCGTAGCCGCTGAAGATGCCGTCTTCGAAGCCATAGCCTTCTTTGACGATGAACGAGACGTCGGTGTAATTGCGCACGTATTCGTGCTGGATTTTGTCCTCGGTCAGCAGGTAATTGATCAGCCCGCCCATGAAGGCGATGTCGGTGCCGGTGCGGATCGGCGCGTAATAGTCGGCCACCGAAGCGGTCCGGGTAAAACGCGGATCGACCACGATCAGTCGCGCAGCGTTGTGCGCTTTGGCCTCGGTCACCCATTTGAAGCCGCACGGATGCGCTTCTGCAGCGTTGCCACCCATCACCAGGATCAGATTCGCGTTGGCGATATCGGTCCAGGTATTGGTCATGGCACCACGGCCGTACGTCGGGGCAAGACTTGCCACCGTCGGGCCGTGTCAGACACGCGCCTGGTTATCGAACCCCAGCATGCCGAGACTGCGAATCACCTTCTGGGTGATGTAACCGGCTTCGTTGGACGCCGCCGACGCGGCGAGGAACCCGGTGGTCAACCAGCGATTCACCGTTTGCCCGTTGGCATTTTGTTCGATGAAATTGGCGTCGCGGTCGGCTTTCATCAGGTCGACGATGCGGTCGAGCGCTTCGTCCCAACTGATCCGCGTCCATTCACTGCTGCCCGGTTTGCGCGTTTGCGGGTAAAGCAACCGGCCGGGGCTGTGAATGAAGTCGAGCAGACCCGCGCCTTTCGGGCAGAGGGTGCCGCGGTTGACCGGGTGGTCGGCGTCGCCCTCGATGTGAATGATGCTCTGCGCTACGTTCTTCGCGGTATCGCCCTGGCTGTACATGATCAACCCGCAACCGACCGAGCAATACGGGCAGGTGTTGCGGGTTTCATGGGTGTGGGCAAGCTTGAAGTGGCGCACCTGCTCGGCGAAGGCTGGCGTCGGGGCCATGCCCAACGCGCCCAGGCTCGAGCCTGCAAGGCCGATACCGGCGACCTTGAAGAACTGACGACGGCTGAGATCCATCGTGCACTCCTGATCAGGTGGAACCCGGTACTTGTGCCGGGTTTTATCTGGACAAACACGGTTGCGGCAAACGTGCTGCCGACCTTTTCACTGTAGACAAAGACCACACGATCTGTGTGAAAACCGACCGTCGGCCGCATGTCGGCACTCCCACTAACAACTGCAATCCCTGTGGGAGCTGGCTTGCCAGCGATCGCGGTTGGTCAGTCACCTACATTATTGGATGTGCCGACGCCATCGCTGGCAAGCCAGCTCCCACAAGGTTTTGTGTGTTCCCGTAGGGTCATGGGTTTATCATGGCCGGCAGAATCAACCCGCCTTGACGAGACCGCGCATGACTTTCGATTTTGATCAGCTCTTCGACCGCCACAACACCGGCAGCACCAAATGGAGCCGCTACCCGGCCGAAGTATTGCCGATGTGGGTCGCTGACATGGATTTCGCCGCGCCACCGGTAATCATCGAAGCACTGCAACAGCGCCTGCTGCACCCGCTGGTGGGTTACAGCGTGGCGCAGGACAACTTGCGCGAAGCGATCGTCGCTGACCTCTGGGCCAAGTTCGCCTGGAAGGTCAAGCCGCAGGAGTTGATCTTCCTGCCGGGTGTCGAGTCCGGCTTCAACATGGCGCTGAAGGCGTTGGTGCAACCGCAGCAGAACGTTGTGGTGCAGGTACCGAACTACCCGCCGCTGCGTCATGCACCGGGGCATTGGGGTTTGAACAAGGTCGAACTGGAGTTCGATGCGCAGGCGGACGGTACTTATCTGACCTCGCTGGACGCACTGCGTGAATCACTGAACGGTGGTGGCGCCCTGCTGCTGAGCAACCCGCACAACCCGATCGGCAAAGTATTTGGCCGCGAAGAACTGCAAGCCGTGGCGGATATCTGTGTGGCGCAAGACGCATGGATCATCTCCGACGAGATCCATGCCGAGCTGTGCTTCGACGGTCGCGTGCACATTCCGACCGCTTCGCTGAGCCCGGAAATCGCCCGGCGCACCATCACCCTGATGTCGGCGAGCAAGGCTTACAACATCGCCGGCCTGAAGACTTCGTTCATGATCATCCAGGACCCCGCCCTGCGCGAACGCGTCAACCACGCGCGTTGCGGCATGGTCGACAGCGTCAACCCGCTGGGCATGGAAGCGACACGCGTGGCGTATAGCGAAGGCGCGCCGTGGCTCGCTGCGCTGAAGATCTATCTGCAGGCCAATCGCGACTGGCTGGTTGAAGCCGTGCGTAGCCGTTTGCCGGGCGTGACGATCAATGTGCCGCAGGGTACTTATCTGGCGTGGCTGGATTGTTCGGCGCTGGATCTGGACAACCCGCAGCAGTTCTTCCTCGAACAGGGCAAAGTCGGCCTCAGCGCCGGTGTGGATTTCGGTGACCAGCACCAACAGTTCGTGCGCCTGAACTTCGGCTGCCCGCGCTCGCTGCTGGAAGAAGGCATCGCCCGCATGGAACGCGCTTTGGCGACACGCAATACCTAGATCCCCTTGTAGGAGTGAGCCTGCTCGCGATAGCGGCCTGACATTCAACATCAATGTCAGCTGAAATACCGCCATCGCGAGCAGGCTCACTCCTACAGGGGTTTGTGCATTCATATAAAATCGTCCTCGTAAATCCGATCGAACTCACGGCAAACCATCCGGGTCAACCGCCCATACCTGCCCTGAGACCTCGGAGACCCGCGATGACCGACTATCCAAAACCACCCTTCCCCGCGCAAGCCCAAGCCGTTCCAGGCTCGCAACGCAAAATGGAGCCGTACCCCGATTGCGGTGAGCAGAGCTATGTGGGTTCGGGGCGTCTGGCCGGCAAGATCGCCCTGATCACCGGGGCTGACAGCGGTATCGGCCGTGCAGTGGCGATCGCCTTCGCCCGTGAAGGTGCCGATGTTGCAATTGCTTATCTGAACGAGCATGAGGACGCCAAAGAAACCGCACGCTGGGTTGAACAGGCTGGGCGCCAGTGCCTGTTATTGCCCGGCGACATTGCCCAAAAAGCCCATTGCCAGGCCTTGGTCGACGACACCGTCGAGCGCTTCGGTCGCATCGATGTGCTGGTCAACAATGCCGCGTTCCAGATGACCCACGAAAACTTTGAGGAAATCCCCGACGAGGAATGGGTGATGACGTTCGACGTCAACATCACCGCGATCTTCCGTCTGTGCCAGGCGGCGATCAAACACATGCGCGCCGGCTCGTCGATCATCAATACCAGTTCGATCAACTCCGATATGCCCAAACCCACCCTGCTCGCCTACGCGACCACCAAAGGCGCGATTGCCAACTTCACCGGTGGTCTGGCGCAGATGCTCGGGCCCAAGGAAATCCGCGTGAACTGCGTGGCACCGGGGCCGATCTGGACGCCATTGATCGTCTCGACCATGCCCGACGAGGAAGTGCAGAACTTCGGTGCCGAAACCCCGCTCGGCCGCCCAGGCCAGCCGGTGGAAGTGGCGCCGATCTACGTGCTGCTGGCCTCGGACGAAGCCAGCTACATCACCGGCCAGCGCTACGGCGTGACCGGCGGCAAACCAATGCTCTAACACCAATCGATGTAGGAGCTGCCGCAGGCTGCGATCTTTTGATCTTGTTTTAATGGGCAAGATCAAAAGATCGCAGCCTGCGGCAGCTCCTACAGGGGAAAAGGGTCTCTGCAGGCGCCCGTCATTAATCACTGAAGGCGGCAAATCATGAGTTTTACTGTGTGGGTTGCCGTGCTCGGTGCCGTGCTGCTGACGTTGGCACTGACGTCTTCCTATCTGCGCTGGATGCCGGTGACGACATCGGCGGTGTGTCTGTTGCTGGGGATCGGTATCGGCCCCAGCGGTCTGGGCTTGCTGCAACTGTCGGTAGAAAACGCCTCATTGTGGATGGAGCACCTGACGGAAGTGGCGGTGCTCTTTTCGCTGTTTGTCTGTGGGCTGAAATTACGTTTGCCATTACGCGACAAGCGTTGGCGAATTGCTTTTGGTCTGGCCGGGCCGGTGATGGTGCTGACCATCGCCGGGGTTTGCCTGTTGCTGCATTGGGGCTTGCAGTTGCCGTGGGGGCCGTCGTTGTTGGTTGGCGCGATCCTGGCGCCGACCGACCCGGTGCTGGCCGCACTGGTGCAGGTCAATGACGCGCGGGATGTCGACAGCGTGCGCTTCGGTCTTTCCGGCGAGGCTGGTTTGAACGACGGCATCGCTTTCCCGTTTGTGATTCTGGGTCTGTTGCTGATCCACAGTGACGGCGACTGGCAGGGCTGGGTTTTGCGCAGCGTGCTGTGGGCCGTGCCCGCAGGGCTTTTGACCGGTTACTGGATGGGTCGCGGCATCGGTCGCGTGACCTTGTCACTGCGCATTCGCAATGATGACAGCACCTTGAGCCCCAATGATTACCTGGCGCTGTCGCTGATCGCATTGGCGTATGTCGGCGCTGAAGCGATTGGCGGTTATGGCTTTCTATCGGTGTTCGCCGCCGGCCTCGGCCTGCGCCAGGTTGAAGTGAAATCCACCGGTGCCGGGCAACCTCCGGCCGAACATCTGGTACAGCCGGTAGTCGGCCATCAGAACGTCGAACCGCAGCACGCCGTCCACGGCGACACCGAAAAGCTGGAAAGCAGCCAGGTCGCCGCCGGCATCATGATGGGCGACATGCTGTCGTTTGGCAGCCTGGTCGAACGCGCCATGGAGGTGTTTCTGGTGACGCTGCTCGGTGTGGTGCTGGTGGCTCATTGGGATTGGCGCGCGCTGGTGGTGGGCGGCGTATTGTTCTGCCTGATACGCCCGGCGTGCGTTGCCTTGATGCCGTGGGGCACCTTGCTGGAGGGACGACAAAGGCTGTTGATCGGCTGGTTCGGCATTCGCGGGATCGGCAGCCTGTTTTACCTGTTTTATGCGTTGAACGAGGGGCTGACCGGGTCGCTCGCGACGCTGTGCACAGACCTGACGCTATCGGTCGTGGCCCTGAGCATTTTGCTGCACGGCATCAGTACGCAACCAATCCTCGCGCGCTACGAACAACACAAAAACCGGTAGGAGCTGCCGCAGGCTGCGATCTTTTGATCTTGTTTTTCAAGATCAAGATCAAGATCAAGATCAAGATCAAGATCAAAAGATCGCAGCCTGCGGCAGCTCCTACAGGTGGGATTTTTTTGGGGGGGGGAATATGTGAAAAAAAAATGGATCTCTGCGCGAATGTCGATGGTCACAACCTTAACCCCCTCTGGATCGTTCCGGCGGGGCTCGTCAGGTTTGGTTCCTCGGCGGCCTGAGGCCCATGAAAAGGAATCCCGAATACTTAAGGTCACGGTCATGAAAGAATGTTCGACTCCTGCGCAAATCAAGGCTTGCAGAGCATTGGCTCTGGAACGCAATCGTCAATTGTTCGAAAACGCCCATGCACTTAATCGGGCAGCGAATGCATTGCTTGAAGTGGAAAATCTCGACTTTGAGCAGTTCGAGCGCTATCGAGCGTTGCGCAAAAAAGCCGATTTTATGTTTGAGGACGCCATCGATCATCTGTGCGTGCTCAATGAAGACTTCCCGCCGATCCCGATGTCATCGCAAAACTCACAGGCACTGCGCCGAGAGTTGGCAACAGCAGGATAAGCAAGGCAAAGAAAAAACCCGGCTCACACTGCCGGGTTTTTCTTTGCCTGCCGCTCAACCGCCGGGGTTGGTTACCTGGATGAACACCGCATAACTGCCCAGCAGCACCCAGAAAGTCGCAAAGATCCACGGCGTGCGCACCGAGAACAACAGCGATTTGCGATAACCCTTGTGGCTGGATTCCGTCTCGCAGAACAGCGGCGATTCGTCATACGCCAGTCCCATCACCGGCTCACTGTGCAGCAAATGGCTTTGCTTGAAATGCCAGTGGTCGATGATGTCGTACGCCGCACGAATCCCCGGCCAGGCGTTCAGCGAGCTGAGCAAGCCGAGCAACGCCAGAAACGGCGGCACCACCAAGGTGAATAACTTGCCCCATTCCGGGTTGAGGTTGGCCATGCACGAGGCGAAGGCGATCACCAGAAACGACTGCGCGGCCAGATAGGCATCCGTGCGGTTGGCCAGAATGCTGGTTTCGTACTGGATTTCCCGCCGATAAAAATCCAGCCGCTCCTTGGGCGAGCCGAACATCTTCGCGTCATGTTCGGTGAGAGTTTCTTCAGCGGTCGGATGAGTCAGTATGCGAGACAAGAGACGCCTGCTCCGATGAGGGGGGAAACCTTTTAGAAGGCTGCCCTCTCGGACAAGTTCAGCCGGATTGCACCCTGCGTCATTTCATCGATTGGGCAATGATCTCCACTAGGTTCATTTGGGTAAACGGTTTCGGCAAACGAGGCAGCTGCGCGGCAAAGCCTTCCAGGCGTTCGGCATAACCGGTGGCGAGGATGATCGGTAGATCCGGTTTGAGCAGCCGCACCGCATGGGCCAGTTGCGCCCCGCTCATCTGCGGCATGGCCATGTCGGTGATCATCAGGTCTATCACTTCGCCCTGGTCGAACAATGTCAGTGCCTGGGCACCGGAGGTGGCGTTGATCACTCGATGGCCGAGGTCTTCAAGCAACAGGCTGGTACTGGTCAAGACCAACGAATCGTCGTCGACCACCAGCACGCTCAGCCGTGGCACGGTGACCGGTTCTGTGGGCGGAAATAAAGGCTTGCTCGCCACGCCCTCACCGGCCACTGGAAGCCACAGCTCAGCAGCAGTGCCTTGACCCTTTTCGCTTTTGAGAATGAAGCGGCCACCGAGCTGCTCGATAAAGCCGTGCACCATCGACAACCCCAGCCCGGTGCCTTTGCCCAACCCCTTGGTGGTAAAAAACGGGTCTTTGGCCGAAAAAAGCGTGTCGGCATCCATGCCTTCGCCGGTGTCGACCAGGCTCAGGCAGACGTAACGACCCGCCGCCAGCGTCGAATGACCGTGTTCCAGCACCACTTCCGGCTGAGCACTGATCACCACACTGCCACCATTGGGCATGGCATCCCGGGCATTGGTGGCCAGGTTGAGGATGGCGAGTTCCAGCTGATTGGTGTCCGCCAGCACCGGCTCAAGATTTTCGGCAAAGCGTGTTTCGATCCTGATGCCCGGCCCCATTGAACTGCGCAACAGTCCGGTGATGCCTTGCACCAGTTTGGGAATATCCACCGATTCGGTTTTCAGCTCCTGGCGCCGGGCAAACGCCAGCATGCGTTGGGTCAGCGACACGCCGCGCAGCGCGCCCTGAGTGGCGTTTTCCAGCAGCCGAGTGATTTTCGGATCATCGCCCGTGCGCTTCTGCAGGATTTCCAGATTGCCGAGGATTACCGTCAGCAGGTTGTTGAAGTCATGGGCAATGCCGCCGCTGAGTTGACCGATAGCCTGCATCTTCTGCGCCTGGAACAATGCCTCACGGGTTTTTTCCAGTGCCTGCTGCGCCAAGTGGGATTCGGTGACATCGCGGGTGATCTTGGCAAAACCGAGCAGCGTGCCGGTGTCTCCACGGATGGCATCGACCACCACATGGGCGAGGAACTGCGTGCCGTCCTTGCGTACGCGCCAACTCTTTTTTTCGAAGCGACCCTCGCGGGTGGCGATCTCCAGCGCCCGCTGGGGCTCGCCCAGCTCACGGTCTTCGGAGGTGTAGAAGATCGAAAAATGCTGGCCGATGATTTCTTCCGGCAAATAGCCCTTGATGCGCTGTGCGCCCTGGTTCCAGTTGCTGACGCGACCTTCGGGGCTGAGCATGTAAATGGCGTAATCGGTGACGCCTTGTACCAGCAGGCGGAACTGCTGTTCGCTTTGCTTGAGGGTTTCTTCGGCCATTTTGCGATCGGTGAGATCACGGGTGATCTTGGCAAAACCCAGCAACGTGCCGTCGGGGTCAATGATCGGGTCGATCACCACGTGGCACCAGAAGTTGGTGCCGTCCTTGCGCACCCGCCAGCCTTCGCCCTCGAAACGCCCTTCGCCAATAGCGGTGTCGAGCGCTTTCTGCGGCAAACCCGCAGCGCGATCAGCAGCGGTATAGAAGCGTGAAAAGTGCTCGCCGAGAATTTCTGCCTCTTCATACCCTTTGAAACGTTTGGCGCCGGAGTTCCAGCTGGTGATGATGCCGTCCGGGTCGATCATGTAGATCGCGTAATCGACCACGGCATCGATCAGCAGCCTGAAGCGCATCTCTTCGATGGCGGCGCTCTTGTTGGTTGTCTTCATCAGGTACGACTCACGGCACATTGGGTACTGACAGGAGTATGCGTCAAACCGTTGAATTGGAAAGCTCTACGTTGAACGTATCGACTGGCCGGATGCTGAAAGACTGCCTTCGGGCAAAGCCTGCTCAAAACCCGAACCCGCGTGTTCCAGCGACCACCACTTGGGCAACAACTGTTTGATCCGGCTCTCGGCAAAGCGGTCGTCGATCAGCATCACCACGCCGCGATCCTCGCGGGTTCGGATGACCCGCCCCGCCGCCTGCACGACTTTCTGCATGCCCGGATACAGGTAGGTGTAGTCATAACCGGCGCCGAAAATCGCCGCCATACGCCGTTTTAACTGTTCGTTGACCGGGTTGAGTTGCGCCAGGCCCAGGGTTGCGATGAAGGCACCGATCAGGCGCGAGCCCGGCAGATCGATGCCCTCGCCAAATGCGCCGCCGAGCACGGCAAAACCCACGCCCTGACTGTCAGCGGTGAATTGATCGAGAAAAGCCTGCCGCAACCCTTCGGCCATGCCCCGTGATTGCTGCCAAAGGGTGATGTGCGGATGACGCTCAGCCAGCAGTTGCGCCACTTGTTGCAGGTAATCGAAGCTGCTGAAAAACGCCAGATAGTTGCCCGGACGCTCGCTGAACTGTCGGGCGATGAGTTCGACAATGGGTTCGAGCGACGCCTGGCGATGATTGAAGCGCGTCGAGATGCGACTGACGATCTGCACCTGCAACTGCTCGGCGCTGAACGGCGATTCAACGTCAATCCACACGGTGTCGGCCGGCGTGCCCAGCAGATCGGCGTAGTAATGCTGCGGGCTCAGCGTTGCCGAAAACAGTACGCTGCTGCGCGCCGCTTTCAGGCGTGGGCCAATGAACGCGGCCGGGACCACGTTGCGCAGGCACAACTGCGACAGCGGTCGTTTGCGGTCGAGGTCGCGCTTGCTGATGTCGAACAAATAGTGTTCGTCGAACAATTCGGCGACGCGGCCGAACTGCAGCAAATCGAAATAGAAGTTCTGCAATCCGCTGTCGAGGCCCTGCGGGTGATCGTTGAGGTAATCGCCGATTGCCGCGCAACACAGTGAGATGGCTTGCAGGAGCTTTTCCGGTGCCTTGTCATACGCCTGATACGCCGCCAATTGCGGCGCATGCAACGCGTTCCACTCGCGATTGAGCCGTTGCAGGGAATTTTTCAGGGCTTCGGGTGCGGTTTTGCGTACGCTGCCCAGCGCGAACTGATCAAGACTGGCGCTGTACATCTGCCGACCACGCTCGACCAGGTTGTGCGCTTCATCCGCCAGCACCGCGACTTTCCACTGGTTGAGCTGGGCCAGACCAAACAGCATCGCGCTGAAGTCGAAGTAGTAGTTGTAGTCGGCGATCACCACGTCAGCCCAACGGGCCATTTCCTGGCTCAGGTAGTACGGACACACGGAATGTTGCGCGGCGACCTCGCGCATGGCCGCTTGATCAAGCAGTTGCAGGCGACTGGCCGCCTCGCGGGCGGCGGGCAAACGATCGTAAAACCCTTGGGCCAACGGGCAGGATTCGCCATGACAGGCTTTGTCCGGGTGCTCGCAGGCCTTGTCCCGGGCGACCATCTCCAAGACCCGCAAGGGCAAGCTTGCCGACTGATCGAACAGCACCTGACTGGCGTCCAGCGCCAGTTTGCGCCCCGGTGTCTTGGCGGTCAGGAAGAACACTTTGTCCAGTTGCTGCGGCGCCAGGGCCTTGAGCATCGGAAACAGCGTGCCCAGGGTTTTGCCAATGCCGGTGGGTGCCTGCGCCATCAGGCAGCGACCGGTGCTGATCGCCTTGAACACCGATTCCGCCAGGTGCCGTTGGCCGGGACGAAAGTCGACGTGGGGAAATCGCAATTGCTGCGCAGCCAGATTCCGCGCCTCGCGGTGGGCCATTTCCTGTTCGGCCCAATGCAGGAACAGCGTGCATTGCTGCTCGAAGAAACCTTGCAGATCCTCGGCGCTGAACGCTTCGACCAGGCAGGTTTCCTTCTCGCTGACGATGTCGAAATACACCAGCGCCAGATTGATCTGCTCAAGTTCGAGCTTGCGGCACATCAGCCAGCCGTAGATTTTCGCTTGCGCCCAATGCAATTGACGGTGGTTGGCCGGTTGTTTGCTCAGGTCGCCGCGATAGGTTTTGACTTCCTCCAGGCAGTTCTGCGCCGGGTCGTAGCCGTCCGCCCTGCCCTTGACTTGCAACTGACGGAACGTGCCTTCAAGCGCCACTTCGCTTTGATAGCTGTCGCTGCGCCGCGAGGCGACCGTGCGATGGCCGGCGATGCCTTCCAGCGCCGTGGGTGATGGCGTGAAACGCAGGTCGAGGTCGCCGGTCTTGGCGGTGAACTCACACAGCGCCCGCACGGCAATATTGTAGCTCAAGCGCTCTGCTCCGCCCATTGCACGTAACACACGGCGACCGGCATCTGGTGCTCATGGCAGAACTCCAGCCAGCGCAATTGGTTGTCTTGCAGGCGATCGCCGGGGCCTTTGACCTCGATCATTCGGTAGGTTTTGTGTTGTGGCCAGAACTGGATCAGGTCGGGCATGCCCGCGCGGTTGGCCTTGATGTCGAGCAACAGCCGATTGAACCAGTGCTTGAGGTGCTCGGCGGGCAGGCAGGCCAGCGCTTGCTCCAGCAGCGTTTCATTCAGTGCGCCCCAGAACACGAACGGCGATTGCACGCCCCACTTGGCAACAAAACGTTCGCGGATGGTCTCGGCATAGCGACCGTCGTCGAGTTCGCCGAGGCAGGCCCTGAACAGTTCGGCGCGACGCTGCTGGAAGTCTTCATTGAGCAGATCGACCGGGCCGCGCTGGAACGGGTGAAAAAACGCCCCCGGCAACGGCGCAAAAATCGCCGGCCAGCACAACAATCCGAACAAAGAGTTGATCAGGCTGTTTTCGACGTAATGCACTGGGCCATCGTCGTCGTGCAAATGGGCTTGCACGTAGTACTCCACCGACAGTGCTGGATCGATACGCGGCAAATGCAGATCCAGACGCTCGACCGGTTTTGCCCGCGCACGTTTGAGCGGCGGGCCACCGAGCTTGCGGCGCAAGCGCGGCAATATGCGTTGCAGGCCTTGTTGTTCAGCGGCGCTTTCAGGTGCCTGCCCGGCGAGCGTGCCGAGATCCAGCGCCAGACTGTATTCGCCGCAACGCTCCAGCACCCGGATCATCCGCAGCCGGGCGCCCGGATAGGCGCAATCGCGGTAAATGTTCAGGGCCAGGGCAAATTCGCCGAGGCGTTCGCAGTATTGGCCAATCTGGAACAGCACCTTACCTTGCCGGCGTTGCAGCCATGGGTTGTCGAAGTGCAAGGCGCTGACCTGTTCGACGATGGTTTCCACCGGTTCACCGGCCTCGAAGCGCACTTGGCAGTTGTGCAGGAACAGGCAGGCGTCGACGTCTTCACGGCTGCGCAGGCCTCGGGAATCGGCGCAGAACTCGACTTTTTCGTAAGTGAAGATCCCCAGGTCAGCGAGGACGAACTCCGACCAGTCCTGATAGAGGTTGCCGAAGAACATCAGGCGCAAGCGGTCGCACAGGTCCATGATGGTCAGGCTGAACAGGCGATCTTCAAGCGTTGGCGCCCAGTCGCGCAGGCTGCGCGCTTCGCTGAACTGCTCGGCGAGCAGCGGCAGCCAGGCATCCTTGCGCCCTTTCGGTGTGTCGATGGCCGCACCAAACGCATGCAGAATCTCGGCCTTGAGCAACACGTCAAACAGTTCGGCCATCGCCAGCGGTGCGTGCTCGTCAATCCAGCCCCGAATCAGCAAGGGTTGCGCGGCGTCGACGATGTCGCCGATTTCGCGGTAGTCGAGTTTGCTCGCGCGAAAGTGCACACCCTTGCGCATGACCATGCGCACCAGCAACCCCTGCGAGGCGCGGGGCAAGGCATTGAAGTCGCGGATAAAGCCGTGCTCGGTTTCGCTCATCACATCGCCATAGCGAAGCTCAAGCCAATCAAGCACTTGGCGGAAGTTGTTGAGGTAATAGAACGGATCGGCGAGCGGGTTGGCAGTCACGGGAATTCAGGGCCATGGCGAGCGAGTACTGGTTATGCGTACAGATAACAGTTCTGCCCTGCCCGGTGCAAACGGAAAAGGATCAATGGCATTTTTTAACCGGCGTATCGAACTTTTCCCGATGGGACGGCACCAACCGCGTTAGAACACCGACAATGCTCGGTATCACAACATGAGGAGTCAGAGGTGGGTATGAAAATCAAGACGCTGGGCATTCCCTTGGCGGTAGCGGCCCTGCTGGTGTTGGGCGGTTGCTCGACGCAAACCGTGGTGACCCTGCAGAACGGCACTCAGTATTTGACCAAGGACATGCCGAAGACCAAAACCAAGGACGGCTTCTATGAGTTCGAAGATATTTCCGGCGCCAAAGTGAAAGTCCGCGCCGACGAAGTCGCCACCGTGCGCAAAGAAGACTGACACCGCTTCTGTAGGAGCTGCCGCAGGCTGCGATCTTTTGATCTTAAAACACAAGATCAACAGATCGCAGCCTTCGGCAGCTCCTACAGGTTATTCGAAGGCGGGCATGCCCGGCAGGCTGTTGTCGCAGCGCATGTAGGTGCCGCCACGACGAGCTACTTCACCCTGTAGACGTTGGCAACGTTCAAAATCCTGTTGGGCCATGCGGTCGATGCTCAGGTTGCCGGTGGTTTGCGGCTGCTTGCCATCGCCCAGACGCAGGGTCACGAAGGGCTGTTCGGGCTGGATCTGAAAGCGGCTTTTCTCTTCAACCGGTTCAACCACTTCGGTTTTCGCCGGCGCCGGCAATTGTTCGTTGGTGATGCCGTAATGGCTCAGAATCGAGCTTTGAGGCAGGTCGGCCCAGGCATTGGCTGACAACAGTACCAGCCCCAGCATACCGACATACCCCTTGAAACCTTTCACGTGTGAATCTCCTGTACTCAATGGCGGCTAGCTGTAGAACGTGTATGCACGCGCTCGCTTTAGGCCGCATTTCCTGTTTTTGCAGGGGTTTGAGTCAGTGTCTGGCTTATGAGTCACTTTTCAGATGGCGTTATCGTTCTTCGCGGGCAAGCCTTGCTCCTACAGTGTAGGAGCAAGGCTTGCCCGCGAAGAGGCCTATCAGGCGATGACGATGCCGTCGGCGCTCAGGCTGTTGAGCGAAACCCCGACCAGCGTCACTGAATCATTGCCGAACGTCAGCACCGTGTCCTGCCCTACCGTCGAGGCATGGGCGCGGAAGTCGTCGGTCGGCAACACGCCCTGCACACCGAGGAACACCAGTTTGTCGTTGGCGGTGAACCCGAGCACTCGATCCTGCCCGAACGCACCGTTGAACAGGAACGTGTCCGCCCCGCCCCCCGATTCCATCAGGTCATTGCCGGCGCCGCCGACAAACACGTCGTTGCCGCTGCCGCCAATCAGGTGATCGTTGCCGTCGAGGCCAAACAACCAGTCGCCGCCGGCGTGCGCCTTGAGCGTGTCGGCGCCGCTGCTGCCTTTGACGCTGGACTCGTACGCGGTGAGGTTGTTGCCGACTTTCAAACCGCTCGCGGTCACGCTGTGGGTGACGTCATCCTTGAACAGACCCCAGAGGAACCCCGGCTCCTTGGTGACGATGCTGCCGATGTCACGGGTGATGCTGATCCCGCCATTGGCATCGCGGATGTACAGATTGCCGGCGCCGTCATTGGCAAAGTCAAACGTGTTGACCGACTTCTGCAAATCGAGGGTATTGCTGCCCTGCCCGCCCAGAATGATGTTGTAACCGCCGCCGTCGCGGAAGCTGTCGTTGCCGGCGCGGCCTTCGAGATAGTCATTGCCGCTGCCGCCCTGGATCAGGTCGTTGCCATCGCTGCCGATGATGAACGTGCTGCCCTTGTGCGGATCGGCGTTGCGGTTGAGATCCTGCACCCAGGTGTTGGCGCGCGCCGGGTCGGACAGGTTGGCGACAATAATCGTCGAGTCGCGGCTGGTCAGGTCGTAGAACTTCGATTCGATGACCCGGTTCATGCCGTCGCCATAAGCGGTCGGCAGGTGCGAAATCCACGTCGGAATATTCAGGATCGAGTACGGCAGCAGGTTCCACGCGGTTGAGGCGTAGTGGTCGTTGAAGCTGACGATGTTGTCGGTGGTCGAGGCGTGCGGTGCGTCGTGCACGCCGACCGAGGCGCCGGTGAAGGTCGAGCCGTCAAGCGCACGAAACACCGGGTCATTTTCGTAGCCGACATTGAGGACTTTGTCGGTGCTGCTTTGTGTGGGCGAGGCGTAGGCGATGTAGTTGGAGTCAGCGAAGAAGCCGCCCCACTTGCCGCCACTCAAATCCGCCATGCTGTTGACCGCCAATCCGCCGAGGCTGTGGCCGCTGATCAACACGTCTTTGCCGGTCAGGCCGTTGGCCTTGGCAAACGCCATGACGTCATTGAGCAGGTTGCCGAATGCTTCACCGACGTAATTCTTCGCGTAATCCTTGGGACCAAACGCGGCGAGCAGATCGTTGATCACATCGCCAATCGAGTCGCCGATGAGGATTTCTCGCGGGCCGCTGGTGCCACGGAAGGCGATGCCTAATTCCGTGAGATGCCCCTGGGCGTCGTATTTGCCGAGGATTTCAACCTGAGCGCTGGTGTAGCCGGCCTTCTCGCCAAAGAAGGTTCCGCGGGCATCGGTCTTGCCGGCGTAGCCCAGTTGCGAGGCGGTGATCGGCGTCCATCCAGCCGCTTTTACCGCATCGAGGGCGAGTTTTTCCGAGTCGGGATTCCATGGAATGCCGGGGATCACGCCTTGTGAATCGGTGCCGCCAATCAGCGCGGTGACCAGGGTGGCGGGCAGGCCGATACCGAAACCGTTGTGCTGATAGCCAGCGGCAAAACCGTTGTCGAGGTTGTGATAGGAATACAGCGTGATTGCCATGGCATCGCTGAACAGTGCCTTGGAATCGGCTGTGCCGAAGTTCTTGTAGTCATACACACCCATTGCTATTGCCTCTCTCTTTGTTGGAGTTGTGCAGAGATAGCTCACAGCCAGGGCGCCCTACGGGAACGCCCCGGAGCATTTAATTACCCCATACAACTCCCTCTTGTAGGCGCTGACGAGTGAAACGAGGCTGCGATCTTTTGATTTTTTTTAAAAACAAGATCAACAGATCGCAGCCTTCGGCAGCTCCTACAGGGGGATATGTCGTCGTCAGGCGAAGACGAATGCCGAATCCGACAGGTTAGCCACGCCAACCCCGATCAGCGTCACGGCATAGTCGCCAATCTTCAGCACGGTATCGTTGCCCGACTGCGACGCGTGCTGCTTGTAGTCGTAGCCCTGCCCCACGCCTTCAACGCCCATGAACACCAGTTTGTCGCTGCCCTGATAGCCGTTGATGGCATCGAAACTGAACGCGCCGCTGAACAGGAACGTGTTGTTGCCACCCGCCGCCGTCATCACGTCGTTGCCAGCGCCGCCGACGAAGGTCACTTGGCCCTTGTCGCTGATCAGCTTGTCGTCGCCGCCCAGCCCGAACAGCCAGTCACCGTCGGCAGTCGCGTGCAGGGCATTGCCGTAGGCGTCGCCGTTGAGTGAGTGGCTGTACTGGGTCAGTTCGTTGCCGTTGGTCAGACCCTTGGCGGTGACGTTCCAGGTGATTTCCTTGCTGCCCCACCACGAACCCGCTTCTTTGCTCACCAGCGCGCCGATGTCGCGGGTCATACTGATGCCGCCATAGGCGTCGCGCACATACAGGGTGCCGTCGCCGTCGTTGGCAAAGCTGAAGTTCTGCAACGGCTTCTGCAGTTCAAAGGTGTTGTGCCCTTGGCCGCCCAGCAGAATGTTGAAGCCGCCGTCATCGCGGAAACGGTCATCGCCGCCGCGTCCTTCCAGGAAGTCGTTGCCCGCCCCGCCCTTGAGCCAGTCGTTGCTGTCGGTACCGATGATGAAGGTGCTGCCGGTGTGCGGCTCGCCGCTGCGACCGAGGTCCTCGACCCAGGTTTTACCGCGCGAGGCCTCTTCCAGGTTGGAAACGATGATCGTCGAGTCCTTGCTGGTGAGGTTGTAGAACTTCGAATCGATCACCCGGTTCAGGCCATCGGCATAACCCAGCGAACTATGGGCCGACCAGCTCATGGGATTGATGATGCTGAACGGCACGAGGTTCTGCGCGGTGGAGGCGTAGTTTTCGTTGAAGTTGACGATGTTATCGGTGGTCGATTCGTGGGGCTTGTCGTGCTTGCCCATCGAGGCGGTGCTGAAGGTGGTGCCATCGAGCACGCGGAACACCGGATCGTTCTCGTAGCCGATGTTCAACACGTTGTTGCCGGTGCTGCTCTGGGTCGGCGAGGCGAACGCAACATAGTTGGCGTCTTTGAAGAACCCGCCCCAGTTGCCCGCGCTCAGTTCGGCGACGCTGTTGACCCCGAGCCCGCCGAGGCTGTGGCCGCTGATCAGTACATCCTTGGCAGCAATGCCATTGGCAATCGCGAATGCGGCGACCGCCTTGAGCAGGTTGTCGAAGGCGTTTTTCGCGTAATTGCTCGCGTAATCCGATGGGCCGATGGCCGCCAGCAGATTGTTTTTCAGGTCACCGAAGGTGTCGCTGTAGCCCAGGCCGCCGGTGCCACGAAACGCGATGCCGATGCCGATCAACTTGCCTGCAGCGTCGTATTTGCCGAGCACTTCGGCTTCGGCGCTGGTGAAACCGTCCTTCTCGCCGAAGAACGTGCCTTGCGGCCCGACCTTGCCTTGATAACCCAGCGCGGTCGCAGCGACCGGTGCCCAGGCGGTTGCCGGCAATGGCTGGCCGGTGGGCGTGTAGGCATACAGCGTCAGTGCGATGGCGTCGCTGTACAACGCTTTGCCATCGGCATTCTTGTAATCGAACAATCCCATGTTGTGCTCTCTCTTCCTTTAAAAAAACGGCAGTCCTTTACAGAACTGCCGGTATGCCTTGAGTGCTCTTTAGAACTGCCAATCCAGGGTCAGGCCCACACCATGGTCCTTCTCGTTCGAACCGATCAGTCCGTTGTAATCCAGGTTCACCCGCACATCGCGATTGAGCGCCAGACCCGCACGCACGCCGACCACCGCCGCATCGCGATCCATCGACACGCTCTGAACGGTGAACGCGCTGTTGCCATTGGCAAAGGCCAGATGGTTTTCAGCGTCAACACTGCTCAGGTTGTGCTGCCAGCCCAGGCTCGCGCCCAGTTCCAGCTGATGCTTGTCCGACAGGGCGAAACTGCGTTTGGCGCGCACACCCAAGGTCGACAGCAGCACATCGCGGTTGTCTTCACTGCCTTTGAGCGCGGCAGCATCACCCTTCTCGGTAAAGCTTTCGGTGTTGAGGTGAACGTAAGACAGATTGGCGAACGGTTCCAGGTTCATCGGTTGCAGGCCCAGATCATAAGCCGCTTCCGTGAACAATTGCGCCGTGGTCGCGTCGCGTTTGGTTTTCTGCTTGCCGCTGACGTCACCGAATTGCAGGTCGCGTTTTGCATCGATGCGGTGCCAGCTGTAAGCGCCGCCAACGGTCAGGCGCAGCGCATCCATTTGATGCCCCAGGTACGCACCCAAGTGGTAGCTGTCGACCGACGCCGACGAATGCGTGCCGCTGCCCATGCTCAACGAGCTGTCGCTATAACCGGTAACGAAACCCAGCCGAGTATCTTCAGCAATCAAGCCATCGACACCGGCCAGCAGACCACCGATGGAACTGGTGGAGTCCGCGTATTTATTGCCACCGTCGCTGGTGCCCCAAGAACCCAGCACCTTGACCCAGGCGTTGCTGCGGTCATCGCTCGGTGCATCGGCGTTGAACAGATCACGCTCGCGCAGACGCTCGCCCACGGCATCACGCAGGTAACGGCTGTCGTTGATCAGCAGCGTGCCGATGGCCGGGTGAATCTCGCCGGACAACTGCTGGAAGGCTTGTTGCGCCGAAGCCGCGTCAGGCGACAGCAGCAGGGTCTCGAACAACGCATTGCCGGCGCCCAAGCGTTCGGCCGCCGCACCCACCGCACGCTGGTTCGGCGTCAGGCCGACGCTGGCAAATGAAGCACCGTTGCGCCCGACATCCAGTTGCACGCCGCTGGCCGAGTACGCCAGCGTGCCGCCGAGAAACGCATAGTTAGGCAGCACCTGGCCGAATTGCCCCTCGATGCCACCCGCTGCCTGCAAGATGTTGAATTGCGTACCGAGCAGGCTTTTCACTTCAGTGGTGGTCAATAGCGTCGGGCTGTTTTCCAGCGACAGGCTGACCGTGGCGCCGTCGATCACAGCCTTGCCACCGGCGACAATCTTGTCGCTGGACGTCGGCGAGACCTCGACCGCGTAGGTAGAGCCCGGCTCGAAGGTCACGTCACCGGCAACGTTCAGGGTGCCGATGGAATTGCCCGGTGCCACGGTACCGCCGTTTTTCACCGACAGTGCGCCGATGCGGCCGTTACCGCCAAGAATGCCGCTGTCATTGACGGTGACCGCCGACGCCAGCGAACCGTTGATGGCCAGACGGCCCTGATTGACCAAGGTCGGGCCGCTGTAGGTGTTGTTACCGGTCATCACCAGGGTGCCGATGCCTTGCTTGGTCAGGCCGCCGTGACCGGAAATGTCGTTGCGCCAAGTGTCGAGGCCGCAGGTGATGTCGTTGCACACGCGCTCGGTGGGTTTGCCCTGATCAATGATCGCGCCGATGCCCGGCAAGTCTGCAACGAACTGACCGGAACCGTAGGCGCCCTGAATCCGGAACTCTTCAGGGATGTCCTGTTCGGTGACGAACATCGCCGGGCCATCAATCCCCTTGCGCAGGTTGATCATGCCCCAGCCGTACAACGCGTCGATGCCCGGCGCGCCGAGGTCGGTGGCGGTGGTACGCAAGACCGTCGCGACCTGATCACCGCTCATGTACGGGAAGCGCTCCATCAGCACGGCCATGGAACCGGCCACGTGCGGCGCGGCCATGGAGGTGCCGTTGTAGTTTTTGTAGCTGGTGGTCAGGTTGTCGGCGTTGGTGCCTTCGATGATCGAGCTGAAGATTTTCGTGCCCGGCGCCGACACGCAGAAACTCGCGGTATAACCGCAGCGCGATGAGAACGTACTCATGATGTACGGGTTGGCGCTGGCCAGGTCCGGGTTCTGCTGCAATGCGGCGACGGTGATCCAGTTCGGCGCGATATCCGGGACGAAATAGCCGAGGCCGGCGATCGCGTCAGGGTTGTTGAGGTTGTAATCGTTGCCGGCGGCGAAGATCGTCACGATGCCGCTGCGTGCGGCGGCAATGGCGCCGTCATAGGCACCACCGGGTTTGGTGCCGAGCAAGGTGCGGATTTCATTGAACTGCAATTGCGCGTCGTTGACGGTGAAATGCGGGTACGCCGGATCCTTGCCGCCGAGGTCGAAGCGGTCAGTGATGCCGATGCCCCAGCTGTTGTTGATGATCCGTGCGCCGCTGGCGATCAGGGCATCCCAACCGGCCTTGTACACCGCACCGTCGTTGCCGCGGACGATGCCATCTTCCGGGCCCGGGTCACCGTTGTCGGCGCTGATGATCTGTGCACCGAACGCCACGCCGTGCATCGGCCCGCCGTCACGGCTGCCTGCGGCGATACCGCCGACGTGGGTGCCGTGGGCGCCGAGTTTGCCGTCGGAGCCGACCGAGGGGGAACCGTCATAGCGAAACGTGTCCCCGGCTTTCACCGGAATGTACGGATCGGTGTATTCGCGGATGCCGCTGGTGACCAGGGTGATGACCTTGTTGCTGCCGGAGAACTCCGGGTGTGCGGCGTAGACCGGTTGGTCGAAGATGCCGAGCTTCACGCCTTTGCCGGTGTAGCCAGCGGCGTAGGCGTAATCGGCACCGATGGCGCCCAGGCCCCAGTCGGCCTGGAATTCCTTGCTGCGCCAACTGGCCGGATCGCCATTGCGAGCGTTTTCCACGTACGGCGCGGCATGGGCTGTGCCGATCGCACACAGCACGGCGAGCGTGAGGCTTTTCAGGGCAAAACGGCCACCCGTTTGCGCGGGGGTATTGTTGTTATTCATCCAGCGACCTTCCTTAGTGATGTTGCGAAAAATCCGTGTATCTCGTGCGGTCAACGCACTGACCCGTGGCGAGGGGATTTATCCCCGATCGGCTGCGCAGCAGTCGCAAATCCAGACCACTCGGTGTGTCTGGAAGATGCCGGGGGCTGCTTCGCACCCCATCGGGGATAAATCCCCTCACCACAAGGAGCAGGTCAGCGATAAATCGGGTCAGAACTGCCAGTTCAGGCTCAAGCCAACGCCATGCAGCTTCTCGCGATTGGCCAGTTGTCCGTTGTAATCAAGGTTCACCCGAACATCGCGGC
>NZ_JBODOE010000002.1:0-18856 GCF_051913165.1 Pseudomonas sp. SM4 | reverse complement strand
GCTCAAGCCAACGCCATGCAGCTTCTCGCGATTGGCCAGTTGTCCGTTGTAATCAAGGTTCACCCGAACATCGCGGCTCAACGCCAGGCTCGCCTGCACGCCGACCAGCGCGGCGTCGCGCACCCGTGCCGAACTTTCCACCGAATAAGGCGTGCCAGCGCTGGCAAAACGCAGGTGCTGCTCAGCGTCGATATCGCTCAGGCTGTGCTGCCAGCCGAGATGGCCGCTGACATCCAGCGACTGCGCCGCCGACAGATTGAACGTCTTGATCGCCCGCACCCCGAGGGTGCTCAGCACCGCATCGCGCTGATCGCCGGAGCTTTTCAGCGCGGCAGCGTCGCCCTTCTCGGTGAAACCTTCCGTGTCGAGATGCACGTAGGCCAGGTTGGCGAACGGTTCCAGTGCCAGCGGTTGCAGGTGCAGCCGATACGCCGCCTCGGCAAAGACTTGCGTGGTGGCCGCGTCCACTTTGGCTTTCTGTTTGGCACTGACCTCGCCGTATTGCAGATCGCGTTTGACGTCGGCGCGATGCCAGCTGTACGCCGCACCGGTGCTCAAGCGCCAGGCGCCGATTTCATGGCCGGCGTAGGCGCCGAGGTGATAGCTGTCGACCTTGGCCGAGGAGTGCGTGCCCGAACCCATGCTCAACGAACTGTCGCTGTAGCCGGTGACCAGACCGATGCGCGTCTGCTCATCCAGCGCCCCGTCGACACCGGCCAACAGACCGCCAATCGAGGTGCTGTAACCCGCTGTGTCGTGGCCCGAATCGGTGCTGCCCCAGGCGCCGAGTGCCTTGACCCAGCCGTTGCCTTGCGCCGCACCGGCATCGTGCAAGCGCTCGCCCACGGCATCGCGTAATTGGCGGCTGTCGTTGTTCAGCACCGAGCCGAGCGCTGGGTAAATTTCCCCGCTGAGTTGCTGGAAGGCTTGTTGCGCGGACGCCGCCGAAGGCGACAGCAACAGGCTTTCATACACCGAGTTGCCGGCGCCCAAACCCTCGACAGCCGCCGCGACCGAACGTTGATTCGGCGTCTGGCCGACGCTGGCGAAGGACGTTGCGTTGCGTTCGATGTTGAGTTGAATGCCGTTGGCGGCATAATCGAGGCTGCCACCGATGAACAGGTAACTCGGCAGCACCGCACCAAACTGGCCCTGAACGCCAGCGGCTGCCTGCAGGATGTCGTACTGATGACCGAGCAGGCTCTGCACTTCAACGGTGCTGAGCAATGTCGGGCTGTTTTCCAGCGACAGGCTGACCGTGGCGCCGCTGATCGAGGCTGCGCCGCCGGCGACGATGCGGTCGCTGCGAGTGGGCGACAGCTCCACGGCGTAGATCGAGCCTGGGGCAAACGTCACGTCACCGGCCACCGCCAACGTGCCGATGGAATTGCCTGGCGCCACGCGACCGCCGCTGTTGGCGGTCAGTGCACCGATGCGTCCGGAGCCGCCAAGGGTACCGCTGTCGTTGACGGTGACTGCCGAGGCCAGCGAACCGTTCACCGTGAGCAGGCCGCCATTGATGGTGGTCGGGCCGCGATAAGTGTTGTCGCCGCTGAGGACCAGGTGCCCTGCTCCCGATTTGATCAGGCTGCCCTGATACAGCCGCCCCGCCGCTGCAGCCTCGCGGGCCATGCCGACTGCGTAATCGGTTTGATCCTGCTGACTGGCGCCAGCCGCCACACCGTTCTGCCAGCCTTTGTCTTGCAGCGTCTGCTGCCAGGCACTGTGTTCGGCTAGGTCTTCGCGTTGACGCTGGATCAGTGCCTTGTCGGAGATGTCATTGCTCCAGACGTCGCTTTGCCCAGCGCCCAGATTGGCGTCGAACGCACCGAGCAATTGCCCCGGCCCGCGCATCGCCCGGCTCAGGTTGGCCACGCCCCAGCCGACCCGCTCGGTCGGTGCATCGGTCACCGAGCCATCGAGTTGCGTGGCGGTGGTCAGCAGGGTTTCCAGCGCCTGCTGATTGTTCATGTACGGGTAGCGCTCCATCACCAGCGCCAGTGCGCCGGTCGCGTGGGGCGCCGACATCGAGGTGCCGGACTTGATCGCGTAACCGCCACCGGGAATGGTGCTGTCGATTTTCGCGCCGGGCGTGGTGATGCACCAATACTTGGCGATGCCACATTGGTTGTACTTCTGCTGATTACTTTGATCGAGCCCCGACACGGCCAGCCAGTGGCCTTCAATCTCCGGCTGAAAGTACGGCAGCGCCGAACGCACGCTGGCATTCGGGTAGCCGCTGTTGCCGGCGCTGAACACATTGATCACGCCGCGCTGCGAGGACACCTCGGCCGCCGCGTCGAGCCAGGTGCCCCGATTCCAATGCTGCGCATAGGCGGCATGCAGATCGGCCAGGGTGCGATAACTGACATCCGGCGGCTGACTGCCCCAGCTGTTGTTGATTGCGCGCACGCCGGCATCCGCCAGGGCGTTGTACGCGGCTTTGAAGTAGCGCGGATCGGGATTGGGGCCGAACAGAAAGCTGTCATTTTTATTGGTGTTGCCGACGTAGATCTGCGCGTTGTAGGCCACGCCGTGCATACCGCTGCCGTCGCGCGACGCGCCCATGGTGCCAACGACGTGAGTGCCGTGGGAGTCGTTGTTGGGGTTGAGCGTGCCATCGACATTGAACAATGAGCCGTCGACGTAGCCGCCGTTGGCCAGTACCGGGTGATAGCGGTCGGTGGCGAACTCGGGATGGGCCGCATCGAAACCAGAGTCGAGAGCGCCGATTTTCACGCCTTTGCCGGTGATGCCAGCGGCATAGGCCCGATCGGCCTGCATCCGGCTCAGCCCCCAGTCACGCAGGAACTCGGCGCTGCGCCAACTGGCGGAATCGCCGGGTTTGCCGGTCTCCAGGTACTGCGCCTGAGCGTGGGTTGTCGAAATCACAAGCAGCAGGGTGCCGACCGAAATCGGCTTGATGCGTACGTCCATGTTCACCACTCATTGTTTTTATGTGTTTAGCGTTGCTTCACCAGGGAAAACACTGTCCCCCGTGGCGAGGGGATTTATCCCCGATGGGGTGCGAAGCGCCCCCCAGCGGTCTCCCGGAAATAACCGCACTGCATGAATGTGCGACTGCTGCGCAGCCGATCGTGGATAAATCCCCTCGCCACAGGTCTGCGAAAAATATCAATTGGCGAGGGGGCCAAAGGTTTCGTGCCCTGCGCCAGAACCTGCTCGCTGAGGGTGCCGACCGAAATCGGCTTGATGCGTACGTCCATGTTCACCACTCATTGTTTTTATGTGTTTAGCGTTGCTTCACCAGGGAAACACTGTCCCCCGTGGCGAGGGGATTTATCCCCGATGGGGTGCGAAGCGCCCCCGGCGGTCTCCCGGAAATAACCGCGCCGCATGAATGTGCGACTGCTGCGCAGCCGATCGGGGATAAATCCCCTCACCACAGGTCTGCGCAAAATATCAATTGGCGCGGGGCCCAAAGGTTTCGTGACCTGCGCCCGATTCTGCTCGCTGAGGGTGCCGACCGAAATCGGCTTGATGCGTACGTCCATGTTCACCACTCATTGTTTTTATGTGTTTAGCGTTGCTTCACCAGGGAAACACTGTCCCCAGTGGCGAGGGGATTTATCCCCGATGGGGTGCGAAGCGCCCCCGGCGGTCTCCCGGAAATAACCGCACTGCATGAATGTGCGACTGCTGCGCAGCCGTTCGGGGATAAATCCCCTCGCCACAGGTCTGCGCAAAACCATCAATTGGCGCGGTGACCGGGGACGTGGCCAAAGGCTTCGTCGACCCGCGCCAGATCCTGTTCGCTCAAGGTGCCGGCGTAGTAATGCAACTTGGTCCAGGCCATCAAATAGTCGTACCGCGCCTGCGCCAGATCGCGCCGGGTGGTGAACAGTTGTTGCTCGGCGTTCAACGCATCGAGATTGGTCCGTTCACCGCCAAGAATGCTTTGCTTGGTCGATACCACCAACGCTTCGGCAGACGTCAGTGCCTTTTGATAAGCGCGCAATTTATTCACCCCCGACAGACACGCGCTGAACTGGCGACGCAGTTCAATCAAGGTCTCGCGGGTCTTGCCGTCGAGTTCGTACTCGGCCTGCTCCATGCTGCGGCTGGCTTGACGGGTCGACGCCGACACCCCGCCACCGGCGAACAGCGGCACGCTGACTTCGAGGCCAATCGTGTTGGTTTCGTAGCGCTGGTTGTAGGTGTTGCCGCTTTCCGATTCGTTCTGCCGCATCGAGGCATAGGCGTTGATTTTCGGCAGATGCCCGGCCCGATTGCGTTCCACTTCATACCGCGCCACTTCCACGGCCTGGCGCTGCGAGGCGAGATTGGGGTTATTGCTGATCGCCATCTCGTGCCAGGTGTCGAAGTTGGCGGGCTGTAAGGTAAACGTCTGGAAGTTCTGATCCAGCGGCACCAGATCGGTAATGTCTACGGCCGGGACGCCAACCAGTGCCCCCAGTTCGCGCAACGCGGCGTCTTGTTCATTACGCGCTTCGATCTCCTCGGCAGTCGCCAATTCATAGCGCGACTCCGCCTCAAGAATGTCGGTGCGGGTGCCCTCGCCCTGTTTGAACATGTGCTCGTTTTGCTGAAATTGTTGCTCGTAGGCCTTTTTCTTTGCCTGGGCGATGTCGATCTGATCCTGAGCAAACAAAGCCTTGGTGTAGTAGTCCAGCACGCGTACCAACAGCTCCTGGCTTTTGCCACGAAAGTTCTCGTCGGCGAACAGTGATTGCGCCACGCCCTTGCGATACGCCGCGTAGGCTTCGTAGTCGAGCAAGGGTTGTTGCAGAGTCAGCGCCGAGCCGTAGCTGCTGTAGTTGCGATCGTCGGTACGATTGCGCGCGCGTTCGTCCAGCGAAGTCGCTTTTGACGAGTTACGGCCCTTGTTGTAGGTGTAACCAAGCTTTGGCAACAACCCGGCGCGGCCAATGGCGCGATTCTCCAGACCGGCATCGCGCTCCTTGATCGCCCCGAGGAACACCGGGTCATTGCGCAGCGCCTGTTCGTAAATCTCGAACGGCCCCAGGGCCGCCACTGCTGAGTGACTCGCGAGCAGCATCATTGCCGCCGCGAGTATCGAAAGCTTTTTCATACAGCCGAACATCCTTATTCCTCGGTCAACGCGGAGCCTGCCCGGTCGAGCAGCGGTTTGAACAGATAGTTGAGGAGTGAACGTTCGCCGGTACGCACGAACATTTCTGCGGGCATGCCGGGCTTGATCACCAGGCCGTTGAGCTTCTCCATGGCCTGATCGCTGACGCTGCTGCGCAACACGTAATACGGCACGCCGGTTTTCTCATCGACCATCTGGTCGGCGGAAATCAGGCTGACTTCGCCCGGTACACGCGGGGTTTTGCTCTGGTTGAACGCGGTAAACAGGATGTCCACGGGCAGGTGCGTGCCGACTTTGTCGATCAGGTTGATCGGCAAGTGCCCTTCCACTTCCAGCGTGGTGCCTTGCGGCACGATCTCCAGCAGGGTTTCGCCCTGACGCACGACGGCGCCTTCAGTGTGGACGCCGAGATTGACCGCAACACCGTCGGCAGTGGCCATGATCTCGCTGTGTTGCAGGTCGAAACCGGCAGAAGTCAATTGCTCGGACAGGGTCACGCTTTTCAGCTGGGCATCGGCCAGCTGCGTACGCACTTCCTTCTGGTATTCCTCGCCATGCTGTTGCAGCTTCAGGCGCGATTCGAGGATGCCCTGCTCCACGCGGCCGCTTTCACCGGTGTTCTCGGCCAGTTGTTGCTGCACTTGCGACAGTTGGCGCTGGTATTCCATCAAGCGATTGCGCGGGATGTAGCCGTTGTCGGCCAGCGGTTGCAGGTTGCTCAGTTGTTGTTGCAGGGAGTCGGCCTGCGCATTCAGGTCGGTGCGCGCACGGCGCATGCCCGCCAGTTGCGCGGTGGCGCCCTCGATGCTGGCGCGCAAGGCTGCTTGTTCACGGTAGAACGCTTCGCGACGGCTGCTGAACAGTTGGCGCTGGCCTTCGAGCACGAGGGCCAAGCGCGGATCCGGATCGTTGCTCAGCTCAGGCGGAAAGGTCACCTGCTTGAGATTGTCACGTTCCGCCTGCCAGCGCGCCAGGCTCGCCCAGGCCATGCGGTATTGGGCTTGCAGCGATTGCACGTCGGCGGCGACTTGCGTCTGGTCGAGGCGGAACAGCGGCTGGCCCTGTTTCACGATCTCGCCTTCGCGCACCAGAATCCGGCTGACCACGCCGCTGCTCATCGATTGCACGGCTTTGCGTTTGCCCGAGACAACGACGGTGCCCTGCACCGGGATACCTTGATCGAGCGGCGCCAAAGCCGCCCAGGTGAAAAAACTGCCGGCGCCGACGATGGCCAGAATCCAGCCCATGCGTGCGAAGAACTTCGCATCGCGCTCCGGACGTTCGGTGAGGTAGGCGTGTTCCATGTTCGCTTCGTTTTCAGTGTTCATGCTGGCGCTGCTCATACACCCGAATTCCTTGTCGTGGGCTGATACTGCCGGCTCATGCTGAGCCCGCCCGGTGCTTGTGCAGGTTTTTCACGCTGTTGCTCTTGCTGGCCGGACAGTGCCTTGAGCACATCCTGGCTTGGGCCAAAGGCTTGCAGACGGCCGTCGTTGAGCACCAGCAGCTTGTCGGCCTGGGCCAGCACCGAGGAACGGTGCGTCACCAGCACCACGGTGGTGCCCTGAGCCTTGAGCGCGGCAATGGCGCTGGCCAACGCGGCTTCGCCGACGGTGTCGAGGTTGGAGTTCGGTTCATCCAGCACCACCAGGCTTGGCGTGCCATACATGGCCCGGGCCAGGGCCACGCGCTGCTTCTGGCCCCCGGACAAGCCGCTGCCGTCTTCACCCAATTGCGTGTCGTAGCCTTGCGGCAGACGCAGGATCATCTCGTGCACGCCGGCCTGTTGCGCGGCCGCCACGACTTTCTGCGGATCGGCCTCGCTGAAACGGGCGATGTTCTCGGCAATGCTGCCGCTGAACAGCTCAATGTCTTGTGGCAGGTAGCCGATGTACGGGCCGAGCTGGTCACGGTTCCAGCGGTGAATGTCGGCGCCGTCCAGACGCACGATGCCGCCGAGGGTTGGCCAGACGCCGACCAGCACTCGGGCCAAGGTCGATTTGCCCGAACCGGACGCGCCGAGTACGCCGAGCACTTCACCGGCGCCGAGATTGAAATTGACCATGTGCAAGGTCGCTGCGCGTTGCCCCGGCGGGCCGGCGCTGACTTGTTCGAACGTGATCTGGCCTTTCGGCGCCGGCAGCGCCATGGCCTCGTCGCTCGGCGGGAAGGCTTGCAGCAGCGCATCCAGACGGCGATAAGCCAGCTTCGCCCCGCTCCACTGCTTCCACACCGCGATCAACTGATCGATCGGGCTCAGCACTCGCCCCATCAGAATGGAACCGGCGATCATCATACCGGCGGTCATGTCGCCCTTGATCACCAACAACGCACCCAGGCCCAGCACCAGCGATTGCAGGCACAGACGCAGGGTTTTACTCAGCGAGCTGATCACCGCGCCGGTGTCGCTGGCCTGATTCTGCAGCCCGAGAAAGCGCGAATGCACCTGAAACCAGCGCTTGCGCAGCGAACCGAGCATGCCCATCGCTTGAATGGTTTCGGCGTTGTGCAGGTGACTGGTGGCCAGTTGGCTGGATTTCTGCGAAAAACCGGCGGCATCGCCCAGCGGCTTTTTGGTCATGTATTCGTTGAGGCACGCCAGAGCGATCAACAGCAGTGCGCCGGCGGTGGCCAATACGCCCAGCCAGACGTTGAATAGATAGATGACGAACAGATAGACCGGGAACCACGGCGCATCGAAGAACGCGAACAGCGCAGGGCCGGTGACGAACTGGCGAATGTGCGTCAGATCGCCCAGCGATTGCCCGGCGTTGCCCTCGCCTTTGAACAGGTTGCGCTCGAACGCGGCCTGATAGACCCGCAGGTTGAAGCGCCGCTCCAACTGGCTGCCGATGCGGATTACGATAAAACTGCGAATCACCTCCAGCAGACCGATGAAGGCAAAGAATCCGACCACCATCAGCGACAGCATGGCCAGGGTGGTTTCGTTCTGTGACGACAACACCCGGTCGTAAACCTGAAGCATATAGATGGAGGGCACCAGCATCAGCACGTTAATCAGTGCGGTAAAACAGCCAACGCTGATCAGGATGCTTTTATAGTCACCCAATGCCTTGAATAAGGGAGCGGTGGCTGGGGCCTTCGCCATCTTCATTGATTATTCCTGAAAGAGTTATCCCGCCCATCTTTGGCGAGACTTCAATTAATTATCGGCGCATCGCCGGGACTTGCTGTTCAAGTGACCGCTTACACTTTCATAACAACTTCCACTGTTTATTGCGGTGCAGTTGTCGTCAAGCGCTTTGCTTATAACCACCTTGTGGCGCTTTATATTAAAAACTTGTCGCGAACACAGTCATCAGCGTTATGGCGTCGAGCGCTCAAGCGTAATCACCAGGCCCGACTTCAAAGTGGTCAGATAAAGCCCATCACGTTGTCGGCTGAAGAACTGGATTCTTGAACCTTCCTTGCCGGTGATCGACAGACCGTCAGGATCGGGAAACCAGCCGATCGGCACTTCTTCGAGCCACGCGCCCAGGCAGTCGGCACCCTTCCCCAGCACCTTGTCGGCCTGCAACTCGACGAGGCAAGTATTCGAAGGTTTGTCCTGCAGTTTTTGCGCCTGAGGGTCCTCGCCGCGCGTCGACAACGTTGCTTGCCATTGTCCGGCCAATACGGAAGGTTCTTCGAGCCTGAGGCTGCTTGCCATGCTGGTTGCTCCTGAAATCATGATGAACGCCGCCGAAAGCCACGCCATTGCCTTGTAGGTAAAAGCTTTATTGATCATGGGAATATTCGCTCCGGCGCGTAGCCTTGCCTACAGATTCAACCGATGCAAGTGAAGAAAGCGGCGCATCACGCGCCGCTTCCCACGGTTACATCACGCCACGATGTCGCTGGTCGCCGCCTGGCCCACGGTGCTGACAGCGAAGTCAGCCACGCCATGCCCGGAGAAGTCCACCGACAACAGGCTGTTGCCGCCCGACGAGGTCAGTACTGCATCGCCCGCAGCACCGGTGAAGGCGCTGACGAAGTGCAGGCCCGCCCCTTTGGTGATGCCGGTCAGGTCGATTTTGTCCAGACCGCTGACGAAATCGAGGATCTGATCGATCGCACCCGGCTTGGAGTCGGAACTGGCCGCGAACACGAACGTGTCCGAACCTGCACCGCCCCACAGCTTGTCGGCACCGCCAGCCCCGTAGAGGATGTCGTTGCCGGCACCGCCCTTGAGCTCGTTCGACACGTTGTTGCCGATCAGCAGGTCGTTGCCCGAACCGCCGATGGCGTTCTCGATGGTCACGCCTTTGGCGATCGAGACGTTACCCACCAGACCACCAACGTCGGAGAACGAGGCTTCGTTGAGGTTGATCTTCTGGTTCTGGGTGAAACCCGAGAAGTCGAAGGTGTCCTTGCCGCCCGCATCCCAGACCGAGAACACCAGCTTGTCGCTCGACGACGAGGCGCTGAGGAAATCGCGGCCGGCGTTGGAGTTGAAGCCGTAGGTGGTGTCACCGGTACGGGTGTTCATGTTGGCGCCGTAGAGCTTCTGGATAGCAGCGATATCGTCCATCAGCGGACCGGAGGAATAGGCTTCCACCCCGCCTTTGCTGAAGTTCTGGTTGGTATTGCTTTCGCTCCAGTAACTCATGACGCTGTAGCCGCGGGTGTCCTGGCCATAGGACGCGTCGTTGTAAGTCGGGTTGCCATTACCGGCGTTGTAGTCGCCAGGGTGAGCAAGGCCGAGGCTGTGACCGATCTCGTGAGTCAGGGTCTGACGACCGTAGTTGTTCAGATCCGGGTTTTTGTTTTGCGTGTAGCCACTGTTGATCAAGTACCACGAGGTACCGTCATAACCGTTGCCGGTGCCCGGCAGATAGGCGAACGCTGCCGCGCCATCCTGGCCGCCGCTGTAGTTGCCGAAGGTCATGTGGCCGTCGCCGCCCGAGGCTTTCTCGGTGAAGGTCACGTTGGCCACATCGGCCCAGGATTGCATGGCGAGCTTGGCCTGGGTCTGTTGTTGAGTACTGAACTGACTGAACCCGCTGATCCCGTGCTTGTTCATCGTGCTGGACGATGCCGAGGTCAGGAACGTGTAGGTGAGTTCGATCTTGCCGCTGCCATCCTTGTCCTGGTAGGCAGCGCCGTCGCGCAGCAACTGGGTTGCAGCCTGGTCGACGGAGAAGGAGGGTTTGCCATTGACCGTGAGGTTGCCGCCACGATCGTATTGATGGCTGAAGCTATTGATCTGGTTATACGCCGAGCTGGCTGCGGCCAGAGGTTGCGGCGCCGCGGACAGCTGGAAAGCCTGTTCGGCGGTATCAATAGCATTAGCTTTAACTTTCGACATAAACACACTTCCTTGTTTAGCAATGGAACAGTTTTTGTCCGATAGCGACAATCCCTGGCGAGATCGTCCTATCACTCGCCCAATGAAGGCATCAGAAACCTGACACAATTTGAAATCTGACGTCTAGCGTTTTTTTGAGATCAAATTGAACTGTTTGGTAAAACTGCCGTAAACAAAGCGTGTGGCGCCGAAAGATTGTTTGAAGTTGCTGACTTGCGTCTAATTGTCTGACGATTTTCTATTTAATTATTAAATATCGGTAAGTTGTTTTTTGTTAGATGCGTCTCACTTTTCTGCACTTTATCAGTGCAGTGCCAGTGTATTGATATCAACCCCTGCCCCCCCTAAAAACACAACTAAACTGTAGGAGCTGACGAGTGAAACGAGGCTGCGATCTTTTGATCTGGAAATTTTAAAATCAAAAGATCGCAGCCTCGTTTCACTCGTCAGCTCCTACAGGATTTCAGAATTTCAGGGTTTCAGGGTTTCAGGGTTTCAGGGTTTCAGGGTTTACCGGGGAATGCTCAGCTGCCAGTGCGAATTTTGTTCCACACCCGCGTCCGGATGCGGTCAATATTCAGCGGCATCGCCTCCAGCGCAAACAACTTGCCCATCATTTCCGGGCTCGGGTACACCTTGGTGTCGTTCTTGATCGCCGGGTCGATCAGGCTGTCGGCCTGTTCGTTACCGTTGGCGTAGTGCACGTAGTTGCTGATGCCGGCCATCACGTCCGGGCGCAGCAGGTAGTTCATGAACGCGTAACCGGCCTTCTCGTCCGGGGCGTCGACGGGCATGGCGACCATGTCGAACCAGATGGCGGCACCTTCCTTGGGAATGTTGTAACCGATGTCGACACCGTTCTTGGCTTCCTTGGCGCGGTTTTCCGCTTGCAGGATGTCGCCGGAGAAACCGACTGCCACGCAGATATCGCCGTTGGCCAGGTCGCTGGTGTATTTCGAGGAGTGGAAGTAGCTGACGTACGGCCGCACTTTCATCAGCAGCGCTTCGGCCTTCTTATAGTCCTCGGGATTTTTGCTGTGGTGCGGCAAGCCCAGATAGTTGAGCGCCGCCGGCAGCAATTCCGGGCCGTTGTCGAGGATCGCCACGCCGCACTTCTGCAGCTTTGCCATGTTCTCGGGTTTGAAGATCAGATCCCAGGAATCCACCGGCGCATCATCGCCCAGTACGGCTTTGACCTTGGCAATGTTGTAGCCGATGCCGGTGCTGCCCCACAGGTACGGGAAACCGTGTTCGTTGTTCGGATCATTGACCTGCAAGGCCTTGAGCAACACCGGGTTGAGATTCTTCCAGTTCGGCAACTGGCTCTTGTCGAGCTTCTTCAGCGCCCCGCCCTGGATCTGCCGGGCCATGAAGTGGTTGGACGGAAACACCACGTCGTAACCGGATTTGCCGGTCATCAGCTTGCCGTCGAGGGTTTCGTTGCTGTCGTAGACGTCATAGGTGACGCCGAAGCCGGTGTCCTTCTCGAAATTCTTGGTGGTGTCCGGCGCGATGTAATCGGACCAGTTGTAAACCTTCACCGTTTCCGCCGCTTGGGCGAAGGAAACGGCGAGCATCAGCGGTGCCAGAGCGAGGGTTTTGCGGATCATGGATCGATTCCTGTGTAGGTTTTTTTGTTGGCAGGCAATCAAAGGATCAAATAATCAGAAAATCAGCACGTAGGTCTTGCGCACGGTCTCTTGGATATCCCAGATACCGAGCGTGTTGGCTGGCAACATCAGTGCGTCGCCGCCTTGTATGTGCAGGGTTTCGCCACCGCCATCCGGGGTGAACGTGCAGCGCCCGGAGATGAAATGGCAAAACTCCTGCGCGGTGATCTGCCGACGCCAGCGCCCCGGGGTGCATTCCCAGACGCCGGTTTCGACGCCGTCATCGCGCTCGACGCTGGTGGTCGAGGCGATCGCGACCGGCTCGCCGAGTGGCACGGCGACCGGGTTGGATTCGTCGAGTTGCAAGGTTGCGGTGTTCTTGAACTGGGTAATGCTCATGGTCTGACCTGTCTTTTGAAGAGAACGGCGTTAGTGCATGAAACCTTCCATGAAACCCGCGACCTGGCTGGCGAGCTTGCGCCGCCATGGCGCCGTCGCCGGGTTGGCCAGGGTCTGGTCTTCATGGACAAAACTTTTGATGATTGCGTTGTAACCGAGCCAGCGACACGGCTCCGGCTCCCAGGCGCGCAGTGCATGAATGCCGCCGTTCGGCAGTACCCACGGTTGATGTACCAGTTCGGTATCGCGCTCAAGAATCAGATCGGCCAAGGTGCGTCCGCCGAGGTTGCTGGCGCCGACGCCCTCCCCGCCATAACCGCCGGACAGCGCGATGCCATTGGCGCGATCGCAGAGCATGTGCGGCTTGAAATGGCGCGACATACCGAGGTTGCCGCCCCAGGCGTGGGTGATCTGCACGTTTTTCAGTTGCGGGAACAGTTCGCCGAACAGATAGCGCCGCAGTTCGACCTCATCGCGGGTCAGATCAAAGTTGTGGCGCAACTTGCCGGCGAACTGATAACCGCCACGGGCGCCGAAGATCAGGCGGTTGTCGGCGCTGCGCTGGCCATAAGTGACCTGACGGCTGAATTCGCTGAAGGCCTGGCCGCGATTGAGGCCGATTTCATCCCAGGTGGCGGCGGACAACGGTTCGGTGGCGACGATCAGGCTTTGCACCGGCAACTGATAGCGACCCAGCGGCGGCAACGTTACCGAATAGCCTTCCACCGCCGGCACGATCCAGCGGCTGCGCACGCTGGCCTTGGCCGTGCGCAAGCTGCCGGATTGCCAGTGGGTGACCGGACTGTTCTCGTAGATCTTCACGCCCATGTTCTGCACGGTACGCGCCAGGCCGCGCACCAGTTTGGCAGGGTGAATGGTCGCGACGTGCGGTGCGAAGATGCCGCCGTAGGGTTTGGCGATACGGATCTGCTGCGCGAGTTGCTCAGGGCTGAGCCAGCGGTAATCGTTGTCGGTCAGACCCTGGCTGTGCAACTTGGCGAGGTATTCACGCAACGTCGCCTCTTGCTCCGGGTAGCGTGCTGCGCAGTAAAGCACCCCGCCCTTGCGATAATCGCAGTCGATCCCTTCCCGTTCGAGGACAACTTCCACTTCATCAGGAATGCTGTGCAGCAGGTCGAATGAAGCGCGGCGCTGTTGCGGCGACAGACCGGCCAGCAGTCGATCTTCACCGAGCAGATTGCCCATCAGCCAACCGCCATTACGACCGGACGCACCAAACCCGGCGGTTTGCGCCTCGACGATGGCGATGTCCAGGCCCGGAGCCAGCTTCTTCAGGTAGTAGGCCGTCCACAACCCGGTGTACCCGGCGCCGATAATTGCCACGTCGACATCCAGGTCCCGCTCAAGCTCGGGCCGCGCGGTCAGCGGCTCGTCGAGTTGATCCATCCACAAACTGATAGTGCGCCACGCCGGCATGCAAGACTCCGCCACTGAAAACCTTCGATGGCGTCGATCCTAGTGGCTGTCCTCAGGACAAGTCTTGCGCGCGTGTCCGCAAAGAAATTTGTTTCGTGTAAGCCTTCGGCGATTGCCCGGTGTGTTGGCGGAAGCAACTGTAAAACGCCGACAGCGAATTGAACCCGGCAGCGAACGCCAGTTCATCGATGCGCACTGGCGGCGCGGCGTGTTCCAGTGAGCGCAGCAAATGCTGCAGGCGTGCCTGATTGACGTAGCGATAGAAGCTTTGCCCGAGCACTTGGTTGAGCAGGTAGGAAATCTGATTGCGACTGTACCCGCACTCCTTCGCCACCCGTTGCAGGTCGAGCTCGGGGTCCAGATAGGGCTGCTGTTTTTCGAAGTACTGCTGCAAGTCGTCGGCCATGAAGCTCAATTGCCGGGGCGACAAGCCCAGGCGACTCACCGCTGGGCGCTGGCTTGATGAGGTGGCGCCACTGGATTGCGTGCGCACCAGCGAGGCGTATTCGTTGACGCGCCAGATCAGCCCGTCCTTGACCGTGATCGCTTCGCTGGAGCGAAACGACACCAGGCCGTCGCCACCGCGCAGAGTCACTTCGTATTGAATGAACGCGGTGCTGCCGTCGACGCGAATGCGGTCGCAATGCTCAAGCAGTTCGTCGGATTCACGCGGCATGCTGACGCGCACGTACTCGCGCAACTCGTCGAGACCGAGCACCCGATTCTGAAAAAAATCGTTGTATTGAATGTCCGGGTGATACAGCGCCATCACGGCGTCCAGATCGCGGTGTTTCCAGCTCAGGTGATAGCGCATGACCGTGGCGGCCGTTGCCTGGGTCTGTTCCGGGCCGTCGTCGTCGGCGTGCATAAAAGGCTCGGCGAAAAAGAATCGAGCTTGCCCAAGTTCGGCACAGGCTTCAATGACTAATCCGTAGTGGCACTTTGGCGATGATTGCGTAGGCCGTGACTTACATCAAAAAATGCGAAGCAATCGCAAAATGAACTGAAAAATCTCACAGGAGATTCACACGCGGATGCTACTTTTAATGTCAGTCACCGGTTGAGCCAATGAAGGCTCTTCCCACCTAACATGAGCAAAAGGAATCGCTCGATGAAGAAGGCGGGCAACACATGAACAAAGGGTCAAGCAAAGTCACGTTCCCCAACGCCTGCCAGCTGATGCGCTGGCATTTTCATCCCATGGGTTTCGAGGCGACGATGGATGCACCGGGCAGCATGATTGCCCGACTGTTTGATCGCGCCAGTGGCGAAACCATGATCGCCATCGCCGGCATCCCGTGTGCCACGGTGATGAATGCGGCGGATGTCGAGCGAATTATCGAGGCGGTGGAGGATGAGCTGGAGGCTTTCGTACCTCCAGAATTGCTCAGGAGTTATGCATAACATCATGATTTAAAACGAAAAGCCCGCAGCGATGCGGGCTTTTTTGTACTTAGGCGATTTTCTTCGCTGGCCGGTGATCGGCAAAAAATGCCTTGCCCGCAGCGACACGATCAGATGCCCTAGGCATGTTCACTGCCTGATTTTCCTGCGGCTCGACGTACCAGTAGCAATGGCTGACCGCCCGGGTAATGCCGACGTACGCCAGGCGCAGGATTTCGTCCTTTTGTGCGCTGTCGTACGGCTCGCTGTCGCCACTTTTGCCCAAGCCGGCCATGCGATAGACCTGATTCTTGTACGGCGAGCTGGTCAGGTGCTGGCAATCGCCGAGCAGGAACACCGCATCGGCCTGCAGGCCCTTGGCACTGTGATACGTCAGTTGCTTCAGTCGTCGGGCCTCATAAGGCAAGCTCGAATCTACATTAACTACTGACTGAATATGCTGCTCAATCAATAACTTATCGCTACTTTTTCGATACAGCATCAAGATTGAATCACCCTGACGATAGTGCTCGGCAAGGCGCTCGCCCAAGGCCCGATCGTCGCGTTCCAGCACCTTGACGGGCTGCAAAGGCTTCGGCTCGCCACTGGCCTTGGCTTTTTTGCCAGCAATTGCCGGTGCGGCGCGAACGATATGCTCAGCAGCGTCAATGATGTGCTGATGGCTGCGGTAGTTGTCGCTGAGCATCACCCGCGTGGTGCTTGGCGAAGGGAACTCCTTGTTGAATTCCATGAAGTAACTGGGAGAACTGCCACGCCAGCCGTAAATCGACTGCCAGTCATCTCCCACGCAAAGCAATGACGAGCGCTGAGCGCCCCGGCCGACATGCATGGCCGGCCCGCGACTGCGGATTTCAGTCAGGCTGGCGCGAATCCACGAGACGATCTGCGGCGATACGTCCTGAAATTCATCGATCATTAGATGCGACATCGGCCGCAGCAACTCATCGCTGACCAGTTTGAGGTTCTCTGGCGAATGTTCGCTGAACAGCGCGAACATTCGGTTGTAGGTCATCACGGGGGGCTTCTGGTCGAGCAAATGATCTTCAAACGCACGCCAGAACAGGCTCAGCGCTTCAAAGAAGAACCGATCCGGATCATCCTTGGCAAAGCTCATTCGCCCGACGGCGTCCGGAACGTCCAGCCCCAGGTTCTCGATAAAGCCTGCCGCAGCGACAAAACAGTCGAGTAACGGCGCAGACGCCAACTCGCCTTTGACCTTGTAATCGAAGCCAGGCCCTGCAGTCGCGTCACCTGCCAACGTCGCCAATACGCGTTTGGAAGATTCGTAAGAATCCAACCATATCAATGGCTTACGACAGAAAGCTTGAAACAGGGTGCGTTTTACCGCCCACTCCGCGCGCACTGAAAGTTTGGCGTTAGGGCGACAGATTTGCGGGCTTTCCTGCGAATCAAAACCGAGCACCACCCAGGCATCCAGACTTGGGATATAGCCATGGCTGTGGAATGTCGCGCCATTGATGTCGAAACTCTGGCGCTTGGGCTCGATGCCCTTGATCGGCCAGGCACCGGCACGCAACCACAGGTCTTCAATGGCGTCGCACAATTCTTCATCACGCTTGGCCGCCAGTTCGGTCACGGCCATGCGCTTCTGCACGTCGGGATGCTCGCGCTCAAGCTCCTTGAGTTGCAAGCCGGCGCGCGACAACGGCTGAATCAACTGGCGGAAACGCTCGTCCTCGTTGAACAAGCGGTGATAACAGGCGTTGAGTTGCTGACGTTGGGCGTCGTTGATGCGCAGGTCAAACGGATTGCTGTCGACGTCTTCATCACTGCCCTGCACGCGGTGGCTGAGGTTTTCAAACGCCTGCAAACGTTCGAATCCCGGCAGGCTGCGCACCATCGGCAGGATGCGCGAATGGAACGTGCGCACCAGTTCCCGCGCCTGCTTGAGGCCCAATGGCTGCCCCCAGAGCGTGAATAGTTCGATCAGTTTATTGATGAAATCCTTGCGCGATTCGCGGGTGAACGTCACCACGGTGAGCGAATCGAGTTCAAACCCCAGATAGTGGTTCAGTAACAGAATGCGCAAGACCAGCGTGGTCGACTTGCCGGCGCCGGCGCCAGCAACCACTGACGTCGATGGCGTGTCGCTGAAAATCATCTTCCATTGCGCGGCGCTAGGCTGCGCGTGCTCGGGTAGCAAACGGGCGACATCAGCCTTGATACGCTTCTTGAGTTCAGCGGTCAGCGGCAGCCGCCAGTCGTCGAACAAATGATTATCGACACTCGGTGGACGATGTTCGGTGCTGCGGCTGTCGCGGATCAGCAGGACTTGCCGCCCTTCTTCCAGGCCTTCGAGCTTGCCTTCATTAAAACCGTACTCGACGCCTGCGGTGTGACCACTGCGAAAACCATCAGCCTGGCCATGCAACCACGACGCGCGATGCTGCGCACGCAGGCGCGTCAGGCCATGGCCAAAGAACCGCGCGGCCAAGCGTTTGAACCACGGCATTTCAGCCAGTGGACGAAGTTCGGGAGGAAGATCGGGGATGTGTTGCACCACGCTGAGGGGCTCCAGGGTGTGAGGCTGTCGAGGGCTATGGTGTCTGTATTTGCCGCGCAGTTCTAGCGAAATGCTTTCATGTCATTGGTTTAGGCGATGAATTGAAGGTGAGTTGAAGCAATTTGCAACCTTCATTCAATCGATTAATTCGATCCTGATGCCGCACTTTTTACGCTTTTTATCGATGCTTTCCTGATAGATGATCAGCGCCATAAACCACCGGTTTCAGGAGACGATCATGCTTGAACTCAGACCTTTCAGCTCGCTGGGCGGTGCCCATCATGGCTGGCTGGATGCCCACCATCACTTTTCGTTCGCCGAGTATTACGATCCGCACCGTATGAGCTGGGGCAACCTGCGGGTGTGGAACGACGACATCATTGCCGCCGGCACGGGCTTCCCGCAGCACCCGCACCGCGACATGGAAATCATCACCTATGTGCGTGAAGGCGCAATTACTCACCAGGACAACCTCGGCAACAAGGGTCGCACCGAAGCTGGCGACGTCCAGGTAATGAGCGCTGGCACGGGTATCGCGCACAGCGAATACAACCTGGAAGCCAAAGACACCAAGATCTTTCAGATCTGGATCCTGCCGACTGAAACCGGCGCACCGCCGTCGTGGGGTGCCAAGCCATTCCCCAAAGGTCAGCGTGAAGGCTTTGTGACGCTGGCGAGTGGCAAGGACGGTGATGACCAGAGTTTGCGCATTCGTGCCGATGCACGCTTGGTCGCAGCGAACATCAAGGCTGGGGAAACGGCCGAATACCGACTCGATGAAGGACGTCGGGCCTATCTGGTGCCGGCAACCGGAGTGATTGAGGTCAATGGTTTGCGTGCACAAGCTCGAGACGGCGTGGCGGTTGCCGATGAGCAGGTGTTGACGGTCACGGCGATTGAAGACAGTGAGATCGTGCTGGTCGATCTGGCTTGAGTGGCAGTGTCTAGTCCTGAAATAGGTTTACACCTGTTTCAGTCTCAAAACGCCCGATGCACCGCATTGGGCGTTTTGTATTTCAGCGACAGATGAGGTCGCTCGTTGTTATAGATCTGCACCGACTCGTCCACCATCCGGATGG